>NZ_JADNQW010000005.1:3755724-4391449 GCF_015709455.1 Methylosinus sp. H3A
GGGCGGCAAACATCGTCGTGGCGGCCGCTTTGGCGACGGCGGAGGATTTCAGCATCATCGGCGGCGTCGTCGCGGCCAGCGCCGCGGCGTCGGCCGCGGCATAGAGCTGCGTCTTGACGCGTCCGGCGCTCGCATAATCGATGGCGCCGCCGGCGGCGATCATCAAAGGGATCGCCGCGAGCGCGAATATGATCGCGACATTGCCGCTGCGATGGGCGAAGAATCTCGCGAGATCGGAAAAGATCGTCATGCGCGTCGCGTGGCCTTTTCGCTCAGTTCACCCGCTGAACGGATGAGGTGACTCGTGGATTGATGTAGAAGGTGTAACGGATCGGCACGGCGGGGATCATCTTCGTGGCGAAAGGCGGCGTGTAATCGTAACGCACATAGGCGTAGATCAGCGACGTGCTCGCCTGCGCCATGCCTGTCGGCAAGACGAAAGGCGATCCTTTGACGAGACCCGTCGTATTGAACGGCTCGCTCCAGTCGACGGTCGTCGCGCCGTGCGTATCGGTCGAGACCTCGGCGAGGATGATCGTCAAATTCGATGTCGAAAAGGGAGCGATGATCTGCGTCGAGGCGTTCAATATGGTCGTGAGATCCGACGTCGACACGACCGCCCGCCGCGCGACGAGATCGGTCAGCGTGCGTCCCGTGATCGCCACCTTGCGGCTGATGCTGATCGCCTCTCCGAGTGTGAATTCGCTGACGAGAATCAGCACGGCGATGGGGATCATCAATGCGAATTCGACCGCGATCATGCCGCGCTCGTCGCGCCGCAGCACGCGCGCGCCGTAGCGCATCCGCCGGCCGGCGATCGAGATCAGGCGACAGAGACAAGGCATTCGCGCGGGTTCCATATTACGAGTAAGGCTCGACCTGGAATACGGCGGTGGCCATCAACAAGCGCTTCCCATTGGCGAGATTGGCCAGATTGAAGCCGAGAGGCCCGCCGACGACGGGAAACTGATAGATCACGCGCAGCACGAGGATGCTGCCGACGCCGCCGGTCTGGAATTTCCAGCTGTTGGTGACATTGCCGCTGGAATCGTAAGTGAGCGTCGGCGCCGATGTGTCGATGGAGGAGAAAGCGCTCGCGGTCTGCAGATCGACCATCACCTGCGAGCAGGTGAACAGCGCGGTCAGACCACCGCAGACCTTGGTCGCGAATTGCGCCTTGTCGAGGCCGTTCTTCTGGACCTCGCCGGTCAGCAGCGTGCGCGCCGATTTCTCGACGGCGGATTCGAGCTCCTGCTGCGCGAGAAAGACGACGCCGACCTGACAGATGGCGATCAGCACCGCGAAGAGCGGGGCGGCGATGAAAGCGAATTCGACGATCGCCGCGCCGCGGCGGCAGGCGACGAATCCTGCGCCTCTCGGGCGGCGTCCCGCGCGAACGGGAATTTCGCTCGTCGGTCGACGGCCGTATTCTACCATGTGCATGCGCGTCCTCGCTCCGCGCGGCAGCATCGCCGGCGCCGGCAAAGAAACGGTTACCGAAGCCAGACTATTCGCCGCCTATCGCCGCGCGCGCATCGGCGCGCAGCCGCTCGCCGGATCGCCCTTGTCGGTCGGCTCCAGCACGGCGGCGCAGTCGAAATTCGGATCGACCGGCGCGTGCGGCGGCGTCGGGCCGGCCGGCCCGTCCGGGCTCGACACGCCGAATGCGCCGCCGCCATGCGCCGTCGTCGCACGAGCGGCTTTCGGATTGATCGAAGCGTCGCGCCGCAGCGCCGAACGCGTCACAAATTGCAGATCGCCGGCCATGGGCGTCACGGTCACATCGCGCTCCGATCGCGCCGTGACGCGAAACCCGCGCTGGCGCGGCGAGAAAAAGACGGCCGTCTTTTTGCCGACCCATCCGTCCGCGCCGACGAATCCGAGCGAGCAGCCCCCTGCCCCATAGATTTGCTCGCAGAGGGCGCGTTGCGGAAAGCGAGGCGCCTTCTCCTCGAATTCGGCGGCGGCGTTGGTCTCGGCGAAAGCGCAGACCTCCGCCGGAAAACGTCCGCTCGCCGCGCAATTGCGGGCCGAGGAGAAGACGAAGCTCCCTCGCGCCAACTCCGCCGCCGCGCCGGGCGCCGGCGCCGCGATGGAAAGCAGCAGGACAGCCGCCGTGAAATCCAGTCTAGCGGTCGCCATGCGCGATAGACGTCCTTTCGCGTGACGGCGTGCAGACGGCTGCGCGCGCGACTTTGTTTTTTGGCGGCTTTGCCGCAAAGCCGTCCGATCGTGTAGCGTCCCGCCGCCGAAAAGTCATCGACCGCTCGCCATGGGCGGATCGAGCGTGATATTACGCGCCGCGCGTCGGGAACTTATCTACGCCCGCGTCGCGCCATTCCAGGACGAGGACATTCGAAATCGATGTCGTTATTTCGTTCAGCCGGCCTCTGCCTCTCGCTCTGTCTTCTTCTGACGGGATGCGACGGCGGCTCCAATCTCGGCCCGGTCTCCGTCGAGGAGCGCGACGCTCTGATTCGAACCGCGGCGACGACCGCGCCAAATCTGCAGCCGGGCGAGAAAATCCGCGTCACCGTCTTCGGCGAGGACCGCCTGTCCGGGGAATATGAGATCGATCCGGCGGGTTATATCTCGCTGCCGCTGGCCGGCACGGTGAAGGCGGCGGGCTCGAGCAAGCCGCAACTCGAACAGGAATTGGCCAAAAAATTCCGCGGCGAATATCTGCGCAATCCAAAAGTGACCGTCGATGTCGCGAGCTTTCGTCCCTTCTATATACTCGGCGAGGTCGGCAAGCCCGGCGAATATACATATAAGAGCGGACTCAATGTGATGAGTGCGATAGCGCTCGCCGGCGGCTCCACCTATCGGGCGAGCCGATCGAATATTCTCATTCAGCATGTGGGCGAGCAGGGATTCAAGGAATATCCGCTGGCTCCGATGATCCCGGTGCTGCCCGGCGACCTCATCCGCGTGCCGGAGCGCTATTTCTGACCGCCCACTCCGCGCCACCCGCCGAGACGAGCGAAGGCTTGACTGCGAGCGCGTTTCACATACAAGCTGAGCGCATTCGAGAGGGCGTTATGAAGAGCAATTTGCTGCCGAATGGCGTCGCGGCGGGGATCGCGCTTCTCATATCCACCGTCGTCGGCTCCGTCGCCAAGGGCGAGGATGCTCCGGCGGGCGTCACCGCCATGGGCCCCAATCCCGCGGAAGGCTTGGCGATCGACGGGTGGATCGTCTATCCGTCGCTTTTCGTCGGCTCCGTTTTCAACGACAATATCTATGCGACCGCCTATGGCCGGCGCTCGGCCGTCGGCGTGCGCGTGCGCCCGTCGCTCCAGGCCGGCGTCGACAATGGCTTGCACAAGACGACGGCCTATATCAGCGCCGACGCCCAGCTCTATCCGGGTCTGGGCTCGCAATATCGGCTGTTTCCCACGCCGACGACCGATGTCGACCCGACCAATGTGACCGGGCGGGCCGGACTGCGCCACATCTGGTCGCCCGTCAGCGACCTCAGCGTGTATTTCACGGCCGACTACACCCGTCAGAACGGGCTGTTCGGCTCCAATTTCGGGGCGGGCGCGCCCGCCGTCTATGTTCCGGCCGGCTATACGGTCGCGGCGTCGCAGCAGTTTTCCAACCAGATTTCCGGCTCTGTGGCCGTCGAGAAGAAGATCGCCGATTGGTTCGTGCGCGGCTCGACCGGCGTGCAATATGTCGCCTACGACAGCCGGCCGAGCGGGAATTTTCCATTCCTTGCCGCGAGCGGCGACGCGCAGAACGGATTGAGCTACACGGCCTCGCTACGCGGCGGCGTGTGGCTCTCGCCGATGATCTACGGCTTCGTCGAGCCGACGCTCGACCTGCGGCGCTATGAAAATTCGATCTCGGACACCAATGGCTATCGCATTATCGGCGGCTTCGGCTCCGATCTCATCAGCCTGTTCCGCGGCGAGGTCTATGGCGGCTATCAGAGCCAGTCGAGCGAGCAGAATTTCCTCGGCGGCACGGTCTCCAAACCCACCTATGGCGCGCGGCTGCTCTATTATCCGACGCCCTATCTGACTTTCACCGCCACGGTCGACCAGACACTCGCCGCGGCGGCCGCGCCGACGACTCTCGCCGCCCATCTCGGCCAATGGTCGCCGGCGAGCCTCAACACACAGTCCAAACTGCAGGTCGATTACGCCTTCTCCCCCTTCTGGACCGCCTATATGCGCGGGGGATATGGCGAGACGCGCTGGGCCAACTCGCCGCGCGGCGACACTGTCTGGGCGGCCGGCGTCGGCGTCAACTACACCTTCTGGCGCAACATGGCGATCACGCTGGACTATCAATTCCAGAAGACCGGCTCCAACGCCAATGGCCTGCTCAATATTCTCGGCGTCTCCCATTCGACGGGCTGGGGATTTGTGCAGAACGTCGTGTCGGCGGGCGTGACCTATCGCTATTGAGCGGCGCGCTCGCCCATCCTCGGCTTTTCGTCTCGCCGGCGAACGGACCTTTCGCGCCATAGGCGGCGGGCGGCCGCTTTTGCGCGCGCTCCCCGCGAAAATGGGCCGCGTCGGCGGTCTCGACCCGCCGTCCCTTGCGGCGATATGATCGGCTGCGCGCTCACGCGCGTGTCTTCGCAGTTGCGCCGACGGGTGAAAACGCCGCATTTCACCCGAATGGCGGTAGCATGGAAAAAGGCGCCCATTGCCGGAATTCACGCCCTCGTCGCGGGACGCTCTTCTCCTGGCGGCAAAATCCCGCGCGGAGCCGGCGCGCCCGCGCTCGGCGGGCGGCCTGTTCGGCGCGCTATGGGCGGAGGGCGGTTTCGACGCTCTGCTCCTCTTCGGCCTGATCGCCGGGCTGGCCTGGGCGCCCTTCTGGCTCGGCGGCAATCGCCTGCCCGCCTGGGGCGTGAACGGGCTCTATTTCCCGGCGCTCGCGATCCTCTTCGAAATCGGCGTCCTTTTCGGGGGACGTCGGCATCCGGTTTCGATCGCCACGATCGCAGGTCCGGCGGCGCTCTTCGGCGCGACGCTCCTCTGGATTTTCTTCCAGGCCTCGCCCCTCGCCTCGGGAGCGTCGGCGCATCCGATCTGGGGCATGGCGAGCGAGATGCTCGAGCGTCCGCTCGAGGGCGGCGTGTCCGTCGACCGCGGCCAGACGCTGGTCTTTCTTCTTCGTCTCACGACGGCGGCGAGCGTCTTCTGGCTCGCCCTCCAATTGTCGCGCCGCCCGCTCCGCGTCCATCTGCTTCTGCGAGCGATCGTCGTCATCGTCACGGCCTATGCCGTCTATGGGCTCGTTCTCTCGGCCTTCTTTGCGGCGGCCATCCCCTTCTTCGACGCGCCGGCCCTAGGGCTCTTCGTCCGCTCGACCTTCGTCAATCGCAATAATTTCGCCACTTACGCGGGTCTCGGCCTGGTGACGACTCTGGCGCTGATCCTGCCGCTCGCCGACCGCGACGCTCCGTCCGAGACAGGCTCGCGCGCCTATCGACTGTCGAAGATCGTCGAAGCGGCCGGGCTGCGCGCTTGGCTCCTGCTCGCGGCGGCTTTCGTGATTTTCGTCGCGCTGCTCGGGACAGTCTCGCGCGGGGGAATACTCGCGACGATTCTCGGCGCCGGCGCGCTTCTCGCCATCGCCTATTCCCGCGGACGCCGCCGCCGTGGCGAAAGTGTCGGAGCCATCGCCCTCGTCCTCGCAGGGCTCGGCGCGACGATCCTCTTCTTCGGCGATCTGATCGTCGCGCGCCTATTCGCCTCGGGCTTCGACGACGGTCGCCGGCTCGCGGTTTTTGCGATCGCCCTGCGCGCGATTCTCGACACTCCTCTTTTCGGCTATGGCTATGGCGCCTTCGCCGACGTCTTTCCCCTCTACCGCGATCGGTCGATCCCGACGGCGGATGTCTGGGACAAGGCGCATAACGCCTATCTGGAAACCTTCATGGGGCTCGGCCTCGTCTTCGGGACAGCGCTCATCGGCGCGCTCCTATGGCTCGCGGCCAAATGTTTCGCCGGCGCGGTCGCGCGCCGCCGGGCGCCCACGCCCGCCGCGGCGGCTGCGGCCTGCTCCCTGCTCATCGGCGTCCATGCTCTCGTCGATTTCGGCGTTCAGATCGAGGCCGTGGCCCTGACCTATATGGCCATCCTCGGCGCCGGCGTCGCACAGGCCGAGAGCTCCCGCATCTCCCTCTCCGATTAGCCCCCGGCACTTCGAGAAAAGAAACATTCGATGCTGAAACGTCTCGAGACACTGAGGGAGGCGGCTGCGCCGGCGGAAGCCGACGAAGGCTTCGACATACAGGGCTATGTCAATTTCGTCTGGCGACAGTGGAAGCTGATCGCCGGCGTGACGGCGCTCTTCCTCCTCGTCGCCGCAGTCGAGATCGCCCGGACGACGCCGCTCTACACCGCCTCCGCGCAATTACTGCTCGATCCGCATAAGGAGAAGGCCGGCGGGCAGGACGCCATTATGACCGACGCCGCTCTCGATCTTCCGACGATCGAGAGCCAGATCGCGATCATCAAATCGAGCGCCCTGCTACGGCGCGTCGTCGACAAGGAACGGCTCGTCGACGATCCGGAGTTCGGCGGCGCGCGGATTCGAGGCGGCGGCCTTTTCGACCGCCTGCGTGGCCTCCTGTCGCGCGATGCGCCGCCGCCGGCGACGCCCGGTCGGCGCGCGCCGAAATCGCCGCCGGAGGGCGCGGCGGAGGCGATCGCCTCTGTCGAGATGGTCAAGCTGGCGATCGCCGTCGCGCGCGCCGGCCAGGCCTATGTGATCAACGTCTCCTTCACCTCCTCCGATCCAGAGAAGGCCGCGCGCCTCGCCAATGCGGTCGCCGACGCCTATGTCGTCGACAAGCTCGACGCGCGTTTCGAGGCCGCGAAGCGCGCCTCCGCCTGGCTGTCCGACCGCCTCGTCGAGCTGCGCCAGCAGCTGCGCGAGTCCGAAGAGGCGGTGGCCCGCTTTCGCGCCGAGAATAGTCTTTCGGGATCGACCCCGGGCGCGACGCTCAATCAGGACCAGCTCGCCCAGCTCAACGGCCGTCTCGTCCAGGCGCGCGCGGAGACCGCGGAGAAGAAGGCGCGGCTGGAAATGCTGCAGAAAATCGAGACGCGCGGCGGCAATATCACGCAGCTGCCGGACGTCATCAATGGCGCGATCGCGGAATTGCGCCGACAGGCGACCGATCTCTCGCGCCAGGAGGCCGAGCTGCTCGCCCGCTATAACCCCAACCATCCGTCGGTCGTCAATCTTCGCGCACAGATATCGGACATCAATCGCGCCATCGGCGCCGAGGCGCAGCGGCTCGCCTCCAACATTCGCAATGAATTCGAGCTCGCAAAGACGAGACAGGACGCTGTCGAGCGGACGCTGCGCGAAGTCACCGGCGCCAACGATCTCGACAACGCCAAAGCCATCACCCTGCGCGAATTGGAGCGCACCGCCGCCGTCAACAAGAGCCTCTTCGAGGATTTTCTGCAACGCGAGCGCGTCACGCAGGAGCAATCGACCTTCGAGGCGCGCGAGGCGCGCATCATCACGCCGGCTCTGGCGCCGATCACGCCGACCTCGCCCAAGACGATCCAAACAATGCTCGTCGCCCTCGTCCTCGGCGTGATGGCCGGGACGCTCGGCGCCTATGCGCTGGAGAGGTTCAACGCGGGCTTCACCACTCCGCGCGAAATCGAGGATTTCCTCGCTCTGCCATTGCTCGCCTCGATCTCGAAAATGGAGTCTCGAGAGCTTTCGGTGAATGGCGCTGTCCTCTCCATCCCCGAATATCCGCTCGCCAAGCCGCTGTCGCGCCTCAGCGAAGCGCTGCGTTCGCTGCGCAGCGCCATACAAATGAGCGACGTCGACAATCCGCCCAAGGTTCTACAATTCACCTCGACGATTCCCGGCGAAGGCAAATCCACCCTCGCCATAGCGCTCGCCGGCTCGGCGGCGCAATCGGGACAGAGGGTGCTCGTCATCGACGGCGATCTGCGGCGCCCTTCCGCCTCGCGATATTTCGGGGCGGACAAGAGCGTCGGCCTCGTCGATTGCCTGGTCGGCGCGGCGGAGCTGCAATCTGCGATCGTCTACAGCGAGACGTTGAAGCTCTGGTTTCTGCCGGCCGGCGGCAAGACGCAGAATCCGCCGGACCTGCTCTTGTCCGAGCGGTTGAAGACGCTCGTCGCGACCTTGCGCCAGCAATTCGATCTCGTCGTCATCGACACGCCGCCGATGGGGCCGGTCGTCGATCCGCTCATCATCTCCAATCTCGTCGACAAGGTCGTCTTCATCGTGCGCTGGGCCTCGACTGCGCGCGAGATGGTGGCGCATTCGATCGACCGGCTGTCCGGCCACAAGAAAGTGGCGGGAGTCGTGTTCAACCAAGTGATCGACTCCCAGGCGCAGAAATACGGCAAATACGCCTATTCCTATTATTACGGCGGCCGCTACTATAAGAAATACTACACCGAATGAACCGCCTGCGGGAATTGCGCCTCTGGACCGCGATCGCCGTCGCCGTGATCGCCGGCTTCGCCATGCTCGCGGCGGCAAAGCTCCTCGCCTTCGGCCTCGCAGATCTCACCGCGGAGACCGCGAATGCGGCGAAGACGCTCGCGCTCTTCGTCGACGATCCCATGGTGGGAGCGATCGCCGAGACGCGGCTGCTCGAGCTCGACGCAGGCGCGAGCGATCACGAGCGGCGCGAGCGGCTGAGCCGTCTCCTGGCGCGAATTCCGCTCTCCGGCGGCGCATGGCTGGCGCTCGCGCAGGCGCGTTTCGAGACCGAGGAGCCGATGGAGAAAGTCGAGAGCGCGCTCGCCATGTCGAGCCTCGTCGCCCCCAATGAAGGCTGGCTGATGAGCCGGCGCGCGGCCTTCGCCATCCCGCTGTGGCCGCGGCTCGCCGTCGCGGCGCGCCGAAGTCTCGTCGCCGATCTCGTCGGCGGATGGGAGGGAACGCCCGGCGTCGAGCGCGACGCGCTCGTGTCGATCGTCTATCTGTCGCCTGGCGAGACGCAAGACGAAGTGAGAGCGGCGCTTCTCCGCTCGGGCGTGGCGGGCGCGCAAGTCGCCGCCGAGATCGGCCTCACGCCGTCGCCGCCCCTCCGATAAAAGTGAAGCGAAATGGATGAGCCGATCTCGACGCATATGGGTGAAGGACCGCCATCGCCTCGCGCGCGCAAGCCGATCACCGTCATCGAAGCGCGGCCCGGTTGGCGCGTCTTCGATTTCCGCGAGGCTTTCGCCTATCGCGAGCTGCTCTATGTCCTTGCAGCGCGCGACCTCAAAGTGCGCTACAAGCAGACGGCGCTCGGCGTCGCATGGGCGCTGCTGCAGCCGCTGACGATGATGATCGTCCTCTCCGTCGTCTTCGGGCGGCTCGCCGGCCTTCCCTCGGACGGCGCGCCCTATCCGGTCTTCGCCATAGCGGGGCTGCTGCCCTGGACCTTCTTCGCCAATGTCGCGCCGACGGCGGCGAATTCGCTCGTCGCCTCGTCGAATATCATCACCAAGGTCTATTTCCCGCGCATATTGATTCCGTTGTCGACAGCCGGCGCGCCGCTCGTCGATTTCTCGATCTCCGCTCTGCTGCTCGTCGTCGTCCTGGCGTGGAGCGACATCGGCTTTTGCCGGAGCCAGCTCGCGGCGCCCTTCTTCGTGCTCGGGATGATTATCGCCGCGCTCGGAACAGGCGTGCTGCTGTCGGCGCTGACCGTGGCCTATCGCGACTTTCGCTATGTCGTGCCTTTTCTCATCCAATTCTGGATGTTCGCCTCGCCTGTCGCCTATCCGGTCGGCCTCGTGCCGGCGGAGTGGCGCTGGCTCTATTTTCTCAATCCGATGGCGGGAATGATCGACGGCTTTCGTCGCTGCCTCATCGGATCGTCGCCGGATGCTTTGGGCGTCATCCTGTCCGGCGCCTCCGCGCTCGCGATTTTCTGCGCCGGCGTCGCCTATTTCGCGCGTGTCGAACGCCGCTTCGCGGACATAGTATGAAAATGGCCAGACGCGGCGGAACGGCGATCCGCGCCGAAGGCGTGTCGAAACGCTATCGCATCGGCAAGCCCGCGCGAACTTATCGCACGCTGCGCGAGGCGCTGGTCGAGGCTGCGGCCGCTCCCCTCGCGCGGCTGCGCGGCCGCGCCGTCGCGCCGGAGGACGAGGCGACCTTCTGGGCTCTGCGCGACATCTCCTTCGATATCCCCGAGGGCGAGGTCGTCGGCGTCGTCGGACGCAATGGCGCCGGCAAGTCGACGCTGCTCAAAATCCTCTCGCGCATCACCGATCCGACCGAGGGCCGTGTCACGCTCGAGGGGCGCGTCGCCAGCCTGCTCGAGGTGGGCACGGGATTCCATTCGGAGCTCACCGGCCGCGAGAATATCTTCCTCAACGGCTCCATTCTCGGAATGTGCCGCGCCGATATCGCGAAGCGCTTCGACGCCATCGTCGATTTCGCCGAGATCGAGCGCTTCATCGACACGCCGGTCAAACATTATTCGAGCGGCATGTATGTGCGCCTCGCTTTCGCGGTGGCCGCCCATCTGGAGCCGGATATTCTCATCGTCGACGAGGTGCTCGCGGTCGGCGACATGCGCTTCCAGCAAAAATGCCTCGGCAAGATCGACGAGGTCTCGCGTGGCGGCGGCCGCACCGTGCTGCTCGTCAGCCATAATCTCGCGGCGGTGAAGAGTCTGGCGACGAGCGGCCTCGTCTTCGACCGCGGGCGGCTCGTGCTGCAGGGCGGCGTCGACGAGACGATCGCCGCCTATAGCCGGCTGCAGCAGGCAGACGCGGATGGCGAAGATGGTCGCGACTGGGGCGCCGGCGCGCATACGCGCATACGCTCCGTCGAGTTGATCGGAGCGGACGGTCCGACGCGCATTTATCTGCCGGGAACGCCGCTGCGCCTGCGCATCCTTCTCGATACCGATGGAACGCCGGGTCTCTCTGTCGACGTGTTCCTGACCAATGCGCTGCGCTCGCGCATCGCGCTCTGGTCCATGCATCATTTCGACGCCATGTCGCTGCCGACCGAGCCCGGCTCCTATGAGCTCACGATCGACGCGGCGCCGATCTTTCTGGCCTCAGGAAGCTATTGCATCGACGTCGCCACGGCGGTGACAATGGTGAATTGGGATCATCAGGTCTATGAGGCGATCGAGTTCGAAACGCCCTTCTCCAATGTCGGAGGGGGAAGCTGGGACTTCAAACAGACCTTCGGCTATGGATTCGTCGCTTTGCCCTCCGCCACGCCGCCGACGCTGGTGAAGCTCGGCGAGCGCGCGGAGTGACTATTCGAGCCTGGAGAAAAGCGACGTGAATCTCCTCTATTGCGGCTGCGTCCCGGTCGAGCGCTCCTGCCACGGCTCTCTGTTTCTCTATCGGCTCCTCGAGACATGGCCAGCGAATTCTCTACGCATCGTCGAGGGCTATCTCGGGTCTTCCGAGGCCGATCGTCGCCTGCCGGGCGTGCGCTACGCCGCATTGACGCGCAAGCGGCCGCGCCTGCAGACGACGCGCTTTGCTCCCTTCTTGGAGGCGGTCGTCGAACGTTTCGCCGAATATGACGCGCTTCGCATCGCCCGCCATGTCGGGGATTGGCGCGTCGACGCCGTCGTCACCGTCGGGCACTATAATTCCTGGCGCGCGGCGGCGGCCTTCGCGGCGCGTCGGGGCCTGCCGCTCCATTTCATCGTCCACGACGACTGGCCTCGCATGTCGATACGCGGCGAGGCCCATAGGCTCTCGCTCGATCGACAATTCGGCGCCGTCTATCGGCGAGCCGCGTCGCGACTCTGCATTTCTGCCGGAATGGCGGAGGAATATGCCATGCGCTATGGCGTGGCGGGAAACGTCCTGCCCCCCTTGCGCGGCCGCGACGCGTCGACGCCGGCGCGGTCCACTCCGCCGGATCGCCCCTTCACGCTCGTCTTCGCGGGAAGCATCCATTCGCCGGGCGACGTCGCGGCGCTGCGGGACGCCGCCGCGGCCGCCGCCTCGATAGGCGGGCGGCTCCTGATTTTTGGGCCGCTCACGGGCGCCCAGGCCGAGTCTATCGGTCTTTGCGGGGCGTCGGTGATCGTCGGCGGCATGATCCCTGCGGCGGATTTTCTCGAGGAGATCTCCGCGCGCGCGGACGCGCTCTTTCTCCCCACGACCTTTTTCCGCGAGGAGAACGCCTATATGCGCTTCTCCCTCCCCAGCAAGCTCGCCGACTATACGCTGACGCGCCGGCCGATCCTGCTCTATGGCCCGCCGAATTGCGCCGCGGCGGCCTGGTCGCGCGCAAACGGCGACGCGCTGCTCCATGTGGAAGAGCCCGGCACGGCGGGGCTCGGCGCGGCGCTCGGCGCGCTCGCGCGCGACCCGGAGCTGCGCCGGCGGCTGGGCGAGACGGCCGGCGAAGCCGGCGATCACGATTTCGCGCATCGTGCGGCGCTCGCGACATTCGAGACGGCGCTCCGACACGGCGAGGCTCGATGCTAGAAGGCGCCGATGTCGCAACGGCCGCGATGCGGATCAGCGTGATCGTTCCGACGCTCGGTCGGCCGCAATCGCTGCGGCGTCTGCTGAATTCGCTGGCGACGCAGACGCGGATGGCGGATGAGATCGTCATCGTCGACGGCGGCTGCGATCCGGAGACCGCGGCGGTCGCCACGGCCCCTGTTTGGCGCGAACGCGGCCTCTCTATTCGCTTCCTCACCGCATCGCCGCCCAATGCGGTGCGGCAGCGCCGCGCCGCAGTCGCGGCCTCTTGCGGCGAATTGCTGTTGCTGCTGGACGACGATGTCGAGCTCGAGCCGGATTGCGTCGCCGAGCTCGCTCGAGCGCTCGATGCGCGCGCCGACAGTGTCGGCGTCATGGCTGATTTCAGCAATGAGGATTGGGCGGCGCCGACCCGCGTCTGGCGTTTCGTGCTGCGACATGCGCTCGGCCTGCGCGAGGAAAGATGGCAGGGGCGCGTGATCGGCCCGCTGCTGCGCTTCGGCTTTTCGCCGCGGCCAGCGGAGATCACGCAGGTGGAGTGGATCGGCTCCTGCAATTCCCTGATCCGGCGCTCGGCCTATGAGGCCGCGGGCGGTTTTTCGGATTTTTTCCTGCATCGCTGCACGATGAACGAGGACGTCGATCTCTCCTTGAAGCTGCGCCGCTTCGGCGCGCTCTATTTCGCGCCGCGCGCGCGGCTGGCGCATTTCCACGCGCCTGGCGGCCGCGTCACGGTCGAGGTCGCCGCGGAGGACGATGTGTTCAACCGCTACATGATCTTGCGACGCACGCTCGGACGTTCGCGCGCCGATGCTCTCGCGCTGGTATCGGCCTACGCTTTTTTGGAATCCCTCGGCTCGACGCGCCGGCTGCTCGGCGCCGGCGGCCCCCGCACGCGCGAGAGCCTGCGCGGACGGCTGAAGGGCCTGATGCGGGCCATCGCCCAAGGCGATGAGAGATGAGCGGCGAAACCGTCGAGAATTGGGTGTTTCTGGGCGACAGCCTCTGCGAGGGGGTCGGATCGTCGCGGATCGGCTTCGTCGGCGAGCTGGCGAAGACGCTTCCGGGCGCGGAAATGATCCGGCTCCGGCCGATGCGGATCGCCGGGGCCGTTCCCTATGACATCGCCGGCATGGTCGGCGAACGCGCGGCCACGGCGCGGCTGCTGCTGTGGAACCTCGGATGCGAGGGCACGACCGTGCGCGACGACGCCTCATGGCTCTGGCTGCTCCGCGGCCTCGCGCCGGCGCGCGTCTTCATCTTGCGCGGCGCGCTCGAGTCGATCCTGCGTCCGGCCGCCGTCTTGGACGGCCGGCCTCCAGTCTGGCTGCCGGGGAGCTGGCGCGCCCCCTCGGCGCTCGATCCACGCTGCTACTTCAGCCAAACATGGTGGCGGCGCGCAAAGCAGACGAGCGTCGACGCCGCCAAACAGGCCGCCCGGCGCCGCCTGCTGAGAAAAGAGCCGGGCCGGCCACTGCTGAGCGACATGGCATTCCTCGAGGCCTATGACGCCCTGCTCGCTCGCTGCGCCGCGCTCGACGCCGTCACAATCGCGTTAGGGCTTCCCCGCGTCGACGAGCGCGTCTTTCCGGGCTCGGCGCGCATCTTTCGTGAACGCAGCGCGGCGATCGGGGCGCTGGCCGCCGAGCGCGGATCGTCTTTCGTCGACTGGCCGTCGAACCTCTCCGCGGAAGCACGGCCGGATTGTTTCTACCGCGACGGCTTTCACCCCAATGCGCGCGGCGCCGCGGCTTTCGCGCAGAGCCTCGTCGAAACTGCGCGCCTGACGGGGCCGGCCCGTGGCTGATCGGCCGAAGATCACCGCGACCGTGACCGCCTTCGAGCGGATCGACCAGACGCTGGACACATTGCGCCGTCTCGAATCCTGTCGCCCGCCGCCCGCCGAGACGATCGTGCATGTGGACGCCGGACGCCATGATTGCGCCGCCGCGGTGCGCGCCGCCTTCCCGGCGGCGAAGGTGATCGTCAGCGAGACCGGCGTCGGCCCAGGCGGCGGACGCACCAAGCTGATCGCGGCCGCGAGCCACGAGCTCGTCGCGAATTTCGACGATGATTCCTATCCGATCGATCCCGACTTCTTCGCGCGCGCCGACAAGCTCTTCCGACGCCTGCCGGAGGTTTCGCTGGCGGCGGCGCAAATATTTCATCCCGGCGAAAGGCTCGCGCCGGATCGGCGCGTCATCCGAGAGACCGGCGGATTCGGCGGCGGCGGCGTCGTGTTTCGGCGCAGCCATATTTTGGAGACGGGCGGCTTTCTGCCGCTGCCGATCGCCTATGGGGCCGAGGAGGAAGACGTCTCTCTGCGCCTGATCGACCGAGGGCGGCGGCTCGTCGCCACGCCCTGGCTGCGCGTCTTTCACAATTCGACCCTCGCGCATCACGCCGAGCCGCGCATAAATGCAATGGCCATCGCCAATATCGCTTTGCTGGCTTTCTTGCGCTATCCGCCGCGCTACTATCCGCGCGCGGCGCTGCAGGTCGCCAATCGCGTCTGGTTCTGCCTGCGGATGGGACGCCTGCGCGGCGTCGCCGCCGGACTGGCGATGATCCCGCTCCATCTCTGGCGGATGCGAGCGCATCGGCGACTCGTGTCCGAGGCGGCCGTCGCCGCGAAATTCGCATTGCGCAAAGGAGACTGGACCGATTTCTGACGATACGGAAGCCGCGGACTGGATCGTCTGCCAGATCGGCGCGCGCGAGCATTACGCTTTGCCCGCCGCGCTTCACGGGCGCGGCCTCTTGCACGCGCTCGTCACCGACATCTGGCTGCCGCCCGATCGGCTCTGGACTCGTGCGCTGCGGGCGGCGGGCCCGCGTCTCGCCTGCCGCTATTCGGCGGAGCTCGGGGGGGCGAGCGTCTTCGCGGACACAATTCCTTCGGTTTTCTCGCGCAGCGTAGCGCGGCTACCGCCGAAAAGGGCGACCTGGCCCGGCCTCATGGCCGATAATCTCCGCTTCGACCATTTCGCCGCCGCGCGGCTCGAGAATATTCGCAAGCCGCGCGGCGGCGACGGCGTCGCGCTCTGTTACAGCTATGCCGCGTCGCGGACGCTGCGCGCCGCGAGGAGCCGCGGCTTCGCCGCCATTTTGAACCAGATCGACGGCGGTCCGCAGGAAGCGCGGCTGATCTCGGCGCTGGCCGAAGGCGAGGCGTCGAGAGCCGAATGCGCGCCCCCGGAAGCCTATTGGCGCAATTGGCGCGACGAATGCCGATCGGCCGATATGATCCTCGTCAATTCGTCCTGGTCGCGGGATTGCCTCGTCGCCGCGGGGATCGCGCACGAAAAGCTCGCAATCGTTCCGTTGATGTATCGTCCCGAGGAGCCGAGCGCGCAGCGTCGCTATCCAGAGCGCTTCGATGCGGATCATCCGCTCGTGGCGCTCTTTCTCGGCGCGTTCTCGCTGCGCAAGGGCGCGCGGACGGTGCTGGAGGCGGCCGCCGCCCTGCGGGGCCAGCCGGTCGAGTTCCTCATTGTCGGCCGCGACGAACTGGGCGCCGGCGCGCAAAAGGATTATTGCAATATTCGGTTCGTCGGCGAGGTTTCGCGCGGCGAAACGGCGAGCTACTACCGAAAGGCGCATGTGTTCGTCCTGCCGACCCATTCCGACGGATTCGCGCTCACCCAGCTCGAGGCGCAGGCGCATGGGCTGCCGGCGATCGTCTCCAGCCGCTGCGGAGACGTCGTCCTCGACGGCGCGAGCGGGATCGTGCTGCCGGAGGTGAGCGCGCAGGCGCTTCGCGACGCCATCCTCTGGGCGCTGCGTCACCCCGAGCGCCTCGGCCCCATGGCGGCGCGCGCCATCTCCCGCGCCGCCGATTTCGATCCGACCGCGGTGATCGATCAACTGCGCGAAGTGGGACGCGAGGCCATTCGGCGCCGCCGGCACGACAGCGGCGCGGGAGCCTAGCGGCGCATGCGGCCGCTTCCCGGCGACGTCGGCGTCGCGCTCGCCGGCTCCGCGATCATCGGCGTCGGCGCGATCCTCGCGGTCTCACAGACGCCGACCGAATATGCGTCCCCTGGCGCCATGGTCTGGCCTGCGGCCCTATTGTCGGCGAGCCTGCTCGCGATCCCGATGATGCGCGCGCTCCGCGAGGGACTGCGTGGATTGCTCCATGCCGAAAATCTCCTCCTGGTCGCGATCATCTATTGGATATTGCTCGATCTGCTGCAGGGCGCCTATCCACTGGACGAGCTCAGTCGCAACGACGTGATCGCCGCGCTTCAGGTGATCGCGATTTTCGCGATGGTCACGCCGCTCGGGCGGCTCGCGCCGACCTTCGGCGCGCCGAAGCCGATCTTGCGCGCCGCGAGAGCCGATCTGCCGGCGCAGAGCGCTTTCGCGGCCGTATGCATCTGCTTCGCTCTCTGCATCGCGCGCTTCGGCATACCGACGAATTTCGATCCGGCGCGGATGATCGACGGCCTTTTTCAGCCGCGTTTCGGTGCGCCCTGGTCGCGCGGCGACTTCGGCGGCTGGGACGCATTCATCGATCATCTGAGCTATTTCGGCTATGTCCTGCCGGCGGCGACGGTGCTGGTGGCGACGCGCGCCAAGGCGCGTTGGGCCGACCCCCGCGTCTGGATATCCATCCTGCTCACGGCCATCGTCTGCGCCTTTCTCGCCCAGAGCGGGGGGCGCCGGATCATCGGCATGATGCTGGGCTCCGGGCTCCTGCTGTGGATGATCCTGAAAGACCGCTTCTCCATCGTGCGCGCGGCGGTGGTGACGGGCGGCGCGATCGGCGTGCTGAGCCTGATGCAATTCATCCTCGTCATCCGCAATGTCGGGCTCGAGGGATATTTGAGTGGCGATGTGGACCTCGACGATTTCGAATTCGCCGGCCAGTTCCATGTCGACGACAATTTCCTGCGCCTCGCGCAGATCATTCACTATTTCCCCGACGTCGTCGAATATGTCGGCTGGAAGCAGATCTATTACGTGCTCGTCCGGCCCATTCCGCGCGCGCTCTGGCCGGACAAGCCGATCGACGCCGGTTTCAGCCTTCCAGGGCTGGTCGGCAAATACGACGTCTCTCTATCGAGCTCGATCATCGGCGAGCTCTATGCCTCATATGGGCTCATCGCCGTCGTCATCGGCGCTTTGCTGCTCGGCTGGGCCGCTGCTTCTTGGACGACGCTGCTGCGCGAGCGCAATGAAAACGCCCGCGTGCTCTATAGCCTCGGCCTCATGGTCTTTTTCGTCGGCATGCGCTCAATGCAGGAAATCATTTTGATGACCTACGCCGTGCTCGCCTGGACCGCCGTCAGCCTCTTCACCTCCCGCAAAACCCGCCCCGCGCCGCCGCCCGTCCGAGACGATAGCGAACACAAATGCGATCCGTCGTCGTCATAACGAACATGCCGTCGCCCTATCAGGCGCATTTGTTCGATCTCGTCGCCGCGGACGGACGCGTGACGCTGCGCGTGATCTATGAGCGAATGAGGGCGGCGGACCGCGCCTGGAGCGCTCCGCCGCTCGCGCATGAGCACGCCTGCGGCCGCAACGCGCCTTTCGAGCGCCTCGAACAATGGGTCCGCGATAGCGATCTCTGCATATTCGGCGGCTATCGCGATCCGACCGTGCGTCGGCTGCTGAAGCTGCGCCGCGCGACGCGCCGACCTTTCGTTTTTTGGGGCGAGCGCTTCGGTTTCGAAATGCCGCCCGCGCTCGGCGCGCTCTATCGCCTTTGGGCGATGCGCGCTTTCCACGCGAGCGACTCGGAAATGTGGGGCATGGGCGAAATGGCCGTCGCCTCCTACCGACGCGAGTTCGGTCGGCGCCGCCGCTACCGGAACATTCCCTATACGTCCGATCTCTCGGGCTTTCTGGCGATCGCGCGAGAACATGTCGAAACGCGCGCCCCGCGCCTTCTCTTCTCCGGCTCGCTGATCGCGCGCAAGGGCGCCGATCTGACGGTCGCCGCGCTCGAGCGGATCCTCGCCGACGGCGTCGCGATCGAGGCGATCTTCGTCGGCGACGGACCGTTGCGCCCGCAGGCGGAGCAGCTCGCGCGCCGCTATCCGGGACGCGTCGAGCTGATCGACTTCACGCAGATGAAGGCTTTGCCGGAGGTCTACGCCCGCGCCGACGTCCTCCTCGCGCCCTCGCGTCATGACGGCTGGGGCCTCGTCGTCATCGAAGCCATGGCCGCCGGCATGCCCGTGCTCGCGAGCGATCGGACGGGCGCGGCGGTCGAACGCGTCACGCACGAGTGCGGATGGCTGATTCCGGCCGGCGACGCCATCGCGCTCGAGCGGGCTTTGCGCGAGATCGCGCGCCTGCCCATCGCGCGGCTGCGCGCCATGGGCGCCGAAGCCCGCACACTCGGCCGCGCCTATACGGGCGAGGCTGGACGCGATCGCCTGATCGAGGCGATCGACCGCTGCCTCGCCGGCGCGCTTTGACGGAGACGACGCTGCGCATCCTCCATGTCACGCCGACCTATTTGCCCGCGGTTCGCTATGGCGGCACGGTCCATGCCGTGCATGGATTCGCCAAGGCGCAGACCGCGCTCGGCCATGCGGTCGAGGTCTATACGACGAATGTCGACGGTCCGGGCGTATCGCCCGTCCCTGTCGGCGCGCGCGTCGATCTCGACGGAGTCGGCGTGACCTATTTCGAGACGGGGCTCGGGCGACGCCTCTATCGATCCCCGACAATGGGCGACGCGCTGCGGCGACAGGCGGCGGATTTCGATATTCTCCACCTTCATTCCGTCTTCCTCTGGCCGACTCTCGCCGCAGCGCGCATCGCGTCGAGCCGCGGCACGCCCTATGTGCTGTCGCCACATGGCATGCTGGTCGCGTCGCTCGTGCGCGCCAAGAGCGCGTTGCTCAAAAGCGCATGGATCGCGCTGTTCGAGCGACGCACGATCCGCGAAGCCGCTGCGATTCATGTCGCCTCGCGGCGCGAGGCCGACGATCTGAAGCCCTTCCGCTTCGATCCGCCGCCCATTTGGAACGTCGGCCTCGGCGTCGACGCCCCGCCCTCGCAGGCGCGCGCGGCGGAGCCGAGCGCCGACGTCGCCGCCGCGATCACGGGTTCGACCTTCGCGCTCGCCTTCGGACGCATCGACTGGAAAAAAAATCTCGAAGCGTTGGTCGAGGCCGTCGCGCTCACGCCCGATCTGCACTGCGTCATCGCCGGCAATGACGACGAAGGCCGCGCCGCAGGGCTCGCGCAGCTCGCGGCGCGACTCGGCGTCGGCGAGCGCGTGACGATCCTCGCGCGCCAGATCGAGGAGCCGGATCGATCGGCGCTCTATCGCGCTTGTCTGTGTCTTGCTCTCGTCTCGCTCAACGAGAATTTCGGCAATGTCGCGCTCGAGGCGATGTCGCATGGCCGGCCGGTCCTCGTCTCTCGCGAGGCCGGCGTCGCCGAGACCGTCATAGCGGCCGAAGCCGGCGTCGTCGTCGCTCCCGAAGCGGCGTCGATCGCGCGCGGTCTCGCCTCGCTCGCCTCGGATTCTCGCGCCGCAGAAGCAATGGGCGCGCGCGGACGTCTGGCGGTCGAAGAGCGATGGGGCTGGCGCGCCATCGCAAAAGACATGATCGCGCATTATGAAAGCGTCCTTCTGCGATCCGACGCGCGAGGCTCCGCATAAGATGACCGCCCCTTCCCTGCTGGATCGGATCACGCCGGTTCTGCTCACTCACGACGAGGAGCCGAACATCGGCGGCGCTCTGTCGCATCTGCGCTGGGCGAAGGATATCGTCGTCGTCGACAGCGGCAGCGCGGATCGAACGCTCGATATTTTGCGCGCCGACCCGCGCGTGCGCGTCTTCGCCCGGCCTTTCGACACGCATGCGAGCCAATGGCGCTTCGCCGTCATGGAGACAGGCGTCGCCTCCGATTGGATATTGCGGCTGGACGCCGATTATCGCGTGAGCGACGCGCTGATCGCCGAGCTGCGCGACCTGCGCCCCGCGCCCGATGTCGCAGCCTATGAAATATCCTTCGATTACGCGATCTTCGGCGGCGCGCTGCGAACGTCGCTCTATCCGCCGAACACCGTGCTTTTGCGCAGCGGCTGTTTCTCCGTCTACGATCGAGGTCATACCGAGGCTTGGCGCGTCCACGGCCGCATCGAGAGGCTCGCCGGCCGAATCGTCCATGACGACCGAAAATCGACGGCGCGCTTCGTCTCGGCGCAGATTCGCTATATGTCGCGAGAGGTCGAGCGGCTCGACGCCGATCCGCATTCTCTGAAGAGCCGCCTGCGCGATCATCCGCCGCTGATGCCGATCGCCGCCTTCGTCTATGCCTATTTCGTCAAGGGCTTGTTTCTCGATGGCCGCGCCGGTCTCGCTTACGCGCTGCAACGGCTGATCGCGGAATCGATCCTCGCTTTGATGGCGCTTGAAAAGCGGCTGAGCCCGGACGTCGCGCCTTCGACGCGAGACGGGGCGCGCGACGACGATGCGCGATAATCGGATGGGCGCGCGATGATCGTTCTCGGGATCAACGCCTTCCACGCAGACGCCGCCGCGGCGCTGATCCGCGATGGCGAGCTCGTCGCCGCCGCGGAGGAGGAGCGCTTCCGCCGCATCAAGCATTGGGGCGGATTTCCGTCGCAGGCGGTGCGCTATTGTCTGGCGGAAGCCGGCGTCGACATAGGCGCCGTCGATATCGTCGCGCTCAATCAGGATGGGCGCGCCAATCTCGGCGCGAAGCTGCGTTATCTGCTCGGCGCCCGCCCGAGCCTCGCGAGCGTGGTGGAACGGGCGCGCAATCGCCGCGCGAGAGACGGCGTCGCGCAAATTCTGCGGCGCGAATATCCAGATGCGCGCCGCCTTCCCGAGATCGCTCATGTCGAGCATCATCTCGCGCATCTCTATTCGGCGTTTCACGTCTCGCCCTTCCGCGAGGCGAGCGTCGCCTCGATCGACGGCTTCGGCGATTTTGCGAGCGCGGCCTGGGCGCTCGGCGGCGAGGGCCCGCTCGAGACCGAAGGGCGGGTGTCGTTTCCGCATTCGCTCGGCGTCTTCTATCAGGCGATCACCCAATATCTCGGCTTTCCCCATTATGGCGACGAATACAAAGTCATGGGCCTCGCGCCCTATGGCGCGCCGAATTATCTGCCGCAGATGCGGCTGCTCCTTTGTCTCCATGGCGACGGCTCCTTCGAATTGGCGCTCCCCTATTTTCGCCATCACAAGGAGAAGATCGCGTTCCGTTGGGACGACGCGCCCGCATTCGCGGATTTGTTCACGCCTGCGCTCGAAGAATTGCTCGGCCCGCGGCGCGCGCCCTCCGCTCCGCTCGAGGAACGTCACCGCGACATCGCCCGCTCCGCGCAGGCGATGTACGAGGAGGCCTTCTTCAATCTGCTGAACGCTCTGCATGCGCGCCACGGCCAGCCGAATCTCGCGCTCGCCGGCGGTTGCGCGATGAATTCGGCGGCCAATGGAAAAATCCGCCGGATGACGCCCTACCGGCATGTCTATGTGCAGCCGGCGGCGGGCGACGCCGGCGGCGCCCTCGGCGCGGCCTTCGCCGTCTGGCGCAGGAGCGGCGGCGCGCGGCGCTTCGTGATGGATCACGCCTATTGGGGCCCGCAATTCGCAACCGAAGAAATCGCGCCTCTCGTCGACGCCCAGTCGGAGCGGCTCGCCGAGGCGGGCTGCTCGGTCGAGCGGATCGCGGACCAGGCGTCATTGTGCCGACGCGCCGCGGCGATCGTCGCCGAGGGCCATGTGCTCGGCTGGTTTCAAGGGCGCATGGAATGGGGCGCGCGCGCGCTCGGCAATCGCTCGATCATCTGCGATCCCCGCCGCGCCGATATGAAGGATATTCTCAACGCCAAGATCAAGCGCCGCGAATCCTTCCGCCCTTTCGCGCCTTCGGTTCTCGCCGAAGCGGCGTCGGAATGGTTCGAGGAGGAGGGTGACGCGCCCTTCATGGCCTCGGTGGCGCAGATCCGCGCGGACAAGCGAGCGCGCGTTCCGGCCGTCGCCCATGTCGATGGGACGGGGCGCCTGCAGACGGTCGCGCATTCGGCCAATCCGCGCTTTCACGCGTTGATTTCGGCCTTTCGAGACATCACCGGCGTGCCGATGACGCTCAACACCTCCTTCAACGAGAATGAGCCCGTCGTCTGCCGGCCGCAGGAGGCGCTCGATTGTTTTCTGCGCACGAACATGGACGCGCTCGCCCTGGGCGACATGCTGATCACGCGCATTCCGCGCGTCTGACGCAGCTCTTTCGTCGCCCCGTCATTCGCCCGGCACGCGAGCGAAGACGGGCTCTACTTCGCCGATTTCTTCGCGAGCAGCGGCGAGCTCCGCATCGTCGAACTGTCTCCCCCGCAGGCTCGCGAGCAGAGTCTCCCATTCCAGCAGCGATCGGCGGCGGCCGAATTCGCCATCCAGCAGCGCGCGCGCATTGCGCCCCCACTGGGCGACCATCGCGGGGTCGCGCTTCAAACGGCGAATGAGCGCGGCGAGATCGGTTCCCTCGCCGGACGCGACGGCGGCGCCGCAGTCGTGGCGCGTGACCAGCGCAGCGATCTCGCCCTCGGGGTCGCCGATGACGATCGCGCCGCGGCCGGCGGCCGCGACCCCATAGAATTTGCTGGGCACGATCAGCCCCTCCATCGACGGCAGCAGCGATATCCAATGGACATTGGCGGCTGTGAGCGAGAGCGGCAGGAGCTCTGCGTCCTGATAGGGACGAAACTGGAACAGAGAAGAGAGGCCGCGCGTCTCGACCTCTGCGCGCAGGCCCCTCGTGAGATAGCCGCCGCCGATGAACAGAAACAGCAGATCGGCCTCGTCGCGCAAGCGCTCGGCGGCGTCGAGCAGCGTGCGATACTCGTGCGCGCGGCCGAGATTGCCGGAATAGGCGACGACGAAGCGCTCGCTCGCGCCCCATTCGGCGCGCAAGGCATTGTCATCGATCGGGCGGGGAATGACGCGCTCGTCATCGCACCAATTGGGGATGATGGCGACGCGCTCCGGCGGCAGGCCCGAGGCGCGCAGACGCGCCGCCATGCGCTCGCCGATCGCGACATTGCGTGCGGCGAATTTGAGGCTGAGATTGCGCGCGCCCGCGAGAAGCGCGCCGAACGGCGCCGGAAGGCGCACGCCGAGCCCGAGCGCCACTTCCGGATAGACGTCCTGAAGCCAGTTGACGAGATGGCAGGATTTGAGCCGCGCCACGAGCGCGAGCGCCACGGAGAGCAGCGGCGGATCGGTCATGACGACGAGGCTGTCGCCGCGCGCGGCGAGGCGCAACGCCGCCGCCACGAAATGATAGTAGAGCGCGGCGGCGTCGAGGGCCCGGCCCCAAATGGAATGCCGCCCGAAGCGCGACCGATAGACGCGATGGACCGTCACCCCATTCGACATCTCCCACGCCGGCAGATCGGCGGAGGCGTCGTCATAGAGGCCGCGGCTCGTCACGACGACGACCTCCTCCCCTTTCGAGGCGAGATGGAAGGCGAGATCCGAGAGGAGCTGGCTCGTCGCCGAAACGTCTGGCGCGAAGAAACGATTGAAGAAGATGAATTTCATCGCGGACGTATTCGCTCTCGGGGCATGGACGCGCCGCCACGGCGCGAAGGATATTCGACGGGCGGCGTCAAATCGGTCGCCCCGGCGCGAATGCGGGAGGCTTCGGCCGCGCATGTGACCGGACGCTCGCGGCCTCCTGACGCTCCACCCGGCCGCGCGCCGCCGCCGCGCCTTCGAACTCGCGCCGATACCAGCGGGTCGCGTGATCGACAGCCGCCCGGTTCAATTTTTCGCCGGTGAGAGCGACGGAGAGCGTGCCAAAGGCGATCGCCAGATCCAGCCGCCAGGAGGCGTGCCGGATATACCAGACGTCGAGCGCGTTCTTCTCCTCGGGCGAAACCAGCGTTCCGCCCTTGATCTGCGCCCATCCGGTGACGCCCGGCCGCACGCTGAGCCGCCGCCGCGGGTCCGCCGGCTGATCGACCGGCAGCAAAGGGCGCGGCCCGATGAGCGACATATGGCCGATAATCACATTGTAGAGCTGCGGAATCTCGTCGAGCCGCACGGCTCGGATCGCGCGGCCGATCCTCGACAGGCGCCGCTCTCGCGGCAGGCGGCGGCCGTAGCGATCGAAGGGCGGACGAAACGTGCGGAATTTATAGACGAAGAATCTCTCGCCATTGCGCCCGACCCGCTGCTGCCAGAAAACGATCGGCGCGCCGACATCGATCAGAATGGCGCAAGCGACGACCAGCCCCGCCGGCAGGGCGAGGACGAGCAGCAGGCTCGTGAACAAAAGATCGATCACCCGCTTGGAGTTGAAATAGTCCGGCGCGTCGAAAGGCCCCTCCGGCGCCGCGCCGAGCCGCATATCGGGCGGCGCCTGCCGCGGCGCGAGATTGAGCGCCTCCGAAATTTTGATGCAATCCCGGCCGCGGGCGTCGCATTGCGCGGCGACCTCCACGAGCAGCTCGGCGGGCAAGGCCTCTTTGTCATCGGCGATCCAGACCTCGCCGATCTCGACGCCGTGCTCGGCATATTCGTCGAGCACGGCCCCAATGTCCTGCGGAAGGCCGACGATCGAAACGCCGCCGACCTTTCGACCGACGAAAGACGGCCGCGCGTCGAGGGCTGCGACGACCTGCGTCGTCCGCGGCCGTTGATAATCGGTCAGTTTGATCGCGACCGAAGCGAAACGGTCCACGCCGATCAGGATCACGCGTCGCAAGGCGACCGCGGGGTCCGCGACATCGGTCTCGAGCTCTTTGCGCCAGACGTCCCTATGGTGCAGCCGCGTCGCCGCCCTGATCGCGATCAGGCCCGCGCTCAGAACGAGGCCATAGATCACGGGCGTCGAACGCGGCACGCCCTCCAGCCGCGTGAGCGTGAAGAGAATGACGCTGCTCGACGCGACCGCGCAGGCCGACGCGCCGCAAACATCGACGGCGTCGCGAAGCGAAAAAAACTGCCCCATGCGGTCGCTCAGCCGAAAGCTCCACAAGATCAACAGCGAGCATGAGATCGAAAGGAAGGCGTAGCGATAGGGAGCGGGTATGTCCTGAGAGAACTCGCTCGAATCGAGAAGCGCGGGGTCGCGCAGCGCGAGAGCGATGAAGGGCGCAGCCGTCGCCCAGCAGAGATCCGCCAGCTGGAGACGGAACGCCGTCCTATCCCTCGATGCCGGCGACGCCACCCTCATATTGGAAATTTCCCAGTGCAAACAAGGTATTAATGGCCAAATTGAGCGCTCTTTATCTTGAGCATAGCCGCAGCGATATGTCAACAATGCGGCGATTCTCGATCGATCGAGGACAAAAGCGCGATAATCGCGGCCCCTCACGATTTCGTCGGTCGACGATATGTCCTAGTATCGGCGTCAGCTGTCGCGGCGGCCCGCCGGGCGCGACGGACCGGATCGGGTCGGCGAGATGACGATTTCACGATTTGCGCAATTTCAGACTTTGCAAATAGGATTCCCGACAGTCCTTCCACCGAATCTGCGCATCTATGCGATCGGCGACATCCATGGGCGCGCCGACCTCCTGGACGCGCTCGCGCGCCAGATCGAAGACGAGCTCGCCTCGGCGCCGACGGAGACGCTGACGATCTTCCTCGGCGATTATGTCGATCGCGGCCTGCAATCTTCGACCGTCGTCGAATGGCTGAGCCGCGGCGATTTTCCGACGCCCTTTCATGCGCTGCGCGGCAATCACGAAGAAATATTGCTGCGCTTCCTCGATGACGACTCGGTTCTCGACGGCTGGCGCAAGTTCGGAGGGGTGGAGACGCTCCATTCCTATGGTGTGGACGTTTCTTCCGTCATGCGCGGCAAAGGCTATGAAGAAGCGCGGCGCGCGCTGGTCGCGCGCTTCCCCGATCACCACCGGCAATTCGTCGTCGAAACGCCGCTGACGGCGAGCTATGGCGACTATTTCTTCTGTCACGCGGGGGTGAAGCCGGGTGTGCCTCTCCGTGACCAGAAGGCCGAGGATCTGCTCTGGATTCGGGAGGAGTTCCTGAACTTCCGTGGAAACTGGGAAAAGTTGATCGTGCATGGCCATACGCCCGTCTCCGAGCCCGAAGTCCTGCCCAATCGCATCAATATCGATACGGGCGCATTCGCGACCTCCGTCCTCACAGCCCTCGTGCTCGAAGGCGACAGTCGCCGCATGTTGTTCACGGGCCGCAACTGACCGCGTCTAGAGCAATGCTCCGGCGATCCGAGAGGGCGTCCGCCTGGCTCGAAGCGCGCAGCGGCAGTTTTCGCTCTGCGGCGCAATTCGCCCGGAGGCGCTGGCCGCCGCTCGTCGGCGCGACGATGCTTACCCTCGTGGCCGGAGCCCTCTTCATCGCAACGGCGACGCCTCTCTATTCGGCCTCCACGCAATTGCTGATCGAAATTCGACAGGAACGCGCGATCGGCGCCGATGCGACACTGACGCCGGCCCCGATCGGCAAGCGCATGATGAAGAGCGAGATCGCCGTCATCAAATCGGCCGCGCTGCTACGGCGCGTCGTCGAGAGAGAAAAGCTGATCGACGATCCGGAGCTCGGCGCCGCAACGATCGCCGCGACGATCGAACGCCTGAAGAATGCGCTCGCCGTCACTCTGCTGCGCAACTCGCGTGTGATCCAGATCGCGGTGACGTCCATGGATCCGGCAAAAGCGGCGCGGCTCGCCGACGCCATCGCCGACGCCTATGTCGTCGACAAGCTCGACGCGCGGCTCGAGGCGGCGAGACGCGCCTCCGCCTGGCTCGCCGATCGGCTCGTCGCGCTGCGGCGGCAGTCGCACAACTCCGAGGAGGCGCTGGCGCTTTTTCTCGCCGCGACCGGCGCTTCGGCGCGGGCGGAGGGCATGAAAATCGATCCCGAGCAGAGCGCGAGTCTCGCTCGACGCGTGGCGGGCGTGCGGGCGGAGGCGGCCGAGCGAAAAGCGCGCCTCGAGCTGCTGCAACGGATCGAGGGTCGTGGCGGGAACGCCGCCGAGCTCCCTGGCGTCGGCGGAGCGATCGACGAGCTGCGCCGACGCGCGGCGCAATTGTCCCGACAGGAGGCGGAGCTTCGATCCCGCTACACCGACGGCCACCCTTCCGTCGTCGCGCTTCGCGCGCAGATCGCAGACGTCGATCGCGCCATCGCAACGGAGGTTCGCCGGCTCTCGGTCGGCGTCCGCCATGCGTTCGAGCTCGCCGAGGGAAGCCGAGAAGCCGCGGAGACGACGCTGCGCGATATCACCGCGACCGACGATCGCGGCAAATCGGCGGCGATCATGCGAGGCGAGCTGGAGCGCGCCGCCGCGACCGACAGAAAGCTTCTCGAAAACATGCTGCGCCGCGCGCGATTGGTCCAAGAGCAATCCACCTTCGAGCCGCGCGTCGCGAGGATCATATCGGCCGCGCTCGCTCCGAGCGCTCCGATCTGGCCAGACAATGCGCAGACCATGCTGATCGCGCTCGCGCTCGGCGTGATCGCCGGCGTCGGCGCCGCCTACGCCAGCGAATTGGCGGACAAAGGGTTCACGACGCTCGCGCAAATCGAAGCGAAGCTCGCGCTTCCCCTTCTGGCCTCGATATCGGAAATGAAATCGCACGGCGGCGCGAACGGCGGCGTCGCGCCGATCCTCGCAGATTATTTGCGCGCCAAACCTTTGTCGCGCGCCGGCGAAGCGTTCCGCGCGCTGCGCAGCGCGATCGCGATGAGCGATGTCGACGATCCGCCGAAGCTGATTCAGCTCACTTCGACCGTCCCCGGAGAAGGGACGACGACAATCGCCTCGGCGCTCGCGGCCTCGGCCGCGCAATCGGGCTTACGCACGCTTCTCGTGGACGCCGATCTTCGCCATCGGGCCGCGTCGCGGATTTTCTCGGCCGGCGAAAAGCCAGGCCTCGTCGATCTCCTCATCGGCTCCGCCCAGCCGAGCGCGACGATCTTCTTCGACGACAAACGCGGAATATGGGTGCTTCCAGCCGGCGCTGAAATACAGAATTCGAGCGATCTGCTCGCATCCGAGAAGATGAAGGCGCTCGTGGCCGCGCTACGCCGCCAGTTCGACCTCGTCGTCATCGACACGCCGCCGATCGGCCCCGTCCTCGATCCGCTCATCGTCGCCGGGCTCGTCGACAGAACGGTTCTCGTCATTCGCTGGGCGGCGACCCCGCGCGAGGCTGTCGCGCATGCGATCGAGCGTCTGCCGGAGCGTGGGAAGATCGCGGGCGCCGTGTTCAATCTGGTGATCGAGGCGAAAGCGCGGAAATACGGCCGATACGCCTATTCCCCCTATTCCGGCGCCGGCTCCTTCGAAAACTATCATGTCGAATGAGTCGCGCCGCCGGCATAGAGCGCAGAGCAAGCCCGCGCTATGGCGCCGCGAGCCACGAGGGCGCCGACGAAGCGCGTCAGGCGTCCGCAGCCACTCTCTTCGCCGGCGCGCCGCGCTTCTTCGGCGCAGGGACGAGCTTCGCCGCCGGCTTGCGACCGAGGCCAAGCGACTTCGCCAGGGCCGAACGCTGCGCGGCGTAATTGGGCGCGACGATCGGATAGTCGCTCTTCAGCTCGAAGCCCGCGCGATATTCGTCCGGCGTCAGCTTGTGCTCGGCCTGCAAATGGCGCTTCAAGGATTTGAACGGCTCTCCGCAACAAAGGCAAGTAATCGCGTCCGCGTTTACGGATTTTTTCACCGGAACCGCAGGCCGCCACTGTTTGACCTCGCCATCCGCGGCGTTCGTCGACTCGACATCGCCGCCGCCGAAGGCTTTTTTCACGGCCGCGATAACAGAAGGAAGATCGACAGGAGCAACAGTATTATTTGAAAGATAGGAAGAAAGTATCTGTGCGACGAGCGCTTTGTCTTCGGCTTCGGACATGTTGGTTTCCTCGGCGTTCCAATCCTTTCTATTGGACCCGATATCGATGTCGATTGCAATCGGCGACTTCCCTCGAAAAGAGGCCAGCATCGAACAACGAGCAGGTTTTTCGGGACCGGGCTCCGTTTCTCGTCGCGGTCGGATATTTTGAGAGTGGCAAGCGGGAGCGGGATCGTATCGACGAAATCCGCACCATACGTCGCCGTTCGGCGACCGCCGAGACTGTCCTGCCAGGAAACCAGTGGCTCGGAATGGTGGGCGCGACAGGGATTGAACCTGTGACCCCTACGATGTCAACGTAGTGCTCTCCCGCTGAGCTACGCGCCCCCGGCGCCGACCGGATGCTTCGGTCCGACGCGAGTGCAGCCCGTATAATGGCTGTCGGGCCGAGGCGCAAGCGCCGTTCGAAACCTTTCCACGCCTGCGCCGAGACGCCGGCCACAGCAAGGAAATTTTAAGATTCCCTTCCACGAACAGAGCTTTTCGGCGAAATAATTCACATTCCCGCGACCTCTTCGCCTCTTGCCGGCCTTCGAATTCGTGTCACACTGACGTCGTCCTTCTGTCATCAACCAAAGGAGGCGCCGTATGTCGCTACAGACCCATCTCGTCGAGCTCGAACGCCGCCATCAGGCGCTCAAGAAAGAGATCGAGCAGGAGCATCACCACCGCCGACAAGACGATTCGAAGCTCCACGAGCTGAAGCGCAAAAAGCTTCAGCTCAAGGACGAGATCAACAAGCTGCGGCAAGGCGTCAGCCTGCACTGACAGCCCAATCGAGGTCTAGCGTCGAGGCGGAGAGCACTTCTCCGCCTTTTTTTGTGTCCCGAGCCCTTGCGGCCCCTGCGGGCGCCCGGCTTGCTTCGCGGTTTGGCCCGACGCATTATTTCCCAACGCGAAAGCGAAGACGCCCCATGCCCCCTTCCCCGCGCTATCGCGCTGAAACGCTCCACGCCTCGCTCGGCGACGGCTTTTTCGACCTCGTCGAGCCCGCCCGCTTCCCCGAGCACATCTTGCGCTATCGCAACCAGCGCTGGGCCGAGCGCGTCGGCCTCGATACGCTGACCGAGACGGAATGGATCGGCCATTTCGGGCGTTTCGAGCCCCTGCCCGGCGGCTTTTCCAAGCCGCTGGCGCTGCGCTACCACGGCCACCAATTCCGCACATACAATCCGGACATCGGCGACGGCCGCGGCTTTCTGTTCGCCCAGCTCCGCGACGCGGGGGATGGCCGGCTGCTCGATCTCGGCACAAAGGGGTCGGGCCGCACGCCCTGGTCGCGCCAGGGAGACGGAAAGCTCACGCTCAAAGGCGGCGTGCGCGAGATTCTCGCCACGGAGATGCTGGAGGCGCTCGGCGTCGACACATCCAAGAGCTTCAGCCTGATCGAGACCGGCGAGCCGCTCTATCGCGGCGACGAGCCCTCGCCGACGCGCTCCAGCGTGCTGGCGCGACTCTCCCATTCTCACATCCGCATCGGCACATTCCAGCGCCTCGCCCATCTCGACGATCAGCCCGCGCTCGGGCGGCTCATCGATTATTGCGTCGCCCATTATTTCCCCGAGCTCGCCGACGAGCCGGCGGAAAGCCGCGCCGGCGCCTTTCTGGAGCGAGTCGTGGCGCGGGTGGCGCGGCTCGGAGCGCGCTATATGGCTGCCGGCTTCGTCCATGGCGTGCTCAATTCGGACAATATCAACATCACCGGCGAGAGCTTCGATTATGGGCCATGGCGATTCGCGCCGCGCTATGATCCGCAGTTCACGGCGGCCTATTTCGACGACAGCGGGCTCTACGCCTTCGGCCGTCAGCCCGGCGCGCTCGGCTGGAACCTCACCCGGCTCGCGGAGACCATTTTGCCGCAGGTCGGGCTCCAGCGGGCGGAACAGATTCTCGGCGGCTATCAGAGCGTCATTCAACGCGAGTTCCAGCTCGCGCTGCTCGACCGTTTCGGCCTGCTGCCGGCGGACGATCCCGAGCAGGACGCCGCGCTCGCCAAGGGACTGCTCGAATTTCTCGGCAAGACGCAGGCGCCCTTCGAGCAGACCTTTTTCGATTGGCGCGGTGGTCTGGCGAGCCGCGAGCGCGCCGCCGCGAGCCCGGAGGCCACGCTCTATGATGCGCCGGAATTCGCCGGACTGCGCGAGGCGCTGGCCGCGCATGAGACGTCGCCCGCGGCCAATCTCGACCATCCCTATTTCCGTCGCCCCATCCCCTGCACTATGCTGATCGAAGAGGTCGAATCGATCTGGGCGCAAATCGCCGAACTCGACGATTGGAGCGCGCTCGACGACAAGATCGCGCAGATCGCCTCCATGCGCGAAGCCTATGCGCCGGCGCCTGCCGGGGGATGACATTTGGAAGATGAGCCGCTCGATCTGCGCCTTGCTGTTTCTCGCTCTCTCGAGCGCCGCCGCCGCCAAGAATCTGCTGATCGAGAAAACCCCGCCGAGCGGGGCCTGCTTCTTCCGCCGCTATGACGAAGCGCATCTTCGCGAGCATCCCGGCCAGACCACCGTCTCGGTGCGGATATCGCTTCGTCGCGAGCTACCCTTCACGCCCGAGGACGCGCGCGAGCTACGCGTCGAGTTTCGCCAGAAGGGCCACGCCAAGCCCTTCTATGTCGTCGGCGGCTGCGCCTGGAGCGAGGAGGCCAATCGCGACGTCCGCGGCGTCCGCCTCATTCAATCGTTCCACGAGGACGCCGCGGCGCAATGCATGGCCCGCGGCGGCCTCGGCGGCTCGGCCGAGGAAGGCGGCGATTTCCCCATCGACCTCGCCGAGGACGGCGCTTCGCTCACGCTCTACATGGACGAGGGCGTCAGCGGCTGGCGCGGTCCGGACCAGAAGAAGAAATCCACCTATCTCGAGCTCACGCGCCAAAACCGCGTCTTCCGGCTCGAGCGCGTCGACCCCGCGGCCTGTTTGGAGCTGGACAAAGCGGTCGCCGTCGACTGAGAGAAGCGGGAAAATTCGCGTGGACACGCCGCCCTATCCGTATTTGGACTTGAAGATGAACATGACGCGAGGCGATAATCACGCGTCACGACTCGCCGCGCCGCGGCGCTCGGGCAGGTTGTCGAATGGTCGATGAGCTCAACGAAGTCGAACGCAACTCTCTCCGGATCGAAGTAGAGCGCCTGAGGCTCGAGCATCGGGATATCGAGGATGCGATCGACGCCCTTCTCGCGGTCGGCGCCGTGGACCAGCTGCAAATTCAACGGCTGAAAAAGCGAAAATTGCTGCTGCGCGATCGCATCGCTTTTCTGGAAGACCAGCTCACGCCCGATATAATCGCGTGATCCACCACGCGTGAGCGGCGCGCTATTTCCACATTCTGAGACCGACTGCGACGGCGAGCGAAACGACTGCGACGATCGCGACGACCGCCACCAGCCTTACGGTTTCCTTGCTTTCCTGGGCGCTCCCCATACGGTCCTCCGCCGTGCTTTTTTCAATTTTGGCGAGCCTATGCCTGTCCAAGAGAGATACAATAAGCCTAGATGCGACGGAACAGCGCAGCGACGATCGCCCCATCGACGCGCGGCATCGCAGCCGGCGTCTCAATAAATCGATATTACACATTAACGTCGAATCACAAAAACCTCCCGACGCGCAAAATCGCGCTCTCACCGCTGAGCCGTCGAGCGTCCATTGACACTGCCGCGGGAACACGCTCCCATCGATCGGCCACGCGGCGCGAGCGAAGCCGAGCCGAGATATTTCGAGCTCCCGCGACGCTCCGAGTGGTCGAGGCGAGCTTTCGATCGGAGGCGCCCATAATGGGTCGGAACGAGCTGGGCCGCAAAATATTTCTGGCGACCCATCGTATCATCGGCCTCTTCGCGGGCGCGATCGTCGCGCTTGTCGGCCTCAGCGGCAGCATGCTCGCCTTTCGCGAAGACATAGACGAATGGCTGAACGCCCCGCTCATGCGCGTGGAAACGCCGGCTCGGCCGTCCTTGCGCCCGCTCGACGAGATTTTCGCGGCGGCGACCGCGGAGATGCCGGCGGAAGGCAGGCCGGAGCGCATCACGTCGCCGCGTCATGCCCGAGCAGCCGCGATCGTCAGCTATATGGTCGAGACCGACGATCTCGACAGTTATTTCCACCAGCTGTTCATCGACCCCTATACGGCGAAGGTCATCGGAAGCCGCTTATATTCGCATGGCGACGATGTGTTTTCGCAGCCCCTCGTCCAGATCGTCATGGCGTTTCACTGGACGCTGCTGCTCGGCGCGAACAAGGCCTATCTGGTCGGCGCCATCGGCGTTCTGGTTTTCTTCTCGATTCCGATGGGGCTTTATCTCTGGCGGCCGCGCAATAGCGATTGGCGGCTGGGCTTGAAGATCAAATGGGGCGCGAGCCCGGAGAGGATCGCCTATGACGCGCATCGGAGCGTCGGCGTTTATTTCGCGATTCCTCTGCTGGTGATGCTCGCCACCGGAATCGCGATGATCTTCAAACCGACGACGCATTCGCTGGCGGCCCTGATCTCCTCCGTGCGTCCAGAGCCGGATTATGGAAAATCGACGCCCATTCCCGGCCAGGAGCCGATCGGCCTCGACGCGGCCGTCGCCAGCGCGGACAAAGTCTTTCCCACGGGGCGGCTGCATTGGATTCTTCTGCCGAGCGGCGAGGATGGCGTCTATGTCGTCGGCAAGCAGTCACAGAACGAGCCCAACCGCACCAAGACATTCCGCAATGTCGGCGTCGATCGCTACAGCGGCCGTGTGCTGCAGGCGCAGGACCGGGAGGTGTTCACCGCGGGCGAGACGCTTCTCGAATGGCTGTTCCCGCTGCATTGCGGCGAGGCATTCGGCGCGCTCGGCCGCGCGCTGGTTCTGCTGACGGGGCTTGCGCCCCTGCTCCTCTATGTGACCGGCTTCCTGCGATGGCGCCACAAACGCCGCGCGCGTCGCCCGACGATATGACGCTCAGAGCGCTTTCCGATCGAAAGGAATCGTTCGATCGATCAGAATTCGCTCCAGATTTCGTCACTGGCCGACGGAAATCGGCATTTCGATCATATCCTCCTCGCTCTTGCCTTCGCCGAAAGCGAGCTTGAGGACATATTTGCCCTTGTGGTCGACCGAGGACTCCAAGGTCACGAAGCCGGCCGGACGTGGCTTGGAGGGCACGGCGGTCAAGAGCTCGAGCGCGCCTTTGGCGTCGGTCTTGTAGAATGACAGACCGACGGATTGGCTCCTCACGTCTTTCTCCATCAGCGTGACGGAGAAAATCACCTTCCCGGTTCCCGGAACCCGGTCGCAATATTCGTCATATTTGCTGAGATCATTGGTCGGCCCGCCGGCGCTCTTATCCGAGTCTGCGAGGAAATAGGTCGTCAGCCGCGCCGAATAAAAGTCGCTCACCTTGAGGCAATTCGCGATTGTGCGGTCGCCCGCCTTGACGGCCGGCCGATAGAAATGCGCGTCGAGAAAATCATTCCAATAAAGACTGAAGGAGGGCCCCCACAGAGAGTAAGAAAAGGCGGCGACATTGCCGGCGGCGATCACGACGACGACGAGGAACAACATTAGATTCATCCGGCCGTTGGGGCTCATCGCCGATTTGTCCTTTCCCCTTGGTCGAGCGGCTTTTTCTCGTCGCGCGAAGACGGCCGCTCGTCGCTCGCCTTCGCGCCTCTCAGGGTCGGACCTCGAAATCCCAAGCGCCGCTGACGAGATGTCCATCGGCCGACAAAGCGCGATAGCGAACCGTATATTTGCCGGGGCCGAGCGGATTGACGCTCACCGAGACATGGGCAGGGTCGGCTCGGTCGATCGCCGCATCACGCTTGTCGACACGCTCGCCGGAAGCGCTGATCACCGCCAGAGCGGCGAAGGCGTCCCTTATGCCGGCGTCGTACCAGACATCGACCTTGCCGATACTGCCGGCGGCGACGCCGTCCTGCGCCGGGGAGGTCCGCACGACGATCGCATGAGCCAGCAGAATGGGCCGCTCCGCCCGCTGCGGCGGCTCCTGCGACGGACCGAGCAGCCCGAGCGCCGAAGGCGTCTCGAAATGCGACAGGCGATCGGTCGGGGCCGTCTCCGAGCCGCTCCCGCGCGCAAATGCGCAGGGCGCGCCGCCGATCGACAGACCTATCGCCGAGCCCAGTAAGAGATACGCGCTCATGCGCGCAGCCGCCCTGCGAAAAACGACGGTTCGATCTCGATTGCTTGCGGGAGCCGCGGCGGGAAGGATCATGGTTTCCGTTTGTCGTGCATCCGTCGATGCTAAGCGGCCTCTCGAGCGCGAGCAAGGCGCGCGCTCCACTCGCGATTGTGCGGTGCGGCGCCCGACCGCCCTCGGGACCGCCGACCTTGTCAAGGCTGGCATGATATGCACTATCTAGATTTCGTGCATACGCCGCCTTGTCGCGAGGCGTCAAGGGAGTCGACAGGAATGGCGCTTTCGCCCATCGCTCTGCTCATCGTCATTCTGTTGGGCGTCGGCGGCGCGGGCGTGGCGAAGGCCCACACGGCCGATATTTCCAGCAGCCGCATCGTTCCCGAAGGAGACGGCCGCTATCGCGTCGATGTCGGCTTTCTCGGCGCCGACATCGAGCGCATGTTCGCCGAGAATAAGCCGAACCAGGCCGATGTCGATCTCACCGAGCCGGGCATGATCGAGGCGATGATCGGCAAATTCATTCAGAGCCGCGTCGCGCTGCAGAACGCAGCCGGAGAGACCTGCCCGAGCGAGGTCGTCTCGGTGGGCGCCGACCCGGCCAATCCGCGCGACTCGAAAGTCGTGCTGCGCATGAATTGCAGCGCCGTTTCCGAGCAGATCTTCTACAACCCCTACAAGCTGCTCGAGGCGCAAGGAAAGCGCGCCAAACATCTCGTCGGCGTCGGCGAACGCGACGCGGGAGAGCGACTGACCGAGGCGCAGCTCCAGGGCCTGGAGCCGGCTCCGGGCGAGGTGATGATCTTCCCCGGCGACGCGATGGTCGATCTCTCCAAGCCGCTGCTGACGCCCTGGCAGCTCGCGCCGAAGTTTTTCGCGGCCGGCGTCGAGCATATCATGACCGGTTACGATCATTTGTGCTTTCTGATAGCAGTGATGCTATGGGCGACGCGCGTCTGGCCGGTGGTGAAGCTGGTGACCGCCTTCACCGTGTCGCATTCTGTGACCCTGTCGCTGGCGGCGCTCGGCCTCGTCGATCTACCGAGCCGCTGGGTGGAGGTCGCGATCGCGCTGTCGATCATCTATGTCGCGGTCGAGAATTTCTTCACCTGCAAGGTCGAAGGCCGCTGGCGCGACACTTTCGTCTTCGGCTTCATCCACGGATTCGGCTTTGCGAGCGGCCTCATCGAGATCGGCGTGCCGCAGCGCGCCCTCGTGCCGGCGCTGGCGAGCTTCAATCTCGGCGTCGAGGCCGGGCAGATCGGCGTGGTGCTGGTGGTGCTGCCGCTGCTCCTGGCGATCGACCGGATTTTCACCCATGGGCTGCGCGACCCACGCCTTGTGCGCGCCGGCTCTGGCGTCATCGCTTGCGTCGGCGCCTATTGGCTGTTCGAGCGGGTTTTCGGGATCGGGTGAACCGGTCGCCGTCGCGACTAGCGCGCCGGACAGGACAAAGATGCGAACACTTATATCGTTGATATAATAATTTAAATTATCAATCCACCTAACTCCATCTCGAAACCAGAAACGGCTCGAGGGAGGCCCCAGCGTCGACCGCGCATATGGCGGCAATGCCCGCTAGCGCGAGCGACACCACAGTGTACGCCCTGCGCGCGGAAATTTTCGCCCATGTGCGTAAACGGGCGGAGATGGAGCGCGGCCTCTTCACGCTCACCGTGCCGACCGGCGGCGGGAAGACGTTGGCGTCTCTCGCTTTCGCGCTCGATCACGCCGAGCGTCATGGCCAAGAGCGGATCGCGACCTTCGCGGGCGCGTGATCGTCGCGACCTTCGGCAGGCGCAGCTCGCGCCCCAGAGCGTCCGCGCGGATGTAGTCGGCGCGCCGCAGCCATTCTCCCCCAAACCGATCTCGGCACAGCGCTGCTACGCCCAGTTTGTGCCCGATTTGCAAACGATAGCACGCTTTCGCCACCGGGCGCCGCCGCGCACGGCGGGCGGATTGTATGGAACCGTCGGGCGCGGCGGCGTGCCGTGGCTGCTACCGCCCTTATGGGGTGTCGAGCCCGATCCATTTGCCCTTGGTTTCCTCGAGGTTCGCCGTCGGGTCGTAGATATTCGCGTCGAGATTCAGCCGCTCGGCGCAGAGACTGCCGATCGCGCCGAGGATAGCATAGCCGGCGACGACGCGGTCCCGCTGCGCCGTGACCAGATCGACCCGCGCGTTGAGCACCGTCTGCTGCGCATTGAGCACGTCGAGCGTCGTTCGCTGGCCGAACCGGGCCTCGTCGTGCACGCCCTTCAGCGCCGCTTCGGCTGCCTTCACGGCGACGCGGCCAGAGGCGACGGACGCCTTCGCGTTGCGGAGTTGGCCGAAGCTCGTGACGACCCCGGCGCGAACGGCATCGCGCTGAACATCAGCATTGAAGCGCGCCTGGCGCAATTGGGCCTTCGCCTGGCGGATCGACGCATATTCGACGCCGCCCTGATAGATCGGGATGTTGAGCGCGCCGCTCGCCTGCGCGGTGAATTGCCGTGCGCCGGGGATGCCGAAGAACGAATCATATTGTTGATTGACTTGAAGGCTCGCGGAAAGCGTCGGCAGCAGCGCGCCCTCGTCGACCTTCACCGCATAATCCGCGGCATCGACCTGCCTCATGGCGGCGACGACGCCGGGATGCTCGACGAGCGCGATCGCCGTGGCCTCCTCCACTGTCTTGGGCAGGAGCTCCTCGATCGGCGGCGCAGGATCGAGGCGACCGGGCTCGACGCCGATGATCTGCCGGAAGCTCGCGGCGCTCGCGTCGAGCGCCGCTTGCGCTGCGTAGGATTCCGTTCGCGCATGCGCGAGCGCGGCCAGCGCCTGCGCAACGTCGGTCAATGTCGTATCGCCGAGCTCGGCGCGGTCGCGCGTCACGCGCAATTGCTCCTCCAGAACGGCGATGTTGCTTTTTCGCAGCGACACGACGGCGGTGTCGCGCAAGACATTCATATAGGCGGTCGCGCCGTTCAGTAGCGTCGCCTGTTCTGTGATGCGCGTGGTTTCACGAGCCGCGAAGACATTCGCCTCGGCCTGCCGGATCGAATTATCGGTCCGCCAGCCGTCGAACAACGTCTGCGTCAGCCCGAATGAAGCGGCGCGGGGTTCTCCGATGACATGTTCCGTGCTGTAGACCCGCTCATTGCTGCTGTTGCGGCCGGCGGGCTGACGGAGGCGATTGAGCTGCGGACCGCCATTGATCGACGCGTTCAGCTTCGGCCGCATGCCGCCGCCCGCCGCTTTCGCGACGTCCTCGTTGCGGGCGCTTACATTGGCCCGCTGCTGGTTCAGGTCGGGATTGCCGAGATAGGCCCGAGCGAGCGAAGACTTCATCGTCTCCGCGCGAGCGATGCGCGAAGCCGAAGGACAAAGGGAGAGGATGGAGACGGCCGCGATCGTCGCGAGATCGAAAGCGCGCGACGCATTGTAGACGCGTAGGATCGCCCAAAATTGAAACGCCATAACGCGGAACTCTCACAGTGGCCCCGATGAAGACTGAACGACGCCATGCGCTTTTACATGTGGCGTCGAGTATCGCTCATCTCTCTCTCATGGCGCGCGACGCGGTCTCGACCAGCGGGGAGAACAGGTATTCGAGAATTCGACGCTTGCCTGTCTTGATCTCGACCGAGACCGCCATTCCCGGAGACAGAGGAATGGCCTGCCCATCGACGTTCATGATCCGGCTGTCGGGCGCCACAGTCACCGGAAACACGAGGTTCTGCGTGCGTTGCCCGCCGCCGAAATAGCTCGACTTCGTCGTCTTGGCCGGATTGCCTTCAATGGTCTGCGCGTCGGGCTCCGGGATCGCGTCGCGCGCCACCCGCGTGACATGTCCGTCGAGCGAACCGTAGCGCGTGAAGGGAAAGGACTCGATCTTGATCACGGCCGTCTGGCCGGTCTGGATGAAGCCGATGTCCTTGTTCTGCGCGTAGCATTCGATCTCGAGGCCAGCGTCGTCCGGAATGATGCGCATGAGCTCTTCGCCGGGCGTTACCACCTGATTCCTCGAGGTGACGGATAGGCCCATGACCACGCCGGCGATCGGGCTCGAGAGCGTCATATGACCGGCCCGCGCATGCGCCTTCGATGATTTCTGCTCGAGGTCGTCGATCTGCCGTCCGGCCTCGGAGAGCTTCTGCGCATTGTCGGCGAGGAAGGCGCCGAACGCCTTGTCGCGCTCCTTCGTCAGCACGTCGACATTGGCGCGCGCCTCCGCGAGTTGTCCCTTTTGTGTCGCGAGCGCGGTCTGTTGGCTCTGCAACGCTTCCTGCGCGTCGATGAGGCTCGCCGCCGCGATCGCCTTGCGCGCGACGAGGGCGGTCCGCATGGAGACCCGCTTCGTCAATGTGTCGATCAGTGTCTCCTGAGCGGCGATCGTATTCTCGAGACGCTTTTCCTCTGCGCGCTTCTCGACGATCTGCGCGTCGAAACTCAGCACGGCCGCCCTCAATTGTGACAGGTCTCCGTCGAGCACCCGTTGCTCACGTGCTCTTATCTCCTCGGAAATGTCCTCCGGCCAGACGATCGTCGGTGGGCGAGCGATATCGCGCCTTTCCGCGGCGGCGATTGCCGCCTTCCGGCGCAGCCATTCGGCGCGGAACGCCGCATGAGCCGCTCGCGACGACGTCTCGTCGGCGAAGGCTTCGGTCGGATCGAGCTCGATCAGCACATCGCCCGTCGCGACATGCTGGCCGTTCTCGACCTGGACGGCGACCACCTTGCCGATCTCCAGCGGCTGGACCGTCTTGACCCGGCCCGAGGGCTGAATCTTTCCCTGCGCTGTGGCTAGAATGTCGATCTGACCGAAATAGCTCCAGCCGATGGCGAGGATCGCGAGCAGGCAGATGCTCCAGAGGAGACCGATCTGGATCGGCGAAGGCGGCGTCTCCGATATGGCGAGCGCCGCGGGCAGGAACTCCTGGTCGGAGCGCACCATTTGGCGCCGGACGAATTCGGTCTCCTTGTCCGCGAAATGCTTCAAAAAAGACATCACGCCCCCGCCAGATCGTTTTGCAGCGCCCAGAGATGCGCATAGAGTCCGTTCCTGCGCAGCAGCTCGTCATGCGCGCCGATCTCGACGATGCGGCCTTCGTCGACGCCAACGATGCGGTGGCAGGGCCGCACCGCCTGTAGCCGATGAGCGATGATGATGACCGTTCGGCCTTTGACGATTTCGAGCATGTTCTTCTGAATGATGCGCTCGCTCTCGTAGTCGAGCGCGCTGGTCGCCTCGTCGAAGATCAGCATCGGCGGATTCATGGCGAGCGCGCGGGCGATCGCCAGACGTTGACGCTGGCCGCCGGAGAGATTGGCGCCGCGCTCTTCGATGATCGTGTCATAGCCTCGCGGCAGCCGGCTCACGAAATCATCGGCGCCGGCGAGCCGCGCCGCCGCCATCACCCGAGCGCGCGGCATGGAGCCCGACAGCGCGATATTGTCGTGGATCGAGCGGTTGAAGAGCAGATTTTCCTGGAGGACGACGCCGATCTGCGCGCGCAGCCAGGCGGGACCGACCTGCGAGAGGTCGACCCCATCGACGAGCACCTGCCCCTCCTCGGGCAGGTAGAAACGTTGAATGAGCTTGGTCAGCGTCGACTTGCCGGAGCCAGACCGCCCGACGATCCCGATGACCTCGCCGGGCCGGATCGTCAGCGAGACATTCTTCAGAGCCTCCGGCGCGCCGGGGCGATAGCGGAACGTCACATTGCGCAATTCGATGGCGCCCTTCGCCGGCGGAAGATTGCCATGCGCGACATTCAGCGGCTCGGTCGGCACATTGAGAATGTCGCCGAGGCGGTCGATCGATATCTGCACCTGCTGGAAGTCCTGCCAGATTTGCGACAGGCGCAGGATGGGCTGCGCGACCTGGCCGGCGATCATATTGAATGCGACGAGCTCGCCGACCGACAATTCGCCGTCGATCACCGCCTTGGCGCCGAACAGCAACAGGGCGGCACTGGTCAGCTTGGTGACATATTGAATGGCGCTCTGCCCGCCGGCGCCGACCAAGCCCGCGTCGAAGGAGGAGGAGACATAGGCGGCGAGCTTCTCCTCCCATTGCATCTGCATCGCCGGCTCCACGGCCGACGCCTTGATCGTCTGCACGCCGACGATCGCTTCGACGAGCATCTGCTGGCTCTCCGCGCCGCGGTTGAACTTCTCGTTGATGAGCTCGCGCAGCACCGGACGGACGAGAAAGGCGATGAGCAGATAGAGCGGAACCGAGGCGAGGACGATGAGCGTCAGCTTCCACGAATAGGCGAGGAGGACGATGATGAAGACGATGGTGAAGAAGATATCGAGCGCCGAGAACAGCCCCTGTCCGGTGAGGAAGGAACGGATCGTCTCGAGTTCGCGCACGCGCGCGACCGTCTGCCCAGCCGAGCGGGTCTCGAAATATTGCATCGGCAAACGAAACAAATGATAGAACAGCCGCCGCCCGAGCTCGACATCTATGCGGTTGGTCGTATGCGACAGCGCATAGGTGCGCAAATATTGTAGAACGACATCGAAAATGCCTATGACCGCAAGGCCGCCGACGAGCACGAACAACGTGTCGTAGCCCTTGTGGCTCAAGACCTTGTCGATCACCACCTGAAAGAACAAGGGCGTCACCAGCGCGAATATCTGCACGAAGAAGGAGGCGAGGATCACATGCGCCAATGGCCGGCGATACCGCCAGATCGAGGGGAGGAACCATTTGAAGCCGAAAGTCTGCGGATCGACGCCAGTGCCGCCGAGCTTACGGGCGATCAATATCGCTTCCGGCTGAATTGCGGCGACGAGCTGCTCGATCGTCAGCTCACGGTCGATGCGCGTGATCGGATCCACGATCCGATAGAGGCCCGAAGGCAGACGGCCCCCGAATACCTGATAGGCGCCTTCGCGCAGTCGCAGGATCGACGGCGCCGGCAGCACGGCGAGCCGATCGGGATCGAGCCGAGTAACGATACGCGCCTTGAGGCCGACGAGCAGAGCGGCGCGCAGGAGGTCCTGCGAATTCGCCGGCGCGTCGCTCAGCGCGAGCTCACGTCGAATCTGCGCTGCGTCCGCAGGGATGCGATAATAGGCGGCGATCCCGCAAAGCGCCTGTAAGCCGGAGTCGATCGTCTCGCCGGTTACGCCTTTTTCCATTCGCACATTCATGATCGGGACCGGCCCGGCGAGTCAGCAGCGTCCAACGTGATGATCTTATCCGCTCCCGCTTGTCGAGTCGCGCCGAGAAGATGCGCCCAGTCGGCGAACACGGATTGATCGAACTGGATCGTGTCGTTTGAGCCGAAACCGTCGATTGCGTCGTGATAAAAGTCATTATGGAATACGAAACTGTCCTGTCCACTCCCATCGTAGAAGACGTCGGAGCCTCTCCCCGAGCTGAATATGTCTCCTTCGCTATTTCCGACCACGACTCCGCTCCCGTCTCCGAGATGGACTCCGTCGACATGAGCATCGACCGCGATCGACAAACTCCGACCGTCAATGGTGCTGTCGGAACTACCCGCGTTCAGATCGAAGCCGGTCGAAGCGCTGGACAATTGGGCAAACTCATCGATGTAGAGATAGGCCTGACCACGCGCATTCGACGGCGTGGGAGCGCCTTCGAACAGCGCCTCTACTCCGGTCACGACGGCTTGCGACGCCGCCCCGCCCGCATCGGCGATGTCGACCGTCCAATTCCCCATGGACGTCTCGCCCCGATCCGCGCCGGAAATCGTCGAAGCTGTATTCAAACGAATCGCACATCGCTCGCGGTCAGCGACGCTTTTGAAAGGCCGCTGAGGATGATGCTGTCGCCGAACACATCTGCGATCACCGCGGAGCCGGCGGCGTTATTCGCCGTATGCGCCAACAACGCCTGCCAATCGGCGTTTTGATCGGCCGCGGTCAGGCCGGCGCCGAAAGCCGAGGCGTTGAACTGCAGCGTGTCGTGTCCTATCCCGCCACCGGCCACAAAGCCGTAGAGAATGTCCTGGCCCGCTCCGGGCGTAAAAACGAATGTCTCGTCGGTCAGACCAAAGGCCGTGATCGATTCGGACACATGCCCGCCGAATGTAAATGCGTTTCCGGCCGCCGTAGCCACGGTCGATTGTGTCGGAGAAAGCGTTATGGTCAGGTCATCGCCTTGCAGGAAAAGGCCGCCGCTCCCGTCCGCATTATCGAGAGCGCCGCCCAACTCCGCGCCGGATTGGTAATTGCCGCTCTTGTCGACGTTCCATATCAGGAACTGTTTTCCGGTCGATTGGAGGGCGACTTCGTAGCCATTCGCAGTCGCCTCCGCGCCGACTGGCGACCACCCGGGGAACTGGCCGGGCGTCATGCCCGCGCCCTGATATCGCAGGACCGGCCCCGTCGTCGGATTCCCGGCGCCATCCCTGCCGTAGAGCCAGTAATAGCCGCCGACCGTCACGAGAGCGACATCGCCGGCGTTTTCGATCACATCGCTCGGGGAAACCGGCGCGCCGATCTTGCCGTCGCTGTTGAGATCGAAACTGAACTGCGTCTCATACGACCACAGACCGGGGTCGTTCTCCGCGACGCCCACACTGGTAACGTAATTGCCGTCGGCGTCGACGCTCCAGATCGAAAACGACGTGAAATCCGCACTCCGGAACGCCGCCAAATAGCCGCTCGCCGTTTTTTCCGCGGCCGCCAGCGACCACCCGGAGAACTGGCCCGGCGTCACGCCCGCGCCCTGATATCGCAGGACCGGCCCCGCCGTCGGATTCCCGGCGCCGTCCCTGCCGTAGAGCCAGTAATAGCCGCTCACCGTCACGAGGGCGACATTGCCGGCGTTTTCGATCACCTCGCTCGGCGAAATCGGCGCGCCGATCTTGCCGTCGCCGTCGAGGTCGAAACCGAGCTGCGTCTCATACGACCACAGACCCGGGTCGTTCTCCGCGACGCCCACGCCGGAAACATAATTGCCGTCGGCGTCGACCTTCCAGATCGAAAACGATGTGAGATCCGCACTCCGGAACGCCGTCACATAGCCACTCGCGGTTTGTTCCGCGGCGACCAGCGACCATCCGGAGAACTGGCCCGGCGTCACGCCGGCGCCCTGATATCGCAGGACTGGCCCCGCCGTCGGATTCCCGGCGCCGTCCCTGCCGTAGAGCCAGTAATAGCCGCCGACCGTCACGAGGGCGACATTGCCGGTGTTTTCGATCACCCCGCTCGGCGAAATCGGCGCGCCGATCTTGCCGTCGCGGTTGAGGTCGAAATCGAACTGCGTCTCATACGACCACAGCCCCGGGTCGTTCTCCGCGACGCCTACATGGGAAAGGTGATTGCCGTCGGCGTCGACGTTCCAGATCGAAAACAATGTGCCGTCCATACTCCGGAACGCCGCCACATAACCGCTCGCCGTTTTTTCCGCAGCCACCGGCGACGACCCGGAGAACTGGCCGGTAGTCACGGCGGCGCCCTCATATCGCAGGAGCGGCCCCTTCGTCGGATTCCCCGCGCCGTCCTTGCCGTAGAGGCCGTAATAACCGCCCAACGCCACGAGAGCGACATTGCCGGCGTTCTCGATCGCGCCGCTCGGCGAAAGCGGCGCGCCGATCTTGCCGTCGCCGCTGAGATCGAAATTGAACTGCGTCTCATACGACCACAGACGAGGGTCATTCTTCTCTAGGCCCACACTGGTAACGTAATTGCCACTGGCGTCGACGTTCCAGATCGAATACGACGTGAGCGCCGCATTCCAGAGCGCCGCCACATAACCGCTCGCGGTTTGTTGCGCGGCCACCAGCGACCACCCGGAGAACTGGCCCGGCGTCACGGCGGCGCCCTGATATCGAAGGAGCGGCCCCGTCGTCGGATTCCCCGAGCCGTCCTTGCCGTAGAGCCCGTAATTATTGCCTGCCGCCACGAGAACCATATTGCCGGCGTTCTCGATCATGCCGCTCGGCGCATCGGCGAGCGCGGCCAGCGCGGTGATCGCGGATGCGCCAATTTGCGACCCGTCAGAGAAGGTGAGCTTCGTAAGCTGCGCATATGCCCCGGCGAACCAGTCGCGGACAGCGACTCGACTCTCGGTGCCGATCACGGTGATGACGAGATCATTGCCGGACCGCATGAACCGGAGGTCGAATAGAGAAACGCCACCGCCCATAGCGAGCTCGCCGCTCGGCCCGGCATTCGTGGCGACGCCGTTGACGATGACGCTCTGGCCATAATCGGCGTCGAAAATATATGTATCGTAGCCGCCGCCGCCAGTCAGCGCGTCATTGCCTGGGCCGCCGTCCAGTGTGTCATTGCCGGCGCCGCCGACGAGTTGATCGTTCCCGCGGCCTCCATCGAGCTCATCGCCGGACGCATTGGCGATCAGAACGTCATTGCCGTCTCCGCCGAATCCCTTGGCGAGATCGCCGTTGAGCGTCACCGCCTTGCCGTTGATCAGGGAGTCGGTGGTTCCGCCCCGCAGATCAATCGTGTTGTTGCCGGTGGCGGCGGCGGCATTGAAGCTGTCCGCGTTGCTGACCGGCGTAATGCTGGCGCCGCCGGCATATTCGTCTGTGAATATCCACTGCTGCGCGTCCGATGCGCTCGCCCCGAAGAAGCGAATGCTCCAATTGGCCGAAGGCGTCACTTCCTGGCCCGTCGAATTGCGTATGATCCGAAGGACCCACAGATCGCCGCCAGGATTCTCTCCGCGATATTTCACAGAGCCGTATACGAATCGGAGATGCCGATGCCCGTCGGCGGTGGTCACGTAGCTCGCGTCGCTCGGGACCGATTGCTCGCCGTCGAGCAAAGTAGACGCCTGGCTGTCGACGTAATTGTAATTGGTGAGAGTATAGATCGTTCCATACCAATTCAACGTGTTGACAGTCGTATGCACCGGCTCGAGAATGACCTTGATGTCATTGAGAGGATAAGCGTCGACGTCCAGATCGACATCTGCCTCGACATGCTCGACCTGCATCCCAGAAACCGTCGGCGCATATGAAATTGAGAAGGTTTTGGCATACTCATATCGAGCGCCCTGGGAGTCTATGATGAGGTGCGCGCCATTTCCGACGGTCGCCGTCTGGCTTTATCCCCAGCCGGTCTCCAGCAGAGCGCCGACGGTCTTCTGGCCCTGCCAGCTTTCGGCCAAGCGCACGGCGGCGCGCGCGTCGATCTCGCCGAAACCGTAATCCCGGCTATAATGGAGACCGCCGCCATTCCAATTCTTCGCGAGATTGGTCTGCCATGTCGTGGCCGAATCATTCACCTTGCGGGCGGAATAGGCCAGAATATCCTGCACGTCGCGATAGCCGAGATCGGGATTGGCCTCGAGCATGAGGGCCACGACGCCCGAGACGATCGGCGTCGCGAAAGAGGTGCCTTCCGCCGTGGCGTAATCACTACCGAAGGCCGTGCCCGTCGAACTCGTCAGGATTTCGCTGGTCGAGACGATGTTCGAGCCCGGCGCCGACACGAGGATCGTCTCTCCTCGCGTGCTGAACGGCCCCGGAGCGATCGTCAGCGACGGAAGATCGGTCTTGGCGTTGATTCCCGCGACCGTAATGCCGTAGAGAGAGTTGGTCTCGTTCAGATCATTGGTGTTGCGTGTCGCGCGATCATTGCCCGCGGCAAAGACCAAAACAGTACCCTTGCCTCCGCGGCCCTGACTGACCGCTTCGTAATAGGCGCTCTCATAAGCCGGATTGACGAGGAAGCTGTCCAAGAAAGCCGGATTGAAACTCCAGCTGTTGTTCACGACGTCGTAATTCTTCCATAGCCGCAGATTTACGAGATTTGTGGTCGCGTCGGTCGGCAGCGAGACCGAGCCGACGGTGGCGTCATAGGCGACGCCGACAACGCCCTCGCCGTCCCGAGCAGCGCCGATCACCCCGGCGACCAGCGTCGCATGAGCTCCATAACGCTCTACTCCCGGGTCGCCATTGTTCTTGATCGACTCCCGGGCGTTCGCCGCAAGGTCCGGATGCGTCCGGTCGACGTTTCCGCTAGGATCGAAAACAGCGACCTTGACGCCCTTGCCGGTATAGTCCTTCCACACCGGGAGTATATTGATCTCCGGCAGATACCATTGCTGATCGAACAGTTCCTCGGACGGGAGATCTGGCGTGTGGAGATAGACCGCGCCGGTCACTTCGGCCGTATTGGTCGTGCCGACCTGCTGCACGATCGCGCCTGTCTTTCCGGCGCTGTCCGATACATGATATTTGAATTTCATCACGCCGGCGAAGCCGGCCGTCGGCGTAAAAGTGATGGTCGCGCCTTCGGCGGACAGCGCCGCCACGCCGCCGACCACAGCGCCGCTCGCGCCCCGCGCGATCGTATTGCCGTTCACATCGAGAAGCTCGCGAATCGACAGCGACAGGCCGGCGTAATTCTTGTCATTGGCGAGAAGGGCAGCGGCCGCGATCACATAAGGGCCGGAGCCGGACACTTGGATGCGATCGTTCACCGGCATGCCATAGCCGTAATTGGGCAGGCTCGCGTTCACCGGCACCTGACTGATGTCGGTGAAATCGAGCGCCGAAATGTCCTTTAGAATATCGGTTCCGTCACGCCCCGCCTGACTGTCCGCGATGGTGAAGGTCCCGTCGGCGTTGCGCGTGAAGCTGTATTCGGAGAAGGAGCCGCGATAGCGCGCCACCGTATAGCCGCCGGTTCCGATCAAGAGATCATTGCCCTCGTCGCCTTCGAGCATATTGGCGCCGCTCGCCCCCGACACCGCGCCGCCGACCAGCGTGTCGTCGCCGCCCTCGCCGAACACGAGATCGTCGCCCTCGCCGCCGAAGATCAGATCGCGGCCGTCGCCGCCGCGCAGAATGTCATTGCCGCGTCCGCCGTCGATATAGTCGTCGCCCGCTCCGCCGCCGATCGCGTCATTGGCGATTCCGCCGATGAGAATGTCATTTCCTCCGGCGCCGTCGAGGAAGGCGTTCGCCGTCATGCCCGAGGCGTTGAACACATCGTCGCCGATGTCGCCGATCGCCTCCTCCACATGCGCCGCTGCCAGATCGAGCGTCACGCCGCGCGTGTCGTTCACCTTGACGATGTCGAAGCCGCCGCCGCCGTCTATATTGGCCTGCGCCGTGGCGGCGTTGATGAGCAGCACGTCATTGCCCGCGCCGCCTCGCAGCGTCAGCGATCCGCTGCCGCCGCCGAGCCAATAGGAGCGCATATCGGTCGCGTCGACCAGGAAGCTGTCATTGCCCGTCGTCGAATAAAAGGCGTTGGGATGGGTTCCGTCGGCCAGCGTGAAGCTCGAGGCGGTGATCGAATGGCCGGCGCCATCCGTCACCACATAGGAGGTGACGCTCGCCGCGCCTTCGGATTTGATCACCGTCGCGCCGCCGAGAGTGCTGGTCGTGATCGCCGCGCCTTCGACCTGAAAATCGACGCTCGCGATTTGTCCGGTCGTCCCGTCGGTCTTGGTGAAGGTCGTGCGGTTCAATATGTCGTTGCCGGCGATGTTCTCGCCCGTGTTTCCGGCTCCGACGAGGCTGATCGAGGCGACGCCGAGCTCGCCGAGCGTCTTCAACTCGCCGGCGTCGGTCTTGGCGTCGTGATTCGCGTCGACCCACACGCGCAGATCATCGAAATAGAGACGGCCGGTGGCCGCATTGGTGAGCGAGGTGGCGCGGGAGAAGCTGGTCGCGCCCGGCTGCGCGAGGCTGGCGAGGGCGGCTATGCCATCGGCGAAACTTCCGCCGTTGTAATGGACGGAGATGGTTTCCTTGATGCTGTCGATCTTGCCATTGCCATCGAGATCGAGCGCGAGAATTCCGTCGTGATCGGCGACCCAGCCGGTCTGATGCAGTTTGCCGTCGCCGAGCGTGTCGAAGAAGATGTTGGTCTCGATCCAGCTCGTCAGCTCGATTCCGTCGCCGTCGAGATCGAGGACCAGAGGATCGATGTTTTGCAGCGTTGTGGCTTGCGCCTCGAGCGCGCTGTACCGGAATGCCGTGAGATAATTATTCGGCGTGCCGACGATCTCCGGCGTGCCAACATAGACGCCGCCGTTATTGTCGATTCGCTGCGCGAAATCATCGAAAGCCGCCTGCACGGTCTGGCGGGCCCAATTGACATTGCCGGTGACGAGATAGTTCTGCGCGACGGGGAGATAGCCGTTAGTGTTGATATTGGGCGTCGCCGCGTGGAACGCGCCGGAGGCGAAGCCGAGCCCGCCAGGCGCATTGGGCTGCGGATCGGCGAGCGCCGGATTCTGCTGCGCCGGCGCGCCGTTCGACCAGTTGCCACCGCCCACGTCGAGGCGGGAGTTGTCGGCCGCGCCGGAAGGATTTGTGACGCCGACCGTGGAATCGACGGTAGCCTGCAAGGCCGAGACGCCATTCAGAGCTTGGCTGACGCTGGAAGGCTCGACTGCGACGAAGCGCGTCCCGGTCAAAACCAGATTGCCGTTGGCGTCGAGCGAATAGACATGATCGAGCTCGCCCACGGCATTACGGTAGAAAGGCACATTCAATCGACCATCCGTCCAGCTGACGCCGCTCGGAGCGCCGGTCAAATCGAGCGTCGTCGATCCGAAATGAGCGACGATGCTGGAACCGATCGTGATCGATCCGGCCGCCGCCCCATTCTGGTCGAGAATGCCGACGCCGTAATTTCCGCCGACCAACGTCAGGCTCCCGATGGCGGCCTGATCGAATGTCGCGACCGTCCCTCCATCGGAGTTGACGAATTCGAGCAGACCCGCAGCCGAACCATCCGGTCTCGGCGCCGTCGTCAATAATAGGCCGGAGGCTCGATCGACGATCAAAAGATGGCCTGCGCCCGATGTGAGCGTCGCCGATTGCGATCCGAGCGAGTAGGCGTTCGTCACAACATTAACCAGGCCGCCTTCGACGAGCAATGTTCCGCTCGCGTCATTGTTCAACCGCGCCAGAATGCTTCCCGTGACGCCCGGCAGACCGAGTGCTTGCGCGATCGAGCCGTAGGTGTCGCCGGGCCGAACGAAATAGAGGCCGGCGAGATCGGTTTCGATGTCGTTCAAAAGACTACCGACGGCGGATGTGTTGAAACTGTTCGCAGCGGTGGTTTCCCCGAACAGTCGGAGCATTGCCTTCCAACCACCGGAAATCGCATTATCCACGAGGTCGGCCGTGCCGCTCAGCGCGTCAATGGCCATGTCGGCCCCGTGGTGAAGCTGCGCGTCCAGCTTGGCGATGCTGCGGTCGAGCGAATCGCGCTGTTCCGGCGAAAGCCCCAAGGCCGTGCCCGCAAAAAATGCGGCCGTCGTGTCGAGAGCGTTGAGGTGATTTAAAAACGCCTCGCGCTGCTCGGCGGGCGTCAAGGTCAGAATATAGGAATTGTCGTTGAAGCCTGTCGCTATTCCGCTGATCTCGGTCGGCACCGCCCCGCCCCAGGCGGCGCGGCTGAGACCCAGGCTCTGGAGGCCGGTACCGGCGTCTATTTTTTGGATGTCCTTAAAATTCGGGAGCGATCTGTCGGGTCGGATGTCATCGAAAAAAGCTTTAGCGACCGCGTCCGACGACGCCTGTTGTTCTGGACCGAACAGATCGATGATCTGGCCTCGCTCATAGGCGAGCGCGGCTTGATTATTCGCCCGGATGAGCACGGCGACCGGATTTTGTGCGCCCGAGTTGACCTGCTCCGCTATCCCGAGCCAACGCACCACGTCTTGGTCATCCGGATTCAAAACGAGGCCGCCATATGTGCTTTGGAGATCGTTCAGAGCAATCGTATATGCTTGAGCGTATCGCTGCGAATTGCCGGCGTTCGATATAAGCGTGTTGATTTGGCTCAAAGCCTCGGACGACAGACGAAGCGTCATTGTATCTCTCCGACATAAAACGAATGAAACAAATGCATGATTCCGTCGTGAATCTCGCGCCAGTGAGGCAGCAGATATTTCTTGTAGCGATACAGGAACGGCGTCCCATGAACGTCGATATAGACCCGGCACAGGTCTATTTTGTCGCCGTCTTCCTGTGGGCAGCCAATGACGACCGAGCTTTCGTCAGAATCACCGCGGAAGACGTAGACATCCTTCGGAACCAGCGAAATCCTGGTTGCGACTTTGACGAGCCCATATGGCCCTGCCTGCGCCGCCTGCGCCGCGTCTCTGATCGCCGGCCCGTTTCGCGCGGAGGGTTCGTTTCTGCTACCAGGCCCGAGAGAGTCCAAGATGATCGTATTCGGACAGGCACCCAGAGGCTTGTAGCAACGAATGGTGGCGGGCGTAGCTCCGGTCAACTCTGGGAAAGTCGTGACAATCGTGAGTGACGCCGTGTTGGTGTAATTCTCGGGGTCCGTATACGTCTTGTAAAGCATGGCTATCTCAAGGAAATTCCTTGGAATGCGCCATCGATTTCCGCTCATGCGGATGTCGACCGGCGTCGTCTCCAACGACGGCGCCCCCGTGAATTGCGGCGCCGATATCGTGTCGTCCTGTGACGCGTCCCGAGCCATCGCCGCCTCGCCCGACAGTGCAAGAATCGAAAGAAGCAACGCAAATCGCGTCGCGAGCAGCCTGATTGATCCCACGCAATGTCCAAGGCGAGAAATCATTTCATGGAGCCGACTCGGACGATCCGAGTCGCGCAAACGAGAGGCCCATTCGCAAATCGTTTTACGTCTCACCGCATCTCTCCGACATAAAACGAATCGAGCAGGCGAGTGATTCCGTCGTGAATCTTGCGCCAGTGGGGCAGCAGATATTTCTCATAGCGATACAGGAACGGCGTCCCATGAAAGTCGACATAGATTCGGCAAAGGTCTACTCTTGTCATGGTCTTCTTGCGGGCACCCGATGACGACCGAGCTTTCATCGGAGTCGCCGCGGAAGACGTAGACGTCCCTCGGAACTAGCGAAATTCTGGTCGCGACTTTGACGAGCCCATATGGCCCTGCCTGCGGCGCCTGCGCGGCATCTCTGATCGCCGGCCTGTTTCGCACGGCGGGTTCGTCGTTGTTGTCTTGCCCAAGAAAGTCCACAAGAATTGTATTCTGACAAGCGCCCAGAGGCTTGTAGCAACGAATGGTGGCGGGCGTAGCTCCCTAAATTCAGGAAAAGTCGTGACGATCGTCAGCACCGCCTCGTTCACATAATTCGTGATGTCGATATACCTCTTGTGAAGCCTCGCCGTTTCGAGGAAATTCCTCGGAATGCGCCATCGCTTGCCACTCATGCGGATATCGACCGGCGTCGTCTCCAACGACGGCGCCCCCGTGAATTGCGGTGCCGATATCGTGTCGTCCTGTGACGCGTCCCGAGCCATCGCCACCTCGCCCAACAGTGCAAGAATCGAAAGAAGCAACGCAAATCGCGTCGCGAGCAGCCTGATTGATCCAGTGTAATGTTCACGATGAAGAGTCATTTTTTGAAACCATGTCACCTATCGGGCCAGTCGGCGTCTTCCGTGAACTCTCAACCTATAAGACGATCGAGAACTGCCTAACCCGAAAGAGACTCCAAAAACATTTCCGCGTGACGCAATTCCATTCAATAGCTCAAACGCCATATCGGCTGCCGCATTCGAGAACACGATCACGGCTCCTGCCGCCGATGAGAATGTCATTTCCTCCGGCGCCGTCGAGGAAGGCGTTCGCCGTCATGCCCGAGGCGTTGAACACATCGTCGCCGATGTCGCCGATCGCCTCCTCCACATGCGCCGCTGCCAGATCGAGCGTCACGCCGCGCGTGTCGTTCACCTTGACGATGTCGAAGCCGCCGCCGCCGTCTATATTGGCCTGCGCCGTGGCGGCGTTGATGAGCAGCACGTCATTGCCCGCGCCGCCTCGCAGCGTCAGCGATCCGCTGCCGCCGCCGAGCCAATAGGAGCGCATATCGGTCGCGTCGACCAGGAAGCTGTCATTGCCCGTCGTCGAATAAAAGGCGTTGGGATGGGTTCCGTCGGCCAGCGTGAAGCTCGAGGCGGTGATCGAATGGCCGGCGCCATCCGTCACCACATAGGAGGTGACGCTCGCCGCGCCTTCGGATTTGATCACCGTCGCGCCGCCGAGAGTGCTGGTCGTGATCGCCGCGCCTTCGACCTGAAAATCGACGCTCGCGATTTGTCCGGTCGTCCCGTCGGTCTTGGTGAAGGTCGTGCGGTTCAATATGTCGTTGCCGGCGATGTTCTCGCCCGTGTTTCCGGCTCCGACGAGGCTGATCGAGGCGACGCCGAGCTCGCCGAGCGTCTTCAACTCGCCGGCGTCGGTCTTGGCGTCGTGATTCGCGTCGACCCACACGCGCAGATCATCGAAATAGAGACGGCCGGTGGCCGCATTGGTGAGCGAGGTGGCGCGGGAGAAGCTGGTCGCGCCCGGCTGCGCGAGGCTGGCGAGGGCGGCTATGCCATCGGCGAAACTTCCGCCGTTGTAATGGACGGAGATGGTTTCCTTGATGCTGTCGATCTTGCCATTGCCATCGAGATCGAGCGCGAGAATTCCGTCGTGATCGGCGACCCAGCCGGTCTGATGCAGTTTGCCGTCGCCGAGCGTGTCGAAGAAGATGTTGGTCTCGATCCAGCTCGTCAGCTCGATTCCGTCGCCGTCGAGATCGAGCAAATCGATGTTGAGCGGCGCTCGCCTGCGCCGCACTTTAGACGGTAGTATCACGAGATGTGGCACTCCTGAAGTGCGAACGAACCTCTATGAGGCGGCGAGTGCGCTCATGGTTCGCTGCAAAAAGTGGTCGGCTTTGAAAGCTTGGGGAATGAGCATAGCGAAGCGGCGCGGTCACAAGCGCGCCGTCGTCGCCGTTACTCGCAAGCTTGCTGTTGTGATGCACAGAATGTGGCTCGACGGCACGGAATTCCGCTGGACGCGTGCAGATGGTTCGCAAGGCGACGGCACGCCGGCAATCACTATGGGAGCGTAGCGACTGAACAGATCGATCATGTCGACAACAGTTTAACCGCATCCGCTACGGCGGAAAGACGCCCGTGGTGGTGTCGCGGGCCGGAATGAAAGGCCGCTATCTTGCCGGGCCAGCTTGCCGGAAGCCGCGTGACTGCTCGGCGCACTCCGACTCCTCTTTGGCCAGCATGGCGCCGGCTTCTGGCCAAGCCCGTAGAAATGCATGGACCACCACTGAGCGCAATACGGCGACACGCTGGATGCTGGTCGACTGCTATTTGACGGCAATTTTGAAAGCGAAGGAGAAATCGAAATGGCTGCACGAAAGACGTTGACAAATAGAGCCCGATTAGAAATGCAGACGTAATCGGGCTTGGCGGGAGCGTTTCGGCAGTCGAGCGGAGTGTGGGGCATAGTGGCGGCGGTTCAACGACGATCCGCCGCAAAGGACGAATTCCCATGACTTTTTGCGCCGGCCTCGACACTTCTTCGACAAAGACCGCCATCTGCGTGGTGGCGAGCAAAGACGGCGAGACCGTCTTGGAGACGACCGTTCCGACCGATCCCGGCGCGATCGCCGCGGCGCTCGAACCCTATTTGCCGCGTCTGGAGCGGATCGGCCACGAAGCTGGCTCGGTGGCACCCTGGCTGTATCGCGAATTGGCGGCGCTCGGCCTGCCCGTGGTGCTTTTGGAAAGCCGACAGGCGGCCGCCGCTCTGAAGATTCAGCGCAACAAGACCGATCGGAGCGACGCCCAAGGGCTCGCGCAGCTGGTGCGCACTGACTGGTACAGGCCGGTTCATGTGAAGAGCGTGGACAGCCAGGCTGCGGTTGCTGCTGACGCATCGGCGCACGCTGAAACGCAAGCTGGTCGACATAGAGAACGAGGTTCGTCAGTCGCTGAAAGTGTTCGGTCTGATGCTGGGGCCGCGCGTTCAACGCAGCTCGTTCGAGGCGCGCGTGCAAGCGTTGGTGGCGCATGACCGGCTCATTGCCGGCGTGACGGAGTGCATGCTGCGCGCCTGGTCGACGCTGTGGAGCGAATACAAGCGGCTGCACACGCTGCTCGTCCAGTTCGTCGGCCGCGACGAGCTCTGCCGCCGCTTCATGGTGATTCCGGGCGTCTGTCCGGTGACGGCTCTGTCGTTCAAAGCGGCGGTCGACGATCCGACCCGCTTCGCCAAATCCAAGACTGTCGGCGCGCATTTCGGACTGACGTCGCGCCGCATTCAGAGCGGCGATACGATCGATATCGACGGCCATATCTCCAAATGCGGCGACGGCGAAGAGCGCACGGCGCTCTACGAAGCGGCCAGCGCCATGCTCGTGCGCTCGAAGAAATGGTGCGCCGTGAAGGCGTGGGGCGTCAAGATCGCGGTGAAGCGCGGCCACAAGCGCGCCGTCGTCGCGGTGGCGCGCAAGCTCGCCGTCATCATGCATCGGATGTGGATCGTCGACGGCGCGTTCCGCATCTCGGCGCAGGAAGAGCTCTCGGGCTCGGCGAAAAGCGGAGCGAGGAGGACTCTGGCGATCGCGTCCTGAGCGCGCCGCCGGAGTCGATCGAAGCGCGCAGAACGACGACATGTCGACGAATTGACGGCGCGGCGCCGACACGAGTTCCGCCATTCGGCGGGCGAAAACCTAGTGGATCGAAGCGGATGCGGAGAGCGCGATATCTTGCCGGCGACGACGCCTCCTCGGAGGCCGACAATGAGCCCGACTGCTTGTGGCCCCGCGATCCAGACGCAAAAATGTGCGCCGGCCCGGCACACGGGACCGAGCATGAACGACTATATGGCCGCCAGACGCTTCACAGCGCATCCCGACGTAGGCTGTCGCTTCGAGGAAAGGAAACGGATACGACCCAAAGACGAAGACACTCGTGGCGAAGAAGTGAACGCGACGACGCCCGATTAGGAGGGCAAGATAAAGCGAACTGACGTTCGCACCTCGCGAGGCTCGTAATTGGTTGTCTGCACATTGGTTTTTGCAGGCTACAAATGGGCAGGCATGATACGGCACGATGTGTCGCGGTTTCCGCCAGAATCGAATTTGTTCGTATTTGCAGCGTGATAGACGCTGGCGTTCGAGAGGCGCCACGTGGCATGTCCCGCCGGCTCCACGCTACAGCCGGTATTTTCACGCCTGACTGCGATCGGCGTTCGAGGGCGGTTGCGCAGGCGGATTTCGACGCCGATCGTCTCGCCATGGCCAGCGACGACAGAGACGATTTCCACATTCGACCCGGCCGGTCCCGAGCTGGCGGAAGGAGCGTCAGTCCGCGCTCGCTGCCCTTCGTCCGGCAGGTCGAGATCGCTGTTCGCAAGGCCGGCGGCAATCCGAGCCGGATCGGCCGAGGCTCCGCGGACGCAGTCGGCCGGAAAGGAGGAGAAGGAAGCGGCCGGTTCAACGCGCGGGGACGAGGCGCGAAGGTGGCGGCGTCGCTGCCGAGAGACGGCGGCGGCTGGCGGCGCGACTCCGCCGGACTGTTCCGATCGCGACGTGTCGTCGTGAAGGCGCGGGTCGTGAAGCTCAACCCGCAACGCGGAACGCGCGGTCCAAAAATCCGCGGCGCGATGAGCAAGGCCGTCGACGCCCATCTCCGCTATCTCGAACGCGATGGCGTCACCCGCGACGGCGAGAAGGGCCACGCCTATTCGGCGATCGAGAATGAGGCGGACGGCCGCGCCTTCGTCGAGCGCGGGCGCGAGGACCGTCATCAGTTCCGCTTCATCGTCGCGCCGGAGGATTCCGTCGACATGGCTGATCTACGCGGCTTCACGCGAGACCTCATGCGGCAAGTGGAGAAGGACCTCGACACAGGTCTCGACTGGATCGCCGTCGACCATCACAACACCGGCCATCCTCACACCCACATCATCGTCCGGGGCGTGCTCGACGACGGCCGCATCCTCAATATCGCCGGCGACTATATCGCGCATGGCGTTCGTCACCGGGCGAGCGAGCTCGTCACGCTGGAGCTCGGCCATCAGAGCGAGATCGAGCTTCAGACGAAGCTCACGAACGAAGTTACGGCGGAGCGGCTGACGCGGCTCGACAAGATGTTGCTCGCCGAGCAGCGCGAACAAGGCGTCATTGATCTCAGGCTCGGGGAAGGCGCCTCCTATCTCGGTCCGAGAGAACCGGGCGCTGCTGCTCGGCCGCGTGCGGCGTCTGGAACGCTACGGGCTCGCTGCCGAACTCGAGACGGAACGGTGGGCCATTTCCGACCGCGCCGAGCCGATGCTCAAAGAATTGGGAGCGCGAAACGAAGCGATCGAGACCATCCGTCAGGCGCTGGCCGGTCACGGTCTGGCGGACGAGCGCGGCGTCGCGCAATATGTTTGCCACGGGGAGACCGGAAAGGAGCCGATCGTAGGCCGGGTGCTGGCCAAAGGGCTGGCCGGCGACGAGATGGGCGAGCGGGTCTATCTCATCGTCGACGGCGTCGACGGACGAGTTCATCATATGGAGTTCGCCGATCCGACCCGCATCGAGGAGGTCGGCCGAGGCATGATCGTCGAAGCCGCGCCCGCCTTTTCCGGTCCGAGGCCCGCCGACCGCAACATCGCCATCGTTGCGGAGAAGGACGGGGTCTACCGACCGAGCGCTCATCTCGAACGCATTCGCGAGAGCTTCGAGCGGCAGGGCAAGGACCCGGACGCATTCGTTCGCTTCCATGTCCGCCGGCTGGAGGCGCTGCGCCGGGCCGGGCACGTCGAACGCGTCAACGCGGACCATTGGCGCGTACCGACGGATATCGTCGAGCGCGGCCGAGCCTATGACCTCGCTCAGGGCGGCGACGGACTCCGCGTGCGCACGCTCTCGACCCTCGACCTCGAACGGCAGATCGCGAGCGACGGAGCGACGTGGCTCGACCGCGAACTCGTCACCGACAAGCCGATTCCGTTAGTAGAAACAGGCTTCAGTCGGGACGTGAAGAATGCGCTTCATCGGCGTGCCGAGCAGTTGGTGGAAATGGGCATCGCCACGGACAATGGAAAATCCATCTCCATCCCTCGCGGCGCCATCGCTACGTTGGAGCGGCGGGAGGTGGAACGTGTCGGCCGGCAGATGGCCGCGGAGCGCGGGCTGACGTATTCGCCGAGCGGGCCGGGCGAATATGTGTCGGGGCGGCTGGCGGGCGTCGCCAATCTCGCCAGCGGGCGCTTCGCGATGATCGAGGACGGCCTCGGCTTCCAGCTCGTGCCTTGGCAGCCCGTTCTCGAAAAGCGCATCGGCCAATATCTCAGCGGCGTTCACCGTGACGGCGGCGGCATCGAGTGGGACCTCGGCCGGAAGCGCGGGCTGGGACTGTGATGAAAGCCTCGAGCCCCGTGGAGGTCCGGCCGCGACCAGAGCCGATGCAAAAGGTCGGGATTGTCGAAACGCAACGGCTCGTGATAGGTTACATGTAACCAATTGGAGACTGATTATGACCCCAGCGGCGAAGCCCAAGCCCTCCCGCGTCAAGGTGCGCGATCATCGCGAGCGCCTGCGCGCCCAAGGGCTGCGCCCTATTCAGATTTGGGTGCCGGACGTGCGCGCCGCTTCCTTCCGGGCGGAGGCGCATCGCCAGTCGCTCGCGGTCGCCACGAGCCCCCATTCTCTCGATGACCAATCGTTCATCGATACGGTGTCGGTCATCGACGTCGATGACAACGGTAACGAATGAGACGCGGCGACATCTGGACCGTTGCCGGCGGCAAGGACTACGCGGGCAAGCCGCGCCCTGTGGTCATTATTCAGGATGACAGTTTCGACGCGACGGACTCCATCACCATTTGCGCTTTCACGACAGACGAGACGGATGCGCCTCTGTTCCGTCTGCCCGTGGAGCCGAACAAGCGCAACGGATTGCGCGTGCCCTGCCGCTTGATGGCGGACAAGGTCACCACCGTTCCGAAATCGAAGATCGGCGCACATATCGGGCGCTTGGACGACGAGGACATTTTGCGTCTCAACCAAGCGGTGCTCGTCTTCCTCGGACTCGCTGTGTCGCCGAGACCTCGGCGCGCACGGCGATCATGAGTCGGCCGTCATCCGTTCACCGTCTCGATGGCAGTGCGTAGGAAAGCGCATCCCGGAGTAAAATTAGGCCATTCTTGTTCGAGATCGAGCGCGCGATCCTGCCGGGATGTCGCGAGCGCGCGCAAATCCTCTCGATCCTCGCTGCGTCGGAGCCGATCGCCGCGTCGCGTCGACGCGGAATGACGCTCGGTCGAACATCGATCGAGAGGCGCAACGAGACCTCGAAACCTGGACTGTCACCGATGATTGGCCCGAAGAAGTCCCGGTCACGCGCGCCGAGGTCGATGTAATCGAGGCGTGGCTCGGCGACTTGTTCGACCAACGATTCGGACCACGTCGATGAAGGGGCAAGGAAACGAAGATCGCCCACTTGTTGCCGGTCGACGGCGACCCCTCTACTTCTTCAGCCGCACGCCGGCGCCGGCGCCATTCTCGGGAATGAATTCCACGCCTGCATTCTCCAAGGCGATGCGAATAGCGTTCAGGTTTGCAGCGGTGGTCGACGGCTGCCCGTCTTCGCCCTCGGCGCGTCGCACGGTGGCGATGCCGACTTTTGCGGTAGACGCTAAGTCTTCGGCGGTCCAACGAATGAGGGCGCGCGCCGCCCGTATTTGCGCTCCTGTGATCACATACAGCTCATATGATATATTGTTGATCTCCACGGCGGACGTGATATGATTCCACTCGCATGGCGTTCTCGCTATCACATCGCCCGAGCAACTGGAAACAGCCTCGAGCCGAGTGCGCCTGTGCGTCCGGACGACGTGCGTCAACACCTCGCCCGGCCTGACCACAACCCGGCTTATGAGGAGCTCGGATCATGGCTGACCCCGAGACTATCACGAGTGCTGCTTTCACCCGAAGGACTTTGTTGGTTGCGAGCGTCGGCGCCGTCACGCCGGCGCCTTTCAAGGGAATCGCGAGCGTCGACTCGTCTCATACGATGGTCGTCGATCCGGCAACGTCCCTGTGGACGCAATGGAAGACCACCCAGGACCTCACCGATGTTCTCTGCCAGAAGCAGCAGAGCTTGGAAACCCAATTGATGCAGATGATCCGCGCGTCAGACGGCATCGACGATGACGAAGGCGCCGAGGCGGGCTGCGCCATTGAGGAAGAAATCTATCGTACGCGTTGGGCTGCCGCAGATTTGGCCGTCGGCTACTCCGAAGCGAAAAAAGACGAAGAGCGAGCCGCGGATATAGCGAGAGATCTCGCCGATGCGCTGGCGGCCACGCCGGCGTCGACCGTCGAAGGCGTCGCGGCCAAGCTCCACGCTGTGCTCCGCGAGGGCGAATGGTGCGAGAACTGCCCCGAATTTCCCTGGCCGCAGGTCCGCTCGGCGCTGACCGACTTGGTCCGTATCGGTCGCCTCGATTCGTTTCCGAAGTTTTGAAGCGAGCCGTGTGACGGCGAGATTGTCGATCGCACAATTTTCGAGCCGCGGTCTCCGCGGCTCGTTTTGCTTCTCATACGGTTTCCGGCTGATTACTTCGGCTTGGCGATTTTTGGCCACCAATGGAAGCCGGCGCGGCTTTTGATGATGTCGCGCTCGCTCGCGAGCGCGGCGCATCTTTCGCCGATGATCGCGTCGAGTTCCTCTATCGTTCCGATGTGCTTGTTGACGATCGGCTCGTCGACGAGAGCCCATAAGGTCTCGGCGGGTTGCAGCTCCGGCGTATAGGGCGGCAGAAAAACCAGTCGCACGCCATCCGGCACGCTCAGACCAGCCTCGCCGTGCCAGCCGGCGTTGTCGATGACGAGCACGATCGTGCGATCGACGCCGGCCTTGGCTTCGCGCGCGAAGGTCTCGAGCAGCGCCGCGAAAAACGGCTTCGAGACGCCGTCGTGCACGTACCAGAAGGTCTCGCCGCTCGCCGGCGAGACGAAGGCGGTCACATAGAGCCAGTCGAAGCGATGATGGCCATGCGCGATCGGCCGCTCGCCGACGGGCGCCCAGACGCGCCGCGTGACCGGTTTCAGGCCGAGCCTGTGCTCGTCGCTGGCGAAGACCTCGACCGATCGCTCTGGATGCTTCGCGGCTTCCTCCGCGACGGCGTCTTCGAGGTTTTTTTGAACGCCGCCGCCTCCTCGGGCGAAGCCACCTTCGGATTTTTGGGGCGTGGAGCCTGGATCGACATGCCGCAGGCTTTCAGCGCTTCCCAGCCGCGCTGAACCGCAACTTTCTCCAGCCCCAATTCGCGCGCGAGAAAAGCCGCGACTTTCGCGCTCGTCCACAAGCCTCCGTCGTCGGGGGGCTCGTTCAGCCGAACGCGCAGCTCGGCGAGCAGATCGGGCTTCAACACCGTCGCCGTCGAGCCGTTGCGCCGGCGCAAGTCGCCGAGAGACTCCGGTCCTTCTGCGTTGTAGCGCGCCGCGAGTTGCTCGATCCAGCGCTGGGCAAAGGACGTCATCTCGGCGACTTCGCCGAGCGTGTGGCCCTTGGCGAGCAGCCAGATCGCATGGAAATGCCGCGCCTCGCGCGCGTTCGAACTCGAAACATACCGTTCACGCAACGCATCGACGCTCAAATGCGCAGCTATCGTCGCCATGACCCGCCTCCAGCGATTCATGGCGATACAGCTTAGCTACTTCGATTCGCCCCGGGAATCCCCGTCGCCGAGTCAATCAGCCGGAACCCGTATCATTGCGGGACGATCCGGGGCTATTGTCGCTGGCGCAGCCGAAATTCCGGTGACGCCTGCGCATCCTGGGAATAGACTCGGCCGATTGATCGGACTCGCGCAACGAATTTGATGACGACGGGAGTTGCCCCTATGCCCGATTGCACTCGCGCTGCGCTCTACCTCCGGGTTTCGACGACGCGGCAGGCGGAGGTCGACCTCTCTATCCCCGACCAGCAATCCCAAACAAGCGCCTATTGCACACGCCATAGCTGGCGCATCGTCGCCGAATATGTCGAGCCCGGCGCTTCCGCCATGGACGACCATCGTCCCGAGTTTCAGCGCATGATCGAACGCGCCTGCGACGACGATCATCCGATCGACGTCATCGTCGTCCATTCGTTCTCTCGCTTCTTCCGCGACGCCTTCGGCCTGGAAATGTATGTGCGCAGGCTCGCCAAGCACAATGTGCGGCTCATCTCGATCACCCAGGAGCTCGGCGACGATCCGGCGCAGGTGATGATGCGGCAGGTTATCGCGCTGTTCGACGAATATCAGAGCCGCGAGAACGGCAAGCACGTCTTGCGCGCGATGAAGGAGAACGCCCGCCAGGGATTCTACAACGGCTCACGCCTGCCGCTCGGCTATGCGCTCGCCGAAGTGGAGAAGCGCGGACACACGACGAAGAAGAAGCTCGTCGTCGATCCTGTCGAGGCCGAGACCGTGCGGATGATCTATCGTCTCTATCTCGAAGGCGACGCCGGCAAGGGGCCGATGGGCGTCAAGGAGGTGACCAAGACGCTCAATGGGCGCGGGCTGAGAACGCGACTCGGCGCGCGCTTCGGCGTCGCGTCGGTCCACAAGGTCTTGACCAATTCGGTTTATGCAGGCCGGTGGCGCTTCAACAAGCGCGAGGCCAAAACCGGGAGAACCAAGGCCGAAAGTGAAGTCATCGAGATCGCCGTTCCGCCGATCATCGAAACGGCCGTGTTCGACAAGGCCCAGGCGAGCCTGAAAGCGAGAGACCCGCGCGTCCTGCCGCCCCGCGTCGTCACCGGCCCCATTCTCCTTACCGACCTCGCCGTCTGCGCTGCTTGCGGCGGCGCGATGACGCTGCGCACCGGAACCTCGAAGAGCGGCAAGGTGCATCGCTATTACAGCTGCTCCACCGCCGCGCGCGTCGGCAAGACCGGCTGCAAGGGGCGCTCGATCCCGATGGACCGGCTCGACGGGCTGGTCACGACCCATCTCGCCGATCGGCTGTTCGGCCCGAATCGGCTGGTCGGCATATTGACGTCCCTGGCCCAGAAGCGCGCCGCCGGCGACGACGAGGTCCGCAGTCGAGTGGAAGCCCTCCAAGCGGAAATCGCTCAGTCTGAGGACAGGCTGAAGCGCCTCTATAGAATGGTCGAGGACGGCGTCACCGACATGGACGATCTGCTTCGGGACCGTCTCGCCACTCTCAAATCCGACCGGGAGCGGGCGAAAGCCGCGCTGGAGCGGATCAAAGCCCAGGCCGCGCCGCAAATCCAGCTCGAACCAGACCAGCTCGAGCGATTCGGCACATTCATGCGCGAGAAGATCACCGTGGGAGAGACGTCGTTCCGCAGAGCCTATTTGCGGGCGGTCGTCGAAGCCGTCGAGGTCGACGACCACATCATCCGCATTCACGGCTCCAAAGCCAGCCTCGAACAGGCCGTCGTCGCCGGAGAACAAATCGGCAAGGGTGTTCGCGGTTTTATACGCAAATGGCGCGCCCAACGGGAATCGAACCCGTGTTTTCGCCGTGAAAGGGCGACGTCCTAGGCCTCTAGACGATGGGCGCGGGCTGCGCCGGCGAGTGGCCGGCGCGAAGCGGGCGCAGATATAGAGGGCCGCGCTCGGGCTGACAAGCGCCATGAACGCCTTTGTCGTTAGCCTCCCGCGGGCGGCGCCCCTTCCCGCGTCGCGGGCCCTGTTCCGCGGCGCCGACGTTGCACATCGACCGCAAAGGCCCTAGAGGCGAGGCCATGCTTTCCATCGATGATCTCACCTACCGGCTCGGCGCGAGGCTTCTCTTCGACAAAGCCTCCGTCTTCCTGCCGCCGCGGACGAGGGCCGGCTTCGTCGGCCGCAACGGCGCCGGCAAGACGACGCTGTTCCGCATGATCTGCGGCGAGATCGCAGGCGAGACTGGAACAATATCTCTGCCCGCCAAGCTGAAGATCGGCCGCGTCGAGCAGGAGGCGCCCGGCGGACCGACGGCGCTCGTCGATTTCGTGCTCGCCGCGGACACCGAGCGCGCCGCGCTGCTGGAGCGCGCCGAAACCGAGACCGACCCCCATGAGATCGCCGAGATCCAGACGCGCCTCGTCGACATAGACGCCCATGCGGCGCCGGCGCGAGCCGCGGCTATCCTCTCCGGCCTCGGCTTCGACGCCGAGGCGCAGCAGCGCCCGCTCTCGGAATTCTCGGGCGGCTGGCGCATGCGCGTCGCGCTCGCCGCCGTGCTGTTCTCGCAGCCGGAGCTTCTGTTGCTCGATGAGCCGACCAATTATCTCGATCTCGAGGGCACGCTCTGGCTCGTCGACTATCTCGCGCGCTACCCTGCGAATGTCGTCGTCATCAGCCATGATCGCGACATGCTCGACGCCGTCTCGACGCATATTCTGCATCTCGAGCGCGGCCGGCTGACGCTCTACAAGGGCAATTACAGCGCCTTCGAGGCGCAGCGGCTCGAGGCGCGCGCGCTCGCCGCCAAAGCGGGCAAGAAGCAGGAGGAGCGCCGCCGCGAGCTGCAGGCCTTCGTCGACCGTTTCCGCTTCAAGGCGACCAAGGCGCGGCAGGCGCAGTCGCGCCTCAAAATGCTCGCCAGACTGGAGCCCGTCACCGCCATCGTCGACGACGAGGTGCTGCCCATCTATCTGCCTTCGCCGGAAAAGCCGCTGTCGCCGCCGATCATCGCCTTTGAAAATGTCAGCGTCGGCTATGGCGATCGCACCGTGCTGTCGCGCCTGTCGCTGAGCCTCTCGAATGACGATCGCATCGGCTTGCTCGGCTCCAATGGCAATGGCAAATCGACCTTCGCCAAGCTGCTGTCGGGGCGTCTCGAGGCCAAGAGCGGCAATGTGGTGCGGGCGGCAAAGCTCGAGGCCGGCTTCTTCGCCCAGCATCAGATCGACGATCTGAACGAGCAGGACACGCCCTACTCCGTCTTCGCGGCGCTGATGCCCGGCGCGCCCGAGGCGCGCATTCGCACGCGCGCCGCCCAGACCGGCTTTTCCGGCGCGCGCGCGGAAACGAAGATCGAGCGTCTCTCCGGCGGCGAGAAGGCGCGGCTGCTGCTCGGCGTCGCCTCCTTCGCCGGACCGCATCTGCTCATTCTCGACGAGCCGACGAACCATCTCGACATCGACAGCCGCGCCGCGCTGGTCGAGGCGATCAACGCCCATGAAGGCGCGATCGTGCTCGTCTCCCATGATCGCTATCTGCTGGAGGCCTGCGCCGACCAGCTATGGCTCGTCGAAGGCGGCACTGTGCGCGCCTTCGACGGCGACGTCGACGATTATGCCCGCTATGTGCTGGCGCGGGCCAATGGCGACGCGCGGGACGCGCGCAAGGACGAGGAATCGCGCGAAAAGCCTCGCCGGGTCGAAGGAAAACGCGACGCCGGCCAAGCGCGCCGCAAGCTCGCGGTCGCGGAAGAACGCATGAAGAAGCTCGGCGAGCTGTTGGCGCGCGTCGATGCGGCGCTCGCCGATCCGAGCGCCTTTTCGCGCAATCCGCAGGAGGCGAATCGGCTCGCCCAGCAGCGCGCCGATCTCGCGACGGCGCTCGCCGAGGCCGAAGATCAATGGCTCGCGCTATCGGACGAGGGCTGAGCAGGATTTCGAAAAATCCTGCGTCTCCCGAAGACTCTGAGCCGGCGTTCGTCGGCGAGGCGACGGATGCAGGCTCAGACCGCTCAGGCCGATTTGCGAAGGACGATATCCGCGAATTCCTGGTGGCGCGCGATATAATCGGCCACGAAGGAGCATTCCGGAACGACTTTGAGCCCCCGCGCCCGCGCCCATTCCAGCGCGCCGCGGATCAGCTCCGAGGCCGCGCCCTTGCCGCGCAGAGCCGGCGGCGTCTCCGTATGGGTGAGGACGATGGCGCCCGGCGCCAGACGATAATAGGCGACGGCCGTGCCGTCTTCGAGATCGAGCTCGAAGCGATCGAACTCGACATTGTCGTGGACAGCGCCATGCGCTTTGCGCGGCGCGCTCTTCAGCTGGGCGATCGAACCCATGTGTCGTTCTCCTCGATTGCCCACCGCCGAACCTCGAGGTGGTGACCGCAGTGCAGCAAATTAAGGGCCAGGCGTTAATTTTTCTCGTTGACTTTTCTCGCCGAGCGAAACCGGACACGAGCCCTTGTCGGTTTTCGGCCACTCGCCCGCGCCCGCCTTCGATTCGCCGCCGTCGCATGAGAAAGGCCCAATTCTATGGCGCGCTTGAAAGGCTCGAGCGGATGGGCACAATGCCAAAATGAGCGAATCTACTTTGTCTTCCGTGGTCGAGATCGAGCCGACGCCGCGCACGCGCGTCTTCGCGCCCTTCGAATGGGCCGTCGCCTTCCGCTATGTGCGGGCGCGACGCGCCAATGGATTCGTCTCGGTGATCGCCGGCTTCTCCTTTCTGGGCATCATGCTCGGCGTGGCGACGCTCATTGTCGTGATGTCGGTGATGAATGGTTTTCATCGCGAGCTGATGGACAAGATCGTCGGCATAGACGGCCACGCCTTCGTGCAGGCGGCCGAGCGGCCGCTGACCGACTGGGCCGAGGTCACGGCGCGGATGCAGCGGCTTCCCGGCGTGAAGCTCGTCGTCCCTATGGTCGAGGGCGCGGCCGGCGTCTCCTCGCCCTATGGGCAGTCGGGCGTGCTGGTGCGCGGCATTCGCGAGCAGGACATTCTGCGGTTGCCGGGACTGACCGGCAATGTGAAGGACGGGACATTCCAGGGCTTCGACAGCGCCGGCGGCGTCGCCATCGGTCAGCGCCTCGCCGAGACGCTGGGCGTGCGCGTCGGCGACAATATCAGCATTCTCATCGCCAAGGGCGCATCGACGCCCTTCGGCGTGGCGCCGCGCATAAAAGCCTATCCGGTGACGGCGATCTTTCAGATCGGCATGTCCGAATACGACCGCGTCTTCGTCTATATGCCGCTCGCCGAATCGCAATTGTTCTTCAACCACGAGAATGAAGCGACAGTGATCGAGGCCTTTCTCGACGCCCCCGACGCCGTCGACAAATTCCGCGCCGAAATAGACGCCAATCTCGACCGGCCCTTAATGCTCACCGACTGGCGGCAGCGCAACAAGACCTTCTTCGACACGCTGCAGGTCGAGAGCAATGTGATGTTCATCATATTGACGCTGATCGTGCTGGTGGCGGCGCTCAACATCATCTCCGGCCTCACCATGCTGGTGAAGGACAAATCTTCCGACATCGCCATTCTGCGCACCATGGGCGCGACGCGCGGGGCGGTGTTGCGCATCTTTCTCATCATCGGCGCCTCGATCGGCATCGTCGGCGATTTCGCCGGCTTTCTGCTCGGCCTGACGCTGGCCAAAAATCTCGACGCGATCCGATTGCTGCTCAACAAGCTGATGCACGCCAATCTGTTTCCGGCGGAGCTCTATTTCCTGTCGCGCCTGCCCTCCATCGTCGAGCCGCGCGAGGTGGCGCTCGTCGTCGTCATGACGCTCGTGCTCGCCATTCTCGCCTCGATCTATCCGGCATGGAAAGCGGCGAGCCTCGATCCGATCGACGCGCTGCGCCACGAGTGAGGCCCATGACAGCTTTCGCACTCGAGCTTTCCGGCGTCGCCCGCCACTATCGCGAAGGCGATACGCGGCTGGACATATTGATCGGCGCCGATCTCACCCTCTCGGCCGGCGAGACGGTGGCGCTGGTCGCGCCTTCGGGCGCCGGCAAATCGACGCTGCTGCATATCGCCGGCCTGCTGGAGCACGCAGACGACGGCGAAGTCCTCATCGCCGGACACGCGACGTCGGACATGAGCGACAATGAACGCACGAGCCTGCGCCGCTCGACGATCGGCTTCGTCTATCAGTTCCATCATCTGTTGCCGGAGTTTTCGGCGCTCGAGAATGTCGCGCTGCCGCAGGCGATCAACGGGCTGGACCGCCGTGAGGCGGAGCGGCGCGCCGCCGAGCTGCTCGACTATCTGCGGCTCGGCGCGCGGGCTCGGCACCTTCCCTCGCAGCTCTCGGGCGGCGAGCAGCAGCGTGTCGCCATCGCCCGCGCCGTCGCCAATGCGCCGCATGTTCTGCTCGCCGACGAACCGACGGGAAATCTCGATCCGCGCACGGCGGAGCATGTCTTCGCGACATTGCTGACGCTCGCGCGCAACACCGGCCTCGCCGCGCTCGTCGCGACGCATAATCTCGATCTGGCGGCTCAGATGGACCGTCGCGTGACGCTCAGCGACGGGCGTCTCGTCGAGCTCGCTTGAATGCGTCCGAACTGAAATAGAGCGCCCCAGCCGGATCCCCATCCGGCCGGGGCGCTCGCTCCATCGCGGCTCAGGCCGCTTTTTTCTTGTTCTTGTCGATGAAGCTGTTCTTGTACCAAAGGCCGAAGCCGACGAGGCCGAGCGCAGCGAAGAACACGGCGATGATGATGTTCTTGTCCTCGGTCGTGCCGACCGCGAAGGGGAAGCGAGACACATATTCGCGTCCGTCGTCGGCCTTCGCTTTGACCAGACCGATGAAGTCGCCCTTCTTGGTGAAATTATATTCGAAGTTGAGCGTGCCGGTGCGGTATTTCTTCGGCGGCACATAGACTTCCGTGTTCTGCTCGAGATTCTCGTTGTCGTCGCCCTGCCCGACATTGCGAAGAATGCGGATTTCCAGCGTCATGTCGCGCAATTCGTCCTGAACCGCGTCCAGCACGATGATCGTCGGGCCGACATCGGGAATATCGTCGCAGAAGACCTCGCGCGATTTCAGCGGCTGATAGCCGGTGAAGTTCATCGTGTCGGGCCCGATCTTCATGATGCACTGGCCGGTATCGGAGCTCACGCCGCCATGTGCATGGGCCTCGCCGACCAGTCCGGCCGTCGCCAGGGCAAGAGCGACCAGAAGTCGAAGATTCATCTTTTCTCTCCCTATCCATGGTTTTCGCCGCTTCTGCGAGCGGCTGCAACACTCTCGCCGACCTCGGCGTCAACGACCGCGATACGACTCGGCTCGACGACCGATAGTCGCTCCCGGCTTTTAGCACACACTCTCATCGACATAGGGACGAAGTTTTCGCCGGAGAACGCCGAGGCGCGGAAATTCCGCGGCGCTGGCTGAGCCGGCGACCGCGAATGTGGGCTTCGGTCTCTGTTCTTCCGTCTCCGATCAGGCTGCTTCCGCACTTTCGGGCAGGAATCCGACTCTCTTCGAGATCCTGCCAGCGGCAAAAAGTCGCAACCCGTCCAGAGAGTTATATTCCCTGGAGTACGTACGTAATTTTGGACGAAGAAAATTAACCATGACCGAAGACGCGGCCGAAAATTCTTTAAAAATTTAAGTAACTCGGTAAGAATTGCGAAACCATTCGAGATAGGAGACGAAACATGAATGCGGTAGTTTCGAAAAACGACATCACCTCCGCTGTCGTCGCTGAGACTTATGTTTCACCTTCCGACTTTTCGGATCCGCTGGATTTCATCCGACAGCGCTCGTCGCTGGAGATCCATCGCATGGATGAGCTCGATACGATCCTGGTGAGCAAACTCGCCTGCGGTTTCGATCGAGACAGCATCGACGGCTTGACCTTGTTGCTGCGCAAAATTTCGGAAGGCCATTTGCCGGGCCTCAAATATCTGGTTTTCGACTTTGCGCATTGCGACGACGCTCGAGCTGTCGCAGCAGAAGGCTTCGACGAGTTGGCGTCGGCGACCGCCCGCCTCATTCTCGAGGCTCCGGTGATCTCGATCGCATGGGCGAGAACCTATCTGAACGGAGCGGATCTCGACTTCGCATTATCCTGCTCGATGATGGTCGCGGATCGCCATGCGCGTTTCTGCTTCGACGCGGATCTGGCGTCGGCCATCGGCGTCTATGGCGCGCTCGCGCAAAAGCTCGGCTTCGTGAAGGCGGAGCGGCTCATGGAGAATGGCGAGGTGCTGACCGCCGAGCAGATGCAGGAGCTCTGCCTGGTCAAGCACATCGTCGAGAACGACGAAGGCCTATTGGGAGCGGAGAGCTATGTGCGGCAGTGCGGCCGCCGCTACAACGCCTCCTACAGCATGTTTCGCGCGCAGCGCATCAGCGCGCCGCCGGTTCGCCGGCAGAGCCCGGCGGCCCCGGCGAGCCGGCGCGTCTGATCTCTGGAACGGGAAAAAATCGGGCGGAGCGCCCGCGGCTCTCGTGGGCGCTCCGCCGACCGTCAGGCGACGACCTTCAGCTTGCCGCCGCGCGTCATTCCGGCAAAGAGCAGCGCGAGCTCCGCCTGCGGCTTCGCCATGCTGAAGAGAAAACCTTGCATCAAATGCACATTTTTGGCGAGGAGGAGCGCTCGCTGCTCATGGGTCTCTACGCCCTCCGCGACGAGATCGATGCCGAGCTCGGCGGTCAGAAGTGAGACCGCGCCAATGATCGCCTGGGTCTTGCTCGAGGCGCTCAGCTCCGACACGAAACTGCGATCGAGCTTCACCTTGTCGACGGGGAAGCGGTTCAAATAGCCCAAGCTGCTGAATCCGGTTCCGAAGTCGTCGAGCGACAGGCGAACGCCGAGCGCGCGCAGCGCCGCGATCTTGGATGCGGCGTCCTCCGTATCCTGCATGAGGGTGGATTCGGTGATCTCGATCTCGAGGCGCCCCGGCTCCAATGCGGCGGCGGCGAGCGCGCTCCGCACATGATCCACCATATCGGGCTGCTGAAACTGCCTCGATGAGAAATTGACGGCGACCCGCGCCGCGGACGGCCACAGATGAGCGTCTCGGCAGGCCCTGCGCAGCACCCATTCGCCGAGTTCTACGATCATCCCCGTCTCTTCCGCGATCGGAATGAAGGCGGAGGGCGGCACATAGCCCAATTGCGGGTGGCGCCAGCGCGTCAGCGCTTCGCAGGTCGAAACGGACTGGTCGCGCGCGTCGAAGATCGGCTGATAATGGACCTCGAGCGCCTCGGTCCGCAGGGCCTCTCGGAGCTCCCGCTCGATGCGCCGCTTGCTGACCAGCGCATCCTCCATCGCCGTCTCGAACCAGATGGCCTGCCGTCGTCCCGCGGCCTTGGAATGATACATTGCGAGATCGCCGCATTTCAGCAGCCCCTCGGCCGAGGTCGCATCCCGCGGCGCGACGCACAGGCCGACGCTCGCGCCGATCACGATCGTGTGCCCCTCTATGACATAGGGACGGGCGATCGCCTCGATTGCACGCCGCGCCAGAGCGTCGGCCGGGGGCGTCTCGATCGTCGGATGCATGAGGATGCAGAATTCGTCGCCGCCGAAACGGGCGACCATGTCGACCGAGCGCACGCAATCGCGCAGACGTTCGGCGACCGCGCACAAGAGGCGATCGCCGATCGTATGTCCGAGCGTGTCGTTGACCTCTTTGAACTGATCGAGGTCGATGCAGAGCAGAGCGAGGCTCAATCCGCGTTTGCGAATGTGCCGCAGGTCGCGTTCCAATCGTTGCTGGAACTGAAAGCGGTTGGCGAGATCGGTCAGCGTGTCGAAATGCGCGATCCGCTCGATCTCGCGCGCCGCGCGCCGTTGCTCGGTCACGTCCTCGACCACGGTGACGAAGGCGCCATTGTCGGCCGGCTCGCATCGGAAATCGAAAATGCGGCTGCCGATCTCGCGGGAGAAGACGTCCGTTCGCGGAAGCGAGGCTCGCGACGTCCATTGGTCGAGGAATATCCGCGCGTCCTCGCGGGACATGTTCGTGTTCTCGCCGATCATGCTGGTGAGCGCGGCGAGGTCTCTCGGCATATCGTCCGGATCGAGGCCGAAGAAATCATACATCCGGCGATTGACGACGGTGAGCGTCTTATCCGCGCGGCCCATGCACAAGCCATGCGTCATGCTGTTCAGCGCCGATTTGAAGCGCCGGCGCTGCGTGTCCGCGTCGCGGCCGTTGCGCAGAGCCGACTCCAGGACCGAATTCAAGAATTTCGTGGTCGACTCCACCGAAATGATGCCGAGCACGATGATTAAAGTCAGGCCCCAGTACCAGATGCTGAAATTGAACAGACAAGTGATGGCCAGCGGCGCGCAGACCCCGATGACCTGCCACAGGACGATGCGCGGTCGCCCTGCGTTGCGGCCCGCCAGCGCGCCGGCGCATCCGGTCATCAACACAACGCCGTAATAGGCCACCATCTCGCCGTGATGGGAGTTGAACAGCACGGCGGCCGTTATGCCGACGACGGTCATGAAGCTCACGCCGCCGATGGCGTAGCGCAACTCCCACTGTCGCGCGTCGCGCCGGCGTTGCTCGACAGGCGTCCGCGTATGCGTGATCAAGACATGTATCCGATACATGCTGATCACGAGCAGAGCCAGAACGAAGCCGAAATAGACGAGATCGCCGGTCGTCAGCCATGCGATGACGGCGACCAGCATTCCCGCGCCGATGCCCGCGATGAACGAGCCCGGCGTGCCGAACAGCGTTTCGACGAGATCGGCGTAGATCTCGTTCTTCTGGTCCTCTGGCGCGACATCCTCGATTTGTCGTCTCGTCATCGGTATGACTTTCATGTCGCAAACGATCGCCGAGCGATCGGCGTTATCGAGACCGGCCGTCCTCCGCCGTTCCGCCCGAAGACGTCATGCGCTTCTGGGCTGCGGCGAGCCGCTCCATGTGACGAAGATCCTGATCGCTCAGCGCGGTCGAACAATCCGCCCAGAGATCGGTGATCTCGATGAGTTCGTCCCTGGTCACCGGAAAACAGCTTCTTCGCGCCTCAGACAGCGCCCGCCGGCGCAGCCAGCGCTCATCTCCGCCTTCCAGCATCCAGGCGTCGGCCGCCGCGCGCAGCGATCCATCGGGAGTCGTCAGATCGATGGCTCCGAGCTCGAGCATCTCGCTCGCCGGATGGATCGCGCCGGCGCCTATGATCCGCTCCGCCTGGGCCACGCCGAGCCGCCGCGTGAGCAGCGACACCGCCCCCATTCCCGGAAATGCGTTGAAGCTCGCCTCTGGCACGCCCAGTTTCGCGCTCTCCTCGGCCAGGATGAAATCCGAGGCGAGAGCCGCCTCGAAGCCGCCGCCGAGACACTGTCCGCGCACAGCCGCGAGCGAAACGATCGGCAGATAGAGGCCGCAGACGAGCGAATAGATGAGATCGATGCAAGCATGTGCATAGGCGATCAATCGATCGCGCCGGCCGCTACGAATCGACGATGTGAAGGTCACGAGGTCGCCGCCCAGACTAAAGACCGACTTCTTGTTGGAGCTCATCACGAAATAGCGGACGGGAAAGCACGCAAAACCGTCGAGTTCGTACATATGACGCAGCGAGTCGCGCACGCTCGCCATATCCGCGAGGGTCTGCATCGCATAGAAGGGAGGCGACGACACCTTGTAATTCATCCACACGGCGCGCGTCACAGTGTCATATTCGAGATCGATGTGATCGAACTCCCAATGCGGAAAATCTTCCGGCTTTTTGATTTCGAACGCGAAAGCTTCGGTCATCGGGGCCGCTCTGATTCAACTCGCGAGTGTGATGCAACCGAAATCTGAACCTACATGCGCCGCGACGCGAGGTGGCGACGCGGGTCAATCTACCGCTTCGGAAGTTATCGCATCCTTATTTCAGAATATTATATTTATTCGTAGATCCCAAATCGCAGCCGCCTCGCTGGCGTCTCTCGTGGTCACTTCACCTCGAACCAGGCGGCGAGTCCGGCCGCCTCATGCTCGAGAATATCGTCATGGACGGCCCATTTGCCGGGGCTGTCGGCGACGAAGGCGACATGCTTGGTCTTGCCCGGCGGCACGACGACGCCATTGCGCCAATAGGGCTCCCAGCCATCGTCGAGGTCGTGCAGAAGCCGCACGCAATGGCCATGGACGTGCATCACGACCGGAACCTCGGCGCGATTGACGAAGCCGAGCGTCACCGGGCTCCCGCGCTTCACCTGGAACAGCGGCGGGCCGCCATAGGCCTTGCTCGGCGCGCCATTGATGCGCCAGCCCACGCCCGGCGACGCCGGCGGCTCCAATGTGAGATCGACCTTCTTGGCCGCCTGCAGCTTGATCTCTGTGGGGAGCAGCGGGTTCTGCGGCAGCGCGGCAATGGCCGGTCGCGCTACGGCCTTGGCGCCTTTCGTGGTGAAGATCGCCAGATCGCGGTCCGGCTCGTCGATCCCGCGCAGGACGAGCTTTGCTGTCGTATTCTCGGCCTGCGGCAAATCGAACAGCAATTCGAATCGCGCGCCCGGCGCGGCCGGTATCGTGCGCCGCACCGGCTCGAAGGCGTCGCAGGGCTGACTGTCCACGGCGACGACGAAAGGCTGGATATTGTCGAAGCCGACGAACATGATTCGCGCATTGGCGAGATTGGCGAAGCGCAGACGGATGCGCGCGCCGGGCGAAAAATCGCGGCGCGCCGGCGCCGGAGAGCCGTCCACTGCGACCAGCGACCCGAGCCGCCCTGCCCCGGGCGCGGCAAAATCGCCTTCGATCGCTCCATCCTTATCCAGCCGCCAGTCGTCGAGGACGAGCAGAAGATCGGCGTCGGCTTCGAGGGGTTTGGGCTCGTCGACGACGAGCAGCCCCTTCAGGCCGCGGCCGACCAGTTCCGGCGTCGCCCCGAAAACCGAGGGGCGATAACAAAAGAGGCCCGCGTCGGCCGCCTTGCGGCGATAATCGAATCGTCCGCCCGGCGCGACCTCCGCCTGTGTCAGCGGCGCGACGCCGTCCATGGCGTTGTCGCCGCGCATCCCGTGCCAATGAATGGAGAGCGGTTTTTCGAGGCCGTTGACGAGGCCGACCGCGAGATCCTCGCCCTGCGCGAGGCGCAGCAGCGGGCCGGGAGTCTTCCCACCGAAACCCCAAATTTCCGTCGCATGGGCGGGCTCCGGCAGGAGACGCGCCGTTCCCTTGCGCGCCTCCAGCGTCGTGAGCCCGGCCACCTTGGGCCCGGCGGCCGGCGGCTCGGCGCGAGCGTCGAGCGAAACGAGGGTCGCGGCGACTCCGACCAAAAAGGCGCGGCGTGAGCAGTTGGACGGCATGTTGTCTCCGATTTCTCCTCGCCGTCGCATATGGCCCGACCGGCGCGCGGCTTTCAACAGGTCCGCGCGCGACATTTTCTTTAGCTCCGGCGCGGCGTCGTGCTATAGAGCCCACCGCCCGAGCCGGCGCGTGGCGGCGTCCGCGCGTCGACACCGGTATTTCGAAGCCGGTATTTCGGCCGTCGCCGCGAGCGTTTCGACGCCGGACGGCTCGGGGCTTCGGTCCTTTGGCGTTTCGCCCGCGAGCCGGCGGCTCGTCGGGCGTTTGCGCGTCGGGGCGGCGGGCGTGGCGGAACTGGTAGACGCGCCGGATTTAGGTTCCGGTGACGCAAGTCGTGGGGGTTCGACTCCCTCCGCCCGCACCAGCGACGCGCGCCGGCGGCAGAGAATTTTTCCCGGCGAACGCCGGACTGGTCGAGATTCGAGAAGGCGAGAACGACATGCAGGTGACGCAGACCCTGTCGCAGGGCTTGAAACACGAATTCAAGGTGATCCTCCCGGCCGGCGAGCTCGCCGCCAAGCTCGAGTCCCAGCTCGTGGAGCTCCGGGGCAAGGCGCAGATCAAGGGTTTCCGCCCGGGCAAGGCGCCGCTCTCCTATCTCAAGAAGATCTACGGCAAAGGCATAATGGGCGAGGTTCTGCAGGAGGCCGTCAACGAGGCCAATCGCAAGATCGTCGAAGACAATAGCCTGCGCGTCGCGCTGGAGCCGCGCCTCGACTTCCCGACCGATCAGGCCGAGGTCGAGAAGGCGCTGGAGGCCGAAGGCGACTTCTCCTATTCGGTCGCCTTCGAGGTTCTGCCGGCGATCGAGGTCGGCGCCTTCGACGACATTGCGATCGAGCGCCCAGTCGCCGAGGTCGCCGAGGAGGAGGTGCAGAAGGCCATTTCCGACCTCGCCGACCGCATCCGCGAATTTGCGGACAAGGAGGGCGTCGCCGCCAAGGGCGATCGCGTCACCATAGACTTCGCCGGCAAGCTCGACGGCGAGCCTTTCGAGGGCGGGACCGGCGGCGACGTCGCTCTGGTGCTCGGCTCCGGCTCCTTCATCCCGGGCTTCGAGGAGCAGCTCGAGGGCGCGGCCAAGGACGAGCAGCGCGTCGTCAAGGTGAAGTTCCCCGATGATTACGGCGTGCCGACGCTGGCCGGCCGCGACGCCGAATTCGACGTGACGGTCAAGGGCGTGGCCGCCCCCGCGGAGCTGCCGATCGACGACGCCTTCGCCTCCAAATACGGCTTCGAATCGCTCGCCGAGCTCACTTTCGCCGTGCGTGGCAATCTCGAGGCGGATTTCGCCAAGGCCTCGCGCGCCAAGCTGAAGCGCGCCCTGCTCGACGCTCTCGACAAGAAATATTCGTTCGAGCTGCCCGAGGGCCTCGTCTCCCAGGAATTCGACACGATCTGGACCCAGCTCGAGGGCGAGCGCCAGCGCTCCGGCAAGAGCTTCGAGGACGAGGGCACGACCGAGGAAGCCGCCCGCGACGAATATCGCAAGATCGCCGAGCGTCGCGTGCGCCTCGGCCTGGTGCTGGCGGAGATCGGCCAGGGCGCCGGCGTGAAGGTCGACGACAAGGACGTGACCGACGCGCTGGTCGAGCGCGTGCGCGCCTTCCCCGGCCGCGAGAAGCAGGTCTGGGACTTCTACCGCAACAATCCTCAGGCGCTCGCCCAGATCCGCGCCCCTCTCTATGAGGAGCGGGTCGTCGACCATCTGGTGACCAAGATCAGCGTCACCGACAAGACCGTCACCCGCGAAGAGCTGCTCGCGGCCGAGGAAGACGACGATCTGGCGCAGCCCGCCGCCTGATCCGGCCCGCGCCCCGGAGCCCCTTAAGGGCGGCCCCGGGGTTCCCGCGCGCGGCTTTTGCGGTTTGTGTCTGGACGGCCTGCCGCAATATGCTACCAACGAGTCAAAAGCTGGCTCGTGGCTTTCGCTCCATTCGGGGGAAAGAACGGCGGGTCGAAGAGGCCGCCGCGCGGCCGGGGGCATGACGCCCCCGCCCTGTGGCGTCTCCGGTCGCAGGCCAGTCAAATCTGAAAAAGGCGCAAACAGATGCGTGATCCGATCGACGTCTACAACCAGTATCTGATCCCCCAGGTGATCGAGAACACGAGCCGCGGCGAGCGCGGCTTCGATATCTATTCGCGCCTGCTGCGCGAGCGAATCATCTTCCTGACCGGCCAGGTCGAGGACCATATGGCCTCGGTCATCATCGCCCAGCTCTTGTTCCTCGAGGCCGAGAACCCGAAGCGCGAGATCTATCTCTACATCAACTCGCCGGGCGGCGTGGTGACCTCGGGCCTCGCGATCTACGACACGATGCAATATATCCGGCCCAAGGTCGCGACGCTCTGCATCGGCCAGGCGGCCTCCATGGGCTCGCTGCTGCTGTGCGCCGGCGAGGCCGGTAACCGCATCGCGCTGCCCAACGCCCGCATCATGGTGCATCAGCCCTCGGGCGGCTTCCAGGGCCAGGCGTCGGACATCCTCCGCCATGCGGAGGACATTATGAAGATCAAGCGGCGTCTCAACGAAATCTACGTCAAGCACACCGGCCGGGACTATGAGACGATCGACAAGACCCTCGATCGCGATCACTTCATGTCCGCCGAGGAGGCCAGGGAATTCGGCATCGTCGACAAGGTGGAGGTCAACCACCCGGACGATGCGACCGAGGCCAAGGCCTGACGAAGATCAAATCCCGGCGCGCCCGCTGTTTTCGACAGTCGAAAACAGCGGGCGCGCCGTTCCGCATGTATCGGGGCGCGCATGTTTCGTAAAATTCTGATCGCCAATCGTGGCGAGATCGCCTGTCGCATCATCAAAACCGCTCGCCGCATGGGCATCAAGACGGTCGCCGTCTATTCGGACGCCGACGCCGACGCGCTGCATGTCGAAATGGCCGACGAGGCCATTCATCTCGGCCCGCCCCCCGCTGCGCAATCCTATCTGCTCATCGACAAGATCGTCGCGGCCTGCAAGGAGACCGGCGCCGAGGCCGTGCATCCTGGCTATGGCTTCCTCTCCGAGCGCGCCGCCTTTGCCACGGCGCTGGCGGACGCCGGCATCGTCTTCATCGGCCCCAATCCGCGCGCCATAGAGGCGATGGGCGACAAGATCGAGTCGAAGAAATTCGCCTCCGCCGCCAATGTCAGCGTCGTGCCCGGCTATCTCGGCGTCATCCAGGACGGCGACGAGGCGGTCCGCATCGCCAATGAGATCGGCTATCCCGTCATGCTGAAGGCCTCGGCCGGCGGCGGCGGCAAGGGCATGCGCGTCGCCTTCAAGGCCGAGGAAGTGGTCGAGGGCTTCAACCGCGCCCGCTCCGAGGCCGCCTCCTCCTTCGGCGACGATCGCGTCTTCATCGAGAAATTCATCGTCAACCCGCGCCATATCGAAATTCAGGTGCTGGGCGACAAGCACGGTAATGTCATTCACCTCAATGAGCGCGAGTGCTCCATCCAGCGCCGCAATCAAAAGGTGATAGAGGAGGCCCCCTCGCCGCTGCTCGACGAGGAGACCCGCGCCGCGATGGGCGCTCAGGCCGTCGCCCTCGCCAAAGCGGTGAATTATGATTCCGCCGGCACGGTGGAATTCGTCGCGGGGCAGGACAAGAGCTTCTACTTCCTCGAGATGAACACCCGTCTGCAGGTGGAGCATCCGGTCACCGAGCTCATCACCGGCATCGATCTCGTCGAGCAGATGATCCGCGTCGCCGCCGGCGAGCCGCTGTCGCTGCGTCAGGAGAAGGTGACGATCAACGGCTGGGCGGTGGAGAGCCGCATCTACGCCGAGGATCCGACCCGCAACTTCCTGCCCTCCATCGGCCGGCTGGTGAAATACCGCCCGCCGGAGGAAAAGCGCGAGGGCGCGATCACCGTGCGCAACGACACGGGTGTGGCGGAAGGGCGCGAGATTTCGATCCATTACGATCCGATGATCGCCAAGCTCGTCACCCATGGCCCCGACCGCCTCGCGGCGATCGACGCCCAGGGCGACGCGCTGGACCGCTTCGTCATAGACGGCATCCGCCACAACATCCCCTTCCTCGCCTCGCTGATGCAGCATGAGCGCTGGCGCTCTGGCCGGCTCTCGACGGGTTTCATCGCCGAGGAATATGCGGGCGGGTTCGCCGCCCCGCAGCCGGACGGCGAGGTCGCGCATGTGCTGGCGACGGTCGCGGCGCTCGTCGACCACATCGGCAATGAGCGCAAGCGCCTCATCAGTGGCCAGCTCGCCCATGGCCGCCCCTTCGAATTCGAGCGCAAGCGCGTCTGCGCTCTCGGCGACCAGTCGTTCCATGTGACGCTGGACACGCAGGGCGAGGCGCTGATCGTTCATTTCGACGAGGAAGACGGCCGCACGCGGCGCATCTCCTCCTCCTGGCGGCCGGGCGACCCGGTCTTCGCGGGAACGATCGACGGCGCCTCGATCTATGTGCAGGTGCGGACGATCCTCAATGGATTCGAGCTCTCGCATCAGGGCGTCGCCGTGGACGCGCGCGTCTTCACCCAGCGCGAGGCCGAGCTCAACGCGCTGATGCCAAAGAAGAAAAATGTCGGCGTCTCCAAGCATCTGCTCTGCCCCATGCCGGGCCTCGTCAAGACGGTCGACGTCGTCGAGGGCCAGGAGGTGAAGGCCGGCGAGCCGCTCTGCATGGTCGAGGCCATGAAGATGGAGAATGTGCTGCGCGCCGAGCGCGACGTGACGATCAAGAAGATCGTCGCCAAGCCGGGCGACAGCCTCGCCGTCGACGCGGTGATCATGGAATTCGCCGACTGATCAGCCGAGACATGCGTCGGCGAGCCCCGACGCATGCCCTTCCCTTCTTTCAACTCTCGGCGGCTTTTTTCTTCGACGAATCCGCGTGCGACGCGCCGGGCGGACCGACTCGAGCCGCACAGCTATCCCAGGCGCCTCCGCCCCTCGGAGCAGCCGAGGACCAAATCGCCCCTCCCCTCGATCGAAAAGCAGAGAAAATGCGCGGCTCGCCATGCGAGAGCGCGCACCGAATGTCTTTCACCAGCTTATTACACATTAATTAGATCGAATTTATATTTTTTAATGCGGCAACCGACGATTTTCAGCGCGCGCAAAGCCAGCCAGATATAACTGCAATCACACGATATTTTGTCGTCGCCCGCTCATCGGCTGCGCGCTGCCTCGCGCGGCGCTTGACGGTCAGGCCCCGCAGATGCTCTATTATTCCTATCAAAAAAATATACATATAAAGGTTCAGAGCATGTCCCGTTCAGCGTCGAGCGTCGCGCCAGCGTACAAGTTTCGGACACTATCCAGCGGATCCGGCCTCACGATTTCTCTGGCCCTCATGGCTATCTCGACCTTGCCGGGGCGATCGCGCGCCGAGGAAGCGCCTACTCCGGTCCGAGTCGAGATCGGCGATGTCGTCGTGCCCGACGGCGATGAAGATCGCGGCGAAACGTCTCGTTCTGTGATGGATGCACAGAAGAAGCCGCGCACGATCTTTGTCGTCGACCCGAAGGCGATAGAGCGGGAAAACATCAATCGCCTCGACGAGTTTCAGCAGAAGATCCCGAGCTATCGCGCCAACAACGGCGCCGTCGTGCGCTCCGCGCGTCAGACCATGCGTTGGGTCGGCATCGGCGCAGGCACTGGCGTCGGCACGGAATCGCCGACCGGCTATGTCGTCGACAATGTGTTCTGGAAATATTGGGGTTTCCAGTGGGGCGAGCTCTTCGATCTGCAATCCTTCGAGGTCGCTTATGGCCCGCAGGGAACGGCGGGCGGAAAGAATACCGCCGTCGGCAGCCTCATCATTCGCAGCCAGCTGCCATCCTTCACGCGGAAAGCGACCTTCGAGACCAACTACGCCAATTTTGGCCGCGTCATCGAGAAGGCCAGCGTCACCGGACCGATCATCGACGACACGCTCGCCTATCGCTTGAGCGCCTTCCTCGACAAAAGCGGCGGATGGATTCACGATCAGGTGAGCGGGGCCGGCTACAAGAACACGGATCGCTGGGCCGTGCGCGGCCAATTGCTCTATGTCGGCGACAATTTCAGCGATCGGCTGATCTTCAACTACAACCAGTCGCACGAATATAACGGCTACAATCTCGGCCCGATCGGCGACACATCGTTGATCTACGCCAATGGCACGCTCCCGAGCGCGACATTCGCGCGCAATGTCGCGACCCGGCTGGGAAAGCCGATCTTGTCCTATAATCCCTACACGCCCTCGATCGCCGGAATGGGAGCCGATCCGGTCAGAAACATAATGGTGTCGAACGAGATCAACTGGGGCATAGGGGAGAATATATTGACCTCGCTTTCCGCCTATGGCTACAGCCGGAACGAGGAAAGCTACCGCGAAGAAACCCAGCTGCTCGGGCTCTGGCGCACCGGCATGGACACCAATGTCGGCCAAGCGTCCCAAGAATTCCGTTTCTCCTCCCCCAAGGAGCAGGAGCTCGAATGGACCACCGGCGTCTATCTCTTCTACGACGACGCCGGCAATCAGATGCATCATGTGCAATTCGGCTCCGACGCCGCGAAATGGCTCCGCATGCCGGCCGCGCTGCCGGGCGTCGAGGACTGGTGGTACACCAAGGCGCGCGACATTCAATTCGCCGCCTTCGGCCAGGCGACCTGGCATTACGACGAGCAATTGGCGATCACGCTGGGTTTTCGCAACAGCTATGAGATCCGTCAGGGCTCGGTGAGCCATCTCAACCGATATTATCCCACACTGTCGATCGTCGATCAGGATCAGGCGATCATCGCGGCCGGGGGATATGGACTATCGGATCGCGGCGGCCAGTCACGGTCGAGCAACCATGTTACGGGCATCCTCAATCCGCAATATCGATGGACCGAGAATATCCTCCTCTTCGGCCTGGTCGGCCGCGCGGAGAAGGCCGCCGCCGTCAACACGAGCGGCAATCCGACCTATGCCACCGACGCCGCGACCGGACAGAAAGTCTTCAGCGCCTGGACGCCGCTTTTCACCAAGCCGGAAGTATCCTGGGACTATGAGCTCGGCTTCAAGACGAACTGGCTCGACAACAAGCTTCTGTTCAACGCGAATTTCTATTGGAACGACTTCTACAACTTCCAGACCACGACCGTCGACGCCAGCCGCACCGACGCCCTCGGCGCGCCCATCTCAGTGTCGTCGCTCGGCAACGCCGATCATGCGCGTCTGCGTGGAGTCGAGCTCGACGCCCGCTGGAGCCCGATCGAAAGACTATGGATAACCGGCAACGCCGCCTTCTCCGATGCGCGCTGGATTTCCTATCCGGACGCCGCCCCACCCACCGATTGGCAGTGGACCACCGGAGGCCCAGCGCCCAAATATCTGTCGCTCTCCAATACGAGGTGGCAAAGCGTTCCTCTCTGGACGTTCAACATTGGAGCCAATTACGAGCATCCGTTGGGAGCCGTGCTCATCGACTCCGGCCTCGACACCTTCGGCGACTTCGCGCGACAGCCGATGACCGCTTTCGGCTATGTGAACGTGAATTGGCAGGACAAGACGCAGCTCACCAACCCCTGGTCCATCGTTCAGTTCTGGCAACCGTCCTATGCGATCGTCAATTTCGGCTTCGGCCTTCGCACCGATGACGATCGCTACAGCCTGAGCTTCTGGGCAAAGAACGTCTTCGACGAAAGGCCATATTCCTCCTTCGACCCCGGAAGCGCCAGCAATCCGACGAGGGTCGGCCTCGCGCGCTGGCCTGCGACCTTCGGCGGGGCCTTCCGCGTGAAGCTCATGTGAAGAGAATGCAGGCCGAGCCCGAGCCCCAGCCTCTCGAATGCACGAAAGACGCGTCAATTCACCCGGATTTCTTCATGTCGAATTGACGCGCCGCGCATAACTTGCGCCTCGATTTATCGCGTCTGATTTTTCGAGGGTGTGTCATGTTGCGCAGATCATCTCCCATCGATGCGGCTGGACGGCCGCATCGTCGTAAAATTCTGCCGGCTATGACGCTGGCCGCCTTCGTTGTCGCCTCCGCGGCTTCCGCTCAGCCAGCGCCGCTCAAGCTGCTCATCCTCGGCGACAGCCTCAGCACGAGCCTCGGCGTTCCGGAGGGATACGGCTTCGGCCCGGTCCTGGCCCGCCGGCTACGGGCGGATGGCTATCGCAATATCGACATCGTCAACGGCTCCATGGCCGGCGACACGACGGCGGACGCCGCCACCCGCCTCGCCTCGACGCCGCAGGATTATGACGCCGACGTCGTCATCGTCGAACTCGGCGGCAATGATATGCTGCAGCAGACCGATCCCGCGGTCGTCTCACGCAATCTAGACTGGATACTCGACGGCTATCGGCGGCGGGGAACGCGCGTCGTCATCGGCGGGATATTGTCCAAGCCGGAGCTGGGCTTCGTCTATAATGTGACTTTCGACCAGCTCTATCCCAAGCTCGCAGCGCGCTGGGGCGCTTCGCTCTATCCCTTCTTCCTCGCGGGCGTGTTCGGCCATCCGGCGCTGATGCAGGAGGACCATATTCATCCCAACGCCGCCGGGGTGGAGCGCATCGTGGCCGGCATTGCCCCGCTCGTCGAACGCAATCTCGATGCGGCGGCGGCCCGGCGCAAGGTGGCCGAGGCGCGCTGAAGCGCGCCGGTCGGTCTTACGGAAACACCCGCGTCACATGGCCCATCTTGCGGCCGGCGCGCGTCTCCTTCTTGCCGTAGAGGTGGAGACAGGCGCCCTCCTCCGCGAGCAGCTCCGGCCATTTCTCCGCGTCGTCGCCGATCAGATTGCGCATTTCGACGCGGACGCCGTGACGGCGCGTCGAGCCCAGCGGCCAGCCGGCGACCGCGCGCATATGCTGCTCGAATTGCGAAGTGACGGCGCCGTCGAGCGTCCAATGGCCGGAATTATGCACGCGCGGCGCGATCTCATTGACGACCAGCCGCTCCCCGCCCGCCTCCTCGACGACGAACAACTCCACCGCGATCACGCCGACATAATCGGCCGCTTCGGCGATTTTTCGCGCCATTTCGACGGCCGCCGCCGCCGTCTGCGCGGAAATCCGCGCCGGCGCGACGGTCAGCGCGAGAATATGCCGCTCATGGACGTTCTCGCAGACGTCATAGGCGCGAAAGGCGCCGTCCGACCCACGCGCCGCAACCACCGACACTTCGCGCGAGAAGGGCACGAAGCCCTCGAGCACGCAAGGCGCGCCGCCGAGCGACTGGAAGGCGGCGGCGAGATCGACGCCCTCGCGCAGCAGGGTCTGGCCCTTGCCGTCATAGCCGAATCGCCTGGTCTTCAGAATGGAGGGCCGCCCGAGACTCGCGGCCGCTTCCGCCAGCATGGCGGCGTCCTCGACATTCTCGAAAGGCGCCGTCTCTATGCCGAGGCCGCGCACGAAATTCTTTTCGGTGAAGCGATCCTGCGTCAGCGCCAGCACGCGCGGATTGGGCCGCACCACCGAATGCGCCTCGAGAAAGGCCGCCGTGTCCGAGGGCACATTCTCGAATTCATAAGTGACGACGTCGACCGCGGCGGCGAAGGCGGCGAGCGCCGCCTCGTCCTCGAAAGGAGCAATGGTCCGCGCGGCGCAGACCTCGAAGGCGGGATCGTCGGCGGCAGGCGAAAAGACATGGGCGCGCAGGCCGAGGCGCGCGCCGGCGCTCGCCAGCATGCGGGCGAGCTGCCCGCCGCCCAATATTCCGATCGTGGAGCCGGGACGCAGCATCGTCGCTTTCGTCATGCGTCGTCGCGGGGCGTTACGGCGACCTGCTCGGTCTGGCGTTGTCGCCATTCCTGCAGCCTCTCGGCGAGCTCCGCGTCGCCGCGGGCGAGAATGGCGGCCGCGAGCAGAGCGGCGTTGATCGCGCCCGCCTTGCCGATGGCCAAAGTGCCCACGGGCACGCCGCCCGGCATCTGCACGATGGAGAGCAGCGAATCCATCCCCGAGAGCGCGGCGGTCTCGATCGGCACGCCGAGCACGGGAAGGATCGTATACGCCGCCGTCATGCCGGGCAGATGGGCGGCGCCGCCCGCTCCGGCGACGATGACCTCGAATCCCTCCGCCTCGGCGCCCTTGGCGAAGGCGCTGAGCCGGTCCGGCGTGCGATGGGCGGAAATTATGCGCGCCTCATAGCCGACGCCGAGCGCCTCGAGCGCTTCGGCGCTATGCCGCATGGTGGCCCAATCGGATTGGGAACCCATGATGATCGCGACTGGCTTCTTCGACTTCGCCACGGCTCTTCCGGCGGGCTGGAGTGCATGAAGCACAGCCCCTTAGCCGAACCGGCGGCGGGGCGCAAGCGCGCCCACGATGGCGCGGTGGCCCGAGCGCCGCTATGATCGGCTTTTTTCGCATGCGTTTTCGGGGGCGAAATGGATATCAAAGGGTTGCAGGACGCGCTCGCGGCGCTGAAAAGCCTGATCGCGACGCTCGGCCTCGTCTTGGCGATCGGCTTCGCCATCGTGAACGCCGACGCCATCGGCGACGGACTCTCGACGCTGGCCGATCGGTTCGGCGGGCTGCGCGGAGCCGAAATCGCCGGCGTCAAGCTCGACTTCGGCGAAGCGACAATCGAAAAGCGCGTGCCGCCCGATCTTTTCGAGCGGCTCGACACGAAGGACAAGCGACGCGTCTCCCGCGACCTGAACACGCTCGAGCCACGCATGGCGCTGCGGCTGCTGCAGGTCGGCCTGCTCGCCAATCTCTGCGAGTTCGAGAAGGCGACCACCTCGATGATCGACGATTTCAGCACCGATCGCCATTTGCAGGATCGAGGATTGGCGGCGCTCGTCGACAACCCGCAGACCAAAGCCAAGGTGCTCGCCATTCAGGCGAAGGCGGCCAAGAAATCCGACATTGGCGAGCCGCGGGCCTGCTACGACATAACGCTCACCGACCATGGCTGGGACGTGCGGACCGCGCTCGTGCATGTGGTGAGCGCGGGCTTCGGCTCCGCGCCGTCGATCCGCGATCCGACGCCTGAGCCGGAGGCCGCCCTGGACGCGGTCTCGGCGCAGGGCCGCCTCTCCAAAAAGCGCTGAGCGACTTTTCCGTGACAAGCTCGAGTTTCGGGGAACGCCTTAAGTATTGATCAGGGTCCGCCCGCTATTCTGCGTTCCGTAGCCGGCGGTGTGTCGCCGGCGTTCAGGGACCATGTCGATGTCCAGCTCTATCCTACGAACCGCCATTGGCGGCGCGTTTTTCACGCTTGTCGCATCTCAATCGCTCGTTCACGTTCTCTCTCAGGTCCAGGCGAAGACGTCGCCCTACCGCCATCAGGCGGAATATGCCGCTCCGATGCGCGCCTATGCGCCCGTCGCGCCTGCGGCGCCGAGCGCCACGCTCGGAGAGGCCACGATCGTCGCCGACCGTCTCGGCCAATATTCGGCCAATGTCGAAATCGAAGGTCAGCGCGTCCGCATGCTGGTGGACACGGGGGCGAGCACGGTGGTCCTGTCCTATGAGGACGCCGCCGCGATCGGCTATCTTCCGGCGCCCGCCGAATTCAAATATCCGGCCCAGACCGCCAATGGCGTCGCCCATATGGCGCGGGTGAAGCTGCGCGACGCCCGTCTCGGCCAGATCGCGCTGCGCGATGTCGACGCCTATGTCGCCGAGCGCGGCGCTCTCGGGGCCAGCCTGCTCGGCATGACCTTCCTGTCGCGCCTGTCGCGTATCGAGGCCGGAGCCGGCAGACTGGTTCTGCGCCAATAGGCTCGGGCGCAGCCCTCTCGCGCGGGAGCGGGAAACATGCGATTGTCTCGGCATGCCGCTCCCCCGCCAGCTCTCCGTCTTCGCTCTGGTGGGCGTCGTCGCGACGAGCCTCCACTACGCCGTGCTCGTCGGCCTCGTCGAGCTCGCCGCCTGGGCGCCCGTGCCGGGCGCGCTCGCCGGCTATCTCTCCGGCGGGGTCGTCTCCTATTACCTCAATCGCCGGCATACATTCGCGAGCGACCGGCCGCATGAGGAGACGACATGGCGTTTCGCCCTCGTCGCCTTGGTCGGCTTCTGCCTCACCTATGGCTTCATGGGCCTCTTCGTCGACCGCATGGGCGCGCCCTATGTGCCGGCGCAGATCGTCACCACGGGAATCGTCTTCTTCTGGTCCTATCTGGGCAATCGCCTATGGACCTTCCGCGCCGGGCCGGCCTGATCACGCGCCGATATTCTGAATGCGGCCCCAAGTGCTTTTCGTGCCCCATATGCCCTGGCGCAACGCCTCCAATTGCACGATTTGCGAGTGGTCGACGAAGAGATTGACCTCATTGCCGTAATTCTTCACGTACCATTCGAAGACCGGCGGATCGGCGGCCTCGAACATCACTTTCTCGAGTCCGAGCTTGTCGATGATGCGCGCCGCGACATCGGTGCGCCAGCGCGTCACATTCTCGGTGATCCCTTCGCTCTCGATCATGATGATGTCGGCGCCGGCGTCGAGCGCGCGCTCGGCCTGCGCGATGAGCCAGGAGACGTCGCGCGTTCCCTCGGCCTCCAATTCCGCCGCCGAAGTGTCGCCGCCCGCGCCGAATTGAATGCCGACTTCCGGCTTGGCCTTCAGCCCCGCTTTCTTCACCATGCGCACCAGCCGCAACATGCTCTCGATCGGCAGGCTGACGAAGCCCGCCGAAATCTCGACCACATCGAAGCCGAGCGATTTCGCTTCCTCGATATAGCGGGTGGCGGCGTCGGGCCCGAAGCGCAGCACATTCTCGATCCAGCCGCCGGTCGAGATATAGGCGCCATGGTCATGGACGGTCTTGTTGAATGTCTTCACCGCCTCGGGCGGCATCAGCGCAAAGGAGCCGCCGGCATATTTCACGCCGTCGATCCAGGCGCCCATCGTCTCGAAGAGGTCCGAAATATGGCGCCGCCCATAGGCGCTGTAATAGGGCCCGCGGATTTCCGTGAGCCCACGCTGGCGCGGCTTCGCCGTGCGCGCGGCGCGCGGAATGAAGGAGAATGTGGTCTCGGCCATGGCGTTCACCTAGCGTGCTCGAGTGCGAGCCTGAAGGTTCGCGGTCCAATACGGTCTCTGGACCGTGAGCCTTCAGGCTCGCATTCGTCGCTCCCTCTCCGACGAAGCGCCGATCCGCCCGAGCAGCGCCGTCAGCTCCGCGACCTGCCGACGCTCCAGCGTCTCGACCACATCGGCGATGGCGTCGCGCTCGGCCGCGCTCGTCTTCGCGCATGAGACGCGATCGAATTTGCGCCGCGCCGCCGCCCAATCGAAAGGATCGGTGTAGAAGCCGTGATAATCGTCGCGCGAGCAGGCGAGCAGACGCCCGTCCTCGAGCTCGATCGCGAGCCGCGCCGGCAGCCATTTCGGAAACAGCGCCGAGAGCTCGGCCGAAGGCGCGACGCTCACCTTGCGCAGCAGCGTCTGCACGTCCTCGGCGACTATGCGCTGCGGCGCATATTGCTCCGGCTGCACCTCGCCGTCGAGGAGCGCGACGGCGAGCATGTAGGGAAGGCTATGGTCGGCCTCCTCCTTGTTGCGCACCAGGCGCTTGTCGCCCTCCTCGCCGCCGCCGATGATCTGAAAGGCGACAGAAAAAGTCTCGAGCCGCGCCTCGCGCACCGCCGCCGCCGAAAAGCCCGGCCGCGCGCGAATATCGAGCGCCGCGTCGAGCGCCGATTGCGAATGAATCTCCGCATTGTGCTTCTTCACGATGGTGCGCGTGACGCTCTCCAAATCCTCGCGCAGCCAGTCGATCTCGAACGCGCCGGCGATCGTTTCCTTGAAGCCCTTATTGCCTTCGAAGACTTCCCCCGGCCCGGTGATCCCATACGCCGCCAGCAACGCCGCATGCGTCGCCGCCATTGCGGTATTGGGATAAGCGAGCCCCTTCCAATGCGAGAGCGCGCCGGTGCGCGTCACGCGCAACGCATTATTGGCAGTTCCGCTGATGGCGATGGCGTTGGCGATCTTCTCGCGCGAGAGACGCAGCGCTTTGGCGACGCCGGCGGCCGCCGCATAGGCGCCCTGCACCGTATGATCGAAACCCTTGGCGCGCACCGGCGCGACGTCGCTGAGCCGCGTATGCACCTGATAGGCGACAGCGAGCGCCGTCAAAAATTCCGCGCCGCTGGCGTTGCGGGATTCTGCGGCGGCGAGAACGGCGCCGAGATTATCGGAAGGATGGCAGGTCTCGCCGGGGGCGAGATAGCTGTCCATGAAATCGAGATAGCGGGAGAGCGCGCCATTGTAGAAGGCGGCGCGATCCGGCGCCGTCTTGCCGCCGCCGATGAGCGTCGAAAGCGGCGCGCCGCCGAGCTCGCGCGTCAGCTCGCGGATCGCCGCGACGGGCTGAGCGTCGAGCGCCCCTATGGCGACGCCGATCGTGTCGAGAACGCGGATTTTCAGTTGGCCGAGCGCGGCGTCGCTCATCTCCTCGAGCCGCGCTCGTCCGACGAATTCCGCGAGCGTCTGAACCTCGGTCATTGGCGAGATTCCTTGCAAGCGGCTCTATCTGTCGCGGAGACGCACGCAATCAAGCCTTCGGAGCGAAGACTGGAACGACACGAAGTCTTACGTTCCCCGCGGCTTCGCCCGCGTCGTCGGCGCCGCGCCGGCGGGATCGTCGGGCCAGGGATGGCGCGGATAGCGGCCCTTCATCTCGCGCTTCACCTCGGCCCAGGAGCCGGCCCAGAAGCCCGGAAGATCGCGAGTCGTCTGAATGGGCCGATGCGCCGGGGACAAAAGCTCCAGCGTCAAGGGAACGCGGCCCTTGGCGAGCGTCGGATGCGCCTGAAGGCCGAACAGCTCCTGCACGCGCACCGACAGCAACGGGCCATTGGCGGCCGAGTAGTCGAGCGCGTGTCGCGAACCGACGGGCGTCTCGAAAAAGGCCGGCGCCTCATGGTCGAGCCGTCGCGTCAGCTCATAGGGAAGCAAGGCCGCGAGCGCGGCGTCGAGATCCTCCGCCGTGATGGCGGCGAGACTTGCGCGGCCGAGGATGAAAGGCGCGAGCCAATCCTCGACGCTTTTCGCCAATCCTTCATCGCTCACATCCGGCCAGGACTCGTCGTTCTCCGCGCGGCGCAGGAAGTCGATGCGGTCCCGCAGCTGCGCCTGCGCCTTGCTCCAGGGCAAACGGGAGATTCCAAGACCGGCGGCTCCACGGGCGAGAATGGCGGCGTTATCCTCGCGCGCCTCGACGGAGAGATTCTGCTCGGCGAGGCGGATCGCGCCGAGCCTGCGGAAGCGCCGACGCCGCAGGCTCGCGCTCTGCGCGTCGAAGATCGTTTCGTCGCGCGTCTCGATGCGATCGGCGCCGATGCGCTCCACCTCTTCGGCCGAGAGCGCGCAGGCCGCGAGAATGCGCGCCTGCGCGGCGCGGCCGGTGATCTCGGCGACCGCCAGAAAAGACGCATTGGCGAGACGGTCGTGCGGCTGCACGGCGGCGGCGCGGCCATTGGCCATCAGAAACTCGCCGCCCGCGCCGCGCGCCTTGGCGATGCGATCGGGATAGGCCATGGCGACCACCGCGCCATCGGAGAGATCGGCCTCCGCCTCGCGCGCGACGGCGGATTTTGCCTGCCTCGCCCAGCCGCTCGCGAGCCGCTGCGCGTCGCGAGCACGTCGCGAATTGTCGGAGCGGAACCGATCGAGGCGCTCGGAGAGATCGCAGGACGTTCCCCCGAGACCGCGCTCAGAGAGCAGCAGAGCGAGATCGGCGGCGCGCTCCGCTTCGCCATGGCGCGCCGCCTCGAGGATCATGCGGGCGAGGCGCGGCGCGAGTGGCAGAGCGCGGATCGCGCGGCCCGTGGCAGTGAGCGCGCCCGTCTCGTCCAGCGCGCCCAGCTCGCGCAGCAGAGCGACCGCCTCCTTCCAGGCCGGAGCCGGCGGCGGATCGAGCCAGGCGAGCTTGTTCGGGTCGTCGAGCCCCCAGGAGCGCAGATCGAGCGCGAGGCCGGAAAGATCCGCGGCGAGAATTTCCGGCGCCGCGAAGGCGGGAAGCGAGGCGGTCGCGGCCTCGTCCCATAGGCGGTAGCAGACGCCCGGCTCGGTGCGCCCCGCCCTGCCCCGACGCTGATCGACGCTGGCCCGCGCGGCGCGCACCGTCTCGAGCCGCGTGAGGCCGAGATCGGGCTCGAAACGCGCGACGCGCGAGAGGCCGCAATCGATGACGACGCGCACGCCTTCGATCGTCAGCGACGTCTCGGCGATCGAAGTGGCGAGCGTGACCTTGCGCCGTCCCGGCGCGGCCGGCGCGACGGCGAGATCCTGCTCCTTGCGGTCCATCGCGCCGAACAGCGGCGCTATATCGACATTGGCGGGCAGGCGCCGCTCGGCGAGCAGATTGGCGACGCGCTGTATCTCGCCCTGCCCCGGCAAGAAGACCAGCAGCGAGCCGCCCTCCTCCGCCAGCGCGCGGGAGACGGCGCGGGCGACAGCCTCCTCCAGGCGCTCGTTGGAATCGCGGCCGAGATAGCGCGTCTCCACCGGAAAGGCGCGGCCCTCGCTCTCGACGATTTCCGCGCCGCGCATGAGGCCGGCGACGCGCGCGCCGTCGAGCGTCGCCGACATTGCGATGATGCGCAGATCGTCGCGCAGTCCCGCCTGCGCATCGAGCGCCAGAGCGAGCCCGACATCGGCGTCGAGCGAGCGCTCGTGGAATTCATCGAAGAGAACAGCGGCGATCCCCTCCAACATGGGATCGTCGAGGATCATGCGCGCGAATACGCCCTCGGTGACGACTTCGACGCGCGTCCGGGCGGACACTTTGGATTCGAGCCGCATGCGCAGTCCGATCGTCTCGCCGACGGATTCGCGCAATGTCGCGGCCATGCGCGCGGCGGCGGCGCGCGCGGCGAGGCGGCGCGGCTCGAGCAGGATGATATTGCCGCCCTTCGCCCAATCGGCGCCGAGCAGAGCGAGCGGAATGCGCGTCGTCTTGCCGGCGCCGGGCGGCGCCACGACGACGAGATTGCCCGCCGCACCGAGCGCCGCGGTCACGCGCGGCAGAACCTCGTCGATCGGCAGCCTATCCGAGAATGCGATCAAGGACGGCGCCGCGCATGACGCGCGCGCTCACTTCTGCTTGGCGATGATCTTGTCCTTGATCTTCTCATAGACGCCTTTGGGTAGGATGTTCTTCTGATAGAGCTCGTCCTTGCCCTTATAGGGCCTCCCCTTGATGATCGCCACGGAACGCGCCTCGCCTATGCCGGGGAGCGCGTCCAGCTCTTCTTTCGTCGCCGAATTTATGTCGAGCAGCTCGGCCGGCTTGGTGGCGGCCGGCTCCTTGGCGGGCTCCGGCGCCGGCGCGACTGGCTTGGCGGGCGCGCTCTTGGCCGGCTTGGCGGTCGGCGCCGCCGGCTGCGGCGCCTGAGCCAGCGCGCTGACGGCGAAGGTCGAAAGGACGGCAAAAAGGCAAAGGCGCAAAATATGTCGCATGGCGAGACCTCTCGTCTCGAGGGAACGGCGCGCGGAGGGTGGCGTCTCGCGAAAGCGGGGTCAAGCGGTGGAGGATGCGGTCATCCCGCGGCCAGCTCCCGCATCGCCGCCTCATGCACGCGCTTGTCGCCGGCGGCGATGATCGCGCCGCCCAGCGCCGCCGGGCCGCCGTCCCAGGTGGTGACGATCCCGCCCGCGCCTTCCACGATCGGGATCAGCGCGACAATGTCATACGGATTGAGATTGGTCTCGATCACGAGATCGACATGGCCGGCGGCGAGCGCGCAATAGGCGTAGCAGTCGCCGCCATAGCGCGAGAGCCGCGTCTGCGCCTCCACGCGGAAGAAATCGTCGCGCCGCCGCTCGTCGATGAGTCGCGGCGAGGTCGTCATCAAGGTCGCCTCGGCGAGAGAGGCGCAGGGGCGCGTCTGCAGCTTGCGGCGATCCTCGGCCGGCGGCGGCGGCGCTTTCCATCCCGATTCGGGGTGATGGTGGCGGGCGGGCCCGCGCCAATAGGCGGCCTCGCCATCGCCGGAGAAGCGCTCGCGCGTGAAGGGCTGGTGCATCAGCCCGTAGCAGGGCCGGCCGCGATGCTGGAGGCCGATGAGCGTGCCCCATAGCGGCAGTCCGCAAATAAAGCTCTTGGTGCCGTCGATGGGATCGAGCACCCAGACATATTCGGCGTCCGCGCGGACATTGCCGAATTCCTCGCCGATGATCCCGTGATCGGGAAAAGTGCGCTCGATGAGCCGCCGCATGGCGGTCTCAGCGGCGCGGTCGGCCTCGGTCACGGGATCGAAGGCGCCGCCCGGGGCCTTGTCCTCCGCGGTGAGGCTGGTGCGGAAGAAGGGCAGAATCGCCTCGCCTGAGGCGTCGGCGAGGCGTTCGACGAATTTTTCGAAATCGACGGCGGTCATTGCCTCTCCGGGCGCTGATATTATTCGGCGGCGGCGCGTTGTTCGCGTGGCCCCATGGCCTGCGTCAGCAGCCGCACGATCTCGCCGAGCCGGGAGGCCAGCAATTCGAAGTCGACGCCACGGCGCAGATCGGCCTCGTTCATATAGAGATTGCGCGAGATTTCGATCTGCACCGCATGCCAGCCGGCGCCGGGCTTGCCGTAATGCTCGGTGATATAGCCGCCCGCATAGGGTCGATTGCGCTGCACATGATAGCCCCATTGCCGCAGCCGCGTCTCTATGGCGTCGACGACATCGGCCGAGCAGCTCGCGCCGAAACGGTCGCCGAGCACGAAATCCGGCTTGCGCTTCTCGCGCCCGGAGGAGCTCTCCTTAGCGACATTGGACGGCATGGAGTGGCAGTCGACGAGCAGCGCCACGCCGAAGCGGCGACGCGCTCGCTCCATCAGCCCGCGCAGGGCGGCGTGATAGGGCTTGTGCAGGCTGTCGATGCGATGCAGCGCCTCGGCGACGCGCAGCCGGCCGGAATAAATCTCGCGCGCGTCGGCGACGACGCGGGGAATGGTTCCGAGGCCGGCCGCCACGCGCAGCGAGCGGGTGTTGGCGAATTCGGGCAGCGCATCCTCGAACATGCGCGGGTCGAGCTCATAGGGCTCGCGATTCAAATCCAGAAAGGCGCGGGGAAAATGCGCCTTGAGCAGCGGCGCGCCGAACGCCGGCGCGAGAGCGAAAAGATCATGCACATGCGCGTCCTCGGACCGGCGCAGGCTCGAAATATCGAGACGCGAGCTGGCGAGGAAGCTCGCCGGATAAATGTCCCCCGAATGAGGCGACGAGAACACGAGCGGCGAGGAGAGCTCGGCGGGCTCGACCAGCTCGAACGGAACATGGAGCTCGGGATCGGCAGGCCTCGGGCCCTCGGCCCGCTCGTCGTCCATCATCGTCCGGACCTCATCGATCTCACGCTCATGTCGCCCCCTCGAGAGAATATCGCGGACAAGCAGCATAGTCTCTTCGGCGCGCATATTCCCGAAAATTTCCGTTCATGCGAAACAAGGGCCGGAATTTCACGGGCCGGCGTGAGCGGGTCCTTATTTTCACCCGATTTTTACCAAACTGCGCCCTTATGTCATAGAACATGCGAGGAGCGATATGACCGACAAGATTGCCGCGAAAATCCTGCTGGCGGAAGACGACACCGACATGCGCCGCTTTCTGGTGCGCGCGCTGCAGACGGCCGGATTCTCCGTCACATCATTCGACAACGGCCTCTCCGCCTATGATCAGCTCCGCGTGGAGCCGTTCGAGCTCCTGCTCACCGACATCGTCATGCCGGAGATGGACGGCATAGAGCTCGCGCGCCGGGCCACGGAGCTCGACCCGGACATAAAAGTGATGTTCATCACCGGCTTTGCGGCGGTCGCCCTCAATCCGGACAATCAGGCGCCGCGGCAGGCGAAAATCCTCTCGAAGCCCTTCCACCTCAAGGATCTCGTCAATGAGGTGCAGCGGCTGCTCGCCGCCTGATCGCGCCGCGAATGGCGCCCGGCGCGACGCTGCGACGCGCGCGCGACCTTGCTCCTTTGCGCGCCATGCGCTATGAGCGCCGCCAAACGCCGGCGTCGGCGCGGCTCTCAGTTCGAGGAAAGACGATGAAGAAAGAAATCCATCCCGACTATCACACGATCAGGGTCGTGATGACCGACGGATCGGAGTATTTCACCCGCTCGACCTGGGGCTCCGAGGGCGACACGCTCAATCTCGACATCGACCCCAAGACGCATCCGGCCTGGACCGGCGGCTCGGCGCAGCTGCTCGACCGTGGCGGTCGCCTGTCGCGCTTCAACTCGCGCTTCGGCAATATGTCCTTCGGCAAGAAGTAAGCGCGCTCGGACATACCGACGCCGAAAAAAAGCCGCGCTCGGAAGCGCGGCTTTTTTCATTTGGGCTCGATGCCCGGCATTTCACTCGGGCGCTTTTTCCTCAGAGGCCGGGAGCGTAAGCGTTAGAGGCCTGGAGCGAAAGCGTTGCGCAGTCGCTGCAGCTGCGCCTCGACGGGGCTCTCCGATTGCGCGGAAGGGTAGCCCCTCTCCGTTCCATAGATCAGCTGATCGAGATGGATCACGCGCGCCTGCAGGCGCAGCGAGTGAATGGCGAGATCGCGCAGCTTCTGCGGGAGATGCGCGAAGACGTCTGGATTGGACGCGAGCTCCTGCTGCGACAGCCGCACCTTGTGCTTGTCGCTCGCGGCCTGCACCCTTGTGATTTCCCCCTGATTGACCGCCCGCTGCAACAGCAGCCAGGATGCGATCTGCATCAGTCGGGTCGTCAGCCGCATGCTCTCGGCCGCATAGGCGAGCGCTTCCGGGCGCGGCAGCGCCTTGGCGTCGTCGCGGCCTGCGCCGTCGAGATAGGCGGCCGCCTCCTCGACAAGCGCCATGCCCTCGCGAAACATGGCCCCGAAGGCCTCCGACCCCGCCAGCTTCTCCGCGAAGGAGACCGGCGTCTGAATGCTTTCCACCGAATCGGACGCTTGCCCCATGATACGACGCTCTCGAACGCTCGAACGTCGCGATCGTTTCGCTCCGTTCCGATGGTCCTTATGTAACGCAAATTTGCGGGGCGCGCCCTATTAGGTTTTGCTTAACCTTAATCTTTGATTCCGTACGTATTGCGCCTGAGGTCACGGCGCCCGGGCCCCTCCCGCGGCGTCGAGCGCCCGCCTGCGCCGGGGGGACCAATGCTGATGAAAAAGATTAGCCGACTGCTTTAACCAAATGAAATATCTAGTTTTATCTGTTTGCCTTAACCATCACGCGAAGAATGCCGCCAAATCGCCCGGCGGCGATCGGCGGTTTCGCAAAAAATTGTTTTTCTCGAGTGCTTTAGATCAAGCTCTTAAAGCTCCGCCAGAGGTTTGCGGCGAGGCCGTGCGATCGGCGCCGGCGACCGTTCGTCCGAGGCCCGCCTTCAGCGCGCCCGCGCAGAGAGCGGCGATCGCCAGCAGCAGGCCGACGCGCAGCAATTGCCCTGCGGAGGGCGCCGGTCGGCCGGACAGCGCGAGCGAACCGGCTCGCTCGGGGAGGCCGGCGACGGCGGCGGACCGGCGGGCGCTCGTCTCGACGATGTCCACAGGATCGATCGGCACGGGAAAACTCTCCATGAAGCGGGGCGCAGGGCCTCACTCTGGCGAGCCGGCGCTTTCGAAACGGTGAAGGCAGCGACGCGCCGTCGTCGGCACGGTTTATTCCTGGTTAACGCCAGGGTCGACGGACCTGCAGTGAATGCTTGACGCGCCCGCCGCCTCCCTGTCATTTGAAGCCTTCGCCCACCTCCCCCCTCGCGATTTTCCCAGGACTCCATGATCCGATCCGCATTGATGAACGTCATGACTGCCGCAGCCATCAAAGCGGGGCGCAGCCTGAAGCGCGACTTCGGTGAGGTCGAGAATCTACAGGTGTCCGTGAAGGGCCCCGGCGATTTCGTCTCCGCCGCCGACCGGCGCGCCGAAAAGGTCGTGTTCGAGGAATTGTCGCGCGCCCGTCCGGGCTACAGCTTTCTCATGGAGGAAGGCGGCGCGGTCGAGGGCAGCGACAAGACCCACACCTGGCATATCGATCCACTCGACGGGACGTCCAACTTCCTGCACGGCATTCCGGTTTTCGCGGTCTCGATCGGGCTCGAGCGCGAAGGCCAGCTCGTCGCCGGCGTCGTCTATAATCCGGCGACCGACGACATGTTCGTCGCCGAGAAAGGCCAGGGCGCCTATTTCAACAATCGACGCATGCGGGTCGCCTCGCGCAAATCTCTGACCGACTCGCTCGTGGCTTGCGGCATCCCTCCCCTCGCCGCGCTGGACCGCCACGCCCGCTTCCAGACCGAGCTCGCCGCCGTGATGGCCAAGACCGGCAATGTGCGCCGCATGGGAGCCGCCGCGCTCGATCTCGCCTTCGTCGCGGCCGGCCGCTGCGACGGCTATTGGGAGCGCGGCATCAAGCCTTGGGACATTGCGGCTGGAATCGTGCTGGTGCGGGAAGCCGGCGGCTTCGTCACCGATCTCGAAGGCGGCGGCGACATGCTGCCGAAAGGCGCGATCTGCGCCGGCAATGAGGCGATCCACCGCCTTTTGCTCGACACTGTCCGCAAGGCTTGAGCATGGACGGCCGCGGCCCGATATCCGGCCCGCGCATCGTCGCGCGCCGCGATTCGGACTGGGCGGCGCTTCTCGACCTCTGGGTCGCGGCCTGGCGGCAGACCTATGCGGAGATCGATTTCGAGGCGCGCCGCGACTGGCTGCAGAATCATATGGTGCAGCTGGAACGCAGCGGCGCGCGCACGCTGCTCCTGTTCGAGGGCCCCGGCCGCGCGCTCATCGGCTTCGTCACCGTCGATCCGGCCACGCATTGGCTGGACCAGCTCTGCGTGCATCCCGACCGCTTCGGCTCCGGCGCGGCGGAGGCGCTGATCGAGGCGGCGCGCAGCCTCTCGCCGGCGCGGCTGCGGCTCGACGTCAATCAGGACAATACACGCGCCGTCGCATTCTACGAACGCGAGGGCTTCGTGCGCGTCGCCGCAGGCGGGCCGAGCCTTTCGGGACGGCCGACGCTGATCATGGAATGGTCGTCGACCGCCAAGGCCGGTCCCTGAGCGCCCTGATCGATCGAACGGTTCCGCTCGATCGGAAAGCGTTTCAGGCTCCGCCTTTTTCCCCGACCAGCGCGAGCCGGACCATATTGGTCGCGCCCGGCGAGCCGAAGGGCATTCCCGCGACGATGATGATGCGGTCGCCCGGCGAGGCGAAGCCCTCGCCGAGGGAATTGACGCAGGCGCGATCGACCATGTCCTCGACGTCGCGCGCGTCCTGAGTCTCGAGCGAATGCACGCCCCAGACGAGCGCCAGCCGGCGCGCCGTGTCGCGATTGGGCGTCAGCGCCAGGATCGGCGGGCGCGGCCGTTCGCGGGCGATGCGCAGCGCCGTCGCGCCGGAAGCGGTCCAGGCGCAGATCGCCATGGAGTCGAGCGTCTCGGCAACGTCGCGCGCGGCGACCGCTATCGCATCGGCGGCGGTGGGATTTGGCGGCGCGTTGCGCTGGGCGTTGAGGATGGAGCGATAGACGCCGTCGCTCTCGACCTCCTCGGCGATGCGGCTCATCGTGGCCACGGCCTCGATCGGATATTGGCCCGCGGCGCTCTCGGCCGAGAGCATGACCGCGTCGGCGCCCTCATAGACGGCCGTCGCCACATCCGAGACCTCCGCGCGGGTCGGCAGCGGAGCCAAAATCATCGATTCGAGCATTTGCGTCGCCACCACGACCGGCTTGCCCAGCCGGCGCGCCGCGCGGGTGATGCGCTTTTGCAGGCTCGGCACCTTCTCGAGCGGCACTTCGACGCCGAGATCGCCGCGCGCCACCATCAGCGCGTCGGCCACCTCTATGATCTCGTCCAGCCGGGCGATGGCCTGCGGCTTCTCGATCTTGGCCATGACCAGCGCGCGCGAGCCGACGACCTGCTTGACCTCGAGCACATCCTCCGCCCGTTGCACGAAGGAGATCGCCACCCAATCGACGCCCTCGATCAGAGCGGCGTCGAGATCGGCGCGGTCCTTCGGCGTCATCGAGGTGATAGGAATGTCGGTGTCCGGCAGGCTCACGCCCTTGCGGTTGGAGACGCGTCCGCCGACGTCGACGACGGCGCGCGCCATATCGTCCGAGGTCTCGACGACATGCAGGCGGACCTTGCCGTCGTCGATGAGGATCGAATCGCCGGCTTTCAGCGCCTGAAGAATTTCCGGATGCGGGAGCTGCACGCGCGCCGCGTCGCCCGGCGTCGGGTCGGCGTCGAGCACGAAATGATCGCCCTTGCGCAAATGCACTGGTCCATCGGCGAAGGCGCCGATGCGGAGCTTGGGCCCCTGCAGATCGACCAATATGCCGATGGCGCGGCCGGTCTCGGCCTCGATCTCGCGGATCATGCGCACATAGGCGGCGAGCCCGGCATGATCGGTGTGGCTCATATTGATCCGAAACACATCGGCGCCGGCCGTCGACAGGCCGGCCACGACGGTCTTCTCGACGCTCGCCGGACCGAGCGTCGCGATGATCTTCACGCGCCGCAACCTTCTCATTTTCTCGCCCAATCCTCGTTTGTCAGAGCCGCGCGGCCACCCTCGTCACTGTGTCGAGGACGGCGTCGGATCGGTGAGCTGCACCGTCCAATTCTTGGCGTCACGCCCCGTGTCGATCTCGAAGAAGCCCGTGCGGTCGAAGCCGCGCGCGAAGCAATCGTCCCGCCCGTCGATGCGGAATTCGCGATCACGCGTACACATGAACGCCTTGCCCTTCCATTCTCCGCCACGCTCGTCCATCGCATATACGTAATAGTACTGCGCCGCGAGCGGTCCGCGCAACAAAGTCTCGCAGGCCGAGGAGCGCAAATTCCACCACCCTTCCGACAGCCAATTGCGTCCGTCCGTATAGGCCAAGGCCACGCTCACCCGATTCGTCGTGTTGTTGCACAGCCGAAAATCCGCTCTCGCAGCGGATATAGCGCAAAGACAACACGAAATGATCACAAACGGAGTCGAGCGGCCGGACATTGGGAAGGACAGTCGCGAGAGGGTCGAAGAAGCGGCGCCGCGGACCCGCGGCCCGAAGCGGCGCATGCACAGCCAAACCACGGGACGGCCGCTTTGTCCACCCCGACGACGCCACGCTGACGACGCCTCGACAGGCGCGAAGCCGGTCGAGGCGTGGCCGTCTTGTCACCGTCCGGTCCTAGCGTAGACTTCGAGACAGGATTTCCCGCCGGACCGTAGAGGTCCGGGCAAGACTTTTCGATGGAGCGCATCATGTCGCAATTGCTCGAGACGAAAACCGAGGCTCAAGACGAGGTCACGGCGCCCGCGCCGCAGTGGAAGACGGATTTCTATTGGGTCTGCCGCATTCTCTGGGCCTGCCGCGTGAGCGTGGCGAGCGCGCTCGCCGGCCTGCTGCTGTTCGGCCTCGTCGATCAGGCGCAGAATTTGTTCGCCGATCGCTCCTTCGACGACTTCCTCTTCGGGGCGCATTATTGGCTCTCCGTCTTCGTCGCCATCTTCCTGGTCTGGGCTTTCCCGGTCCATTACGGCGCGCGCCGCGTGCTCGAGGACGCCGATTCGGCCTGGATGATCCCCTATTTTCTCCGCGTCGAAATGCGCGACAACGACATTCGCTCCGTCCGCGACCATGTGCGCCGCCGCTTCGGGCACGTCATCGCCTGGACGCCGCGCCTTCTCGGCCTCACGCCTTTCGTCGCGGTCGCGCTCGGCCTCATGGGCGCGCAGGCCTCGATCGAGAACGCCGCCATACTCTCGGAAGCGACGGCGACGCGCGACCAGATATGGGCGCTGCTGGCGCTCGACGCCGCGACGGCCGCGGCTTTCGTCTATTTCGTCGTGAAGCGTCAGCGCATCGCCAAATTCATCGGCGCGAGCATGAATCTGCAACTGCTGACCGACGCCTCGCTCTACGCCACCACCGCGGTTTTCGTTTCGGCGCTGATCTGGCCCTTCTTCCTGTCGGATCATGCGCCGCGCGCATTGATCGCTCCCTTTCTGCTCGGCAGCCTCGTGCTGGGCGCGAGCTGGCTGGTGCGCAAGGGCTATGAGACCGGACGGCCGCTGCTTTTGACCGCGATCCTCTTCGCCGCCGCGATCACGGCGGCGAATACGCGGCTCGACGATGTGCGCACCCTGCCCGAGGCCGCCGACGCGCTCTCCAAGGCGGATCGGCAGATCGACATCACCGAAGCTGTGCGCAATTGGAAGGCCGCCAATGGCTGCGCCGAGAACGAATGTCCGCCGGCGCTCATCGTCGCAGCCGAGGGCGGCGCCAGCCGCGCGGCCTATATGGCGGCGACGGTCGTCGGCCATTTGATCGATCGCGATGGCGATCTCGGCGATGGGCCGGCGCTGACGTCGCCCGGACGGCGCGTCTTCGCTTTCTCCGGCGTCTCGGGCGGCGCCTTCGGCTCGGCGATTTTCCGCGCGGCGCTCTCGGACGTGGCGGAAAAGGACGTCGCGACTCCGCCCTGCGTCAATACAGCGCGCGTCTGGGTCGGCGCCCATGAGGGCCGCGATCCGACGACGAGCTGGCGTGACTGCCTGCAATTGCTGGTCTCCGGCGATTATCTCTCGCCGACCGTCGTCGGCCTCGGCTTTCGCGACAATTTCTCGCCGCGCAAATTTTTCGTGGGCGACGAGAGCTGGATGGAGGATCGCGCGGCGCTGCTCGAGAAGTCCTGGGAGCGTCATTATGATTTCGTGACCAACCCCGCCTATAAGAACGACTATTGGACCGGCGAGCTGATCCAGACCGGCGAGCCCTGCGCGAGCGGCGCGACGCGCGGCATGTGCCGCCGCTTGGGCTATGCGCGCGCGACGCCGGCCGGCAAATGGGCCCCGCTGCTGCTGCTCAACGGCACGTCGGTGGACAGCGGGACACGCATCATCGGAACCGATCTTATTTCGACACGCCCCGCCCCGGCGAGCAATTCGCGCGCGCCGCTCTATCCGGCGGCCTATGATTTCTTCGAGATGATCTCGACGCCCTGCAAATCGCCGAAGGGCGATATGTGCCCGGCCGCGGCGCATGGCGCAGAGGATGTCGCGTCGCTGCGCAACGGCCCCGACATTCTCTTGTCGACGGCGGCGCTGCTCAGCGCGCGCTTCCCCGTGATCTCGCCGGCGGGCGCGCTGCGCACCAAGGATGACGCGACACATGGCGACCGCATCGTCGACGGCGGCTACTTCGACAATGCCGGCCTCGCCTCCGCGCTCGATGTCGCGCGCGCGCTGAAAGGCGAAGGCGTCACGCCGCTGATCCTGTGGGTGCAGAACGATCCTGTCGGCGCGCTCACCGACAATACGCTGCCGCCGCGCGCGGCGGGCACGCCGCGGCTCGGCGCGACGGGCGTGAATTTCTTGTCCGATCTCTTCGGCCTCGTCGCCGCGCCCGTAGACGCTCTGTTGGCGACGCGCGCAGGCCATGCGGCGGAACAGGCGGCGCTCGCCCAGCGCAGCCTCGTCGAGATGAACGCCGACACCGACCGCTATGCCGGCGACATGACCGCGAGCTTCTTCCAGATCGGCGTGCGCGTGCAGCCCGTTCTGGTCGCGGACGGCGGCGACGATCCGCTGCTCGACAAGACCTGCGCCCGCTTCAAGGGCCAGACCTTGTCCATGTCCAAAGTGTCGATGAGCTGGTGGCTGTCGCAATCGGTGCAGGCCGATCTCGACGCGCAGCTCTGCGACAAGGACAATCGCCAGAGCCTGAAGGATCTCATCACACGGCTGAAGCAGAAGCTGCCGCTGGTGAAATCCGTGTGGTGAGACGGCCCCGCGGCTTCAGCCGCGGCGCAGCAAGGCGGCGGCGCGCGGCGCGTAATAAGTGAGAACGCCGGCCGCGCCCGCACGCTTGAAGGCGGTGAGGCTCTCCATCATCGCGCGCTCGCCGTCCAGCCAGCCATTGGCGACGGCGGCCTCGATCATCGAATATTCGCCGGACACCTGATAGGCGAAGGTCGGCGCGTGGAAGGCGTCGACGACGCGCCGCACGATGTCGAGATAGGGCATGCCCGGCTTGACCATCACCATATCGGCGCCCTGCTCGAGGTCGAGCGCCACCTCGCGCAGCGCCTCGTCCGAGTTGGCGGGGTCCATCTGATAGGTGCGCTTGTCGCCGCGCAGAGTCTTATTGGTGCCGATGGCGTCGCGGAACGGCCCGTAGAAGGCCGAGGCGTATTTGGCGGCGTAGCTCATGATCTGGACGCTCTCGAACCCCTCGGCGTCGAGCGCGGCGCGGATCGCGCCGATGCGGCCGTCCATCATATCCGAGGGCGCGATGACATCGGCGCCGGCGCGCGCCTGATTGACCGCCTGCGCCGCCAGCACGGCGACGGTCTCGTCATTGACGATCTCGTCACCGATCAGCAGCCCGTCATGGCCGTGGCTCGTATAGGGGTCGAGCGCGACATCGGTGATAATCCCTATGTCGGGAACCGCCTTTTTTATCGCGCGGCAGGCGAGGCAGACGAGATTTTCGGGATCGAGCGCCGCCGAGCCATGCGGATCGCGCAGCGCAGGATCGGTGTTGGGAAAGAGCGCGACCGCCGGCACGCCGAGCGAAGCCGCCTCCTCTATCGCCTCCAGCGCCGTGTCGATCGAATAGCGATAGACGCCCGGCATGGACGCGATCGGCTCGCAGCGCCCTACGCCGTCGAGCAGAAACACCGGCCAGATCAGATCGTCGGCGGTGAGCCGCGTCTCGCGCACGAGGCGGCGCGCCCATTCGCTCTTGCGATTGCGGCGCGGGCGCGTCGCGAGCGTGAGCCGCGCGGATGACGCGCTGATTTTGTTTCCGGAAGACTCCATGTCGACCTCCAAATGTCGACCTCCAGCGCAGCCACGTGAGGAGAGGATGCGCGCCGCGGCGAAGCGTGCCTAACACGCCGCTCGCCATATTGGGAAGACTGCGAAACCTCCGAACGTTGACGCCCCGCAGCGTTCCGGTCTAGAGCCGTCGTCGAGCCCGACGCCGCGCCTTTTTCCGCGGACGCGGCGCGACGCAGCATTGGGAGCCGATGACGGAACGAGTGATCGCGCGAGACCCCGGCGGCGTTCCCTCTCCGCCGCGGAGCGCCTGCGCGGCGATCGTCGCTTCGCTCTGCATGCTCACGACCGCTGTCGCCGCGCCACAGCCCGCGCCTTCGAGCGATCGCCCGCCCCATGTCGCCGCGCGCCGCGCGCCGCGCGCGCCCGCGCCGCCGCGTCGTCCGCCGGAGCAACGCGCGCCGCAGCCGGCAGAGGCTCCGCCCGCCGCGCCGCCGGAGCTGCCGCCGCTCGACACTTCGGCGCCGCCGCCGTCGCTGCCGCGCGCGCCGCGCGAACGCATGCGCCAATGCGCGATGCAATGGATGAAGATCAAGCAGGAAGGGCGAGTGGGCGGGACGAGCTGGCGCGAATTCGCGACCCGATGTCTGACCCGCTGAAGGCCTGAAGTCGCGCTTCGCCGTCTGTCCGAGACCATAACGTCGAGGTCCGAAGAGGAGGCGCGTCAGGCGATCGAGGAGCGCGGGCCGAGCCGGCCCGGGCAATAGGATTGCTGCGAAACGCGTTCACGATGCGAGGTGGATCGGCTGCGCATGGCGAACGCGTTTCGGCCGCGGTCTTTCGTCAGACCGTCTCCGAGCTTTCCGGCGCCGGAGGAGTTTCCTTTGGCTTGCGCGGAGCGCGACGCTTGACGGGAGCCTTGCGCGCGGTCTTCTTCGTTGCGGTCTTCTTCGTCGCGGTGCGCTTCTTCGTAGCGACGCGCTTCTTCGTAGCGACGCGCTTCTTCGTCGCCACCTTGCGCGTGGTCTTGCGGGCGACCTTCTTCGAAGCGGCCTTGCGCGCGACCTTCCGCGTGGCCTTCTTGGCGGCGGCCTTCTTGGTCGCGGCCTTCTTGGTCGCGGTCTTCTTGGTCGCAGTCTTACGAGCACCCTTCTTCGCGGTCGCCTTTTTCGCAGGCTTACGCTTCGTCGTTGGTTTCGCCATCTTCAGTCCCCTTGATCCATATCGTCGGAATGTCGCTATGACCGACAATAGGCGGCAATAGCGTAGCGTGGTTAACCAGTCGTTCAAGTGGCGCTTTCACGAATTGCATGCGCGAGCGATGTCGCATACCGCGAAACAAGAGCGACTGCGCGACGCCGACGACGTCGCCGCATGCGTCGCAAAGGCGCAGAACGCGTCGCGCGCGCCACATCGCGACATTGATCTCGACATTGTCGGAAACGCTCGTCACGCATCGGCGAAGATGCGCCGTCATCTCGTCGACGCGCAATGAGCAGCCGCCGACGAAGCGTTCAATCTATTGTTTTTCTTTGTAGACTAGCGCGCGCACGCAATTGCGCGACGCGCATGCGCGCGACATCGGCCGCGCGCTCGATCGACATTTCGAGGTTTTGTTTCACGCTGTCGCCAACGCTCTGCGACCTTCGCGTCGCAAGTCTCGGTCTGCGCGAGACGGCGTCGGCGACGCGCTCGCGAAAGCCGTCGAGCGCTCGTCGAGCGCCGCAGATCGCATGAAAAAAAATTGTGCGCAGCGCGCGCGCCGAGCGTCGCGAAAGCCGCGCTGCGGCCTTCGCGCGGCGTCGATTCGATCGAATCGACGCCGCCAGTGATTCGTATTTCGGCTTTGTCGGAAGCGTCTCAGACGCCGAGGCGGCTCTTCAGCAACTCATTGACGGCTTGCGGATTAGCCTTTCCGCCGGTCGCCTTCATCACCTGGCCGACGAACCAGCCGAGCATCGTCGGCTTCGCCTTCGCTTGCGCGACCTTGTCTGGATTGGCGGCGATGATCTCGTCGATCGCCTTTTCGATCGCGCCGGTGTCGGTCACCTGCTTCAGACCGCGTGTCTCGACGATCTCGCGCGGATCGCCGCCCTCTTGCCAGACGATCTCGAACAAATCCTTGCCGAGCTTGCCCGAGATGACGCCCTGCGAAATGAGATCGACGATGGCGCCGATCGCCGCAGCGGACACGGGCGAACGCGTAATGTCGAGACCTTCCTTGTTGAGGCGGCCGAACAATTCATTGATGACCCAATTGGCGACGAGCTTGGCGTCGCGGCCTTTCGCCGCCTCCTCGAAGAAGTCGGCGCTCGCGCGCTCGGCGACGAGAACGCCTGCGTCATAGGGCGGCAGGCCGTAATCGGCGACGAAGCGCGCGCGCTTCTCGTCCGGCAGCTCCGGCAGTTCGGCCTTCAGCGCGTCGACATAGGGCTGGTCGAATTCGAGCGGCAGCAGATCCGGGTCCGGGAAATAGCGGTAATCGTGCGCCTCCTCCTTGGAGCGCATGGAGCGCGTCTCGCCCTTGCCGGGATCGAAGAGGCGCGTCTCCTGCGAGATGACGCCGCCATCCTCGAGAATACCGATCTGGCGGCGCGCCTCCACCTCCACCGCCTGGCCGATGAAGCGTATGGAGTTGACGTTCTTGATCTCGCAGCGCGTGCCGAAGGGCGCGCCGGGCTTGCGCACGGAGACGTTCACGTCGGCGCGCAGAGAGCCCTGCTCCATATTGCCGTCGCAGGAGCCGATGTAGCGCAAAATGGTGCGCAGCTTGGAGACATAGGCGCGCGCCTCCTCCGCCGAGCGAATGTCCGGCTTCGACACGATCTCCATCAGCGCGACGCCGGAGCGGTTCAAATCCACGTGGCTCTCGGTGGCCGAGAGATCGTGGATGGACTTGCCGGCGTCCTGCTCGAGATGCAGCCGCTCTATGCCGACGGTGATGCGCTCGCTAGGCGTCACATCGACGATCACCTCGCCCTCGCCGACGATCGGATGCTTGTACTGAGAAATCTGATAGCCCTGCGGCAGGTCGGGATAGAAATAATTCTTCCGATCGAACACTGAACGCAGATTGATCTTCGCCTGCAGGCCGAGCCCGGTGCGAACGGCTTGGCGGACGCATTCCTCATTTATGACCGGCAGCATTCCGGGCATGGCGGCGTCGACGAGCGAGACATGGTCATTGGGCTCGCCGCCATATTCCGCGCTGGCGCCGGAGAAGAGCTTGGCCTTGCTCGTCACCTGGGCGTGGATCTCCATGCCGACGACGATCTCCCAGTCGCCGGTCGCGCCTTTGATGAGTTTGCTGGGCTGCGTCTCGCGCGTGTTCATGTCTCTTCGTCCTCGACCTGCGTCTTTCGTTCCGGAGAATTCTACATCTAAGATCGACGCTCGTCATATGCGAGCCGAAGGCGAAGCAATCCAGGGGCCGCGGGACGGCTCCTGGATTGCTTCGCCGCTCCGCTCGCGCAATGCGGCTCAGGAGCGCGAAGGCGCCTCGCCCTGCTCGCGCTCGCCCATCAGCCGTTCCTCATGGGCTATCGACCATTCGATCAGCGCGCGCCACAGCGCTTGCGCCACTTCGCCGGCGAGTCCTTCACGCTCCGCCGCGGCGGCGACGCGCGCCAGCACTTCGTCGACGCGCTCGGGCACGCGCGCCGGAATGCCCAGAGACGGCTTCACGGCGGCGGCGCGCTCGATCTGGCGCTGGCGGCGGGCGAGCAGCGCGACGAGCTCGTCGTCGAGCGAGTCTATAGTGGCGCGCACGTCCGACATTTCGTCGCGCGGTTCGAGCTTTGCGGCCTCTGCTCTGCGCGTCATTTCGCCTCGGTCCACCAGGGCTGCGGGAAGTCGATCTTCGGAGCGGCGCTCTCCAGCGCCGCGGCCAGCGAGAACAAGGTCGCCTCGTCGAAGGGGCGGCCGATGAGCTGCAGGCCGAGCGGCAATCCGTCGGCGCCGAGCCCGCCCGGCACGGCTATGCCCGGCAGGCCCGCCATATTCACCGTCACGGTGAAAATGTCGTTGAGATACATTTCGACGGGATCGGCCGCGCCCTTCTCACCCTGCGCGAAGGCGGTGGAAGGCGTCGCGGGCGTCAGCACGGCGTCGACGCCGGCCGCGAAAGCCTCGTCGAAATCGCGCTTGATGAGGCTGCGGATTTTTTGCGCGCGCACATAAAAGGCGTCGTAATAGCCATGCGAGAGCACATAGGCGCCGATCATCACGCGGCGACGCACCTCGGCTCCAAAACCCTTGGCGCGCGTCTTCTCATACATGCCGGCGATGTCGCGGCCCTTCTCGCGCAGGCCGTAGCGCACGCCGTCATAGCGCGCGAGATTGGAGGAGGCCTCCGCCGGAGCGATGATGTAATAGGCCGGCAGCGCATAGCGCGTATGCGGCAGGGAAATCTCTACGATCTCCGCGCCTGCGTCGCGCAGCCAGGCGACGCCCTGGTCCCAGAGCGCATTGATCTCGGCGCCGCCGCCGATGCGGTATTCCTTGGGGATGCCGATGCGGCGGCCCTTCACCGAGGCGCCGATCGCCGCCTCGTAATCGGGAACGGGCGCGTCGACGCTGGTCGTGTCCTTGGGATCATGGCCTGCCATGGAGCGCAACATGATTGCCGCGTCGCGCACCGTGCGCGTGATCGGCCCGGCCTGATCGAGCGAGGAGGCGAAGGCGACAATGCCCCAGCGCGAGCAACGGCCATAGGTCGGCTTTATGCCCACGGTGCCGGTGAAAGCCGCCGGCTGGCGAATGGAGCCGCCCGTGTCGGTCGCCGTGGCGCCCAGCGCGAGACGCGCCGCGACAGCGGCGGAAGACCCGCCCGAGGAGCCGCCGGGAACGATCTTCGCGTCGTCGAAGCCGCCATCCTTCTTGCGTCGCCAGGGCGAGACGACGGGGCCGAAGGCGCTCGTCTCATTGGACGAGCCCATCGCGAATTCGTCGAGGTTGAGCTTGCCCAGCATCACCGCGCCGTCGCGCCAGAGATTGGCGGACACGGTCGAGTCGTAAGTAGGCGTGAAGCCGTCGAGGATGCGGCTCCCCGCCGTGGTGCGCACGCCCTTGGTGCAATAGAGATCCTTTATGCCGAGCGGCAGACCCTCGAGCGGGCGCGCCTCGCCGCGGGCGAGGCGCACGTCGCTCTCGCGCGCCGCCTCCAGCGCGAGCTCCGGCGTCTCGGTGATGAAGGCGTTGAGCGCGCGCGCGGTCTCGATCGCCTCGACATGGGCGCGGGTCAGCTCGACCGCCGACAGTTTCTTCGAAACGAGCGCGTCGCGCGCCTCGGCGAGGGAGAAATGCGTAGGATCGGACATGAATGCGTTCGCTCGTTCGGTCTTTGAGCCCGCGTCTCGCGCGGGCGCTCGCTCGTCGTTGCGGAAGGCGGTTATTCGATGACCTTGGGCACGACGAAATAATGGTCTTCCTTTTCCGGCGCATTGGCCAGAATGGCGTCGGCGAAGCCGCCGTCGGTGACGACGTCTTTCCGTTTCTTCATTTGCATGGGCAGGACGGATGTCAAAGGCTCGACGCCTTCGACGTCGACGCCCGACAGCTCGGCGACGAAATCCAATATTGCGTTGAGCTCCGCGCCGAGGCGCTCGACCTCTTCATCCTCGACGGCGATGCGCGCGAGATGGGCGATGCGGCGGACAGTCGCCTGATCGACGGACATTTTGTGGAGCTCCGTTCCGACTTCGTCCCGCGCGCTATACCACTCGCGGCTTCGACGGCGCAATGCGCACGTCTGCTTTCGGCCATGCAACGGCCGCGCCGGATTTCCCCGCCGGATTTCCCGAAGACGCCGCGCCGTGCTAGGCGGTTGCGATGACCGCCGGACCAAAGACGCTCGAGGAGCTCGCCGCGCTGCTGCCGCAAAAGCGCCGGCTGATGGGGCTCGACATCGGCACGAAGACGATCGGCCTGGGGCTGTCGGACGTCGAACGCCGGCTGGCGACGCCGCTCGAGACGATACGCCGCGTGAAATTCACCAAGGACGCCGAACGTCTCGCTGCGCTCCTCGCGCAATTCGAGATCGGCGCGCTGATCGTCGGCCTGCCGCTCAACATGGACGGGTCTGAAGGCCCGCGCGCGCAAGCGACACGGGCCTTCATGCGCAATTTCGACGCGACGCGACGAATGCCCTACGCCTTCTGGGACGAGCGGCTTTCGACGGCCGCAGTCACCAGAGAGCTGCTGGCGCAGGACGTTTCGCGCGCCAAACGGGCCGAGGTCGTGGATCGCATGGCCGCGGCCTATATTCTGCAAGGCGCCCTAGACAGGCTGGGGCGCCTCGCTACGGGAGGCTAGAACGACCGGCTCACCACCAGCCGCGACGTCCCCAGCCGCCCCAGCCGCCACCCCAGCCGCCGCCCCAGCCGCCGCCGCCGAAGCCGATGTTCAGCGCGCCGCCGAGAAGGCCGGCGCCCGCGCCGATGATGCCGGGGCCGCCGCCATAGCCGTATCCATAGGAGGGATAGGCGTAGGTAGCCGCCACGACCGGCACGGCGACAGCCGTCGCCACCGGAGCCGCGACATAGGCCGTGCGACGCTCATACAAGGGATAGTAGGCGGTGCGGCGCTCGATGATGCGACGCACATAGACCGTGCGGTGCTCGATACGACGCGGCGGGCAGTAATGGGCGGAACGGCCTTCGCGATGACGACGGAAATGAACCTCGTCCGTCGCCGCCGGCAGCGACACGGACGCCACATTCGCCATTCCGACCGGTCCGGCCAAAGCGGCGCCGCCGCCGATAGGCGCGGCGAAGCCGATCACGGCGCTCGCGGCGCCCAGTAGAGACAAATTCACAACCTTGCTCATGACCCAAGCCTCCTCGTGGCTCTCGCCCCCCTTTCCCGCCGCCCGAACGAGGCGGCCGGAACCTTTCGTCACGGCGCGATCCGCGCGCCGGCTCGACGTCGGCTCGCGCCGGCGCGGACGATCATAGTGGTGATGGCAGTCGCGAAAGCGCGGACGACTGGCTGCGCAGGGAGGAGCGCTGTCGGTAAATGGAAGCCAACGCACATATCAGTCCCCAACTCATCAGTCGCTCGAGCGCGCCTCGACAAAAATTCCAATTACGCCGCCGCTCCGATGAGAACCGCGGTCCAGGTGAAGAGGGAACTAAGGCGCCCTTACCTTCCGTCCAGACCGTCGAGGATCAAAAAAAACCCTCCGTTAACGCTCCCGCCTCCGCAGCAGCGCCCGAAATAGAAAAACTTTGAGTTGTATCGCGTCATATTTCGACGCGAACGGCGACCCGAGGTCCTCAGCTGCGACGACTTGAGCTCCCGTCGACGAACGACGCAAAAACGACCTCCGACCGCGTTGACAAGTCAAAGGCCGAGAGGCATTTTACGACTATAGGTTGAAAGTTTGAATTGCCGGCGCTCCCTTCGCGCCGACGCGAGGAGCCGATGCGAAATAGCCGAGACGCCCTTTCCGCCGAGACCGCCGCGAGCGATGCGAGGACGGCCTCTCTCGCCGATTATATTGCAGAAATGGCGGGGGAGCTGGCGACGATGGCGGATCGATCCGAGCTCACGATGCTCGCCTATTTCCTCAATCTCGCGCGTGTCGAGGCCGAGGCGAAATCGCGCGAGCTGACCGCTTCGGTCGCCGCCAGGGCGCGCGGCCGCGCCTGACAAATCGCTCGTTCACACCAAAGAGACGAGATTCGACCCGTGCCGCGCCAGGCGCCCGGCGAGATCGAGTTCCAATAGCGCGGCGTTGACCTCGCGCGCCGGAAGACCCGCCGCTCGCACGAGATCGTCGACGGCGACAGGCGCGGGGCCGAGCAGCGCCATGATCCGCGCGACCGGGTCGATCGCTTCCGTCTCGTCGTCGGCGGTTGCGAGCGCAATGCGCCGCGCGCTCGCCGGATAGTCTTCCTGCGCGAGCGGCGGAGGACGATCATGCGCGAAATTCGTCGCCCGTTCCTGCAGGGAAAACAAATCGTCCATTTCTTCCCAGAACGGCTCCTCGGCGCGAACGCCCTCCCCTTCCCCGAACAGATCGCCCTGTCGACCGGCGCTCGCGGCGAGCGCGCGCGTGACGTCGTCCGCCCCCGCGCAGAGCGTCGCGCCTTGGCGCAGGAGATCATTGGTCCCTTCGGCGCGCGGATCGAGCGGCGAGCCGGGGACGGCGAACACCTCGCGGCCCTGCTCCATCGCGAATCGCGCGGTGATGAGCGAGCCCGAGCGACGCGCCGCCTCGACGACGACGACGCCGCGCGACAGGCCCGACACGATGCGGTTGCGGCGTGGGAAATCGCGGCCGCGCGGCTCCCATTCGAGCGGCATTTCCGTCACCACCGCGCCGCCCCGCGCGACGATCTCCTCGATGAGCGGCAGATGCTCGGACGGATAGGGTCGCGCATGGCCGCCGGCGAGGACGGCGATGGTTCCTGCGGCGAGACTCGCGCGATGGGCGGCGAGATCGACGCCCCGCGCGAGGCCCGAGACGATGATGTAATTTTCCCGCGCGAGCCCTTGCGCAAGACGCTCGGCGAAAGTGAGCCCGGCGGCCGAGGCGTTGCGCGAGCCGACGATGGCGACACAGGGCCGCGACAGAATTTCCGCCGAGCCGCGCAACGCGAGCAACGGCGGCGCCGCCTCGATCGCGCGCAGCGGCGCAGGATAATCGGCGTCGCCGAGCGCGACGAAACGCACGCCGAGCTTTTGCGCGCGCGCCATCTCGGCGCGCACGTCGTCCGGCTCGGCGATGCGGATCATCCGCCCATGAGCGGAGCGCGCGAGCAGATCGGGAAGCGCCTCCAGCGCCGCCTGCGCGCCGCCGAATTTGTTGACGAGCTGACGAAAAGTCCGCGGCCCGACATTCTCCGAACGTATCAGCCGCAGCCAGTGAAAGAGCTGCTCCTCCGACAAACGGCTCGCGGAGGGCGGCTCGCTCATGCCTTTTGCCCGATCCGGCTCTCGTTGCCGGCCAGCAGACGACGGATATTATCGCGATGCTTCCACCACAAGAGCGCCGCCATGGCCGCGAAGACGAACGCCTCGCGTCCATGCCCATTCGCCGCGAGGACGAGCGGCGCGGCGAGGCTCGCGGCGAGCGCCGAGAGCGAGGAATAGCGGAACAGAGCGGCGGTCGACAGCCACACGGCGGCGAAGGCGAGGCCCGCCGGCCAGCTCAGCCCGAACAATGCGCCGAGAAAGGTCGCGACGCCCTTGCCGCCGCGAAAACGCAGCCAGATGGGAGCGATATGGCCGACGAAGGCCGCCGCAGCAGCGATGACGGCGCCGTCGGACGAAATCTGCGCGCCGATGATCGCTGCGGCGACGCCTTTGAGCGCGTCGAGCAGCAGCGTCGCCGCGGCGAGATCCTTGCGCCCGGTGCGCAGGACATTGGTCGCGCCGATATTGCCCGAGCCGATCGAGCGAATGTCGGTCGTCCCCGCGAGCCGCGTCAGCAGCAGGCCGAAGGGAATTGACCCGAGAAGATAGCCGACCGCCAGCGCGCCGAGCTCTGAAAGAGAAAAAAACGTCAAGGACAAAGACCCGAGCCGCGCGGACGACGCCTTTCGCCGAACGCGCGACCGAAGTTAGTCGAGCCCGCCGTTCCCTGCAAGACGAGGACGAAAACGAAGACGAGGAAAGGCCGACGATCGCGGCGGCATGGCGCGGAATGTGCTTCGAAACCGACCCGAGACCATATAAAGCAAATTCAGGGAAGTCGCGCACAGAGCCGATCGATGGCCGAATTCGAGAATCTCGTCGATCTGATCTATCGCTCGGCCACGGACCCGGATTTATGGCCGCAGGCGATGCATGATCTCGCCGCCTGCGTGGATGCGGCGGGCGGCGTCATCCTCACTCGTCGGGCCGACGCATGGCTCGGATGGCGCTATTCGTCCGCTATGGCCGGGGTCGACGCTTATCTCCACTCGCCGGCCGTCGCGACGAGCCAGGCGACCGTCCGGCTGCTCGCCGCGGAAAGAGCCGGCTTCGTCGACGCCTATGATGTTTTTACGCCGGAGGAGTGGCTCGCCGATCCAGTGATGACGCATTGGGGAACCCCCGCCGGCCTGCGCCACGCCGCCGCCTTGGCCGCGCCCATGCCGACCGATGATTTCGTGGTGGTCCAGGTCAATCGCCGTATCGGCCAGCCTCCGTTCGAACCCGCCGACATCGCGCGTCTCGATGCGTTTCGTCCCCATCTCGCGCGGGCCGGATTCCTCGCGGCGCGTTGGCGCCTCGAGCGCCTGCGCGCGGCGACGGAGGCGCTCGCGCTGATCGGGCTTCCCGCCGCAGTCCTCGACACGCGCGGCAGAGCGCTCGCCGCCAACGACCTCGTCGAGAAGATGACGCGGCACGTCAAATGGCTGCCCGACGATCGCCTCGCGCTCGCCGATTCCACCGCCAATGGCATGCTTCGGCGCGCCTTGGCGGATATTTCCGCTCCCGCCGCCGCGACGGTCCGCTCCTTTCCCGCGAGAGGACGCGCCGACGATACGGTGATCGTCCATCTCGTTCCGATGACCGGCCAGGCGCGCGATCTCTTCGACGGCGGATGCGCCCTGATGGTCGTCACGCCGGTCGCCGTGCGCCGCGCTCCCGATGCGGCGCTGATCCGCGGTCTCTTCGATCTCACCGCCGCCGAAGCGAATGTCGCGAGCGGAATCGTCGAAGGCCTGTCGCCGGAGCAGATCGCCGAGCGGCACGGAACCTCGCGGGCGACCGTGCGCTGCCAGCTCAAGGGCGTCTTCGCCAAGACCGGCGTCGGCCGCCAATCTCAGCTCGCCGCTCTGCTCGCGCGTCAGCTCGAGCTCCCCTATCCGCCGACGAAATAGCGCTGCGCTCTGGTGGCGCGCAGCCGCCGCCTCTTGTGAAATTCTGCGGCAAATCGTGCTAAATTCGCGCTCATGTCTCGCGCTGGCCGCCTCTTCGAATTGCTGCAGATTCTGCGCGGCCGCCGACGTCCCGTCAGCGGCGCAGAGCTCGCGCGCGAGGCCGGCGTCTCCTTGCGCACGCTCTATCGCGACATCGCCGCGCTGCAGACCATGGGCGCGGAGATCGAAGGCGAGCCGGGGGTCGGCTATGTTCTGCGTCCCGGCTTTCTGATGCCGCCGCTGATGTTCTCCGAGGAGGAGATCGAAGCGCTGGAGCTCGGCGCCAAATGGGTCGCGCAGCGCACCGACGACGGGCTCTCGCGCGCGGCGCGGAGCGCCATGGCGAAAATCGGCGCGGTTCTGCCGCAAGATCTACGGACGAGACCGGAGCATGACGCGCTCATCGTCGGCCCGGGATGGCGCAAGATCCAGCCTGTCGAGCTGAAGCTGCTGCGCCGCGCGCTGCGCGAGGAGCGCAAGCTCGCCATCTCCTACAGCGACGGGAAAGGCGCGCGCACGCGACGCAAGGTCTGGCCGGTGGCGCTCGGCTTTTTCGAATCCGCCCGCGTGCTCGTCGCCTGGTGCGAGCTGAGAGGCGACTTCCGCCATTTCCGCACCGACCGGATCGAGACGGCGGAGCTGTTGGACGAGCGCCCGCCGCGCCGCCGCCATGCGCTGCAAAAAGACTGGCGCAACTCTATGCTGACAGAATCTGACAGCGTCTCGGCCTATGGACGTCGCGCGTCTGCGCCGGCAAAAGGAGATTCCATGTCCGAACTCGTTTTCTACACCAATCCGCAATCGCGCGGCATGATCGTCCATTGGCTCCTCGAGGAGATCGGCGCGCCCTATAGGGTCGAGGTCGAGGACTATGGGACCACGATCAAAGCGCCGGAATTTCTGGCGATCAATCCCATGGGCAAGGTGCCGGCGATCCGCCATGGCGATGCGATCGTGACCGAAGCCGCCGCGATCTGCGCCTATCTCGCCGACGCCTTTCCACAGGCCGCGCTCGCGCCGCCGCCCGCCGCGCGCGACGCCTATTATCGCTGGATGTTCTTCGCCGCCGGCTGCCTGGAGCCGGCGATGTCCAATCATTCCGTCGGCTGGGATCCTTCGGCGGATATGCAGCGCCGCTTCGGCTACGGCTGCTACGCCGCCGTCGTGGACACGCTGGCGACGGCGTTGGCGGGCAAGCGCTACATCGCCGGCGACGCCTTCAGCGCGGCCGATGTCTATGTCGGCTCGATGATCGGCTTCGGCATGCGCTTCGGCGCGTTGGAGAAGCGGCCCGAGTTCGAAGCCTATTGGCGCGGCCTCGAGAACCGCCCGGCGCGGCTGCGCGCCGTCGAGCAGAATGAGAAGCTCGCTTCACGGCAGGCCTGGGCCCCGGCCTGACCGCCCCGCTCCGGGTGGGGCGAGAACGCCCCACCCGCATGATTTCTGTCGAGAGCTCGGCGCGAGCGGCAATTTTCCCGAGCGGGGCCGATCCCCATGCGCTAGAAAGCTGTGGGGCGAGAGCGCCTCGAAGCGACAGAGATGACGGAATCAGAACGCAGACCGCGCCCGCGCGCCTTCCGCCTCGACGGCGAACAGATCGTCCCGCCCAGGAGCGCGAAGCCTCAGGAGGCGGACCGCGCCCAGGCGAGCGTTTTCGAGGCGCAAGTCGACGTCTTCGCGCTCGAGCTCGAGACGCCGCGCGACTTCGTCGAGGAAGAAAAGGCGATCGAGGCTGCGCAGAAGCGCGGCGTTCTGCGCAGCATGCTGGTCTCATGGGGCGGATTATTCGTCTCGGCGGTGACCGGACTGCTCTCGCTGGCCGGCGCCATGTGGCTCGCCAATCTCGTCGAGGATCTCTTCGCCCATTCGGCGCTGCTCGGAACGGTCGGCCTGGTCCTCGCGGGCGCCGCGCTCGTCGCGCTTTTGGCGCTGCTCGCCAAGGAGTTCACCGCGATCGCGCGCCAGAATCGTATCGCCAAGCTGCATATCGCGCTCGCCGAGGCGCGCCTCGGCGACGATATAAAAGCCGCGCGCGAACATGTGAAAGAGCTGTGCAAACTCTATGAGGACCGCCCCGAGACCGGCAGGGCGCGAGCGCTCGTGCTGGAATTCTCGCAGCAGATCATCGATGGGCGCGATCTCGTCGATCTCGCCGAGCGTCATCTCGCCCATCCGCTCGACGCGCAGGCGCGCCGCGAGATCGCCGACGCCTCCAAGCGCGTCTCCATCGTCACCACGGTCAGCCCGCGTGCGCTGCTCGACGTGCTGTTCGTCGCCGCGCAGGCGATAAGGTTGATGCGCCGCATCGCGGAAATCTATGGCGGACGGCCGGGGCTGCTGGGCTTTTTCAAGCTCGCGCGCTCGGTCGGCGCGCATCTCGCGATCACCGGCGGCCTCGCCATCGGCGATTCGCTGTTGCAGCAGGTGGTCGGCCACGGCATCGCCGCAAAACTCTCCGCGCGGCTCGGCGAGGGCGTGCTCAACGGGCTGATGACCGCGCGCGTCGGCCTCTCGGCGATGGCGGTCTGCCGACCCATGCCGTTCAGCGCCGAAAAGCCGCCCGGTGTCGCCGATGTGGCGCCTTTCTTGTTCGGCGACCGCGGCAATGGCTGACGTCGCCGGGCCGCGGCGATCCCTCCCTCTCGAGAAGACGACAAGCGGATGAAGATCACCACCTGGAACATCAATTCCGTGCGCCTGCGCATGCCGATCGTCGCGCAATTCTTGAAAGAGCATGCGCCGGACATCCTCTGCCTGCAGGAGACCAAGTGCCGCAACGCCGAATTCCCCTATTCGGATTTTCGCGCGCTCGGCTATGAGCATTTCGCCATCAATGGCCAAAAGGGCTATCATGGCGTCGCCATCGTCTCGAAACATCCGCTCGAACTGTTGGAGACGCGCGACTTCTGCGAGAAGGGCGACGCGCGCCATGTCTCGGTCGCCTTCGCCAATGGCGGAACGCCGCTCAGAGTGCATAATTTCTACGTGCCGGCCGGCGGCGACGAGCCCAATCGCGAGATCAATCCGAAATTCGCCCATAAGCTCGATTTTCTGGACGAGATGGCCGAATGGATCGTGCGCGATCGCGTGACGGACGGCCGCGTCGTGCTCGTCGGCGATCTCAATATCGCGCCGCTGGAACAGGATGTCTGGAGCCACAAGGCGCTTCTCCAAGTGGTGAGCCACACGCCCATAGAGGTGGAGAAGCTCGGCCGCGTGATCGAGGCCGGCCGCTGGATCGACGCTATGCGCCGCTTCGTGCCGAAGGAGGAGAAGCTCTATACGTGGTGGAGCTATCGCGCCTCGGATTGGGAGAAATCCGACCGCGGCCGCAGGCTCGATCACATATGGGCGAGCGAGGCGCTGTCGGGAACGCTCGAAAACATGACCGTGCTGCGCGAGGCGCGCAATTGGACACGGCCGTCAGACCACGTGCCGGTGACGATTTCTCTTTCGATCTGAGGCCTCAGGCGCTGACCTGCGCCCGAAGCTCCGAGAGCGAAGCGAAGCGCCGCACGCGCCCCTCGTCGCGAATCTCGACCGAGCCGTCCGAGAACATCACATAGAGCGCGCCGCCGTTCTCATAGCGATCGACCTCGACCGGCGCTTCCGCGACCGGCGTTTCCTCGACATAGCGCTTCGGCGCATAGGCCTCGAAGCCGGGCGGCGGCGCCATGGCTGTCGGCGGCGCCATCGGCGGCGGAGCGGGAGAAGGAGCTGACGCGGGGTGCGCCGGCGCCTCTGCGGCGGCCGGGGCGATTCGCGGAGAGAGCGCCTGCAGCGCATGGTCGAGTCGCGACAGAACGGCGGCGATCGCCAGCGTCACGACGCCGCCGGACAGCGCCACGGCTCCGGAAATGAACAGGCTCCAGCCGCGCTCGATCTGGATCTTGTCCCAGCCCTCGAACATGGCCGCGACGCCCCAAGCCGCCAGCGCTGCGCCGAGCCCAAAGACGCCCCAACGCGTCAAACGAAAATACCAGACGCCCCGCATGTTCGCCCTCTTCGCTCTCGCATGGCGACCGAGATCACGCGACGGATTCGCGTCGCCCGCCGTCTGTTAGCACGCCCGCTCGCGCGCCGCTGCGACGGCTTTCGACCCGCATTCGGCGCGAGAATTCCGGCGCGATTGTGGTCGCCCGGAGTCCGACCCGACGCAATGGCGCTTCCACATAATATTCAATCCCCTAGAAAACAACATATCTGCGTCGTAACGCCACATGGAATTCAGCGGCGCCAATACAGACATCAAAAGTAGAGACGAACGTCTCTAACACGAAACTCGGCAACGATCCGCCTATATCAGGGGAGTCGGACCAATGGATGCGCGCTCGAAGAGGCGTAGTTTATTTACACTCACCTTTCTCTTCGCCTTGGCGACGGGAGGCTCTGCTTTTACGCCAAGTTCAGCTTTGGCGCATGGCGGCGTGAAGCTGGAACAGGACGAATGCGTGACGACGGTCGGGCCCGTCAAAGTGCATTTCATCGGCTATCAGCGCAAAGGCGAGCCGGAGGAATTCTGCGACGATATCGTCCGCACCGGCCCGACGGTGATCGCACTGACAGCCATAGAGTCCGGCCGTCAGCCCGATTCCTACATGGCCCAGAATCAGGGGGCCGCCATCGCGCCGCGAGATACGGTCGTCGATTTGCGCGAGATCGCCATCGGCGTGCGCATCGTCAAGGATGTCGGCGAGGAGAAGGAAAAGGCCGATATCGCCGCGGCGACGGAGTTCTACGCCCCGCCGAAAATCCATCGCAACGCCACCATGACCTTCGAGCACGACTTCAAGGAGGCGGGGAATTACGTGGCCATCATCACCGTCGCCGATCGCGACGGTCACGAGTGGAGTTCGCGCTTTCCCTTCCGCGTGGGTGTTTTCAGCCTCTGGAACACGATCGAATACGTCCTCTATGGGATCGGCTTCCTGGCGCTGAGCGCCGGCCTCTGGCTGGTGGCCTGGCGGCGCGGAGCCCCGCCGGCGGAAGCAGCGCTCCATCAGGCCGAGTGAGATCATCTCCTGCGAGCCCGCCCGATCCGATCGGGCGGGTTTTTTGCGCTGCGCGCGGGCTTGTCGTCCGAGCTTTGCATGAAATTTGTTAGACTGCGGTCGTGCGAGATTGCTTGGAGCCCTGCCGGGTTCTAGGTAGAGGCGAGCGGAGATTGCTGCGCTCGCGAACCCCAGTCAGGAGCAAGGATTATGACCTTCACCCTTCCCGACCTTCCCTACGCTTATGATGCGCTGCAGCCCTATTTGTCGAAAGAATCCTTCGAGTATCATCACGACAAGCATCATGCGACCTATGTCACCAACGCCAATAATCTGATCAAAGGCACCGAGTTCGAAGGCAAGCCGATCGAGGAGATCATCGTCGCCTCCTACGGCAAGAACGTGCCGATCTTCAACAATGTGGCGCAGATCTACAACCACTCCGAATATTGGAAGTGGCTGAAGCCCAATGGCGGCGGCGCGATCCCCGCCAAGGTCGAGAAGGCGATCGTCGAGTCCTTCGGCTCGGTCGACAAGTTCAAGGAAGAGTTCCAGACCCAGGGTCTCGGCCAGTTCGGCTCGGGCTGGGTGTGGCTCGAGATCAAGGACGGCAAGCTCGCCGTGCGCAAGACCCCGAACGCCGAGAACCCGCTGGTGTTCGGCGCCAAGCCGCTGCTGGTCGCCGATGTGTGGGAGCACGCCTATTACATCGACTACCGCAATCGCCGCGCCGACTTCCTCAAGGCTTTCCTCGAGCATCTCGTGAACTGGGAATATGTCGAGGAGCTCTACGAGGCCGCGACGAAGTAAGACAGTTTCATACGGCGGCGGCGCGATGCGTCGCCGCCGTCAAATAATCTTCTCACTGTCCTCTCGTCGAGAAGTTCAGTGCGCGCGCGGCAAATGCGAAAGCGCCACGAGGATGATTGCGGTCGCGAAGATCGTCAGGCCGCCGAGCCTCGCGGTCACGCGCAATTCGAACGCGCGAAGGTCGGAGCGCAGGATCGATAGGTCGCGCTCGCGATTTGTCGCCTCGGCCATTTACGTCAAGCTCGCGCAGAACCTCTGAATTTTCGTGCAGGCGTCCTCGAGCGTCGCATTGGACGCCGCATAGGAGACGCGGAAATTCGGTCCCGTGCCGAAGGCCGAGCCCTGCACCACGGCGACGCCTTCCGCCTCCAGCAGAGCGGTGACGAAATCGACGTCACTCTCGATCACCTTGCCCTCCGGCGTCTTGCGGCCGATCGCCTCCTTGCAGGAGGGGAAGACATAGAAGGCGCCCTCGGGCGACGGGCATTGCAGATATTTCGCCTGGCCGAGCATGGAGACGACGAGATCGCGCCGCTCCTGAAACGCCTTGCGGAACACGGCGAGATGATCCTGCGGACCTTCCAGCGCCGCGAGCGCCGCCCATTGCGCGATGGAGCAGGCGCCCGAGGTCTGCTGGCCCTGCAGCATGTCCATCGCCTTGATGAGCGGCGCCGGGCCGGCGGCGAAGCCGATGCGCCAGCCGGTCATCGCATAAGCTTTGGAGACGCCGTTCATCGTCAGCGTGCGGTCGAAGAGGCCGGGCTCGACCTGCGCGATGGTGGCGAATTTGAAATCGCCATAGACGAGATGCTCATAGATGTCGTCGGTGAGGATATGCACCTGCGGATGGCGCAGCAGCACTTCGGCGACTTGGCTGAGCTCGTCACGCGTATAGGCCGCGCCGGACGGGTTGGAGGGCGAGTTCAGCACCAGCCATTTGGTGCGCGGCGTGATGGCGCGCTCGAGGTCCGCCGCCTGCAGCTTGAAGCCATGCTCCATCGTCGTGTCGACGAAGACGGTGGTTCCGCCGCAAATGGCGACCATCTCTGGATAGCTGACCCAATAGGGCGCCGGCACGATCACCTCGTCGCCGGGATTGATCGTCGCCAGAAAGGCGTTGAAGAGGATGTGCTTGCCGCCGGTGGCGACGATGACGTCCGAGGCCTTGTAGTCGAGGCCGTTCTCGCGCTTGAACTTCTTGGCCACCGCCTCGCGCAGCTGCGGAATGCCGAGCACCGGCGGATAGCGCGTCTCGCCGCGGCGGATCGCCTCGACGGCGGCGTCGCAAATATGCGTCGGCGTGTCGAAGTCCGGCTCGCCCACCGAGAGCGAGATGACCTCCCTGCCCTGCGCTTTGAGGTCACGCGCCTTCTGCGTCACGGCGATCGTGGCGGAAGGTTTCACGCGTGACAAAGCGTCGGCGATGAAGGCCATTTGGGGAGCTCCTCTGGGCATGTGTGCGCTGCACAATCGCGTCGAAGATAGACGCGGCGGACGTGCGGGGCAATCGAAAATCAGCCCGCCGCCCCCGCGTCGAAACGAAGCGCTTAACCTCTCCTCCGTAGAATTGCGACGCTCGACTTCGCCTCGAGCCGTGGAGAGGCGCGGAACATGTGGGAAAAACTGCGCAGCGGCGATTGGCTCGACGAGGAGCGTCTGCGCGTCTATCCGGCGATGCTGCTGCTGCTCGCGGCGGGCTGCGTCGCGGCCGTGCTGGTGACGGCGAAGGGCCGCTTCGACGCCAATGGCCATCCGCTGGGCACGGATTTCAGCCAAGTGTGGGTGGCGGGCCTCGAGACTTTGCGCGGCCATCCGGAAGCGCCTTTCGACCTCGAGCGCCACATCGCCGAGCAGCGCGCCGAATTCGGCGCCGACAGCGACGTCTACGGCTGGCATTACCCGCCCTTCTTCCTCGCGCCGGCGGCGGCGCTCGCGCATCTGCCCTATCTCGAAGCGCTCGCCGTCTGGCAATTGGCGACGCTGGCGCTCTATCTCGCCGCTCTGCTCGCGCTCCTGCGGGGAAGCGCCGCTCCGCCCTGGCGCGTCGCGCTGCTGGCGCTCGCCTTTCCGGCGGCGCTCGTCAATCTCGGCCATGGCCAGAACGGGTTTTTGACCGCCGCCCTGCTCGGCTTCGGCTTTCTCGCTCTGCGAGCCCGGCCGGCTCTCGCGGGCCTCTGCTTCGCGCTGCTCGCCTATAAGCCACAATTCGCGCTCGCGCTGCCGGTCGCGCTCGTCGCCGGCGGTCATTGGCGGACGCTCGTCGCGGCCGCGGCTTCGCTGCTCGTCATGACCGCGGTCAGCGCCGTCGTGTTCGGCCCCGAGAGCTGGATCGCCTTCGCGCAGAGTCTCGACGTCACCCGCCGCCTCGTCGTCGAGCAGGGCGCCGCAGGATTTACGAAAATCCAAAGCGTCTTCGCTACGGCGCGCCTGATCGGCGCCGACATAAAGACTGCCTATGCCGCGCAGACGCTCGTCACGGCGACGACGCTCGTCGCTCTCGTCTGGCTCTGGCGGGGAGCCGCGGACGATCGCGTCAAAGCCGCAGGCGCCATCGTCGCGACATTCCTCACCACGCCCTATTGCCTCGATTACGATATGACCGCGCTCGCGCCGGCTTTCGCTCTGCTCGTCTCGCAAGGGCTGGAGCGAGGTTTCGGGCCCTATATGAAAAGCGCATTGGCCGCGGCCTTCGTGATCCCGCTCTTGGCGCGGCCCCTCGCCACGGCGCTGTGGCTTCCTTTGGGCGCGGTCACGGTCGCGGCTTTGTTCGCGACAATTCTGTCAAATGCGCGAGAGGCATGTTTTCGCCATGCGGGCGCCGCCGCATCGCTTCGATCAGTGCGCTGAAAGACCATAAAAACTTCACCTCGCGAAAAAAAAACGGCGCCGACTGCCCAAGGGATGAAACTTTTCGGGTCGGGCCGCCGTTTATTCTTCGCAGAGCGAGCGAACGTCCTTTGGGAGGATCGGTCGCGACGCGTCGGACGTTCTGGGGGAGAGCGTCGCGGGAGAGGGTGCGTCATGTCGTTGGTGGATAAGTTCGAAGACCGGATGGAGCCGGCTTTTACGCGCAGCTTCGATCCGGAATCGGCGCGGCGTCAGTTCAGGGTTTCGCTTTTCCTCGTCGCCGCAATGGCGCTCGCGGCCTTTATCCTGGGCTTCGCGCTGCCGCTCAACGCGCCGCGCAGCACGCCGCCGACGCCGGCCGTCTCGTCGGATGCAGGCGATCTCTTCATCGGGCGTCTCGTCGGCGTCGACTGAGTTCGCCGCTCGAGCCACGGAGCCGCGCTTTCACGCGGCCCCGCCGAGCTTGGCGTTACGGCTTCTTGGCGTCCGCAGGCTCTTCGTGGTGATGGTGATGCTCATGGCCGCCATGGTCATGCTCGGCGGCGGGCTTGGCGGGCTTGGCCTCGCTGCCGGCGGCATGAGCCTTTTCCCAGCGCTCCAACGCTTCCGCATCATGTGCATGTTTGGCGTCGGGCGCGTCGACAGCCGCGTCGACGGTGACTTCGCCGGCCTTCTCGAAAACGAGGACGAGCTCCATTCCCCAGCCGACGGGATTGATCTTCTTGACCTCGGCCAGCACGACATGCGGTCCCTCGGGCGAGAGCGTCGTCGTCTTATTGGCGGCGACGGCGATGCCGCCTTCGGCGACGACATGGCTGGCGTCGGCGTGGAAGGTCGTCTTGCCGACATTCGGCGACTTCACCGCGATCAACTTGTCGGCGACCCCGCCCTTATTGTGGATGAATGCGTAGAAATAGGCCGTGGTCTCGCCGTCCTTCGGCGCGCGCACCCAGGGATGCTCGATGGTGAGCTTGCCGAGATCATATTCGTGAGCCTGCGCCGAGCGCATCGGAGTCAACGCGCCGAACGCCGCGCCGCCCAATAGAGCGCCGCCCGCCGCCAACAGATCACGCCGCTTGATCATCATGTGCGTTCTCCCTTACTCGCCCGACGAAAGCCGTCGGGCTGTTGCATTCGTCGCTTCATTGTCAGCGAGGCTCTTTGGGCCTCGTTCCGCCGCACCGCGACCATGCGACGAATTGCGCGCCATTCCTCCCCCGCCGCTCAGTGCTGATGCGGCGAGACATAGACGACCGGCTCTTTCGCGGTCAGCGCGATTTGTGCCTTCAGCGAAGACAGATTGCCGTCGCCCGTCCCGAAATGGCGGAATCTCGCCCGGACGAAGCCGGAGCGATCGATGAGAAAATGTCCTTCCGGAATCTCGTTGACCACCGGCTCGTCGAGATAGTGGTTGATGATCGAATAGGTGAGCTCCGTGGCGTCGGGATGGCTCGGCGTCAGCGCCTCCGCATCGGCGGGGCATTCGCCGAAATAGACGGTGACATGATGCGCGCCCATCGCCTTCACCGTCTCGGCCGCCGCCTTCAGGCTCGCGACGCGATCGACGAATTCGGCGTCCTCCGGCTTGCAGCGCGCGAAGGAGACGAGCGTCGGCACGCCGCGCAGCTTTTCGACGTCGACGATCTCGCCTTTGGGATCGTCGAGCGCGAAATTGGGCGCGACCAGCCATTGAATGACGCCCTTGGGGCTCAAGAAGCGCGACTGGTTGGAGTTGGACAGAACGGTGAGATAATTGATGAGATCCCAGCGTTCGTCCTCGGTGATCGCATCGGCGAATGGCGGCATCACTCCGCTCTGTCCGCCATAGGTCAGCCAATGGAAAATATCGCCGAGCGTATGCGTTGCGACATGCGGCGCAGTGAGATCGGCCGGCGGCACTTTGAGAGCCTTGGCCATGGGGCCATTGCCCTCGCCAGTCACGCCATGACATGGGATGCAATTGGCCTGGAACGCCTCGAAGCCGCGCTTCACCGAAGCGTCCGTATAGGGGATGGGCGGATCGGTATAGGTCTCCGGATAGGACTGGACCGACAGCGAAACCGTTCCGCAAACGGCCGCCGCGACGCCCAGGATGGGCGTCGATAATTTGCGCCGCTCGCGCAGCTGCGGCAAAGGCGCGAACCAGGCCGCCGCGGCGATGAGCGCGAGAACCGCTCCGGCGACGCCCCATTGCCAGGTCGGATCGATCCAGGGCGTGACCTTCAGGCCCCAGGTGCCGGCATAGGTGACGCGGAAGGGAAGCGGCCAATAGACGTTGTTCTCATGCGCCGCGGGCGTGATGGTGGCGATCCAGCCGGCGACGAACAGGAGACCGAGCGCGCAAGCCGCTTCGAAGCCGCCAATCTTAGCATACCAGGCGATATCGAAATCCTTCTTGGAGGCGCCGAGCGTCAAATAGCGCGCGAGCGAGAGGGCCAGCAGCAGCGCCGCGCAGAGCAGCGCCAGCTTCAAGGAGAGCAGCCGCCCATAGGGCGTCGCCAGAAGGAAGGGAAAGCTCCCGACCGTCTCCCACGCGAGGACCAGTCCGCTCAGCAGCACGACGAGCATCGCGCCCTTGGCGACGAGGGACCAACGCTCCGCGAGGCGCCAGGCGACTTCCGGCGGCTTGCCGCGGCCGGTGAGCATCCAATAGACGAGGCCGAGCAGGCCGCCGATCCAAGTGAGGCCCGCCAGAGTATGGAAGGGGAAGCTCAGCTGCGTGTAGATCGGCAGGCTGTCGTCCACCGCATGGCCAGTGACCGAAACGACGGCGATCACAGCGAGGCCCAGTCCGAGCGTCGCGCGGTCGAGCCAGACATTATCGACGCGCAGACGGATGAGCGTCGTCGCGGTGAAGATCGCGGCGAGAATTTGTGTCGCTACCCAGGCCTTGCCGATCACAGTGCCGGAGATGAACTGCGTCAGCGTCGACCAGTCGAGCGGCCGCTCGGCGGGGATGATGTTGCGCGCAGAGGCCACGATCAGACCGAAGCCGAACAGCAGGCGCAGAACCGCCGCCGCGGCGATCGGCTTTTTGAAACGCGCGCCATCCTCCTCGAGGAGGCGGGGCAGCAGCAATAGACCGACGGCGAGAGCGGACAGAACGCTCTCCACGAAGCGAAGCGTCGCCAATTCCATGGATTTCGACTTCCGTTACGCTCGCGAACGCGGCGCGGCGCCCCGCCGATCGGCGCCGCCCGCTTTCAAAGATGTTCGTGAGCCAGACTCAGTGAGCGTCGACCGTGAACTCGTATTTCCCCTCGACTATGTGGCCGTCCGAGGAGAGAACGCGATATTTCACGACATATTTTCCCGCCGCGAGCTCGGGCGCGTCGAGCGTCAGCTCGCGCGGCTTGTCGGGCGCGCCCTTCGCCCCTTCGACGACGACCTTGCCGTTCGCATCGAGGATCGAGATCGTCGAATAGGCGGCCTCCACGCCGCCGCCAAAGCGCAGCTTCACGAATTTCGGCGAGGCGGCGACATGGTCCTTGGCCGACGGAGAGGCGTCGACCAGAAAGGAATGGGCGAACGCCGCGCCGGCGCTCATGAATAGCAAAGCCGCCACGAGGCCGGCTCCGAACTTCACCTTCATCGTCGCTCCTCCCATATTATTGGTTTATTCGCATCATGATCTGGGCGGTCGGCCACGCCTGTTCAAGACGACTTCAGCGCATCCACCGGATCCACGGTCTTCGGCTTCGATTGGCTGTGGCGCCAATAGACGCCGACCATCAACGCGATCAACACGGCCCCCAGAACCTGCGGCACATAGGACCACAGCGTCTGTCCGACCATGAATTTGAACTGCTGGGTCTCTTTCTCGCCATTGGGACGCGTGAGCGTCACATAGCCGATGAAATGGCCCTTGTCGGTGAATTTGTGCTCGAAGTTGAACGTGCCGGTCCTGTAGAGCTTGGGCGGCAGATGAATGAGCGTGAGCGGCTCGAGATCGGTGTCGGCCGAGACCGGCACGAGCGGATCGTGAATGATGCGCAGCTCGATCGGCAGATCGCGAAAATCCGGATTGGCGATATCGAAAGTGAAGATGATCCGGCCGACGATCGGAATATGCTCGCAATATTGATCGCGCGCGCCTTCGGCCTCATAGGCCGTGATGTGGATCATGTCATAGCCGAACATGACCATGCACATATTGTCCATGACCATCGCTTCCGGACCGTCGCCACCGGCGCGAGCCGGAGTGACGGAAAAGGACGCGAAGAGCAGCGCTAACGCCAATAGACAAGAGTTCACGGATCGAACGATCATCGTTTCCTTCCTCCCGACCACGCGCGCCTTGCGGGCGGCGCGTCGCTTCGCATTTTTTGTCTCGAGCTGCGAGAGAGCGAAGCTGATCTCCGCCCTCGCCTATCCCGATTTTCTTAGTGCAAAAAGGAGCCGATTTGAAATCGCTATTTCGTCGACGATACGGCGGAGATGCGCGTTCCGAGGCGATCACGCCAGCATGAGACTATCTGCAAAAACTCTATGCGTCTTCGGGCGCGGACGCGACAGTTTCTCCTGCGTCGAAACGCCGCGTTCATCGCATCCCGATATAATTGCCCAGTTCGGGCTCTCGGCGCCGAAGAGGCGCTGTCGCAAGGTCTCAGAAGCGCGATCGCGAAAGGCGCGAACGCAAAAAAGAACCGGCCGGGCGCAAGGCCCGGCCGGCGGATATTTCAGGGTCGAAACGCGGTTCGATCAGGGCATGTCGCCGGCGACGAACTTCGGAATGACCGGGCCGCCGATTTCGGTGGCGTAGCGCTTGCCCGACGGGCCGAAGAACATCAGCAGACCGCCGATCTGGCTGTCCGTGTCATAGGCCAGATCCGAGAGACGCTCGATGTCCCAACGGGCGTCCTGAACCTTGATCTCGATCGTCTTCGTCTCGCCCGGCGCGATCGGCGTCGGATCGGTCGACAGACCGCGGTCGGCCAGCAAATAGTCCGGGAACTCGGGCTTCGTCGTGAACACGTCGGGGTTCAGGAAGCGAAGGCCGGCAGCCGTATATTCGCCGAGCTTCAGCGGCTCGTCCGTCTTGTTGGTGATCTTGACCTGGATCGTCAGCTCGCGGCCCGGAACCTTGTAGACGCCGCCCTTGAGGTCGGCGAGAACAACCTTGGTTCCCACGCCGGCGGTGCCTTCCTCGATGATCGGCGTCAGCGGCTTCTGCAAGCCGGCCTGAAGCGGGATCGTGCGCGGGAAGGTGCTGTTCGTCACAGCATAGCCGATGATCGTCGCCAGGATCGTCACAGCGAGAACGATCGCGCCGACGCGACGGTCGTCGTCGCCGATCTGCTCATCGTCCTTGCCTTCGCTGATGCGCAGGTAGGAAGCGATGATGCCCTTCTTGAAGAACCAGTAGAGGATCCAGGCCGCAGCCGCGATCATCCACGGGAAGTGCCAGGCGTAGATGCGGTCGATGCCGTAGGTCTCGAGGTCCACGGTCGTGCCGTCCAGCAGCGTGACAGGGTCGCGGAAGTCCGCCATGTCGCCCTTGATCTCGATCCACTGGCCGGGTCCGATGATCGGGCCGCCGCCTTCGACGTTGATCTGCGCATGAACGTGCCAACGGCCCGCGCGGCGCGCCTTCAGATCGATCTGGAACGCATAGTCCTTGCCGACCTCCAGCGAAACCGAGCGCGGAGCGAACTGCTCGCCGATGAACTGCGCCGTGCGCACCAGAACCGGGCCCGGCTCGCCGGCGTTCAGGAACGACGACTTCGGGTTCGCGACGGCCTGCGGCCAAGCCGAGAACACATGCACCTTGCCCGAAAGCACCATCGACTCGTTGACGTTCAGAGAGGTCTTCGACCACTTCACGTCATACCAGTTCAGCGTGCGCATGCGCAGGAACGCCTGCTGCGACTTCTCGCCATGCGCCGACGCCGGAGCGACGGAGCCCATCGTTGCGACGACCGCAGCCGCCATGCCCAGGCCGAAGAGCCGAGCGACCCGTCCGGTCGCCAGCACGGCCATTCTCTCCAACAGTTTCATGGAACAACCTCCCAAGTTTCTCTTCGCGGACCAGCCCTGCGGGCCGATCGTCCGCTGTCGTCCTTGTCGGGAGCGGCTCGGTCCCGGACTCTCTTGCAGGAGCCCTTCGCAGCCGCCCCTCCTCGCGTGAGGGATCTCGTGATCCACGACCTCGCGGTCGATCAGATCTTGGTGATCACCTTCGTGGTGGAGTACCACTTGCCGACGAACCACCACAGGAAGTACACGAGCATCGACACGAAGCCCGAGAAGAACGCGGCCACAGGCACGACGTCCTTACCGAAGGTGCGCAGCGTGCCGCGCTCGACCATGCGGATATATTCCGGCATCGAGGTGCGGACGAAGTGGAGGCCGATCAGATCGGCCAGCGACATAAGCTGACCATGCTGCTCCGTCGCCTGGTGGAAGGCGGCGATCGCCGGCCAGTTGTTCGGGTAGAACAGCAGACCCCAGCCCAGAGCGCCGACCACAGCCGTGATCACATAGGAGCCCGACAGCAGCAGGATGATGTCCAGCCACAGAGCCGGAACGACCAGAGCCGACGGGAACACCAGGCTGATCGGGAAGTAGGTCCAGCCCCAGAAGTTCACATAGCGGTTGATCCACTCGCCGATCAGAAGGCCGAGCACCGCGAAGGTCGCGCCGAACGGGAGCTTGAAGTTCTCCCACAGGAACGCCTGCGCCGCAGCCGCGAAGGTCACGCCCAGGATCGGGATGACAGTCGGCCACATACGACGGTCTTTCCAGTCGACCCAGAAGTCCCAGTCGCCAGCCGTCAGCATGAAGTGAATGTGATAGCCGCCCAGCACTGCCAGAAACAGCAGCGTCAAAATCAGCCAGTCGGACGTCTTAACGCATCCCGCCGCTTCCGCGATGGAATGGAAAGGCCCGATAGCCCCCCCGCTCTTCGATGTAGACATCACTCTTCTCCTTGGTGTCTGTCCGTCCGGCGTCTCGACGCCGGCGTCTCGAGACCTGTCTCCGGCTCTCTCGCGCCGGATTGTCCTTTGGAATGCGTCTCTCCGGCTCTCCGCCCGGCGCGCCCTTCGCCCAAACCCCGCCCGAACCGCCGCGCAGCGCGGCCGTCCGGACGAAGTCTTTGTTCCGGGAGCATTCGGAAAAGTCGTCGCCGGAGGCGGCCGTCCGCGCAGCGCGCGGGCGGCCTCGTTCAGGCTCTTATCAGCCGATCAGCGCCGCGACGCCGTCCTTGCCCAGCAGGCGCTTCACGCCGGCCAGGATCTGCAGCACCACGCCGAACACGCCGAGCGCCATCCAGCCGAAGAACACGAAGCCCCAATGCAGCGGAGCGACGAAAAGCTCTTCCATGAACCAGAAGGTGTGGCCCCACTCGTTGAGACCGACGTTCGGGATGATCATGAACGGGCCGATGGCGACGATCAGGAACGCCAGCGAGTAGCCGTGAGCGAAGAACGGGATGCGGGTCTTCGCATAGAAGAACGAGCCCACGCCCATGATCGAGTAGATCGGGTAGCTCAGATAGAACTCGATGATGTGCGACGGCGTGAAGTCCGTGTCGCGAATCACCGTCATGTGCCAGGTGCCGTCCTGCTCCGTGAAGAAGCTCGCGCCCCAGTAGATCGCCACCGCATAGACCGTCAGCCACTGCAGCAGAACGACATGGCGGCGCAGCTCTTCGCGCGGAGCCACCGCGTCGACGTTGCGGTCGCGGGTCTTCCACAGATAGCCGGCGAGGCCGAGACCGGCCACGAGCTCCAGCGGAATTTCCGTCCACAGCATCGTCAGCCAATAGGTCTGAAACTCCGGAGCGAACGAGTCGAGGCCCGCGCGCCAGCCGAAGATCTGCTCATAAATGCGGATGAACAGATAAAAAACGTTGAGCACCGTGATCCCGATCCACATGCCCTTCAGGTCCACGATGGCATCTGAGCCGGCGGCTGCGCCGGCCGATGTCTCTGTCGTTACGCTCATCTCAATTCCTCCTAAGTGCTCCCAGGGATTCTCGAAGCGATTTCGCCGCGTCCCGCCTCCCTGCTCGGCACGCGCCTTCGTCTCCGCGGTTGATGTCGTCGCAGTCGCTTCTTCTCGTCGGACGAAGCGCCGTCCCGACCTCCCGTTCTCACCGTCGCGCCGAACCTCAAAAGGACCGACCGGCGGCTTTCTTCTTGTTTGCTCGGTGACGAATTCTTTCGAAATCGCCGCGCGAAACGAAAACCTCGAACGCCCGCGCCTCCCAGCGCCAAAACATCCGAAACGCCCCCGTTCGGCGAGCCGCAACCATTTCCGTTCCGCCCCATAATGACAATATCCAATAGGGTAGGTCAAAATAATCTATAGAGTAGTTACTGGTGATCTATCAGGTGGCTTATGTGGCGCCGCAATTTCGGGCGGTCCCACCCGCGCCAACGCCCGCCCGATTCCCAGGACGGGAATTGAAGCGGGCTTTATTCAGCATGATATGATGATCGATGCGCCTATTGTTTCGGCGCCGCAGCCATAAATTCGCCTGCCTGTCTGGGCTGTGACAGAATGGCTTAGGCTGCGGCGCGGCGCCGCTCAGCGGGTAGCGCTTCCCGGCGCCGTCACGGTCGTCTCCAGCGCATTGCGCAGATCCGCGGCGCCCTTGTCGCGCGCGGTGAGCGGCGCCAATGCGAAGCGAGTCTCGATCGTCGCCAGAATCGACGCCGTGTCATAGATCGTGCGGTCGACGAATCCCTTTTTCGCAAAGGGCGAAAGAATCAACGTCGGCACGCGCGCGCCGGGGCCGAAACGGTCGATCTTCGGCGGAGCGACATGATCCCAGGCGCCGCCATTCTCATCGGCGGTGACGATGATCAGCATGTCTCGCCAATTGGGGCTGCGCCGCAGCCGCGCGACGACCTCCTCGAGATGCGCGTCGCCGGTCTTGAGATCGGCGTAGCTGGGATGCTCGTTGAATTTGCCGACCGGCTTGTAGAAGGACACGGCGGGCAGAGTCCCCGCCTCCGCGGCTGCGAAGAGATCATCGGCGTCCTTCAGATGCAGCTCCCGCTCCTGCGCGCCGGCCGCGAAATTCGCAAAATAGAGGAAGGGCTGATGATGCGTCTGGAAAAACTCCGGCGCCTCGCGCTGGCGAATGCGCCCGGCGCGCATGTCGTTCCAGCCGCCGGCGTACCATGCCCATGACACGCCCTTTTCCGTGAGCCGATCGCCGATCGTCGGCTGCGTCTGCGGCGGCAGGCCGAATCCCGCCGGCGTGGCGGAGTCGCGCGGCGAGAGCGGCGTCGGCGGCTGCAGTGTGCTCACCGCATAGCCGTCGCTCGTCACGGGTCCGGGCTTTCGATAGTGCGGCGGGCCGATATGCGCGCTCTTGGGCGAATCCGCGGCGAGCGCGAGCAAGCCGGTCGCCTCGTCGACCTCCGCGATCAACGACGGCGGCGCCGAAGGAAAGGTCGGCGCGCAAGCGCAGACGAGGAACATATGATTGAGGAAGGAGCCGCCGAAGGCGCCGTGGAAGAAATGATCGGCGAGCGTGAACTCCTGGGCGAGGCGCCATTGCGCGAGCGAGCGGCCGTCATAATAGCCCATGACCAGCCCGCCCGCCCCGGAAACGGCGGCGAAGCGATCCATTTTTCCGCCGTTTATCTGCTCCTTCTCCTGGAAGAAGTCATGCGTCATATCCGGCGTCTTCTCCGCATTGGGCAGGAAGGCGTCGATCGGGAATGGCGCATTGGGGAGAATGGACGGAAAGCGGCTGTCGACGCCCTTGTCGCCGCGGATCGGCGGCAATTCGCCGAAAGGCTTGCCGTCGAAATCGACCTGGGCGAAGCGATCTGCGCCTATGCCGAGTCCCTCGGCGCCTGGATAGAGGCCGAAGACATTATCGAAACTGCGGTTCTCCGTGTAGATGACGACGATATGGCCGATCGCGGCGAAAGGATTTGAGGCCTCTTGCGCGAGCGCGGAGCCGGTGAGGCCGAAAATCAGCGGCCAAGCGAACGCTTTGGCGAAAATCCGTGAGAGCGTCATCCGCGGCTCCGTTTCGAAATGATCGTGTCGAAGGCTCAGAATACACTAGAAATGCAAAGGTACAATTTCGTGACTTGACGAAAAAGCCTCCGCGCACGGGCGCGGAGGCTCTGTCTATCGCTGGGGCGAAGCCGCTCAGTGGCCCTGCTTCGCGCCGACCTCCAGCTGCGGATGCGGCGTCGCATTGGTGCGCGCCGGCAGGATCGGATAGTCGACCTTCGGCTGCTCGCCGGTCAGCGCTCCGAGGAAGGCGACGATCGCCGTCGTCTCGTCGGGCGCGAGCTCGACGCCGAGCTGCGTTTTCGCCATGAGCGAGACCGCCTCCTCCAGCGTCCACACCTGGCCGGTATGGAAGTAGGGAGCGCGCAGCGCGACATTGCGCAGCGGCGCGACGCGGAAGGAGAACACATCCGCCGGGCTCTTGGTGACGGCGAAACGACCCTTGTCGCCCTCCGGCAGAACGGCCGGCGCCGGCTTCTCGACCGCGCCGAACTGAGTGTAGTTGCCGCCGCCGATATTCACGCCGTCGTGGCAACCGCTACACCCCTTGTCGAGGAAGAGGCGCAGGCCCTTCTTCTGCGTCGCGTCGAGCGCCGCCTCGTCGCCGCCGAGGAATTTGTCGAAGCGCGAGCCGGGTGTGACCAGCGTCGACTCGAAGGCCTCGATCGCCTTGGCGAAATTGTCGAAATTGGCGGCCTTGTTGTCACCGGGGAAGGCCTTTTGGAAGGAGGCGACATAGCCCGGAATGCTGTTCAGCGTCGCCTCGACATTGGCGGGCGTGTTGTTCATCTCGACGCCGGCCTGCACGGGGCCCTTGGCCTGCGCCTTCAGATCCTCGGCGCGGCCGTCCCAGAACTGAGCGACGTTGAACACGGCGTTGAGAACGGTCGGCGCACGGCGCGGGCCTTTCTGCCAGCCATGTCCGACAGAGGTGGAGCCGGCGTCGACGCCGCCGAGGCTCAGATTATGGCACGAGTTGCAGCTGATGAGCTGGCTCGAGGAGATGCGCGGATCGAAGAACAGCTGCTTGCCGAGCTCGATCTTGGCAGGCGTGAGGTCGTTGTTCTTCACGGCCTTGGCGGCCGCCGCCGGGGTGATCGGCTTGAAGACGGCGTTGGCGTCGCTCCGCAGATCGCCCGCGATAGCGGCGAACGGGAACAGCGCCATCACGCTCAGCGTGGCGATGAATGCACGTGACATTTTCCGAGGGCTCCTCCGATTGGGAAACGAGCGTGCGCTGCGAAACAGCCTCGGCCCGAACCGCCGCCCGCCTACCACAAGCTGGGCTCTCGGGCAAAGGCAATAATGCAGCAAATTACGAGAAATCATGTAATTGCAACTATAGCGTGGCAATTTTCTCGATTATGTCGATTTGACGACATGATCGCATCCGCAGATATTGTTCTCGTCCCGGAACGCTGAAATATTTTTGCGCTGCACAGCTAGAGTTACTGGCGAGGCCGAAGACAAAAGCTCTGTGCAGACCATGAGAAGCCTTGCCGATTAGAAAAATTCCAGGCAGGATCGTGGCCCTCGCGCCGACGAAAAGAAGCGGGAGCATCCGACAGGGCGCGACGAGTCGGGGAGGAAGACATGGCCGTGCGCAAGCGCGCCGCGACACTGCTCGCGGCAATGCTCAGTCTTTCAGGGCTCGGTCTCGCGGACGTCGCTCGCGCGGAGCCGCTGGGCCTTCCGCCTGTCCCTATTCCTCAGGACAATCCGCAGACAGCCGACAAGATCGCGCTCGGCAATCGGCTGTTTCACGATCTGCGTTTTTCTTCCGATGGAACGGTCGCCTGCGCCACCTGCCACAAGGACGACCACGCCTTCACCGACAGCCCGCTGCGCACCTCCGAGGGGATTCGCGCCGAGGGCGGAGTCGGCAAGAAGACCGGCACGCGCAATGCGCCGACGATCATCAACGCCGCCTATTTCACGACGCTCTTCTGGGACGGACGCTCGGCCTCGCTGGAGGATCAGTCGCAGCATCCCTTTCTCAATCCCGTCGAGATGGGCCTCGCCACGCATGAGCCGATCCTCGCCATAGCGCGCTCCGATCCCTTCTATGTCGAGCTCTTCAAAAAAGCCTTCGGCAAGAGCGGCGCTGGCGTGACGATGGAGGAGGTGAAGAAAGCCATCGCCGCCTATGAGCGCACCATCGTCTCCGCCGATTCGCCTTTCGACCGCTGGCGCTTCGGCCATGAGGAGAATGCGATATCGGAAGGCGCGAAGCGCGGCTTCGAGGTGTTCATCGGCCAGGGCCGCTGTGTCTCCTGCCATGTGATCGAGCAGGATCAAGCGCTGTTCACCGACAATCGCTTCCACAATATCGGCGTCGGCATCAATCGGGCGCAGTTCGACGTCCCTCGACTCTCCGCCGAATTCCTGACCGCCAAGGCGAAGGGCGCCGACGTCGACAAGGCCGTGCTCACCGACCCCAAGACGTCCGAGCTCGGCCGTTTCGCCGTCACCGATCAATTCGACGTGATCGGCGCCTTCAAGACGCCGACCTTGCGCAATGTCGCGGTCACCGCGCCCTATATGCACGACGGCTCGCTGAAGACGCTGAAAGACGTCGTCAAGCATTACAATAATGGCGGGCGCAGCGAAGGCGATCCGGCTAAGGTGAATGATTATCTCTCCGGCGGCATTCGCCCGCTCAACCTCTCCGAGCAGCAGATGGACGATCTCGTCGCCTTCATGGAGACGCTCACCACGCCGGCCTATTTCGGCGCCAAAACCAGATGAGCTGAACGCCGCGCGCGATCGCGAAAAAGGAGCCGAGCAGATGAGCGAATTCATCACCAGGCGGAGCGTGCTCGCGGGAGCCGGCGCCGGCGCGGCGCTGACCACTCTGCCGATCAGCATGGTCACACTGGCCTTCGGCGGGACGCGCGAGGATTTCACCTTCACCTATATTTCCGACGCGCATATCCAGCAGATCAAGGGCGCGAGCTTCGTGCGCAATTGGGATCAGGGGCTGAAACGCGCCGTCGCCGAAGCCAATCTGGTGAAGCCGGAATCCGATTTCGTCATCTTCGGCGGCGATCTCGCCCAGCTCGGCAAGCGCGAGGAGCTGGACCACGGCGCCGAAATGCTCTCCAAGCTCAAAGGCAAGCTGCACGTGGTCATGGGCGAGCACGATTATTATCTCGATCTCGGCGATTATTGGAGCAAACTCTACGGCCCACATTACTACAGCTTCGACCATAAGGGCGTGCATTTCGTCGTGCTGAACTCGATTTTGACCAGCGAGCAATGGACCTTCCATCGCTGGCCGACGGCCGAGCAGCGCATGCTGGAGATGGCGGGGCTCGACAATCCCAATGGCTCGCCCTTCATGGTCGGCGACAAGCAGCGAAAATGGCTCGCCAATGATCTCGCCAAGCTGGACAAGAAGACGCCGCTCGTCGTCTTCTCCCATTCGCCGCTGCAGAAGATCTACAAGGGCTGGAACTTCTGGACCGACGACGCCGACGAGGTTCAGGCGCTGCTTCAACCCTTCGACAGCGTGAACGTCATCTACGGCCATGTGCATCAGATTCAGTACAATCAGATCGGCAACATCAGCTTCAATTCGGTGATGGCGACGGCCTGGCCCTGGCCCTATCCGCAGAGCTATGCGCAGGCCGAGAGCCATCTGCCCGTGCTCACCATTCCGATGAACCGCGCCGATCCGTTTTTCGAGCGCGACGCCACCGGTTGGCAATTGATCGACATAGGCTCTGGCCGCGTCACCGCGCGCTATCAGCTCTGGGACAATGACCAGCGCACAGTCGCCTTCGACCACAAGGCCGGGCGTCCGGTCGATGTCGCCTATCAGGAGCCGACGCAGCGTCGTCTGCCGCAAACCCATTATTGATCGGAGTTCGCCATGCTTCGCTCGACTTTGCTTCTCGCTTTCGGTCTCGCCGCCTTCGGCGCGACGGCGGCGCGCGCCGATGAATTCACCAAGGCCGACGTCGAGCGCTATCAGAAGGAATTCGAGCTCGTGGCCGCGAAAGGTCGCGAATTATGGACGAGCGGCGCGGTCGGGACCAATGGCGTCGCCTGCGCGCAATGCCACCCCAACGCCGCCAACACGCACCCCGAGACCTATCCGAAGTTCCAGAAGCAGCTCGGCAAGGTGGCGCAGCTCTTCGAGATGGTGAACTGGTGCATTCGCAATCCGCTGCAGGGCGCAAATCTCGCGCCCGACGATCCGCGCATGACGGCGCTCGTCTCCTACATTACATTCGAGCGGCGCGGCGTGAAGCTCGCGCCGGGCCAGCATTGAGCACGCCAAAATCGAGGACACGCGCTATGCGAAAAACCTTTGCTCTCGCCCTGCCCGCCCTGCTGATCGCCGGCTCCGCTTTGGCCGCCGCGGGCGACCAGCCTCGCGACGCGCAGAACCTCACGGGCGCCTCCGCCCCGGCTCAGGCGGCGGCGGCTCTCTCCCCTTGCGCCGGCTGCGCGGGTCACGATTGCGCCAATTGTCCGATGGCTCTGGCCGCCGCCGCGCAGGCGGCGACCGGAACGGCGCAACCGCCGGCCCCGATCCGCTGCAGCGTCGACTGAGGCGGCTATTCGGACGGCGCCGCCGCCAATGCCGCTACGCCAACGAGGGGAATGCCGAAAAAGCTCTCCTCATCCGAGCCGGCGGCCTTGTGCAGCTCGAAAGCGTCCGTCCAAACGGCCCTTTCTGTGTCATCGGCCGGGCGGTAGGTGCATTTGGCGTCGGAATTGCCCGCTTGGAGCCACTTCCTGCTGTTGCGCACGAAGCGATCGAGCGCTTTTTGATCGGTCGGGCGAATGACGCATCTGGGGACGCCATCGACCAGGACGACTTGCGGCAGCATGTCCGATCTCCGACAAAGAGCCAGATCCCCATGAAAGGACCAAGACCCGTCTGATTGCTTGTCTCAGAATTAGATAGCAATCGACATGCCACGCCCCGGCCGGCTCAGCCCAGACCCGTTCGGCTCAACCGATGTAATCCTGCACGACATCGCCCAGAATGCGGTTCACATCGTCGATGGTGGAGAGGTCGTAGCGGCTGGTTTTCTCGCCCGTCGCCTCGTCGTCGCGCTCGAACTTCGGATGGCCGAAACGGATCGTCGTTCCCTCGATCTCGAAGGGAATCGGCAGCGGCTCCTTCAGCGGACGCGAAACGAAGAGCAGGCCCATCGCCTTCTGCTCGACGGCGCTGGCCTTCAGCGCCAGCTCGACGCCGAACTTCGGGCCTATATCCTTTTTGATCGAATCGTCGAGAAAAGCGATCCAGCGGAAAAAGCTGTCGAAATTGCGCCGCGCGGCGGCGAGCACCTGTTCCTCCGCCTTGGCGAGGCTCGCGCTCGGATCGGTCATCTGTCTTGTCCCCGGTCTGCGGCGCCTTTCGCCGAAGAGGCCGAGAATTACGCGAATTTCGTGCCGTCAGCCCGAGCAGGACCGGCTCACCTCATAAGCCCTCACATGCGTCGTGGCGATCTCCAGCACCGGCGTCTCGACGCCAGCGCATCGGGCGCGCGCCAGCATGTCGCCCAAAATATGCGCGCCCTCGGTTGGGCCGCGGCGCTCGATATCGCGCAGCATAGAGGCTTTGAGCGACGAGCCGCGCACGAATAGGATTGACAGGAGTTCCGGGAATTCGGGAGAGGGCGTCCAGCCCTGTGCGCGGGCGACGCTCTCGCATTCCGCGAGCAGAAGCCGGATGAGACGCTGTCCCGAAGGAGTCGCCAGAATGTCTCCGACACTCGCGCGCATCAGCGAGGTGATCCCCGCGAGCGTCGCGAGCAGCACGAATTTATCCCACATCTGCTTCTCGACGTCGCCGACGAGGTTCGCCGTGACTGGAGTCCGCGCGTAAACGGCCGCCAGTTCCGCGAGCCGTTCATCCGCCCCGCCATCGCGCGCGCCGAAAATCAGACGGTTACGCTCGCCGAAATGCCGTACGACGCCGTTTTCCACGAGCGTCGCGCTGATCTGCGCTACGCCGCCGAAAACGATCGCCTGGGGAAAGCGCGTCGCGATCCGGTCAAGATGAGCGAAACCGTTGAGGAATGGCAAAACGCCGGTCCCCGGCCCCACCGCTCCCGCAATCGTCTCCATCGCCTCGTCGAGGTCGTAGGCCTTGCAAGTCAGGATCACGAGATCGAAAGGCGCGAGCGCCTTCGGATCGCAGACCGCTTTCGCCGCGAGCCGCGCGCCGCCGAGGACGCTCTCGATCGTGAGCCCGTGATCGGCGAGGAGCCGCGCCCGCGCTTCCCGCACGAAAAAAGTCACATCCGCGCCCGCCTCGACGAGCCTTCCGCCGTAATAGCCGCCGACGGCCCCCGCGCCGAGGACGAGGATGCGCATGTCAGGCCCCGGTCGGATAATTCGGGCTCTCGCGGGTGATCGACACGTCATGGACGTGGCTCTCGCGCAGTCCGGCGTTGGTGATGCGTACGAATTCCGCCTTGGCCTGGAACTCGGGGATGGTCGGCGCGCCGACATAGCCCATGGCCGCGCGCAGACCTCCCGCGAGCTGATAGAGGATCGGCGCCACAGGCCCGCGGAACGGCACGCGGCCCTCTATGCCTTCCGGCACGAGCTTGAGGCTCTCCTTCACGTCCTGCTGGAAATAGCGGGCGGCCGAGCCGGCCTCCATCGCGCCGACAGAGCCCATGCCGCGATAGGATTTGAAGGAGCGGCCCTGATAGAGGAACACCTCGCCGGGGGCCTCCTCGGCGCCGGCGAGCAGCGACCCGATCATCACGACCGAAGCGCCAGCGGCGATGGCCTTGGCGAGATCGCCTGAATATTTGACGCCGCCATCGGCGATGACCGGCACGCCGGCCTTATGCGCCTCCTCGGCGGCGTCCATGATCGCGGTGAGCTGTGGCACGCCGACGCCCGCGACGATGCGCGTCGTGCAGATGGAGCCGGGCCCGATGCCGACCTTCACCGCATCGGCGCCGGCGTCGATCAGCGCCTTGGTCGCCTCGCGCGTCGCTATATTGCCGGCGACGATCGACACTTTATTGGAGATTTTCTTGATGCGGCCGACTTGATCGAGCACCGCCTGCGAATGGCCATGCGCCGTGTCGATCACGATGAGATCGACGCCGGCGTCGATCAATTGCAGCGCGCGCTCATAGCCGCGATCGCCGACCGTCGCGGCGGCGGCGACGCGCAGGCGCCCTTCCGCATCCTTGGCGGCGTGCGGATGGAGAGTCGCCTTCTCTATGTCCTTCACCGTGACGAGGCCGACGCACCGATAATCCTCGTCGACGACGAGCAATTTCTCGATACGGTGCTGATGCAGCAGGCGGCGCGCCTCCTCCTGATCGACGCCCTCGCGCACGGTGATGAGCTGCTTGGTCATCAGCTCGGCGACCGGCTCGCGCATATTATCGGCGAAGCGCACGTCGCGATTGGTCAATATGCCGACGAGCTTGCCGGGCTTCTCGCCATGGCCCCTCTCGACCACCGGAATGCCGGAAATGCCATAGCGCGCCATCAGCGCCAGCGCATCGGCGAGCGTCTCGTCCGGATAGATGGTGATCGGGTCGACGACCATGCCGCTCTCAAAGCGCTTGACCTTGCGCACTTCGGCGGCCTGGGCGGCGGGAGTGAGATTTTGGTGGATGACGCCGAGACCGCCGGCCTGCGCCATGGCGATGGCGAGCCGCGCCTCGGTCACCGTGTCCATGGCGGAGGAGATGATCGGCAGATTGAGCGTGATGTCCCGCGTCAGCCGCGTCGAGATGTCGACCTGCGACGGCATGACCAGCGAGTGGCTAGGGCGCAGCAACACATCGTCGAAGGTCAGAGCCTCGTGCAACGGCGGTCGTGCGTAAGATGTCATGGAGCCAACTCCCTCGGGGCGCAAAAACCGGCCACGCTCGAGGCCGGACGACGAAAAGACGGCGACGCTGGCCGTCTTCCGGGTTGGCGGGTGCTCATAGCACCAATGTGACGGAAGGCAAAATCTCGGCGTTCAATCGGTGGAAAACTCGATCGAAGCCGCGACGCGGCCTCCCTCTCCCGCGCAAGCGGTCGCGATCAGGCCTCCTCCAGCGCGGCCGCCTCCGCGCTCGTGTCGAATTGGAGACGCGCGAGCCGGGCATAGAGGCCGCCTTCGGCGACGAGGCTCGCATGGGAGCCCTCCTCGACGATGCGCCCGCCGCTCATCACCAGAATGCGGGAGGCTTCGAGCACGGTGGCGAGGCGATGGGCGATGACCAGCGTGGTGCGGCCGCGCATCACATCATGCAGCGCCTCCTTCACCAAGGCCTCGTTTTCGGCGTCCAGCGCCGATGTCGCCTCGTCGAGTAGCAGGATCGGCGCATCGGCGAGAATGGCGCGCGCGATCGCGAGGCGCTGGCGCTGGCCGCCCGAGAGCGTGACTCCCCGCTCGCCGATCTCCGTGTCATAGCCTCGCGGCAGAGCGGCGATGAATTGCGCCGCTTGCGCGCGCTCGGCCGCCTCGACGATCGCGCCTCTCGAGACGCCCTCGCGGCCATAGGCGATATTCTCCGCGACCGTCATGCCGAAAACGACCGGATCCTGCGGCGCCAGCGCGATCGCTCCGCGCAGCTCGACCGGGTCGAGCGCGCGCAAATCGACGCCGTCGATGGTGATCGCGCCCGCCGACACGTCATAGAATCGCTCGAGCAACTGGAACACCGTCGACTTGCCGGCGCCGGACGGGCCGACAATGGCGACGCGCTCGCCCGGCGCGACGGAAAAGCTCAGTCCCTCGACGGCGGCGGACCCCGAGCTCCCGGGATAAGAGAAGCTGACCTCGTCGAAGACGACGCGGCCGCTCACCGGCTTCGGCAGATGCAGCGGAACGGCCGGCGGCGCGACGGCTGGACTGACGGCCAGAATCTCGCCGATTCGGCCAGCGGCCCCAGCGGCCGCGGAGACCTCGCTCCAGACCTGCGACAATTCTCCGAGCGAGCTCGCCGCCAGCACGGCGTAGAGCACGAATTGCGAGAGAACGCCCGTGGTGATGCGCCCCGCCAGCACGTCCTGCGCGCCGAACCACAACATGGCGACGACGCTGCCGAAGGCGAGAAAGATCGTGACCGAGGTGACCAAGGCGCGCGTCTGCGTCGCGTCGCGCGCAGCCGCATAGGCGTCTTCCGCGGCCGCGCCGAATCGCTCGGCCGCGACATGCTGCGCATTGCAGGCCTGCATGGTGCGCACCGCCGCGAGATTTTCCGTGGCGTAGGCACTCGCCGAGGCCAGCTGATCCTGCGCATGGCGCGACCGCCGCCGCATCACGCGCGCCGAGGCGATGAGCGGCAGAACGATGAAGGGAATCGCCGTCAGCGCCACGCCGGTGAGCTTGGGGCTGGTCAGAATCATCATCACGATCGCGCCGGCGAACATGAAGAGATTGCGTAGAGCGATCGACACAGAGGAGCCGAACACGGATTTCAGTTGCGTCGTATCGGCGGTCAGTCGCGAGGTCAGCTCGCCCGTTTTCGCGCTGTCGTAGAAGGACGCGTCGAGCAAAGTGAGATGACGGAAAAAATCGCCGCGCAGATCGGCGACGATTCGCTCGCCCAATGTCATCACGAGATAATATCGCGTCCCCGAGGCGAGCGCGAGAATCGCGACGACGCCGACCATCGCGCCGAAATAGACGTTCACGGCCAAAGGGTCGTCGGCGGAAAATCCGTGATCGATCATGCCGCGCACGGCGAGCGGCAAGGTGAGCGTCGAGATCGCCGCCACGCCCAGAGCGACGAGCGCGAGCGTAATTCGGACCTTGTAACGCCAAGCGTAGGGAAGAAGCGGCTCCAGCGCGTCGAAGGCGCGACGCCAGGAGCGAGCTTCGGGAGAGGAGCGAGGTTCGGGAGAGACGGTTTCGGCTGTCATACGAGCCGATATAGGCGCGCTAGCGGGGTCATTCCAAGCCGGATCGCGCCGAGCCACCGATTTCGCGACGTCGCAGGCCTCAAGGGGCTCCACGCCAAGCAGTTGAATCGGTTCGACATAGGAAAAAGCGCCGTAAATTCTCGAAAATCCGATCTCGAAGCGATCTGGACAGTCGACAAGGTTATGTTAGGCTCGTCATCGTCGAAAAGACAGCCCCGCAGAGAGGGGCAGGAGCGCACCCGTCACCACGCGAACGATAAGGCGGGACGTTCTGGAAACCAAAGGAGTGACACCAATGGCTGAACGCGAATTCGAAATCACCACCAATGTCTATATCTTCGCTGGCGTCGGCGCCCTGCTTCTCGGCGGCCTCGGCGCGGCAGGTCTCGGCGGCGTCGCGAATACGCTTTCCGCGGCCGTTGTCGGCGCCCTTGCCGGCGGCATTCTCGGCTTCTACTTCAAATAAGTCACAAGCCGTTCGATTCTCTCCCTTTGGACGCGACACCCGGGGGTCCGGTCCGCAGATTCTCTGACGACTCGTCCGAATTGTAACGCTGGCGACCGCCCGTCGCCGGCGTTACTTTTTTGTCGGCCCCGTCTACGTCAGACGCCAGAAGCTCGATCTGCGCGCAGGTAATCACAGGGCGCCGCCTGCGGTAAATGCGCCAGATTGTCGCGCCCCCTCCTCAGTCGTCGAAGTCGACATTCTTGAGCCGGCCGAACACGCGGTCGGCGTCGAAATGATCCTCCTCCTCGACCGGCGGCGCGGGCGGACGTTTGCCGAAAACATCTTCCGTCGTCGTCGGCTCGTGATGGGGAGCGGTCGTGATCTCGGCCGGCTGCAGCGTCTGGCCCTGCTCCTCGTCGAGAGAGGCGGGACGATCCTTGGCCGCGCGATTGACCTCGAAATCGAGATCGATCTGCGAGCACAGCCCGAGCGTCACCGGGTCCATGGGCGCGAGCGCGGCGGAATTCCAATGGGTGCGCTCGCGCACCGCCTTCAGCGTGCTCTTCGTCGTGCCGACGAGGCGCATGACCTGCGCATCCTTGAGCTCGGGATGGTTGCGCACCAGCCACAGAATGGCGTTGGGACGGTCCTGACGCCGCGACAAAGGCGTATAGCGGGGCCCGCGCGCACGCTTGATCTCCGGGACTTTGACTTTGGAGACCAAGAGCGACAGCCGATAGGCCGGGTCTCGCTCGCCGCGGGCGATCTCCTCGCGGGTGAGCTGGCCGGAGGTGATCGGATCGAGCCCGCGAATGCCGGCGGCCACCTCGCCGTCGGCGATGCCCTTCACCTCGAGAGGGTGCAGCTTGCAGAAATCGGCGATCTGGTCGAAGGCGAGCGACGTGTTCTCGACGAGCCAGACGGCGGTCGCCTTGGGCATGAGCGGAGCGTTGCTCATCGATCGATTCTCCTTCAGAGGGCCGTGCGCGCCAGAGGTCCGCGCGCGAGATAAGCCGCGCCCGCGCCGCGGGGCCGAAGCCGCGATATTTACGGATAACCATGCGGGGAATGTTCTCCATATAGACCGGCCGCCAGCGAAGCGCAATCGCCGATCGGCCCGCTCTGAGCGCTCAAGCCCCTTCCCGCGCATGGGCGGGCCGCAGCCCTCTGACATAATCGGGCAAAGCCGCGCCGACCGCCGCGCCGAGCCGCGGTCCGTGGCGATGAAACAACAGGCCGGCGGCGATCACCGCGACGCCGATGCCCGACAAAGCGAAGGGAAAGAGAATCGAATCCTTGAACACCTCCGACGCCAGATGGCCGAGATAGAGCGAGACCCCGATAGCGCCGAACATGGCGTAGGCGCGGCGCATGAACACCAGCGACAGCAGCAGAAGGCAAAGATTGATCGCGCAATAGAGCGCCTTGCCGATCTCGTCGCCGCTGTGCTGCGCCGTCAGCCCGCCCCAAAAAGCCAGGAGCCCGGAAAGATGCAGCCAGAAGGCGAAGTCCCCTCCCCGCCAGCGCTTCAGATCGACGAGCCAGGCGGCGGCGATGACGAGCGCGCCGAAGGCGAGGCTCACATTGGCGCGCTGCTGATAGGTGAAATGCTCCTGGTCCAAGAGCCAGGGCGTCAGATCCATGGACATGAACCACAAAGCGAAGGCGATAATCATCGTGAGGAAAGGAAAGGGAAAAAAGACGAGGGCGAGGAGCGCCGCGGCGATGGTCCCGAGTTCTATGGGCAGCCAGCTCGACCGCACCCACACATAAAAATCATGATAGGGCGTAGCTTCGGTCGGATCATGGCCGCCGAGAAGCTGGAGCGCGAAGACGAAGAGAGGCGCCATGGAGACCGCGCAGGTCACCAGCAGCCCGGCGGGCGTGCGCAGGCCGCGACGCCGCCAGAGCCAGGCGCCCACCCCGGCAAAGCCCACGCCATAGGCGAGCGAGGTGAGCATGAGCGCGCGCGGGCCCCAGAGGCCGAAGGCGGTCGTGCTGAACAGGCTCATCGCGCCCATCACGATCAGCGCGCCCATATACCAGAGCACATTGACGATATCGAAGCGCGGCGCGCCCTCCGACGTCGATCCCTGCTCGGCCGCTCCCCGCTCGTCGAGGAATCGCGACAGGCGCTCATGGGCGGCGGCGTCTATGATCCCGGCCTCGCGCGCCGCGCAAAGATCGTCGGTGGTGAATTTCGATCGGGTCATGGCGAATTCTTCCCGTCTTAGAAAAGCATTCGGGAGCGGGCGCGGCCTCGGCTGCGCTTTCTCGCGCGGACTATAGCCGTCCCGCCCCGAATTCGTCCCTGCATAGAGCGCGGATGGGGACGAAAATGTGTGCCGCCGCAACCGGCGATCGACGTCCGATCCGCCCGCAGCCGCGGGAGGGCCGTCTCACCCCCTATTTGACAGGACGCCCCCCTTTTGCCCATGTTCGCGCCCCAACCGCGGGCCGGGCCCCCGGCAACGCCCCAGGCGGGCCGCCCGCGACCGGATTTCTGAAGGACTGCTCGATGAACGTCGTCATCGTCGAATCGGCCGCCAAGGCCCAGACGATCAACAAATATCTCGGCCGCGATTTCAATGTGATCGCCTGCTACGGCCATGTGCGCGACCTGCCGCCCAAGGACGGCTCGGTCGATCCGGCCGAAGATTTCGCGATGAAATGGGAGAGCGACGCCAAATCGGCCAAGCGCATCTCGGCGATCGCCGAGGCCGTCAAAGGCGCCGACAAGGTCATTCTGGCGACCGACCCGGATCGCGAGGGCGAGGCCATCTCCTGGCATCTGCTCGACATATTGAAGAAGAAGAAAGCGCTCGGCGACAAACGCATCGAGCGGGTCGTCTTCAACGCCGTCACCAAGGACGCCATCAAAGAGGCGATGGCGCATCCGCGCGAGATCGATCAGGCGCTGGTCGACGCCTATCTCGCCCGAAGGGCGCTCGACTATCTCGTCGGCTTCACCCTTTCGCCGGTGCTGTGGCGCAAGCTGCCCGGAGCGCGCTCGGCCGGCCGCGTGCAATCGGTGGCGCTGCGGCTCGTCTGCGACCGCGAGCTGGAGATCGAGAAATTCGTCACCCGCGAATATTGGTCGCTGGTCGCGCATCTGAAAACCAAGGCCGGCGAGCCCTTCACCGCCCGGCTCTCGGGCGCGGACGGCAAGAAGATCACCCGTCTCGACATCGGCTCCGGCGCCGAGGCCGAGGATTTCAAAAAAGCGCTGGAGAGCGCCGCCTTCACCATTCGCTCGGTGGAGGCCAAGCCGGTCAAGCGGCACCCTTACGCGCCCTTCACCACCTCGACGCTGCAGCAGGAGGCCTCGCGCAAGCTCGGCCTCGCCCCGGCGCAGACGATGCGCATCGCCCAGCGGCTCTATGAGGGCGTCGACATAGGCGGCGAGACGGCCGGTCTCATCACTTATATGCGAACCGACGGCGTCGACATGGCGCCGGAGGCCATCGCCTCGGCGCGGAAAGTCATCGCCAAGGAATATGGCGAGCGCTTCGTGCCCAAGGTTCCGCGCAAATATACGGTGAAGGCCAAGAACGCCCAAGAGGCGCATGAGGCGATCCGCCCGACCGATCTCTCGCGCCTGCCCAAGCATGTGGCCAAGCATCTCGAGCCGGAGCAGGCCAAGCTCTATGAGCTGATCTGGACCCGCACCATAGCGAGCCAGATGGAGTCCGCCGAACTCGAGCGAACCACAGTCGACATAGACGCCGCCGTCGGCAAGCGCGCGCTGGAGCTGCGCGCCTCCGGCCAGGTGGTGCGCTTCTCCGGCTTTCTCGAGCTCTATCAGGAAGGCCGCGACGACGAGGCGGACGAGGATGGCGGCCGCCTGCCGCCGATGCAGCCCGGCGAGCCGGCGACGCGCGAGAAGATCGACGCGAGCCAGCATTTCACCGAGCCGCCGCCGCGCTTCACCGAGGCGACGCTGGTCAAGCGCATGGAGGAGCTCGGCATCGGCCGCCCCTCCACCTACGCCTCGACGCTCGCCGTGCTGCGCGAGCGCGATTATGTGCGGCTCGACAAGAAGCGCCTCGTCCCCGAGGACAAGGGCCGCATCGTCACGGCCTTTCTGGAGAGCTTCTTCTCCCGCTATGTCGAGTTCGACTTCACCGCCGATCTCGAGGAGAAGCTCGACAAGGTCTCCAATAATGAGATCGACTGGAAAGAGGTCCTGCGCGACTTCTGGACCGATTTCTCAGGCGCTGTCGACGGCACCAAGGAGCTGCGCACCACCCAGGTGCTCGACAGCCTCAATGATTTGCTCGGCCCGCATATCTTCCCGGCCAAGCCCGACGGCTCGAACGCCCGCGCCTGTCCGGCCTGCAGCGCCGGACAATTGTCGCTGAAGCTCGGCAAATTCGGCGCCTTCATCGGCTGCTCCAACTATCCCGAATGCCGCTTCACCCGCACGCTGTCGCCGCCGACCGGCGATGCGGCCGAGGGCGCGCGTCCGGGCGTGAGGGTTCTGGGCCAGGACCCGGAAAGCGGCGCCGAGATCACTCTGCGCGGCGGTCGCTTCGGCGATTATGTGCAGGAGGGCGAGGCGGAGGAAGGCGAGAAGCCCAAGCGCTCCTCCATCCCCAAGAGCATCAAGGCCGACGAGCTCACGCTCGAGCAGGCGATTCGCCTCTTGTCGCTGCCGCGCGAGGTGGCGAAGCATCCAGAGAGCGGCGAGCCGATCGTCGCCGGCATCGGGCGCTTCGGCCCCTATGTGCAGCATGGGAAGACCTACGCCAATATCGGCCGCGACGACGATATTCTCTCGATCGGCGGCAATCGCGCCATTGATCTGATCGTCACCAAGGAGAGCGGCGGCGGCGGCTCGCGCTTCGGCCGCTCCTCGGACCCGGGCCGCACGCTCGGCGACCATCCGCAAGGCGGCGCGATCAGCGTGAAGAGCGGGCGCTTCGGCCCCTATGTGAATTGGGGCAAGGTCAACGCCACTCTTCCCAAGGGAACCGATCCGGCGAGCCTGACGATCGAGCAGGCCGTCGAGCTCCTGGCCGCCAAGGCGAGCGGCGCCGGCTCCACCAGCGGCAAATCGCTCGGCGACCATCCGCAGGGCGGCGCCATCACCGTGCGCGAGGGCCGCTACGGTCCTTATGTGAATCACGGCAAGGTCAACGCCACTCTGCCCAAGGGCATGGGCGTCGAGGATGTGACGCTGGACGAAGCGATCCGTCTGATCGAGGAGAAGGGCGGCCCGGTGAAGGCGAAGAAGGCGCCGGCCAAGAAGGCCGCTCCCGCCTCCAAGGCCAAGGCGCCAGCGAAAAAAGCGACCGCCAAGAAAGACATAGAAGAGAGCGACGAGGTTCCCTTCGCCGATTCCAAGCCCACGGCGAAGGCTCCCACGAAAAAGGCCGCCGCGGCAAAGGCGCCGGCTAAGAAACCCGCAAAAAAGGCGGTCTCGGGGAAGTGATCGGAGGCGCGAAACCGCAATTTCGCGCCGCCTCTCGTTGCCTTGACGCATTTCACACGTCATATTCACGGAATGTCGACGAAAATCGCTCATAGACTGCGCAACGGCTAAAGGACGATCCGATGCTGCTGCGCTTTTCCGTCGCCAATTTCGGCTCGATCCGCGACGAGCAGCAATTGTCGATGATCGCCTCCGCGCTCAAGGACGAGCCCGGAGGTCTCATCGAGACGCCAGCGCTGCGCTCGGAAAAAATCCTGCCCTCGGCCGTGATCTATGGCGCCAACGCTTCCGGCAAGAGCAATCTCGTGCGGGCGCTGGCGCATATGCAGTTGCTGGTGCGCAACTCGCACCGCCAGGGCGAACCGGGCGCGCCCATCCCGCTGAAACCCTTTCTGCTCGACCCGACCTATGCGACGAAACCCAGCGTCTTCGCCATCGATTTCGTCTGGAACGGCGCGCGCTACGCCTATCGCTTCGAGGCGCTGGGGAATGAATTCACGCAGGAGTCGCTGCATGTCTGGCGAGGCGGACCGGTCACCCTGCTGTTCGAGCGCGAACGGCAGGAATTCAAATTCGGACGCAGCTTGAAGGGAAGGAACAAAGTCATCGAGGATTTGACGCGGCCGAATAGTCTTTTTTTGTCAGCGGCAGCGCAGAACAATCATGAGGAGTTGAGCGAGGTCGCCGGCTTCGTCTCTTCCATTCATGTAGACGCAAATATCAAGTCGGACGAGATCGTCTCGGTACGACTCGCCGAACAAGGGCTGAATGCAAAATCAATTAACTTTCTGAAATTGATTGGCTCTGGTATTTCATCTGCTCAAATCGAAGAAGTCGCCATCGGTCAAAAAGGTATCGAATTCCAAAGCGCTGTTGTTTCGGCGTTCGAAAAGCTCATTGGATATCCACCTCCTCCGGAAGTGACATTTGGAATGTCGGAACACATGCGAGAACTACGGTTAGGGCACCAGACGGTAGATGACCAAACGGTATTCTTGAGGATGTCTGACGAAAGCGCTGGCACGATCCAGATGCTGGCTATTCTGGAAGCAGTTTTTTCTGCGCTCGACGCTGGACATGTCATTGTCATCGACGAATTTGGTAGCTGCGTCCACACGCGCGCATCCGAACTCGTTCTCTCTCTCTTCTCGTCAAAAGAGTCGAATCCGAATGGCGCCCAACTTATAGTTGCGACACATGACACGAACCTATTAAATGCTGCAGGCCTAAGGCGGGATCAAATCTGGTTCACAGAGAAGGACGAGACCGGCGCGACGCATCTCTATCCCTTGAGCGACATAGAGACGCGTAAGGGCGACAATCTCGAGAAGGGCTATCTGCAAGGCCGTTTTGGCGCCATTCCCTTCGCGGGCGCCGCCGCCGATCTGCTGAAGACGAACTGACGCATGGCGCGCGACCGCTGGGATCTCGCACGCGCGAAGGCCAAGCGGGAGCCGAAGCGTCGCATCATCATCTATTGCGAGGGCGAGAATACCGAACCCGCCTATTTCCGAGCATTCGCGCGCCTCTACCGAGACACGCTCATCAAGGTCGAGCCAATCCCGGCCGGCGTGCCTATGAGCGTCGCCGAAAGCGCGGTCGCGAGAGCGAGGGCCGAAGGTCTCGCGAAAAGCTCGCGGAAAAAGCCGAAAAGCTCCTTCGAGGAGCACGATCAAATATGGGCCGCTTTCGATGTCGACGAGCATCCGAATTTCAACGAGGCCGTCGCGCTCTGCATCTCCGAAGGCGTCCGCGTCTGTCGTTCCAACCCTTGCTTCGAAATCTGGCTAATTCTCCACGAGACAGACTTCGACAGGCCCGACGGACACAAGGCCGTCTGCACGCATCTGCGGTCGCTGCGTCCTGAATATGATCCAGACGGAGCGAAGCTCTGTGATTTCGACGAGATGATCGCGCGCGTAGAGCGGGCCGAAACCCGCGCTAGGAAACTATTGACGCGACGCCAAGACCAACGGACGCCTTTCGGGCGCCCGTCCACCACCGCCGGCGAGTTGACTGCGGCAATCCGCGAAGCCGCCGAGCTTCACAGGCCCAAGCGCTGACGTCCCCTCACTGCGTCAGCCGCAACGAGCCGAGCCCGGTACCGATCGTCGAAAAGGCGAGGTTGAGGCTGGCCGCGTCGGTCGCCGCAAAATAATGATCCTTGTTGGTGGCGCAGTTCTTCAGCAGCGTCAGTCCCTGATCGTCGATCGGATCGCTCGGGATCGAGAAGCCGATGGTGAAAATCTCGACTCCCGCGGCCTTGGCGTTGGCGCAGGATTCGAGCGTCAGCTCATCCTGCATCTCGCGCGATTTGTCGTGATAATCCGACCAGCTGCCGGAGGCGGCGTTCAGCGCGGTCTGATAATCGATCTTATTGCCCGCTGTGCCGTCGGGGAAGCGCTTGTTCTTCGTCCCATTGTAGCTGTAGTAGCCCGCCGCCTCATAGCTCGAGCCGGTGACCGTGTCCGGCGCGCTCGACCAATTGTTGAAGCCGTCGGTCATGAACACGATCACTTTGTGGTTATTGGCCGTGGCATAGGCGCGTCCGGCCGAAAAAGGCGGATTGGGCGAGATGGTGCGCCAACCCCACATGAAACCTTCATGGAGGTTGGTGTTGCCATTGGCGACGAGCTGACCGATCGTCGTCGTCACCGTCGTCTGAGTCGCATTCAGCTGCATGATCGTCTGCGTCGAGGAATCGGGGCAGAAGCTGTTCGGCCCGTCGCCGCCGCCCGCCGCGGCGGTCACCTTATATTTGCACACATGGGTGAGCTGGCTCCAATCACCGCTCGCCACATCCGAGCAGGTCGAGCTGGTGACGGTCGTCTTCTTGCCTTTGCCCTTCTTTCCGCTAGACGTCCTCGTCGTGGTCGTCGTCGAGCCGTCGTCGTCGATATAATCATTGTCATATCCCGTGTCCGGCTCGTCCGGCGCGAGATAGGGAACGAAGAGGGTCTCCGGGTCCAAGGTCGTCGGCGTGGTGTCGGCGACATTCAACGGATAGACCGGCTGCTCGAAACATCCGCCCCAGTCCCAGGACGATTTGATCGCCTTGAGCTTGGTGAAAATGTCGAAGCGGTTGGTGAAGCCGGCGGCGGTGGCGTCGGTCCTGGCCTTGACCGGGTCGACATTTCCCTTGCCGTCGACTTCGCCGTTGCTGAACGCCACCCAATGCTGGGAATTGGCGCCCGCGAGATCGATCCAGGACAGCGCGCGATTCGACGTCACCGTCGGATCGACGGCGACGACGCCTGCGGCAAATGGCGTGATGGCGAACTTCACCCGGCTCGGCGCCTTCGTGAACATTGTGTTGACGAAGCTCGTCGCCGCGGTCCGCAGCGCCTCCATCTTCGTCGTGCCGCTGGTGCTTCGGCGCATCGAGCCGGAATTGTCCAGCACCAGAGCGATCTCGTAGGTGTCGGTCGGGCTGATGCCGCCCTGCAGCGCCGCGCAGGCGGTCACTTGCGTCGACATCGTGCTCGTCCGCGCGATCTGCATGATGGTGGTCGCGACCTGCGCCTGCGCCGTGATGCAGAGCGACAGCCGATCCTTGGCGATCGTCGCCGACGCCACCGTCGCCGCGCCGTTGCGGTAATTGGTGGTGAGATAGACCTGCGCCTGGCTGCGCGCCTGCTGATCGGTGGTGGAGGCGACAATGCCCTTGGCCACTGCGAGCACGGCCGCGTCCGCCGCCTGCTGCAGCGAGCCGCGCGCCGCCGCTATGCGGCCGTAATCGACGCCCGCGCCGATCATCATGACGACCGGCGCGAAGCTCAGACCGAGTATGATCGCGATATTTCCGCTTCGATCTTGCGCGAAAGAGCGAGCCGATCCCGATACAGGCCGCATATTTGGAACTCTCGAGGTTTGTGCAAATAGGATAGCTTACGCTTACTGCAAATTCGTCATCCGGCTCTAAATCGATCCGGGCAATTACCATTGACGTTCGATAACCTCGAGAAAGCGTAAACGGAGCGTAGATCGTCGGCGCGCGCTGGCCGGCGCGCGGTGTATATATCTTATGTCCCGGCGCCTGCCGGCGGGACGATTCCGCGGCCGACGAGACCGACTTTGACCAAACAACCTCGCGAGTTAGGCTCACCTCCTCCCGCCCTCCCCTCCCGAGAGGACATTCTCGCCTTCATCGCCCGCGAACGCGAGGCGATGAGTCGCGCCGGTCATGCGGGAAAAATCGGAAAGCGCGAGATCGCCCGCGCTTTCGGCGTCAAAGGCGCCGACCGCATCGGACTGAAACGGCTCCTGGCCGAGCTCGAATCGGAAGGCGCGCTGGAGCGGCGCGGCAAGCGTCTGACGCGGCCTGGCGCGCTGCCCGCCGTCGTGCTGGCCGACATTGTGGGACGCGACCATGACGGCGAGCTGATCGCCGCGCCGGCCGAATGGGATGCCGATGAGCTCGGCCCCCCTCCCCGCATCCGCATCTCCGCGCCACGCCGGCCCAAGCCCGGCGAGCCTCTGCCCGGCGTCGGCGACCGCGCGCTCGTGCGCGCCGAGCCGGATCGCGACGCCGGCCCGAATGATCCGCCCTACGCCGGCCGCGTGGTAAAACTCCTGTCCAAGGCGCGCGCGCGCGTCATCGGCGTGCTGCGCGTCGCCGCCAATGGCGTCGCGCATATCGAGCCGGTCGAAAAGAAGCAAGCCGGCCGCGAGCTCGCCATAGCGGCGGAAGATTGCGGCGAGGCGAAGGACGGCGATCTCGTCTCCGTCGACCTCGTCGGCAAGACGCGGCTCGGCGCGCCGCGCGCCCGCGTACGCGAGACGCTGGGCGCGCTCGCCACGGAAAAGGCGATCAGCATGATCGCGCTGCGCGTCCACGGCATTCCGGACGAGTTCCGCGCCGAGGCGATCGCCGAGGCCGAGGCGGCGAAAGCCGCCCGCATAGAAGCGCATCGCGAGGATTGGCGCGAGCTGCCGCTGGTCACCATCGATCCGCCCGACGCCAAGGACCATGACGACGCCGTCTTCGCCGAGCCGGATACGGCGCCGGACAATGAAGGCGGCCATATCGTCACTGTCGCCATCGCCGATGTCGCCTATTACGTCCGCCCGCATTCGGCGCTCGACAAGGATGCGCTCGAGCGCGGCAATTCGGTCTATTTCCCCGATCGCGTCGTGCCCATGCTGCCGGAACGCATCTCCAACGATCTCTGCTCGCTGAAACCGCACGAGGATCGGCCGGCGCTCGCCGTCCGCATGCGCATCACCGAGAAAGGTCACAAGCTCGACCATTCCTTCCATCGCGTGATGATGCGGTCAAAGGCCAAGCTCAATTACGCGCAGGCGCAGGAGGCGCTCGACGGACGCCCGGACGAGATTTGCGCGCCGCTGATGGAGCGCGTGCTGGAGCCGCTCTTTCGGGCCTATAAATCGGCCGATCAGGCGCGCGAATTGCGCGCGCCGCTGGAGCTGGAGCTGCCGGAACGCAAAATTCTGCTGAAAGCCGACGGAACGGTCGACCGCGTCGTCGTGCCACCGCGTCTTTCCACGCATCGCTTGATCGAGGAATTCATGATCCTCGCCAATGTGGCGGCGGCGGAAGTGCTCGAGGAGAACCGGCAGAAGCTCATCTATCGCGCGCATGACGAGCCCTCGCGCGAGAAGGTCGCCGCGCTCTCGGAATTTCTATCGACGATCGGCGTGAAGCTCGCCAAGGGCCAGGTGCTGCGGCCCTCGCATTTCAACGTCATTCTGGCGCGCGTGCGCGGCTTGGAGCACGAGAATATCGTCAATGAGATCATCCTGCGCACGCAGGCGCAGGCCGAATATACGCATGAGAACTACGGCCATTTCGGCCTCAATCTGCGTCGCTACGCGCATTTCACCTCGCCCATCCGCCGCTACGCAGATCTCGTCGTGCATCGCGCACTGATCCGCGCGCTGAATTTCGGGCCCGGCGCCATGCCGGATATTTCGGCCGGCGAGCTCGCCGAGGTGGCGGCGCGCATCTCCGGCGCCGAGCGGCGCGCCATGGCGGCCGAGCGCGAGACCGTCGATCGGCTCATCGCGGCCCATCTCGCCGCGCAGATCGGCGCACGTTTTCCGGCGCGCATCTCGGGCGTGACGCGCGCCGGGCTGTTCGTGCGGCTGCTCGACACCGGCGCAGACGGCTTCATTCCGGCGGCGACCCTCGGGCGCGAATATTTCCGCTACGACGAGGCCGGCCATGCGCTGACCAGCGGCTCGGGCGAGAGCTTCCGGCTCGGCGACATGATAGAGGCGCGGCTCGTCGAGGCGACGCCGATCGCCGGCGCGCTACGCTTCGAGGTGGCGGGCGGCGCGCGGAAATCAACGCCGATGAAGAGCGGCCGGCTCTCTGGACGCGGCCGCGTCGAGCGCGCGAAGCAGAAGCGGCGCAAATGAGACGGCCGGCGGTTTGACGAAACTTTCGCCCCGAGCGGCCTCACCAGCGGTCGCGGGGCCGTAGCGCCCGATATTTCATGCGAAGGACCGGCCGCAACGGCCGGTCGCCTCTCGCGAGGACGCGCATGAAGTGGAAAACGGCAGCCGCTATCCTTCTCGCTCTGTTCTGGACTGCCGGCGTCGCCACGGCTCAGGCGCCGTCCGCGCGGTCCATCGAGGTCGCCGCGGTGGATTTCATCCCCGCCTGGGGCGATCTCGACGGCAACATCCGCCGTCTCGCCGACGCGGTGGAACAGGTCGCGCGGCAGGGCGTGACCTTCGCCGTTTTCCCGGAGACCGCCGTCAGCGGCTATTTGTTCAGCGATCCGTCGCAGATCGCGCCCTATCTCGACACGATTCCCGGCGACACGACGAAAGCTCTGCTGCCTATCCTCGCCCGGACCGGCATGTATATGAGCGTTGGAATTGCGGAACGGGATAGGGAGACCGGCCTCCCCTACAATACGGCCGTGCTGCTCGGGCCGAAGGGCGTCATCGGAAAATATCGCAAGATCGGGCTCAATCCGCAGGATCAGAAGGTCTTTGCGCCAGGCGACACCGGCGTCGAGGTCTTCGACACGCCGATCGGCCGCATCGCGCTGCTGATCTGCTATGACGACACTTATTGGCAATATGCGCGTCTGGCGGCGTTGCGAGGGGCGGAGATCATCGCCTGGCACTCGGTCTCCGACCGCGTGATGCCGGGGACGCCCGCCGCGCAATCCAAAGGCGATCACTCTACCGTCTCCAACGTTCAATACATGAGCGCGCAGAACGGAGTGTTCGTGATCGGCGCGACCCGCAGCGGCGTCGAGACCAACCCCATCACCGGCGGCAAGCTCTATTATAATGGCGGCTCGAGCATATGGTCGCCCGAGGGGCATAGGCTCGTTCAGGCGCCCGTCGCGCCGCCGGAAGAGCTGCCGCCCGGGCTGAACGGCGTCTACAGCACGACGATCACGCCGACCGACGCCGACAAGACCCGCGCCGAGCGACTGGCCCTGCGCCGGCCGGAGCTCTACACGCCCTGGCTCGCATTGCATCGCAGTCCGGTCGACCCCAACGCCGCCAAGACACGGCGCAAGGCGACGCTGGTCGCCGCACAGTGGCCGGAGGGGCCGTCGCTGATGGACAGGACGAAACCGCCGAAAGGCTCACTGACCGTTCTTCCCGAGCTGTCCGGCCTTCCCTCCGGCCTTTCGCCCGCGGAGATAAAATCCCGCGCCGAGGAGCAAGGCGGCTCCTTCGAGCGCGCCCTCGCCGCTCTCGCCCGCGGGCACAAGGCCTATGTGGCGGGGAGCTACCCCGAGCGGGCCGGCGAGCGCGTCTTTCATACGGTCACTCTCGCCGGGCCGGACGGCGCCATTCTCGGCCGCTATCGCGCGACGCATCCGGACGCAGCGCGCAGCTGGGCGACGCCGGGCGACGAGATCGCCGTCATCGAGACGCCGCTCGGCCGCGTCGGCCTCGCCACGGCGGGGGAGCTGGCGACGCCGGAGCTCGGCGGACTCTATGGCGTGCAGAGGACCGACATTCTCGCCGCCCCGGCCGGCGCGCCCTCGCCGCTGAAGGTCGAGATCGATTCGGCGCTGTTCGGCGTTCCCGATCCGCCGACCGGCCGCGCGGATTTCTTCCCTTATGCGGCGGCCAAGCAGAATCAGCTCTGGCTGGTGAGCGGCGGGCGCCGCGCCGGCGACGCCACGGCGGCGGGAATCTACGGGCCCGAGCCGGTCGTCTCCACCCCGACTCTCACCGCCGCGCAGGGCGACGACGCAGTCCGCTATCAGACCGTGATTCCCGCGGCGGGAACCTGGATCGATCAGAGCCAGCTGATCGACGGCCAGCAAGCGCGATGGTTCGCACCGCTCACTCTACCCAATGACGACGCCTGCCTGAAACGCTGGCGCGAGGGCGGCGCCTGTCCGTCGCGGCGCTGACCCGCGCGGGCGGGCGAAACATCCGCGAATTTGGCCCGAAACGCGTCCAGAAGGGCGAATTCGGAGCGATTACGCGCCTTTGCCCGCCAGTCGCCTCGGCCTGCCTTGACAAAGACACGAGCACCCTTATGGTGCCGGCCAATTCGCAGCCGGGTTCGTGAAGGATCGGGACCGGAGCGAGAGTGTCCCCTCACGATTTCAGGACTGACGGCAATGGCCAAATCCGCCATGATCAAGATCAAGCTTCTGTCGACGGCCGACACGGGCACCTTCTACGTGACGAAGAAGAACGCCCGCACCAAGACCGAGAAGCTCGTGTTCAAGAAATACGATCCCGTCGTGCGCAAGCATGTCGAGTTCAAGGAAACCAAGATCAAGTGAGGCGAGGCGGGCCTCCCCGCCTCTTCCCTCTCAAAAACGACCCTTGAAACGAAACGAGCCCGGAACGGAAAAATCCGTTCCGGGCTCGTTTCGTTTCAAGCCGAGAGGAGAAGATTATTTCTTCTCCCTCGTCTCGCCTGCCTTCGTTTCCCCCGAAACGAAGGCGGCCGACTGGCGCTGGCTTTAAGGAGGCCACTCCAACCAACGCCAGCCGGCCAACCCCACGGACCCAGGAGATGCGGCGGACCTGAGCACTCCGTAGGGTATTCGAAGTTGTTTGCCGATACGCATCGAACACAAAGCATGTCTAGGGGTTCTTTTTCTTCTTGCCCCCCGACGCTGCCTGACGCGCATCACGTTTTGGCATGGCTGAGGTTAGCTCAGCTGCATAAAAATGCAACCTTCTGGCAAGATTTTCTACAAATTTCGAGATATAAAGGCAAAAACAGCGTGTTGTGAAGCGACCCCCGGCCGTCGGGCCGCTCTGGAGCGGCCGAGCGACGGAGTTTTCCACGCCGCCTTTGCTCGGGATCGAGCTTTGTGGCAAACCCACCCGGCCGGGGATCTTCGAAAGCGACGGGCCGCCGGCCACAAAGCAGAGCGCCAGCGCCGGCGCGGGAGGAAATATCGATGAGGATGCGAGGTCTTGGATTGGCGCTTGTGAGCGCGGCGGCCCTGGCGCTCGTCGCCTGCAGCGGCGGCCGCGAGCCAAATGACGCGATCGGCGCCAAGGTGCTGCGCAATCTGCTCTCCAAGCAGGGCGTCAACGGCAAGCTGATCTCCTTCAAAAAGACCGACGGTCGCGCGCTGAAGACGCCGAGCGCCGAAGCCTATGAGCTCTGGTACGAGGCCGAGGTGCAATTCCCGGAAGCCTTCGAGGCCAATTGCGCCGATGAGCGCGCGCGCGGCCGCTGCGCCTATCTCGGCCTCGCGCAGAGCCAGAGCTTCCAGAAGGGAGAAGTGTTGAAGGCGGAAGGCACGCTGCATTTCGTGCGATCCGACAAGGGCTGGGTCGGCGAAGACCAGAACGCCTATTAGACCGATCCGCTCCGATGGGAACGGAGCGGACTGGTCTAAATTTCTCGTTTGGAGCGAATTCTGATCGCTCGAAAGCCGCCGCGAGAGCGGCGGTCCGAGGAAGGAGCACCGTTCATCCATGATCCGTCCGCTCGTCGTCATCCCCGCCCGGATGGGCTCCTCCCGCCTTCCGGGCAAGGCGCTCGCGCCGATCGCCGGCCGGCCGATGATCCTGCATGTGCTGGAAAAGGCGCTGGCCGCCGCGATCGGCCCGGTCGCTGTCGCGACCGACTCGGACGAGATCGCACGCATCGTCGAGGCCGCCGGCGGGCGGGCCGTGATCACCAGCGGCGATCACGCCTGCGGCAGCGACCGCATCGGCGAAGCGCTCGGCGGGCTCGATCCGGCGGGCGACCATGACGTGATCGTCAATCTTCAAGGGGACCAGCCCGACATAGAGCCCGGCGCGCTCGCGGTCGCGCTGGAGCCGCTCGCGGACCTTGCGGTCGATATCGCAACGCTCGCGACCCCCGCCGGCCCGAGCGAACGCGACGATCCCAACGCCGTCAAGCTGATCGGCGCCGAGGTCGCGCCGCGTCGGATGCGTGCGCTCTATTTCACCCGCGCCCCGGCGCCCCACGGCGAGGGGCCGAACTATCACCATATCGGCGTCTACGCCTTTCGCCGCGCGGCGCTCGCGCGCTTTGCCGGCCTGCCGCCCTCCCCGCTCGAGATTCGCGAGCGGCTGGAGCAGTTGCGGGCGCTCGAGGCCGGCATGCGAATAGACGCCATGATCCTGGACAAAGCCGCCCGCGGGGTGGATACCAGCGCCGATCTTCAACGCCTGCGCGAGGCGCAGGACCAAGTCGAACGGAGCCGTCGATGAGCGTGCGGCCGAAAATCGCCTATCAGGGCGAGCCCGGCGCCAATTCTGACATCGCCTGTCGGGACGCCTATCCGGGCTATGATCCCCTGCCCTGCGCGAGCTTCGAGGACGCTTTCGCGGCGGTCACCGAAGGCGTCGCGGCGCTGGGGATGATCCCGATCGAGAATTCGATCGCCGGCCGCGTGGCGGATATTCATCATTTCCTGCCCAACGCCGGGCTCTACATCATCGGCGAATATTTTCTGCCCATCCATTTTCAGCTGATGGCGCCGCGCGGCGCGACGCGCGAGACGCTTCGCGGCGTCTATAGCCATGTGCATGCGCTCGGCCAGTGCCGCCGGATCATCCGCGAGCTCGGCCTCGTCGCCCATACGGCCGGCGACACCGCCGGCGCCGCGCGCGAAGTGGCGGAATGGGGCGACGCGACCAAGGCGGCGCTGGCGCCGCGCCTCGCCGCCTCGATCTACGGTCTCGACATTCTCGCGGAAAATGTCGAGGACGCCGCGCATAACACGACGCGCTTCGTCGTGCTGTCGAAGACGCCGCAGCGGCCGGAGCCCAATAGCGGGCCGACGATGACGAGCTTCGTCTTTCGCGTGCGCAATGTGCCGGCGGCGCTCTACAAGGCGCTCGGCGGCTTCGCCACCAATGGCGTGAACATGACCAAGCTCGAGAGCTATATGGTCGACGGCGAATTCGCGGCGACGCGCTTCCTCGCCGATGTCGACGGCCATCCGGACGAGCCGCCGCTCGCCCGCGCGCTCGATGAATTACGCTTCTTCTCCAAGGAGCTCGAGATCATCGGCGTCTATCCGGCGCACGGATTCCGCATGGAGAACAAGCGTCCGTTCGAATATGGCGATTAGTTTCAAACGCTAGGTAATCTTGCGAGCCTCGAATGGCGCGTCTCACCCTGCCCCTCGAGGGGGAGTTGAAAAACGCGATCTCTCGCGCGTCTCCAGCCTTCGCCCAATTCCCTGGTTTCAGATGGGAGAGAATCCATGGCCGCAGCCTATGACAAGGACAATGTGTTCGCCAAAATCCTGCGCGGAGAAATCCCTGCGCATAAGGTCTATGAGGACGATGTCGCACTCGCCATGATGGACATCATGCCGCGCGCCGAGGGCCATGTGCTGGTGATCCCCAAGGTTCCCGCACGCGGTCTCTTGGACATAGACCCGGCCGCGCTCTCCGCGCTCGTCACCCGCGTGCAGCATGTCGCCAAGGCCGCCAAGGACGCTTTTTCGGCCGACGGTCTGACCTTGCAGCAATTCAACGAGAGCGCCGGCGGACAGGTGATCTTCCACCTGCATTTCCACATTCTGCCGCGCTTCGAGGGCGTCGCCCTGCGCCCGCCGGGAACCATGGCCGATGGCGAGAAGCTGAAGGCGCAGGCCGAGAAGATTAAAGCCGCGCTCGGCCCGTTCAAAGGCTGAATCGCGTCATCCGAGGACCAGCGCGGCGAAGCGCCGGCTGGCGAAATGGGCGAAGCGCTCGATAGGCTGGAAAAGCACGGCAGCGACGATCGAGAGAAGGATCGTCGCCGCCGAAATCGCCAAGGCGAGCGGCAAAGTGAGCCTATCGCCGACAAAGGCGATCGCCGCCGACGTCGCCGTCACGATCACCACATAATGAATGAGATAGAGCGGGAAAGAGATTTTCGCTAGAAAGCGCGACAGGGCGTTTTCCGCGAGGAAGTCCGATAGCCCACGCGAGCGCAGCGCCAGAGCGACGACCGCCACGGCGAGGATCACATGCACATGGGCGACGGCGCCCGCCGTCATCGACCAGGCGGCGAGCACGTAGAGCGCCGCAGCGACGGCGATTTTCGCCGCGAGCGAATCTAGGAAGCCGAGACGCCCCGGCGCCGGCGCGTTCAACGCGCCCGTGAATTTCGCCTTTCCGATCAGCGCGCCGAAGAGAAAGGCAGCGAGGTAGGGAAAGAGCAGCATGAGAAAAGAAGCGCCGATGGCGATCGAGCGCTCGGGCCGCTTCATCGCCGGATAGCAGGAGAGCAGCAGGAAGAGCGCCAGCGAGCCGACCATTTCCCAGGGCATGGTCCATAGGAAAGGCAGCACCGGCCCCCATTCGGCGGGCTTGGTGTAGACGTTGCTGAGCGACCATTTCAGCGCTTGCGCAAAGCTCAGCCCCGTCTCGCCGGCGATGGCGGAAAGGCCCGGCGCGAATTGCCTGGCCTCCGCAAGCCGCGCAAAGCCGAAGCGCTCCGCGAGAATGAGGAGGAGAACCGTCGCGACGATCGGCGTCGTCAGGCGGATGTAGCGTCGCAGAGCCGCGGAGAGGATATATTCGCCGCCGCCGCCCGCGAAGAAGGGCGCGCTCAGCGCCGCGCCGGAGACGACGAAGAAGACGCTCACATCGAGCGGGCCGTCGACGAGTCCCGCTGTCGAAGAATTGCGGAGAATAGCAAAATTCTCGCCGAAAATCTGCCACGTCGAATGGAAGAGCAGCACGGAGAAAGCCGCCCAGCCACGCAATCCGTCGAGCTCGCGAAGCCGCAGACGCGTGGGCGTAGCCTCGGCTCGGACGCGAGTGGACGAGGAATAGGCGAGAACGTCGCCCGAACCCTGGAGAGTGTCCGACATGAGCTTTCCCGCCGCTGTTTCGGTCGATTCGGCAGGTTAGAGACGGCTGTCGCAGCCAGCAATGACTTTGCCGTTTCATGTATGACGTTTTTCTGCAATGTGTTTAACAGCTCGGGCGTGGCGACAATGCGGCGACGTTTCAGGCGCGCCCGAAAACTCTTCTGAGCTCGACCTTGGCCTGCTCCAATATGCGGCGACGCTCCGCCGGCAGGCCGCCGCCGGCGCGATTGATATAGAAATTCAGCATGGACATTGCGGATCGGAAGGGCGCGCTCTTGCGGCGCAGGCTCGACTCCGCCGATTGCTTCAGCGAGCGCGCGATGGCGCGCGGATCGTCGAGCGTGAAGACCTCCAGCTCGAGGTCCAGCGCATTGCTCTTGCGCCCGACCTCGGCCGACCAATAGGACGTTTTTTGTCCGCTCACGCGGCGCGCGCGCTCTGGCAATGATGGCCGCCGGGCTGCGAGACGCCGCGCAGCGCGGCGCCGCTGAGGCCGGCGTCGCGGTCCATGGCGAGATCGGCGAGCGAGACGATGCCGACGAGGCGCTTGCGGCGATCGAGCACGGGCAGACGGCGCAATTGCTGCTCGGCCATGTTCTGCGCGACGTCCTCGACGTCGTGATCCACATAGCAATAGCGAACGTCACGCGTCATGACGTCGCGAATCTTGGTCTCGGCGCCCTTGCCGGCGGCTATTGCGCGCAATGCGATGTCGCGGTCGCTGACCATGCCGACGAGGCGGTCGTTCTCGCCGACAGGCAGAAGGCCGACGTCGAGATCGGCCATGCGTCGCGCCGCGTCGCGAATCGTCTGATCGGGTTCGACGAGACAGACTTCGCGCGTCATGATGTCTTGAACTTTCATCACTCGCCTCCTTGTGTTCACCGGAGGAAACGGGCGGGCCCGGCGAAGGTTCCGCGGCTATCAGCGCGCCAGCAGCGCGATCGCGAGGCCGCAGGCGAGCGCCAGCGCCGAAGCGGCGGCGACGCGAAAGCCGATGCCCGAGCCGCCGATCCACCAGGTCAGCGCCGCCTTGGCGAGCGTGTTGACGGCGACGGCGAGGCCGATCGCCGCCGCTGCGACATCGAGCGCGAGCGTCGCGCGATCGAGCCGCGCCACCGACAAAGTGATGGGATCGACGTCGACGAGACCCGAGATCGCCGCCACCGCGAGCACGCCGGCGCCGCCGGCCATGCGCGTCGCCAGCCGCGCCAGGACCGCGATGACGGTGAGCAGCGCGCCGAATTCGAGCACGGCCCCGAGATCGAGCGGATTCTTCGGCGCGAAGCCCGCGCCGGAGGGGACGGCGGCGGCGCTGCGCATGAAGAAAGCCGCGAAGAGGAGCATCACGGCCCCGCCAGCGGCGAAAGGCGGCGCGAGCGCGCCGAGCAGCTCGGCGTCGATCAAAGTGACGACGGCCAGCACGCGGAACACCATAGTGGCGTTGGCGAAGAGCGCGCCTGCGGCGAAGAGCGACGCAGCGCCGCCCTGCTCGCGAGAAAGGCGCGCCATCGTCATCGTCGCCGCGGTGGAGGAGACGAGACCGCCCGCGATCCCCGTCAGCGCCACGCCGCGCGCGCCGCCCGTCGCTTTCATGACGACATAGCCGAGAAAGGAAATGACCGCGATCAGCACGGTCATCAGCCAGATCTCATGCGGATTGACCGCCTGCCAGGGATCGACGGCGCGGTCTGGCAGCAGCGGCAGCAGAATGACCGTCATGGCGGCGAGCGTCAGGCCGGAGCGCAGCTCCTCCCAGCTCAGGCGCCGCAGCCAGCCATGGGCGGCGGACTTCAGCGCCAGCAATCCCGCCGTGGCGACGCCGGCCGCCGCCGCAGCCTCGACATCGCCCACGACAGCGAAGGCGCCGAGCGCGAAGGCCAGCATCGACGCGACGACCGTCGTCGCGCCGAAGGTGGCGTCGTGAACGATCTCGCGATAGCGAAACAGGCTGATCGCAGCGGCGAAGACCGCGAAGGCGAGGCCGAGCGACACGGCGCCGCCTATGCCTGTCTGATTGGAGATCGCGCCCCAGACGGCGCCGAGCAGCGCCGCCAGCGCATGGGTGCGGAAGCCGGCGGCGCGCTCGCCCTCCTCGTCCTCGCGCGCTTGCCAACCGCGCTCGAGGCCGATCAGCAGGCCGATCGCCAGCGCCACCGTCATGCGGCGGAACAATTCGGTCGTCTCCATGCGCCGGCCTTTCGAGAAACAGCACCGTCGAAATTATAGCCTCGCTCCGGCGAACATGCGCAACGCCGCCGGCGAGACGCCTTGTCGCAGATCGAAATAGCCGGGCCATGGATCGGCGCGTAGCGCGGCGAGGCGGCGCTCCACCTTGTCCAGACAATAGAAATCGGCGCGCTCGATCCGGGCGAGTTCCTCCCACGAGACGGGCGTCGCCACTGCGGGCGTCTCCCGCGCGCGCGGCGAGAAAGGCGCGACCGCGCTTGCGCCGCGCTCATTGCGTCGATAGTCGATGTAGATTCGGCCGACGCGTCGCGCCTTGGTCGCCATAGCGGTGAAGCGTCCCGGATCATCCGCCGAAAGACGCGTCGCCACGCCTTTCGCAAAAGCCGTGAAGGTCGGCCAATCGAGCGCCGCGTCGAGCGGGGCGACGACATGCATTCCCTTGCCGCCGGTAAGCAGCGCGAAGCTCGCGAGCCCCGCCGCCTCGAGCAGAGCGCGGAAATCGCGGGCGGCGCGCTTCACCTCGTCGAAGGAGACGGAAGGGTCCGGATCGAGATCGAAGACGAGGCGATCGGGGCGCTCGAGAGCGTCGACATGGACGCCCCGAATGTGCAGCTCCAGCGCGTCCATCTGCGCCGCGCCTTCGAGGCCGGAGACATCGTCGATGACGAGAAATTCTTCGGTCCCGATCAGCGCCGGACGCAGGCCGGGCGGCAGGCCGCGCCGATGATGGCGCTGGAAGAAGCAGCCTTGCGCGGCGCCATTGGGACAGCGCAGCAGCGACAGAGGGCGCGCCGCTATATGCGGCAGAGCGAAAGGCGCGACGCGGCGCCAATAGTCGACGAGCCGCTGCTTGGTGACATGGACAGCGGCCGGATAGAGCGGCTTGTCCGGATTGGTGAGACGGATCATCCCCCGCCTCCGGGCGTGCGCCGCGGGTCACTGTTTTTCGCTCCACTCTTCACCTCGCGCGCGGGCTTGTCCTCGCGCAAGCCGACGAAAACCGGATGACGCAGCAGCCCCTCCTTCGTGCGCTCCGTATAATCGATCTCGACCACGAGTCGTGGCGCGACATAATGCGCCTGACGCGCGATCTCCGCAGGCAGAGCCACAAAAGGCGACGTCTTGCGTGTGAGCCCACGCAACGCTGCGCCGATCTCAGCGAGATCGCCATCGGAAAAGCCGGCGCCGACGCGGCCACGATAATGCAAAGCGCCATCGACGAATTCGCCGAGCAGCAGAGAGGCGAAGTCGCGGCCCTTCTTCGTCGAAGGGCGATAGCCGCCGACGACGAATTCGTCGCGGCCGAGACATTTGACCTTGATCCAGGCGCGCGTGCGCCGCGAGAGATAGGGCCGATCGATACGCTTGGAGACCACGCCCTCCAGCCCCATGCGCCTGCATTCGGCGAGAAAGCGCGCGCCGGCGCCGATCACATGGCCGCTATAGCGTATGGCGGAAGGCGCCTCCTCCAATAGCGCGGCGAGGCGGGCCTTGCGCTCGATCAGCGGCTCTCGCGAAATGTCCTTTCCGTCCAGCTCCAGCAGATCGAAGGCGTAGAAGACGAGCGCGCGCGGGCGCTTCTCCAGCATCTTCTGCAGCAGGCCGAAATCGCTACGGCCGTTTTCGTCCAGCGCGACGATCTCGCCGTCGAGCAGCGCGCTTCGCATCGGCAATTGCGCGGCGGCTTCGGCGACGCCCGAGAATTTCTTCGTCCAATCGAGGCCGGAGCGCGTAGAAACGCGGCTTCGGCCGCCAGATGTCGCGACGAGCGCGCGATAGCCGTCGAATTTGATCTCATGCAGCCAATCATCGCCAGCGGGCGGCTCGGCGGCCTGCGTCGCGAGCTGCGGCGCGCGGAATTTCGGCAAAGGCGGCGGGCGGGCGGCTTTGCCTTCCGCGATCTCCTCGAAGCTGCGGCCGGTCGCGACGCTGCGCATCCATTCATGCGTCGGATCGAGATCGGCCTCGGCTCGCCCATCCTTCATTTTGACGAGCAGCCAATTGTCCTTCGTCTCGCCGCGCCGGCGGGGCAAGCGCACGAGCGCAAAACCGCCTCGGAGCCGCTCGCCTTCCAGCGTGAATTCGAGACGCCCCTCCTCGAGGCCGCGGCGCGGATCACCCTTGGGCGTCCAGCGCCCGCGATCCCACAGCATCACCTCTCCGCCGCCATATTGGCCCTTGGGGATCGTCCCCTCGAAACGCCCATAGTCGAGCGGATGATCCTCCGTGCGCACGGCGAGGCGCTTATCGGCGGGATCGAGGCTGGGGCCGCGCGTGACGGCCCAGCTTTTCAGCACGCCGTCGAGCTCGAGACGAAAATCGAAATGCAGCCGACGCGCGCGATGCTTCTGCACGACATAGGCGCCCTGCTCCTTCGTCGGCGCGTCGCCTTCGGGCTCGGTCGTGCGGCGGAAGTCGCGCTTGGCCCGATAGGCCGCGAGCGTCTCGCTCCTCATTGCGCTCCCCCGCGCCGGTCAGGCGCGCTTTTTGGCCGCTCCCGTCTTGGTCTCGCTCGTCTTCTTGGCCGGCTTGGCGGCGGGCGAAGCGGCGGCGCGCGCCTTGCCGCGCGCGGGTCGCGGCGCGCTCTCGCCGACGCTACGCTTCAGAGCCTCGATCAGATCGATGACCTTGCCAGGGCCGCGACGCTCCTCCTCGCCCGTGGTGACGATCGCGTGGCCTTCGCGCTTGCGCTCGACCAGCGCGCGCAGCGCCTCGGCGTAGGAATCCTTGAACGCCTTGGGATCGAAGGGCGCGGTCTTGCGCTCGATGAGCTCTGTCGCCAGCGCGACCATTTCGGGGTCGCTCTCGCCTTCGCCGATCTCGGCGAAATAGGGCTCATAGCCGCGAAGCTCATTGGCGTAGCGCAAAGTCTCGACGAGCAGGCCCTTGCCGAGCGGCGTCACCGCGACGATGCTCTCACGTCCGCGCATGGTGAGACGGCCTATGCCGATCTTATCCGCACGGCGCAGCGCCTCGTGTATCACGGCATAGCCCTCGGTCGAGACATCGCCCTCCGGCGCGAGATAATAGGGCTTGTCGAAATAGCGCGGATCGATCTCCTCGCGTCCGACGAATTGCACCAGCTCGATCGCCTTGCCGCTGTCGAGCTTGATCTCGTCGAGCTCGTCCGGCTCCAGCACGACATAAGAATCGTCGCCGATCTCGAAGCCTTTGACGATATCGGCGGAGTCGATCGGACCGACGCCGGGCACGACCTTCTCATAGCGCACGCGCTTGCCCGAGGGCTTGTGGATCTGATGCAGCGCCATGGTCTGGGCGCTCGACGTCGCCGCATAGAGCTCGACGCCGATAGAGACGAGAGAGAGCCGCAGATAGCCCTGCCAATAAGCGCGCGCGCGAGGAGCCATGAGGGGAGACCTTTGTTCGTTCTCCCTTTCATCTAGCGCCGCGTCGCGCGCGGACGATGGCGGCGTTGAGCTCGCCGCCATAGATGAAGATGACGCCAGAGAAATAGAGGAAGACGAGCGCGATCATCGCCGAGGCGAGGCCCGCGTAAGTGAGCGCATAGCGATCCGAGAAGGCCGCGAGATAGCGGCCGAAGGCGGCGCCGGCGACGAGCCACAGCAAAAGCGTCGCCAACACGCCCGGCGCTATGTCGCGAAAGCGCCGCCGCCCCGCCGGCAGCCAAATGTGAATGGCCAAGAGCGTGAGCGCCAGAATCAGAGTGGCGAGGCCGTAGCGCGCCAGCGTCACCATCGTCTCGAAGGGCTCGAACCAGTCGAGATAGCGCGCCGCCGCATCGGTGATGAGCGGGCCGAGCACGACCAGAACCGAGAGCGCGAGCAGAGCCACGGCGCTGCCGACCACATAGAGGATCGACTCGAGCCGCAGCAGCCACCAGCTGCGCGTCTCTTCCGTCTCATAGGCGCGATTGAGGCCGATGCGCAGGCTCTCGAGGCCGCTGGAGGCGAAATAGACGGCAAAGAGCGCGCCGAAGGTGAGCGTGCCGCCCCGCGGCGTCGTCGCGACGCGCCGGATTTCCCCTGCGATGGGCTCCGCGACCTCGGGCGGCCAGGCGTCGAGCAGCAGCCGGCCGGCCTCGTCGGCGAGGCTCTTGGAGCCGATGAGGCCGGCGAGCGCCGTCACCACGATGAGAAAGGGAAACAGCGACATCAGCGTCGACAGGGCGATATGGCTCGCTATTGCGAAGCCGTCGCGTTCGACGAAATGCAGAAAGGCGTCGAGCGGAATGCGCAATAGCGCGGGCAGGCGCTCGGCCCGCGGGGCCAGCGGCCCGAGGGCGCGCCGGAAAACGTCTTTCTCGACTTCGTCCAAGGCGCTGCTTCCCCGCGCTGTCCGCCCGAGGGAATATAGCGCCGCGCGGCGCCGGATGGGCAGCAACTTTCGCCGCCCGACGACGTTGACGACAATATGCGGCGGCGACGCTCCCGCGCCGTCGCCGCCAGCTTCCTCAGACGCCGCGACGCAGCACGCCGCCGACGAGGGCGACGATGAAGAGCACGACGGCCACCCAGAACAATATGCGCGCGGCCTCCACCGCCGTGCCGGCGACGCCGCCGAAGCCGAAGAAGGCCGCAATCAGACCGACCACCAAAAAGACGATGGCCCAGCGCAGAAGATCACTCATCTCTTTCTCCCCTGATCGAGGATCGACCAGGGATAACGTCGGCGCGTCGATCCGGTTTCCGTCCCTGAGGGCGCGCAGATGAGCCTCGGCCACAGAACGCAGTCCAGCCTTCGCTCGGAACGCAGCTTCACCCTGAACTTCGGCCCGGTGCATCCGGCCGCGCATGGCGTGCTGCGGCTGGTGCTGGAGCTCGACGGCGAGGTCGTCTCCCATGTCGATCCGCATGTCGGCTTCCTGCATCGCGGCACCGAGAAGCTCATAGAGGATAAGACCTATCTGCAGGCCCTGCCCTATTTCGACCGGCTCGATTATGTCGCGCCGATCAATCAAGAGCACGCCTTCTGCCTCGCCGCCGAGCGCCTGCTCGGCCTCGAGATTCCAAAGCGCGCGCAACTCATACGCGTCCTCTATTGCGAGATCGGACGGCTGCTCTCGCATCTGCTCAACATCACGACGCAGGCCTCCGATTGCGGCGCGCTGACGCCCAATCTCTGGGGCTTCGAGGAGCGCGAGAAACTGATGGGCTTCTATGAGCGCGCATCCGGCGCGCGCATGCACGCCTGCTATTTCCGCATCGGCGGCGTGCATCAGGATCTTCCCACCGCGCTCCTCGACGATATCGAGGCTTTTTGCGCACCCTTCCTCGCGGTCTGCGACGATCTCGAAGGGCTGCTCACCGACAATCGCATCTTCAAGCAGCGCAACGCCGACATAGGCGTGGTGACGCTGGAGGAGGCCTGGAGTCTCGGCTTTTCCGGCGTGTTCCTGCGGGCCTGCGGCGCGCAATGGGACTTACGCAAGGCGCAGCCCTACGAATGCTACGAGGAGCTGGATTTCGCCATTCCGGTCGGGCGCCACGGCGATTGCTACGATCGCTATTGCGTGCGCATGGCCGAGATGCGCCAGTCCGCGCATCTGATGCGGCAGTGCGTCGCCCTGCTGCGCGCGCCGGAAGGCCGCACCCCGATCGCCGTCGACGATCACAAAGTCACACCGCCGGCGCGCGGCGTCATGAAGCGCTCGATGGAGGCGACGATCGAGCATTTCAAACTCTTCAGCGAAGGGATTCACGTTCCGCCGGGCGAAGTCTACGCCGCCGTGGAGGCGCCCAAGGGCGAGTTCGGCGTCTATCTCGTCGCCGACGGATCGAACCGCCCCTATCGCTGCAAGATCCGTGCGCCCTCTTTCGCTCATCTCGCGGCGACGGACCGTCTCTCGACGGGCCATATGCTCGCCGATGTCGCGGCCATAGTCGGCTCGCTCGATATCGTGTTCGGCGAGATCGATCGCTAGACGCGTCTCGATTTTTTCGGTGGGAGCGAATTTTGGTCGCTCGTCGAAAGGAGGCTCCAAATGCCGACGACGCTCGCAGAAAAGACCTGCACACCCTGCCGCGGCGGCGTTCCGCCCCTGGAGCGCGCCGAGGCCGAGGCGTTGCTCGCACAGGCGCCGGACTGGGCGCTGCTCGACGAGGCGCGCCGCATAGAGCGCGGCTTCCGCTTCGGCAATTTCCGCGAGGCGGCGGAATTCGTGCGGCAAATCGGCGAATTGGCCGAGGCGGAGGGCCATCATCCCGACATCGCCTTCGGCTGGGGCTATGCGACGATCTCGCTGCAGACGAAGAAGATCAGAGGTTTGCACGAGAACGACGTCATCATGGCGACAAAGATCGACCGCATCTTCTCGCACTGGCGCGGTCTGCCGGCGGGCCGCATGTGACGATGCAGGAGACGCGCGACGCCTTTTCAAACGCTCCCCGCTCTAGTAGACGTCCGTGACGCGGTCCCGGTAGCTCAGCAGGATAGAGCAACGGTTTCCTAATTCGAGGGTCTTGAAACGGAAAGGCGATTCGGATCATAAGCTTAAGCGCCGTCCGGCTCGGCCGAGCACCGGATAGGCACCGAGAACGAGGCAGATTGTCCCGGTAGCTCAGCAGGATAGAGCACAGGTTTCCTAAACCTGGGGTCAGGGGTTCGACTCCCTTCCGGGACGCCATAATCCTCGTTCGCTCTCCTCAGAGACCGCTCCTTTTCCGTGGGAACCGCTGTAATGCATATGCTTGAGAGCCTGCCTCTCGGTATCCTGAGCTTATGGGGCTCGGTCGCATTCTGATTCGGCTGGCCGCCGTTGCAACAAAGGTAACGCTACGATCCGGCACCCGAACGACCTGGACTAGAGTATGGGCGAGAGAACAAAGATAGAAGGGTGCAAGCATGCCAGCCGATGCGGCAAATTTGTTCGACAACTCATCGTTGTTTCCCGATGAAACCCTCCCCGGAAAGCCTCGCGCCAATTCGAATCTCGGGCTCACGTTCCGTGACAGCAAGAGATTACCGGTTCACGGCTGGTATCCTTACGTCGAGGGGTTCTCAGCACGTTACATCGAAGATCTTGTGCGTGCGCATAACAGCGACGGCATCGTGTATGACCCATTCGGAGGGAGCGGGACGGTAAACTTGATTTCATCTCTTATGGGCGTTCCGAGCGCATTCTCGGAAGCTAACCCCTTCATGCGTTTCGTTGCCGAAACGAAAGTGAATGCTCGCCATATTGCACGTCTCCGGTTCGCTGAATTTGAGCGATGCGCCTCCGCTTTTAGAACCTGGGCCTACAGTCCAGATTTTCATCGTTCGGTGCGCGAACAGAGCCTTTCCGACTATTTCACAGCTTTCGAGGGCAGAGACTTCTTTGCGGAAAAGGACATCCGCGAACTCCAGGTGCTGCGTGACGCAGCGCGCGTGATCGGTTCCGACAACGCAGCTTTTCGTGACCTGTTACTGCTCGCGGTTGCCTCAGTGACTGTAGCCTGCTCTCACATGACTCGACGCGCCGACCTGCGACGACGCAGAGTGGACGAATACAAAGGGCGCGTTGTAGATGTTCGCGGCGCAGTTATAGAAAAACTCGCTTCGATCGAGCGAGACATACGTGTCACGCCCGCCCACTATGCGCCAGCTCTTTTCGCTTCCGCAGATTGTCGTCAATCGGTCGAGCAACTACGTGGCGAAGCGGGACTGATCCTCACGTCACCCCCTTATCTGAATGGCACCAGCTACATTCGTAACACCAAACTTGAGCTTTGGTTGACCGGCTTCATTCGTTCTGAACGCGAGCTTTCCCAGCTCAATAAGACATGCATGGTTTGCGGCATCAGCAATGTTGTCAAAGGACGCCCGGCCGAGCACCGATTTGGCGCTGTAGAGGCGGTCGCTATCGAGCTCGATCGGGTCAGCCCCGACCTACGCATTCCAGAGCTGGTGAGGGGCTACTTTTCGGACATGCTCTCGATGTTTCGAAACTGTGCTTCCTATCTCCGGCCCGGAGGCCGGCTGGTGCTGGACATCGGGGACTCTCAATTCTACGGCATACACGTCCCAACAGATATTCTCCTGGGCGAAGTGGCGAGTGCGGCGGGCCTTCGTCTGATCGAAGAGAGGCTACTCGCGCGGCGTCACTCTCGGGACAAAACGCCACTCAAGCAGGTGGAGTTAACGTTCGCCAATGCTCACTGAGTGCAGACTACCACTGGAGCAAAGGGCGGTTGCCTTCCAATCAACTCTTCCGCACACAAAAGCTCCCTTTAGCAGCCGAGCGTGGGGACACGGTCTCCACTCGCTTTCCTCCTACCAAGGCAAGCTTAAGCCTGCACTTGCCCACTGGTTACTTCGACAGTTCACGGGCTCGGGCGATCGTGTCTTGGACCCATTGGGCGGGGTCGGAACGGTAGCATTCGAGGCTGGTCTCCTCGGACGTCCCGCCTTCACCTGCGACTTGAGCCCATTCGCTTCGACAGTTGCCCGCGCAAAAGTCGCGCCTCCAGCCTCCTCGGACCTTGAATCTGAGATGGAGGTGTTCGCCGATGAATTGGCGAGTGTGAAGCTGACAACAGAAGATTACATGGCTGCAGAGTTTGGGCTGAATGCTCAAGTGCATGATTATTACCACCGGGATACCTTGGAGGAGGTGCTCAAAGCTCGGCGGATTCTCGCCAGCTCGGAACTCTCAGCCTCGCGAAACTTCATCAAGGCCTGCCTCCTGCATATACTGCACGGTAATCGACCCTATGCACTGTCGCGTATATCGCATCCAATTACACCGTTCAGTCCCACAGGACCGTTTCAATATCGATCGCTGCTGGAGAGATTAAGCGTTCGATGCGAGCGACTCATGGCCCTTGAACGGCCGCAGGGATTTATCCAAGGCAAGTCATGGCACGCAGATTTTCGTGAGCTTCCCAAGCTTCTGCCTCAGCAGGTTGACGCAATCATCTGCTCGCCACCATTTCCGGGAATGAGGTTCGACCGGCCTAACTGGCTGCGAATGTGGTTCTGTGGCTGGATGGAAAACGACTTTCATCATACCAGCCGTAAATTTCTGGAGCGTCAACAAGGAACGAACTTTGAAGTCTACCAGGAATTTTTTGCTGTCTGCAGCGAAGTTACAGCAGCAGGGGGGCCGGTAATCCTCCACGTCGGCGGCTCCAAGGGATACGAAATGGCAACGCGACTAGCCTCAATTGGCTCACGTTATTTGCATCATCGCGCGACCATTTCGGAAAATGTGGAACACGTCGAAAAACACGGTATTAGGGATAAGGGCACGACGAGCACCCATATCTTGCTACTCTTCGAGCGCTTCTAGTATAGCATCGATCTCGACATCAGCCGGCACTGTGCTCGCGGGCCTTTCCGCAGCCGCTTTTCGCGTCCGCTCGTACACGATGCGATTTGCATCCAACAACTCGACCCATAGATCAACGTCGGGTCGAATTTCCCGCACCTTCCGGGCAATAGCGTTGAATGCTCGCGGGTCACACTTGTTCGCAAATCCCCCGATGTCCTTACGAATCCGCAGTAGTTGCGGCTCGCAGACCGCCCGAGCCTGAAGGTCGTGAAGGGATAGACCGGTGATTCTCGACAAGTGCCTAAGTTGGGCCAGCGTATAAAAGTCGACTGGAAACTTGTCCTTCTTATGATTGTTGTGTTCGGCGCACAGGCACGTGGCATATTCATCAATCGGCCATAGGTAGGCCAAGGGACGAGTATGATCCAGCTCAACCTCTTTCAATGTCAATGGCTTTTCGCAATAAAAGCAGCGCCGCCCGAAGCGCTCCCATACGATGCTTTTCAGACCTCTGCCCTCTCGCTCCTTAATGGACTGCAAAATTTCCGGCTCCCGCAAGAGCAATCGGCGTTCGCGTGTGATGATCGAACTCTCATTGAGCTGATCGACAGTTCGTAGAGGGTTAAATGAATCGTTGATCCGCCACTTCTTGCAGGCGCGGCATTCGTTCTGATGGCCACTGACCTTCGCGTTGTGCTTATGAAAACTCAAGCGTCCTGCTTGACCCGGTCCCACGGGTAACGAGGCCACGGAGAATAAGGAGGACTGACCATGGCCAACTACGTCGTCTACGCGCACAAGCCGCACCTCCGCAGGGCGGACCGCCGCAACGCAATCTTCGTGCAGGCCGCCGACGCCGCCGCCGCGCAAGCGGTGGCCGAGGCACTCGTCGGCGCTAATCCCGGCGCACTCGCGGACTGGGCCGTGCTCGACCTCGCGTCGGCGCCCGACTTCGTCGTTCGCGGGCATGAGCCCACGCGTGGCACCTCGGGAGAGGTCCTATGATCGAGATGAATGAGCAAGAGGAGGAAAAAGTCAGCGTCCTGCACCGGTCGCTGCTGCCGCTGCCGAGCGGCGACGAGACGATCCGGTGCGAGGCCTGGCCGAAGGAGATAAGGGGCAAGTCGCCGTGGTCCTACTGCAAGAGTCGCCTGGCCGCCAGGGCTAGAATCGACACCCTGTTCGAGGCCTACATGATGCTCGTCCTGCCGCAGGCCCTGGCCGACGAGTATTCGCGATCCAACGATCCCGACCTCTTTCGGGGGCGGCCCGAGGTCTATGCGTTCACAGAAGACGTCGAATGGGAGACGTTGGGGTTCCTCCTCGTTCTCGGATATCGGCCGCGGCCGGAGGGCGGCTTCGGGCGACGCTTCCAATGGAAGGAGGACTTTGACGCATTGTGCGGACAGCTCGACGTCCGGCAGCCGTGAAGCCTCAGACTGGTCGCGCGACATAGGATCAGAAGAAAGGTCGTCGGTGGTGTAGATTGCCGGCGACCTCTGCCATTTGTATACGCAGGTCAAATCAGCGACGAAGCTCCGCAATCGATTTGACCGAGCCATCAGTTGCCCGGAATTTCCAGTTGCCATTCCATACGTTCTCCACTCCGGCCGCGATCGAAGAGTTCAACTGGTTGAGCGTCGGAAACCGTTTGCCGTTGTCCTTGCGAATCCATGCTCCGCCATGAGACTGCGCGACATACTCTCGACGCTTGTAGAAGCGAAAAATCTCGAAGCCCTCTGGGAAGTTGACGCCGTTCCGATCGTCATGGACCCCGCCGCCAGAAGGCGATTCTGTTAGATTCTGAGTTTCCTTGGAAGAAAGCTCGCATCCGAGTAGCCGTCGCAGAATAGCATCTTCGGTTTCTTCTCCCGCAGCCCTGTTGGCCCAGATGGCTGCAAAAACCTCAGTCGAAATATTCACCGAACGGGACATAGCCATTCTCCATTCTCCGATCTGCTTATCTAAGCAAATAGTGCTATTTGCTGTCAAGGCGAGTTTTCGCTCTCGCTCCCTTCTCTCCTACTGCGAGCGTGATGAGTGAGCGGGCACTAGCTAAAATTCTTCGTTGAGCAGGCTGAGCCGTCGCGTCGGCGACGAAGTCCGCTTGATCAAGGCGCAAACCCAGAGCCTGTCATCAATTGAGCCCGATGACGGCCGCGGCGAGGTGGACGGCGGCGAGGAAATTCCGGGCCGTCTTGTCGTAGCGAGTGGCGATGGCTCGAAACTGCTTGAGCTTACAGAAGAAAATTTCGATCAGGCTGCGGGCTTTGTAGAGGTCTTTGTCGTAGGAGCGCGGCTCTTTGCGGTTGGTCTTTGATGGAATGACGGGTTCTATTTCGACGTCGCGCAAAGGTTGAATCACTCGTTCGTCGGCGTCGTAAGCCTTGTCGGCGAGCAGCGCCTCGACCTCGAGCCCCGGCAAAAGCGCGTCGGCGCCCAAGAGATCATGCGCCTGTCCGGGCGTGAGATGAATGCCGGTCGGATTGCCGAGCGCGTCGACCGTGGCATGAATTTTCGTGCTCAATCCGCCTTTGCTGCGGCCGATCGCTTGGTCTTCGCCACCTTTTTTTTTGCGCGCCGGCGCTGTGCTGATGCGCGCGCACGATCGTCGTGTCGATCATGGCGTATTCATTGTCGGCGTCTTGCGCCAAATGCTCGAAAACCCGCGCCCAAACGCCGGCCTTGGCCCAGCGGCTGAAACACGTGTGCACGACACGAAAATCGCCGAAGCGCTCCGGTAAATCGCGCCGGCGCGATAGCGATACAGCACCGCCTCGACGAAAAGCCGGTTTCCTTGGCGGTCACGCCGACCGTTCCCGCGCGCCCGGGAAGCAAATTCTCGATGCGCTGCCATTGATCATTGCGCAAGGCGTGACGTCGCACCATCGGTCGGCCCCTCCGATGCGGCCGACTGCCTATGAATCACGCAAACTCAATCTTGGGAATCCGCAGGCCTATCCGCAGGGCGCCTTACCCAATTGATGACAGGCTCAGGGCGCAAACCCAGCAACATCGCATATCCCCTAGCGTTGATTCGGCTTCAAAGGGCTGCCGCCCTCCTCTTCCGCCCTGCGGCCTGCCTTAAACGCGAGTCTCTTGAAGTTTGAGGTCCGCAATGCGATGTTCCAGCAATAAGCTGGGAGGACATTGTGCGGCGGCACGCCAAGCAGGATCGCGAAGATAAATATGCGAGCCGAAGAGATTATCAGCAGATTCTCGAGAGTGCCGGGAATAGGCTACAGGGAACCGCGCCATTAAAGGTAATCCGAGTTGCTGCCCAATTAGAGCCAAAAGAGCCTGGCGCAGTCGCAGGATTCGGGGGCTTTATTCTGACGCCTCACAGCACCGGACTAAAGTTGCGTGTTCGTGTGGAAGGGGCAGTATTTGATCGTCAGTTGCATAGCGGACCATCGTGGTCGCGATTTGGGCTTGGCTTTTCAATCAATGAGCATGCAAGAATTGAAGCTGAGTTGGAATTCGGCGTGCCACAGGAGTTTGTCGACATTTGGGGTCTTGCCATTGGCATAGCTGAATTTCCCAATGGAACGACTCGCAACGCGCCCATTCTACCCGATTTAAATCTCTCTCACCTGCTACCCGAAACGCTCTATCTCGACCATGGGTCCAACGTTGTTCGCCTTCCTGACGACGTTGCCTCGAACGTTGGTGGCGGCTCACGTATTGAGCTGAAGAAGTGTTCGTATTGCGGCCGATTACGAACGCGTCGAGGTCGGCCCCGACCGCCTCCTGCGCCCGGCGGTCCAGCGCCGACTTGATCGCGCGGACCAGGTTGGCGTGCCCACGCTCGAAGGCCGTGTCGGCGTGCGCCGCCTCCTCCGCCGTGCGCTCGATCTCCATGAGCGCGGCCGTCACGTCGCGGAACTCGGCGCCGACGAGAACCGCAGCGAGGGCCTGGGAGCTGAATGGGCGATCGCCAGCGTCCATGCGGTTGACGCGGGAGACGAGCGCAGCGCCCATCTCGCGGTCGCCGGTCGACGCCGCGAGCGCGGCGAGGCTGGCGAGCTCGGTCGGGCCGCTGTGCTCGATCTGCTGCATGAGGCGGGAACGCCGTTCCGAGCCGAGGCCCTCGCGGATGAGCATCTGGACCGCCGACGCGTAATGCTGCCTTGCCCCCGCGACCTCGTGGGCCAGCCTGCCGGCTTCGCGGACGCGGGCGAGGCGCTCGTCGGCGCTCTCCCGCTTTATCTGCGTCCGGAAGGTGGAGACCGCCCGTCCGACAATCAAAGCTTGCTGACTGGGGTGAAGGTCCGCCAGGGTGCGCTCCACGTCCCTCTGACGCTGCGCCACCTTGGCCGACAAGTTGTCGAGCAGCCGCGTCTGCCGCTCGCGGTTCTCTCTTGCCCGGGTCAGCGCCAACTTGATGTCCGTCACGGACACCCACTTGGCCCCGATGGTGGGCGCGATCTTTTTCGTCGCCACGCTCTCTCTCCTCGCTCTCGGCGTCTCGCTTCGGCGGGAGAGAATCGGGCGCGGCCTCAGGCCGTCTCGTTCGTCCACGCCATCGCGTTACGGACGCGCCCATCGGCGCACCCTGACCCGACCAGGATGCGCCGATGTCGCCGAGTGTCGGACCATCGTTCGCTCCCGGCGGAACTCCCTCGGATATTTTTGGACCGACGCCTTCCCAACGAGAGCCGGACGAAATGGGTTGACGGGCACCAGGAAGTCCCGAGGCGCCCGCGCCCTTCGCGCGGGAAGTGGGTTGAACGACGGCGCGGAACCCCACGCCCAGACGCCGTCGACCAAAGGCCGAGCAACTAAGTAGCCCGCGCGCATCAGCTTCTCGCTCAGCACCCGCGTCACTAGGTCTTCGACCAGCGAGAGGTCGTGCCGCAGCGCGCAGTCCAGCGCATCCACGTGCGCCGCGATCACGCCTGAAAGATGCGCCATCTCGATGGATAGCCCCCGCGCGGATCGACCACCTCGGCCACGGCCTGCGTGACGATATCGATGTCGTCCTTCGTCACCACTGTGTGCGGGTGGCTGTGCTCCAGCGCGGCTTCGTCGTGTAGTCAAGCGTCGGCCCTCTCCTCCGACTTCGTCGCAAGAGCGACCTGATGCTCCCCCATGCGCGCGCGAGCTGTTCCTCGCGGGGAAGCCCGTGACACAGCACACCCACCCCCTTCACGCGGGAAGTAGGTTGAACGACGGCGCGCCCGGCGATGGCCTAGTTCGTGGCGAAGCCCCGCGACCTCACGGGTTATCGCCGACATTCGACCGGCTCGCCGCCTGGTGCTCGCCGGCCATCGCTTCCCAGAGCCGCTCGGGGAACGGCCGCAGTGACCAGAACTGCGCGCCGGTCGGCGCGCCGCACCAGGCGACGAGCGCGGCGGCGCCGCCGGCCGCAGCGACCGCCCGCGGAGCGGTCCTCTTGAGCGCCCGCACGAGCGCATCCGCGGCCGCCAGGTCGCGCAGCATCGCGAGCGCGGGACTACGGGTTGAGGATCGTGAGCGCGTCATCGGCGTGCAGCTCCGTCTCGGTCACGACGTAGGCGCCGAGCGCCGCGGCGAGCGCCGCCCGGTCCGCCGGCGCCATTCTCGCGATGACGCGCGGGTCGAGGCCTGCGGGGCCGTCGGTCCTGACGCCGGGCGCGGTCGGGTCGAAGGCGGGCGCGCGGTCGACGAAGCGGAACTTGAGCAGGACCTCGATGAGTCGGTCCGACGGCTGCTCCTCGTCGAGGGAGCGCTCGAAGGCTCGGCCGAGCACGCCGTGGAACGCGGCATCCATGGCCTCGGCGTAGCTCGTGCCGAACTCGGGGTCGCGCCTGCGATGGTCGTGGATCGTCGCCGTTGAGACGCCCGCGGCCTCGGCGGCCCGCTTCGGAGAGCCGGTCCTGGCGACGACGTCCAGGACGAGCTCCTCTATGGCCGGCGACCACTTGCGGTCCATCTCGGGGCGGCGCACCGCCCGCCCCTCCGCCTGCAATGCCATCGCCTCGACCTCCACCGGCTGCGCGACGCAGTATGCGGCGCGCGGGACTCGCGGAGAGCCATCGTTGCGGGCCGGCGGCGCCGCCCCGAATCCGGTGCCCAGCTCGGAGCTTTTCCAGGCCACGGTCATCCAAGCCGTTGTTCGGACTCCCCCAATCGGTCCACGGCGCCGGATCGCAGAACGGATGCTCTGGCGCCGGCCGGGCCCCACGCCGACCTCACGCGGCGCAAAGCAGGCTGGCCAAGGCACGCTCAAGGGAAAGACTTGAGCCTCCCACAGCGGCCTCACAGACGCGGGCCGCGCCCTGCACGAGGAGGCAGGGACGGCGCGGGGCGCGCTCGAGGAGCGACGCAAGCCTCGTAGGCCAGAAATCCTCGAGCCCCGCAGAGCGGCGCACCTGAGCGCCTTTAGACCTCCCGATGGGGGACGCGCTCGAGGGGCACGCCCGAGCGTCACCGCGGCTCCCGAGGCGCGAGGCTTGCCCCCGCAAGGGGGATTGTCCGACCCAGAGGTCCAAGGGGACGGACACATCGAAAGGCCAGCTCCGCTGCCCCGCCACGCGCGCGAGGCTCGCAAGGCGGGCGGGCGGCGCGCCGTTGCGTTCCCCGAGCGTGCCAATCGAGTGGGTCGGAGAGCGCCCTTGTCCTGCCACAGGGGGAGGCCCATACGCGGCTGGGTGCCTGTGACGCTTTGTCCGAAGCGACACGCCAAACGTTACACCATAAGTATTTGTTTATATTTATTTTATGTCACTTATGACACTAGTGACACTTTAGAATATCGAACCGATGAGGCTCCGCCAACCGTCCCAGGTCTTCGGTGGATCGGATGCCGGAAATTCCGTGCGAAGAAGTCGTTTCCGGAAGCGTCACGCGACACCGTCTCAGTTTATCATTACAGATCATTCGCTTAGCCGTGTCACCTCGACTTTTCCATGCGTCACGAGCGACACGAGCGACACGGAAGGGGGAATCGCCGGAAGCGTCAAGCGTCACAAGTGTCACAGCGTGGGAGGAAGCACTCGCCCCCCCCCCGTCCGCGCGCTCCGCACTCTCACGCGAACAGGTCCGAGGCGCCGAGCCTCTCCGCGAATAGCCGCCGCGCCTCAGCGAGCGCCGGCAGCGACCAGGGCCGCTCCCTGCCGCCTCCCGTCCTGCCAGTCTCCAGGCCGAGCGACCTCCCGGCGGCCACGAGGCCCTTGTGGGTCGCCTTGGCGCTGAAGATGCGGTTCGCCTTCAGGAACCTGTCGAAGTCGTCCAGGAGCTCCGCCTTGGCGACGGAGTCCAGGGCGACGGCGCCGGCCTCCCAGTCGAGCGGCCCGGCGGTCGGCAGCATGCCCTGGTCCAGCAGGCCCATCCACCACTTCGACGCGGGGTCGAGGCTGAGGGCCTTCTGGTCGGCGAGCGCCTGAGTCCTCGGGACGTGGCGCGCCGGATGCCAATCCCCGAGCTTCATCGACAGGAGGCTGTGCGCCATTGCGGCCAGCCCCCCGTTCTGGAGCTGGACGTTAAGCTCCCGGAAGAACGCCTCGTCGCCGCGCCTGCCATCCGACACGTCGAACACGGCGAAGCGCCGCGCATCGAGCCCAGCCGGAACGACCCACTCGTTGTTGCTCGCCATCATCAGGTGCACGAGGTTGCGGCCCGGCGCGATGTCCGCCCCCTTCGCCTCGTAGGCTATGAACGGCTCTGTCACGAGCTGCTTCAGCACGCCCTCCGCCTCCTTGTGCCCCGGCCAGAACGCCTCGTCGGCGAACAGGAAGGCGACCGAGCGCAAGTGGGCGTTGAAGCGGCCGGCGAACTGCGCGGGCGACGATACGGTTAGCCCGTGTGCGCCGGCTATCGCCATGAGCGCCCGGCCGAGCGTGCCCTTGCCCGTCCCCTCGGTGCCGCGGAAGGTGATCGCCACCTCGGCCGGCACGCCGGGCTTCTGCAGCATGAAGGCGATCCAGCGCACCACGAAGTCCGACGAGGCGCGATCGCCGGAGCAGAGCACGTCCTCGATGAGTTCCCGCATTAGCGACCAGTCGCCCGGCCTCGGCTCGACGGCCCAGCCTCGCCAGAGGTTGAGCCTGTCTCCGTGCCGCCCCTCGGGGTCCATGACTATGCCTGGATACTTGCGACGGCGCGGGCTCGCGAGCCAGACCTCCGCAACTGACAATTCGCGCGAGCGGCCGATTGCCCGAACGCGCTCGTCTTCGTGGTAATGGACGAAGTCGGCGCGCGACATCTTGGTCCAGACGCGGCGCGGCGGGTTAAGGACGCCGTCCTCGTCCTCCATGAAGACGGCAAATTTGCCTCCGTGCAGGACGACGCAGAAGCGCTCGTTCATCCGGTCGATGAGGTCGCGCGTGGGCTCTTCCCCGGCCTCGGGCTTGTCAGGGAAGTCCTGCTCCGGCGGAACGCGGCCGACTGCCTCGACCGCCTCGCGCCGCCTGTCCTTCGGCAGGGCCGCGATCAACGTCTTGATGGTGATGCCCTTCGACTTGCTTTCGAGCGAGCGCCAGCGACGGCGGATGATCTCTTCGTGGTCGTGGAAGGGCGGATCGGACGTGCTCCAGGCGACGAACTCGTCGACGCCTTCGCCGGCCGTGGCGTGGTGGCAGGCCATCATGAGCTCGCGCCACTTGGATTCGTCGCGGTATTCGCCGACGTCGATGTGCTTCAGCCATTCGGCCAGCCGCTCCGGCTCGATCTCGCCGGCCTCGGCGCTCGATGTCTCTTCAGAAGACTTCCTGATCGCGTCAAGGAGGCCGCCGGGCGCTTCGGGCGCCTCGGAGAGCGACATAGCAATCGGATCGTCTTCGAGACGATACGGCTCGCCTGTGGTCGGATGGATCGAGCCGGCGGCGACGACCTGCCGGCCCTTCGACTTGAACTCGATCCCCTTGTATTCCTTCAGGTCGTTGACCACGGCCAGTTCTGCGGGCTTGCGGAAGTAGTGGTGCCAACCGCCTCCGCCCGTCGTCACGAAGGGCGCGTCGGGCAGAGCGAAGTCCGCCTTCAGGCGCTCGAACGGGTCGTCGCCGTCATGGAAGTACCTTGGATCGACGTCGACGACGAGGTCCGTCGCGCGCAGCCTCACGCCCACGTTCCCGCCGGCGCGCATCCGCTCCTTCGCCTTGGCCAACTCCATCGGCTTCGCCGTCGTGGTCCACCTCGGCTCGATGGGCTTCTTGCCGCTCAGGGGGATGAGCGGGTGTCCCGCGGCGGCGTGGGCGTCGAGGCAGTTCGCGTCCTGGAACGACGGCGTCCTCGACCCCTCGGCCTTGCCATCATGGTTTGCGTCGAAGTCGAACTCGACAGTCTTCTCCGAATCCTGTGCGGGCGCGCCGATCCCCTCGGCGCGCCCGCACTCCTTCCCGAGCGAACTCATCTCCTGCCCTCCCCGCGCACAAAGGCGTCGAGGTCGTCGACGTGATAGCGGACCGACTTGCCGTGGAAGACGTGGTAGCGCGGCCCTTCACCGTTGGCGCGCCAAGAGCGCATGGTTCCGGGCGTCGAGCTGAGGTAGCCTGCCGCGCCCTCGGTGGCGAGCCAGGGACTGCGGCTGTGGGATTCGAGCACGCGGCGCACCGCGTCCTCTACGTCGTTCTTGGTCAAAGGCGCCGACATGGCATGGACCTCCGGTCGGCCGGACGGCCAAGCCGCCGGCTCGCGTTTCAGACATGGGCTTCTGTCTGAGGAGAACCGGGACTCTTCCCGATCACGCGCCTGCCTGGAGGGCTCCTCTCGGCGCGCGTCGTCTAATAATCACCGATCAGGATCGACGAGGATCAACGTTTCTCGCCGCCGTCGCATGGGGCCTCGACAGGACTCGGCGCCTGCCCCGCAGCCCGCACGTAGGCGTCGAGGTCGTCGACGTGATATCGGATGAACTTGTCGTTGACGACGTGGAAGCGAGGGCCTTCGCCTTTCGACCGCCAGCCCTTCAGCGTACCGGGCTCCTTCCGGAGATAGTGGGCGGCCTCTTCGGTGTCGAGCCATGGGCTGTATCGCTGGGTCGCCAGCATCCGCCTCACGATGTCCTCGACCTCGGAGACCGGCACGCGGCCGATCTTCGTCGCCGGCGTCTCGACGAGACGGGAGATCGACGCGACTGCCTTCTTCGATCGATCGGGGCGGGACGGCCTACGCGGCATCGCGGGCCTCGTCGTTCTCGGGAGGAGGAGCGTCCTGCTTGCGGGCAGCGAGAACCCTGTCTTCCAGCGCCTGCGCATGGGGCCGCAGGTGCTCGACGAGATGCTCCGCATGGACGTATCCGCCGGACGCGCCCGGAAGCCGCTGGCCGAGCAGAAGCGCGCTCTCGGCATAGGGAACGCCCGCCGCGATGAAGAGCGTGCGGGCATGGTGCCGGTATTCGTGAGGGCTCGGCAGAGCGGCACTCTGTTCCTTCGGCTCGCTCACATGCCCGCTGCTGCTCAAGGGTGATGGCCAGAGCCAAGGATTGTTCAAGGGCTCGTCGTGCTCGAGGCGAGCCTCGATAATCGCCGTTAGCCACCGACCCATCGGAAACAGCATCCTGCCGCCGGTCTTCATATGGTTGAAGATCAGCACGCCCTTCTCGAGGTCGACATCCGCTCGGCGGACTTGAAGGATCGACGACCTTCGGGCGCCAGTCAAAAGCATCGCGCGATGCAGATCGCGCCGGATGGGCGACAGTCCCTCCGTCGCCGGCCACCACGCGGCAAGGTCGAGGCCGTCGACCTCGCGCCGCTTAGGCACAGGAATTCGGATGGCGCAGACCGGGTTGGAAGATATCGTCTCGTCCATGCGCATGGCGGTGTTGATCAACGCGCGCAGCGTGCGCATGACGCCGGTGGCCGTCGTCTGGCCGCTTCTTTCCCGCAGACGCTCGTAGATGTCCCTCACCTCGGCGCGGCCGAGGTCGGCCACGGCTCGATTCTTGTAGCGGGCGAGATAGTGGTCGACATTGTAGCGGTAGCTCTCGGACGTGGCTTCGCGGAATGCCTTCTCGCCGAGATGGGCCTTGAGCGCCTGCGAGATGGTGATGCCGCTCTCCTTCGGCCCGGCCGTTGGGTCAACGCCGGACTGTATCTGCGACATGATCGCCTTGGCGCGGCTTCGGGCCTCGCGCAGGCCGATGCGGTCGACGCGGTCGATCTTCACCCGCACCGTCCGGACGTGCCGTCCGTTCCGCCGGACGTCGCCCTGGACGGCGTAAGTCTTGGTCGTGGCGTGGCATATGACCATCAGGCCCTTGACCTGCTCGTCGCGCCAGATGCCAGAGCCGAGCGCGAGGTCGCGGATGCGGGCCTCGGTGAGGTTCAGGACAGCCATTTTCGTCTTCTCCGGAGCACTGTTCAGAGCACCGCGCGGAGACCTTTACAGATCAGCGCACATCGACGATCATGCCGCGTAAGAGGCTGTCCGCGAACCAATAATCCGCAATTTCTCGTGCTGTATCAGCGCATTCGTACCAGTTTCCTAAACCGTAGGTCAGGGGTTCGAATCCCTTCCGGGACGCCATTTGACGATCTTATCGCGAACATCGGCGCCGAACCGCGCGCAGCGGCGACGACGCCCGGCCGCTTCCGTCCAAAGACCAAGTTTCGCCATGGCGCGAAGTTTCACCATGGCACGAAGTTTCACCGTGGCACGAAGTTTCACCGTGGCCCGAATTTTCACCGTGGCGCGAAATCTTCAGAAGATCAGAAGAACGGCCCCACGACTCATCCGCTCGACCATTGTCCATTTCAATTCTACGTGCGGCGCTTCGCTGTCTCCAAAGCCGCCGACATGCGAGCGTCCAATCGACGCGAGACATGATTCCGCCTCGACTTTCGGGCGAAAGCCGGGCGTCGCTCGCCGTCACGATTTTTCGTTTGGCTCAGGGAATATTCTGCCGTAGTAACCTCCGGATGCATTCGACGCATGTAGCCGGGCGTCAGCTCCGAGAAGGAATTTGACATGGCCGACGCGCGCAGAGTTTGGGTCGCCGGACACAAGGGCATGGTCGGCTCCGCCGTGACGAGGCATCTCGAGGCGCAGGGAGAAGTGGTGTTGAAGGTCGATCGCTCTGTGGTCGACCTCCGCAATCAGATCGCCGTCGAAGTCTGGCTGAAACAAAATCGGCCCGACGCAATCGTATTCGCCGCGGCGAAAGTCGGCGGCATCTATGCCAACGACACTTATCCGGCCGATTTCATCTATGATAATCTCGCCATCGAGACCAATATCATTCACTCCGCCCATGCAGCGGGGGTGAATCGCCTTGTATTCCTCGGATCGTCCTGCATCTATCCCAAATTCGCGCCTCAGCCGATCACCGAGGATGCGCTGCTGACCGGCCCATTGGAGCCGACCAACGAATGGTACGCGATCGCCAAAATTGCCGGCATCAAGCTCTGTCAGGCCTATCGCAAGCAATATGGCCGTAGCTACATTTCCGTCATGCCCTGCAATCTCTACGGCCCCAACGACAATTTCGACCTGCAGACGAGCCATGTCCTCCCCGCTCTCATCCGCAAGTTTCACGAGGCGAAGGAGGCCGGCCGCGCCGAAGTGGTCGTTTGGGGCACGGGAACGCCGCTACGCGAATTTCTACATGTCGACGATCTCGCGCGGGGCGTCGTGTTCTGCCTGGATAATTATGACGGCTATGAGCACATCAATTGCGGGGCCGGCTCCGAAGTCACGATCCGCGAGCTCGCGGAAACGGTGCAGCGCGCCGTGGGATTTTCGGGTCGACTCGTGTTCGACACGACCAAGCCGGATGGAACCCCGCGCAAACTGATGGATTCGAACCGGCTTCGGGGACTCGGATGGGCCCCGAAGATTTCCCTCGAAGAGGGAATCGCCAGCGCCTATCAGTGGTTCCTCGCCAAGGAAAACGCAGCGCGCGCGCCCGTCCTAGACGCCGTCGGCTGACTCGAATTTTCGAGACCGGAGGGACGCCCGCCATCGCATCGGTGGACGCCCAAATTTTTCCTCCGGACGCCGAGGCTGCGAGCGCCGCTCGGTCCAGAGGCCATCTCCAGGGGTTCTCTCCTCGTCCAGGCGTGGGACCTCGTCCTCCCGAGAGAAGCGCCGAACCCCGACGACCCAGCGACTGCGCCCCCTTGCGCGAGTCACGTTAGCTCGCTCGAATAACAGCCAAGCCAGCGCCGATCTCTACTCAGATTGCGTAATGATCGGGCATATGCCGCTCCGTCACGAATGCCGAATCGAAACTGCGACGAGAGATGCGATCGAGCAACGCCGCACTCGACGTGATAGGAATGAAGCGCGATCAAACTGAGCCACGCGCTAGAAGCCGCCGCGCCATGTGAATCTCGATGTGCGCCGTCGCACATACGCGACGCACGCAGAGGCATTTAAGTCACCGATGTCGATGCGCCAATGCGTACGCCGCTCTGTCATGAACGAGTTGACTCGATGAGATATAGAGATATTGATTGGCCAAAGTCAACGACTTGAGGTGCGCGTGTCGATAGGTGAATCTGCCAAAAGTCTCGTCACTTCGGCTTTCGGATCGATGAACCTCGGTAAGTTCATCAGCCGTTTTCCCCGCAGTCTCGGTGTCATCCCGCTACTGGACATCGAAGCGAATGCGGATGCGGCCGGCGAGTGGAAAGTCACCGGCCCCGATCCACAATTCGACCTCGCCAGCATCGGCGTGATTCCCCTCCCTGCCGGCTCTTACGCGATGCGAGCGATCGGCGGCGGCGCGCTCGCCCAGCTCCACGAAGCCTCCTTCTATATCGACACGGGAGCGGGATTTTCCGAGGACGAACGGCTTCCCATTCGCTTCTTCGAAGAAACCGATGGAGGCTTCACCGCCTATTGCCGCTTCGACAAGCCGGTCATCCGCATTCGCTTCGATCCTGCCGACGGCTCGCGGCCGACCTTCTCGCTTCTCCGGCTCGAATTCGCGCCGAATTCGGCTCATGAGCAAGCCGCGCGGCTTCAACGCGAAAGTGACGGGCGCATCCGCCTTCTGATGAATCTCGTGCGCTTGCTCCCGGAGACGGAAGGGGCCGGCGGCGCCGGTCGCGTCTGCAAGGCCTATCTCACCCACCTACCGGATTTCGTCTCGTTGCGCGTCGCCGTCGCGCCCTATCACGCCCATCTCGCGCCGCGCTATCCAAAGGCCGAATTCGTCGTCGTCACCGCCGACGACACTGCGCAGATGAGCGAGCATCTCGACTGGTGCGACTGCTATTTCGATCCGCTGAACGCGCTGCGACCGACCTATATTCCGAAACATGTGCCGGTGCTCGGCTGCGTTCTCGATCTACAGCACATGCATCACCCGACGTTCTTTTCGGAGACCGAAAACACGATGCGTCTGCGCGAATATGGTTATGTTTTCGATCGCGCCGACGTTCTCGTTGCAATTTCCGAATTCGAGAAGCGCAACTTCCAGATATTCTATGGCGTCGACTCCATCCGAGTGATGCATCTGAGCGGCTTCATGGCGGAAGACGCCGGGTTGACGCGAGAGGACGTAGCGACCGCGCGCGCCGAAAAATCGATCGAGCGCCGCTATCTCATTTATCCGGCAGTGCCGTGGATTCACAAGAACCACGAAATCTTGCTGCAAGCGATCGCCGTGCTCCGCCACCGCGGTCTCGACGTTCCGATCATGCTGACAAACGCCGGCGCGAAGAAGGAGCGCGTCGAACGACTGATGAGCTGGGCGCAGCACCTCGGCGTCGCCGACCTCGTCCAGATCGAGGCCTTTCTCCCCGAATCCACGCTTCTTCACTATTTCATCCATAGCGTCGGCCTCGTCTTTCCTTCGCTCTATGAAGGCTTCGGCATTCCCATCGTCGACGCGATGAAGCTCGGCGTCCCGGTTCTCACAGGAACGTCATCGGCGATCACAGAGATCGGCGGCGACGCCTGCGCCTATTTCCAAAACGAGCGAAACGCATTGGCTGTCGCCAATGATATCGAGCGCTTTTGGCTCGATGCCGATCTGCGTCGAGAGCTCGTCGAAAAAGGCTATGCACGCGCCGAAAATTTCTCGTCGCGAAAAATGGCCGAGCAATTGACCGCGGCCATCGATACGCTCGTCGATCGAAAGAAGAACGGCGCCGACGCGAATGTTCCGGCGAGCCGTCGCGAAAGGCGCCCGGCGGTGATCGAAAGGCTCGCCGTATTCGCTCTCTATCTGGAGCCGCTCGAGCCGGAGCAGGCCGCCGCATTGCGAGATATAGACGATCTCGATCTCCATCACGCCCGGCTGTTCGGAGCGCAGGCGCAAGTGACGGTCGGCGTCGACATCTCATTGCTGCAAGATGAAGCTTTTCGAGCCCTGTTCGCGAATGCGCGCCGCACGATCGTGCTCGATTCGTCCAAGTCACGCGCGCTCGAGCTCGCGACGCAGGACTTCAGCCATCGCTACAATGACGCGCACTATCAGCTCGTCACCACTCTGCCACAGAAGACCTCCGACTATCGCGCGGATGTCGTGGACGCTATTTTGATGGTTCTCGATCTCAATCCTTCGGCGACTTACGCGGAGATAGATTTCGACGCTGTGAATGTGACGCTCGACCCGGCGCCGACGGAAATCGACGGCGTTTTGGAATATGAGAAGCGCCGCAAGACGGGTTTTGTCGTCACCGACACGGTGATCCGCCGCAGCGGCCCGCTGAGCGATCTCTATAATGGCGACATCGCCTATCTCAGCGCCTTTTGCACTCAGGGAACGCGCCTGCGCTTTCCGGGTCGCGCATCCATCGCTGATGACTCTCGAGCCGACGGACGTCGACAATGAGAATGGCAGACCTTTTCCTTCGACGCAGCGAGCCGGCGAACGCCGAAAGCGAAGCGCCGCCTGTCTCCGACAAGCCGCGCGAGGCGCAGCGGCTGGTGGCGGCCGTGTCCGACGCGCATCGGAAAGCCAAGCATGCCTACCCGATCGTCGGGGTCGTCACGCCGGTTCGCAATCGTCGCGATTGGACGCTCGGTTTCGCGCAGAGCATGCGCAAGCAGAACTATCCTTTCTTCCGGCTCTATATCGTCGACTCGGGTTCGACCGACGGCACGCCCGAGGCGCTACGCGCTCTCGGCGCGAGCGAGGTCGTCGTCATAGACGATCCAGGTTGGCACTATTGGACGGCGGCGACGAATTCCGGCGTGACGGCCGCCCTCAACGACGGCTGCGACTATATTCTGACGCTCAATGACGACGCCATCCTTCCCGATGACTTCATCACCAACATAGTCGAGGGCGCGCTCGACAGCGAGGCGCCCATCGTCGGCAGCGTGATCTCCTACGCCAATGAGCCCGGCCGGCTCTGGGGCGTCGGCGCCTATAATAATTGGGAGAGCGGCGCATTCGTGCAGACGGGATTCGCCAATGTCTTCGAGGACGCGCTCGACGCAAAGGAGCGGCGCGGCGCCGACATGATCGCTGTCGACTATCTATGCGGCAATGGCACGCTCGTTCACAAATCCGTTTTCGAGAAGATCGGTCTCTATGAGCAACGCAATGCGCCGCATTATCATGCGGACAGCGAATTCACGATGCGCGCCGAGAAGGCGGGGATCGAACGCCTGATCGCTCTGCGCGCGCGACTCTATAATCGCTTCACGCTCGACGCCGACGGCCCGTTCTCGAAGAAGAATATGAAATTCTTCTCGCTGCGCTCGGCCAATTTCGTGCGGGCGATTTTATACATTCTGAGCGCATATTGTCCGGCAGAGCACCGCACGCGCGCATTTGTTTTCTACTATAGCCGCTATCTGTCCCTCTTCGACGCGCGCACGAGGTCGAAGCTCTTGCGCTGCGTCAAATTCATGACGCTGTCGCCGGAGGAGCGACGTGATTTCGTTCCTCGTCTCACGCCGCCCGGCGATCCCGCGTTTCTCGCCTGCGACGACCTCGACATTCTGCTGTCACTGCCGCACTTCGAATTCGCACTGCTCGCCTACGCCTATCTGCTTCAACGGGGCTGTGACGACAATGAATTGCACGGCTATGCGCATGCGATCGAGACCGGCAAGCCGCGCGAGGCTGTCATTCGGGAGTTCGCCGGTTCGGGCGAATATCGCGATCGGCCGGATCGCCCCTTGATGGCGGAGCTGGACATCGCGCTTTCTGCGCCGCGCTTCGGCGGGCCGAGCGTGGACGCCGATGCAGAGCTGACGGATTCGCAATTCACTCTCGCCTGCCTGGTGGCGGCGCGTAAGCGCATTCCCTCGCGCCGCGAATTTTTCGAAGCGCGCCGCCTCGTCGAGGCAGGGGGTCATTCCGCTCTCGTCGATCAGCTGAGAACGCATCATTACGACGCGGATTCGAACGCCTTCAAGGCCTTGACAAAGAGGATAGCCAAGCGCGCGTCACCGCCGGCGAGCGGCGAGGCCGTCGCCGTCTATGTCAATGTCGACGTGCTCTGCATGGCGGTCGTCGATCCGAAGGCGCGAACCGGCGTTCATCGCTATGTGAAGAACGTCGTGAGCGAGCTGCTGCGCGATTCGCGCGTGAACCTGCGCGTTTTCTATTCGCAGTCCCTGCGACAGGCGTGGAGCAAATTGGTTGCAGCCGAGCCCGTCTGGCTCGACCGCGAAGCGCGCGCAGACGAGGCGATTTCGGCGCGAGCCGTCGTGCTGTTGCCGTATTTCCCGATCGACGCCGTTCCGGCGCGCTTCGCCGCTCTGCCGCAGAGCATAATGGTGCATGATCTGTTTCCGCTGGAGCGGCCGGAATGGTTCAGCGCCGAAGCGTCGGCGACCTTCCAGCGCCAGCTCCGCCAGCTGCTGACGATGGACCATATCTTCTGCAATTCGGGGGCGACGCAGCGCCAGCTGCTCGACGCGCTGCCGACGCTGCGGGCCTCTTCATCCATCGCCTATCTCGCCGCAGATGAGGACGAGCGAACCGAGCGGCGCGAGCTTCGCCAGATCGTCGCTCTCCCGCGAAACGCGCGATATATTCTGTGCGTCGGCACGATCGAGCCGCGCAAGAACCTCCTCAATGCGATCGCCGCCTTCGCGCTTCTGGCGGATCGGCCAGAAGTTCGTGATCTGCACATGCTGATCGTCGGCCAGGAAGGATGGAAGGTCGATCTCACCGAGCTCCATCAGACCGCCACAGATGCGATGAAGAGAATTCACTTTCTCGGGCGCGTCCCGGACGGCGATCTCAGGACGCTCTACGAGGGGGCGATCTGCACGGTTTTTCCGTCGCTCGCCGAGGGCTTTGGTCTGCCCATCCTCGAATCCTTCGCCTGCGGCGCGCCGGTCGTCACCTCGCGCGGGTCGAGCACGGAGGAGATCGGAGGCGACGCCGCGCTGCTGGTCGATCCCTTGGATCCGTCCGAAATCGCCGCGGCGATTCTACGCCTCGCCACGAATACGACCGAGCGAAGGCGTCTGAAAGTGGAAGCCGTCCGCCGCGCGCAGGAATTCTCCTGGGCGCGCTGCGCCGACGCTCATATCGCAGAATTCGAACGCCTCGCGACGAAATGAAAAAAGCGCCCCTCGAAAGGGGCGCTTCGTGTTTTCGTCCATAGAGGCGGAAACGATCAGGCCGCCTGCTGGATCGCCGAGAGCTTCCACGCCTGCGGCCCCTCGCCGGCGGGGCGGCGGAAGGTCCATACCTCGGTCGATTGCGTCGGCTGCGAGGCGTCGCCGGAGACGACCTTGCCGGTCGCCCGATCGATGAAGAGATCGATCAGCGAGAAGCGCATAGCCACTGTCGCAAAATCCTCCGAGCCTTCACGCCAGGCCTCGGAGAGATCGCCTTGCAGCAGCTTCACCTCCGAGATGCGGTTGATGACGCCCTCACGCGCATTGGCGCGAATGTCGTCGGAGAAATAGGAGACCATCTCCGGCGTCGCGAGATCATGCAGCCGGCCGACGTCCTCCTGGCTATAGGCGGCCTGGGCGTCGGTGAGCGCGCGCTCGAAGGAGCTGAAGTCCTCCGGACGCAGCGTCACCGGCTCATTGGCTGCATGGCGCGGCGCCGCGCCGCCACCGAGACCCGTCCCGCCGCCGGTGAAGGCGAAAGCCCCCGGACGCGCGCCGCCTCCGGCGCCGCCCATGGCGCCCGCCAAGCGGCGGCTCGAGAACCATTGAAAGGCGAGTCGCGCCAAAAGGGCGATGATCGCGATCTGGACCAGCAGGCCGATGATGGAGGCGAGGCCGCCGAGGCCGCCCATCAGGCCATTGCCGGAGAGGAGGCCGAACAGGCCGGCGCCGAGCAGACCGCCGGCGAGGCCGCCGAGCAGGCCGCGGCCGAAGGCGCCGCCGACGGGATTGGCGGCGGGAGCGGCGGCCGGACGGCTCGGCGCGGCCGGAGCGGGCTGCGCCTGAGGCGCGGGCTGCGGAGCGATGCTGCGCTCCACGGGCGCGGCCGGACGCGGCGCGGTCGTCGTCGCGGGCGGCGGCGTATAGGTTCGCGAGCCGCGGCTTCCCGAGCTCGCGCCGCCGCCCATTTTGGCCTCGGCGAGAGCCGGAGCGAAGGCGATGAGCAGGGCGAGCGCGAGCGCCGGCAGAGATTTGGAGTTCGATGTCCAAGTCGACATGACTATCCTCGAGCGGTTCGCCCGACGAAAGGAATCACTCGGGCGTGGTCTATATAGGAATGCTCCGACCTTGCGGCAAAGGGCCGCGCGGCGGGAAGCCGAGATCGGTATTCGATCTCATTGAATCGGAAACTGGACTAATTTTTCATTTAGATCGGATTCCGATTGCTCGAACGATACTGTTCGAGCGGAAAGCGCTCTCGAGGAGGCTTCGTAGCACGTGACGCCGAAACTTGTCTTCGTCGCCGCCGTGGCGCGCAACGGCGTCATCGGCGCCGAGGAGCGCACGCCCTGGCGGCTGAAGAGCGATCTCCAGCGCTTTCGCGAGCTGACCTGGGGCAAACCGCTGCTGATGGGGCGGCGCACATTCGAATCGATCGGGCGCCCCCTGCCCGGCCGCGAGACCGTCGCTTTGTCGCGCGATTCGGATTTTCGTCCCGAGGGCGCGCATCTCGCGCGCAGCCTCGAGGAGGCGCTCGGCCTCGCGACGCGCCTCGCCGATTCGATGAAATCGCCGGAGATCATCGTCGCCGGCGGCGCGCAGATATATTCTGCCTTTCTGCCGCTGGCCGATGTGATTCATTTGACCGAGGTCGAGCTGACGATCGCGGGCGACGCCCTGTTTCCCACGCTCGACCCTGCGGAATGGCGCGAGACCGCGCGCGAAACGCCGCGACGAACGGCCGAGGACGAGGCGGATTTCCATTATCTGCGGCTCGAACGCAAGTGAGAGGCGAGGTCGTGCAAACAGCTGTTGCAGGCCGAAGAACCTGAAGCTATAAACCGCCTCGACCAGCGGCGACCGCTTCGCGGACGCCAAATCGGAGTGTAGCGCAGCCTGGTAGCGCACCTCGTTCGGGACGAGGGGGTCGGAGGTTCGAATCCTCTCACTCCGACCAATTTTCCAAGATAAAGCAAGCGCTTATGCGCGTCGGCCTTCGCCCGCGGAGGGGAAAACGCCGCGCCTGACGTCGAATTGCGCCGACGAGCGAATGGCGTCGCCGGGATCGCGCGGACGGCCGAAGGCGCGAACGGCGCCGACGATGCGACGAATGGAAACGGCCGCCGCGATCGATGAGAGGCTCCCGAGCGCCGGGTTCGAGGCCGATACGTGCGCTCATAGCCGTCGCCGCGAACGAAATCATGACGTTGGGCGCGAGCTTATGCTGGAGAGCATCCTGATGTCCTCCGATGTCAGCGTCCATTTCTCGGTCTGGGCCGTTAATTCATCGAATGTTCGATGCAGCTCGTTCCGCGCGACCTGGACCATTTCCGTGTCGTCGAAATCTCTCATCTTCAGGAGAATCGGGACATGAAAGACCAATGGCCCCCTCTCGATCTGAAATGTCACGAGAACATGGTCGCCTTTCGTATTCGGCGTCGCCGTTTCGATGCGCGCCACCTTGATCGTGAACTCGGACATTTCCTCGCCTTCTCATCAGCTTCGGAGAGGCTTTCGATCGCGTTCGACCTCCGGTCGTCGGAGCCGTGAGCATCGCGCTCCTCGCTATCGATAAAATTTGATCGCGATCCAATGGGCCTTTTCGACGGCTTTCGTGATTTCGTCGACGAAATATCCGATATTGCGGCTTCGGCTTTCCAATTGCGCGCCCTCGTTCGCGCCCGCACGGCGGGCGATGAGATACGAAGATGACGAGCGTCCTCGTCATCGCCCGGATAATGTGGCGTCCCTCGACCAGAAATACATTGCTCGGCTCTCGTGAAGCGAACGAACACGATCTTTGCCTTGGTCGATTTCTATAATGCCGCGTTACAGATCGAAGTGACATCGAAGACCAGGACGCGCATTATCTGACAGAGAGAGACCGAAGGCGACGCCAATGAACCTCGACTCGTCGTTCCCCATCGTCGGCGTCGGCGCCTCTGCAGGCGGCATCCAGGCGCTGGAGAGCCTGTTCCGCGCCATGCCGGCCGATCCAGGCATGAGCTTCGTCGTCATCATGCATCTGGCGCCGGACCGAAAAAGCCTCCTCACCGACATATTGGCGCGCCACGCCAAAATGAGCGTCGAGGTCGCCCGCAACGGTCAGCAGCTCGAAAAAGACAAGATCTATGTCATTCCGCCGGCCGCGATACTGACGATCGCCGCGGGGCGGCTTCGGCTGATCGCGACCGACGCCGCCCATCACGAGCGATCGCCGATCGACATTTTCTTCAGCGCGCTCGCGCGCGACCGCGGCGAATCTGCCGTCGGAGTCGTGCTGTCGGGCAGCGGCAGCGACGGCGTTCTCGGCATCAAAGCGATCAAGGAGCACGGCGGCGTGACCCTGGCGCAGGCGACCGATGAATCGGGTCCGGGTTTCGGGGGAATGCCGGGCAGCGCGATCGCCAGCGGGCTGGTCGATTTCGCGGTTCCCATCGATACGATGGCGACGAAGCTCATCGAGATCATGCGCGATATAGCGGAGCCGGAAGATGTCGCCTCGGAGGCGCCGATGAACGAGGACGACGGCGTCGTCCTCGACGCGCGCCAGGCCATCTATTCGATGCTGCGCGATCATGCGGGACATGACTTCAGCGGATATAAGACGAAGACATTCATGCGCCGGGTTCGTCGCCGCATGCAAATCCAGAAATGCGAGACGATCACGGACTATGTCGAGCGGCTGCGTCAACTCCCCGGCGAGGCGACGGCGCTCTTTCGGGATCTGCTGATCAATGTCACGAGCTTTTTTCGCGATGCGGACGCCTTCTGCGCGCTCGAGAAAAGCGCGGTCCCCCGGCTATTCGAGGGGAAAGGAGCGGCCGACTCGGTGCGAGTCTGGGTGCCAGGATGTTCCACAGGCGAAGAAGTCTATTCGCTCGCGATCATTCTGCGCGAACATATGGACGGGCTGAGAGCCGCGCCTCGCGTGACGATTTTCGCGACGGATATAGACGAGGCGGCGCTCACGATCGCACGCGCCGCCCGCTATCCCGCAGCGCTGATGGACGGCGTTTCTGATGAGCGACGCCGACGCTTCTTCACCGCCGAGTCCGGCGGCTATGTTCTCGTCAAGGCGGTTCGCGACCTCTGCGTCTTCTCCCCCCACAGCATTCTGCGCGATCCGCCTTTCTCGCATATGGACCTCGTTTCGTGTCGTAATTTATTGATCTATCTCGGGGCCGACGCGCAGAGGCAGGTGATTCCCATCTTTCACTATTCGCTGCGAGCCGGCGGGTTTCTCTTTCTCGGCATGTCGGAGAGCGTCGGCCAATTCTCCGAGCTGTTCACGCCGCTCGACAAGAAACATTGTCTGTTCGAGGCCCGCGACTCCGGTCGACGCGTGCGTATGCCGCCTTTCATGGCGAGCTTGCACAGCATTCCCTTCGCCGCTCATGCTCCCGACAAGACGGGCTCGGGCTCCGTGTCGCAACTGCGGCGGGCGGTGGATGCGCGAATCGCCGAACGTTTCGCGCCGCCCCATGTCGTCGTGACCGAGGACGGCGAAATCGTTCACTTTTCCGCCCGAACGGGCAAATATCTCGAATCGCCGCCGGGCGCGCCCGATCGTCAGCTCTTTGCTATGGCGCGCAAGGGTTTGCGCCTCGATTTGCGCGCCGTGCTGCGTGAGGCGATCGAGATGCGCCGGACCGCGACGCGCCAGAATGTGAAGGTCGAGACCGATGAAAGCCGCACAGAGCTCGTTTCGCTGACGGCGGAGCCTCTGCCGGACCGGGATGGCGGCCAGTCGCTTTTCTTGATTCTGTTCCAAGGAAGGGAGTCTTCGACGGCCGACGTGGCCCAGCCGCTCCCCGGCGAGCGCGAGCCGACGAGCGATGCGGCGCGGCTGGAAAGTGAATTGTTCGAGACCCGCGAGCGATTGCAGGCGACGATCGAGGAATATGAGACCTCTCTCGAGGAACTGAAATCGGCGAATGAAGAGCTCATCTCGCTGAACGAGGAGACGCAATCGACCAATGAGGAGCTCGAATCCTCCAAGGAGGAGCTGCAATCGCTCAACGAGGAGATGCGGACGGTCAATCATGAGCTGGAGAGCAAGATCGACGATCTGGATCGCGCCAATAGCGATTTGAGAAACGTGTTCGCGAGCACTCGGATCGCGACGATCTTCATGGATCACAATCTCGTCATCCGCAGCTTCACCCCGATGGCGTCGCAAATCTTCAATATCATCCCGTCCGACGCCGGACGACCGCTGACCGACCTCGCGGCAAAGCTCGACTACCCCGACTTGACCGCCGATCTTCGCAAGGTCTTGGAAAGCGGGGCCTCGATCGAGCGGCGCGTGCATAAGAACGACGCCGACGCGCCTTATTATCTCGTCCGCCTCACCGCTTATCGCAGCGCCTCCCAACAGATCGACGGCGTCGTGGCGACATTTATCGACGTCACTGGCTCGACGCGCTCCGAAGAGCAGGTGCAGAAGCTGCAAGCCAACCGCCTGAACTCGATGAAGGAGATGGGCACCGGCCTCGCGCATGAGATCAATCAGCCGCTCTCGGCGGCCGCGACCTATCTCCACGCGGCGCAGCGGTCGTTGAAGCTGCCGTCGAAGCAGCGACCGGCCAGCATCGAAAGCATTTTGGGAAGCGCCGTCGAGCAGGTGCTGTGGGCGGCGCGAGTGGTCGATCACCTGCGTGAGTTCGTCTCCCGTGACGAGCCGCAGAAAACTTACGAGAGCGTGCATAAATTGATCGAGGAGGCCTATGAGCTCACCCTCCCGACCGCCAGGCAGTCGGGCGTCCATGCGACGTTTCATTTGAATGCGAAGGACGATCGTGCGCTCGTGGACGATGTCCAGGTCAAGCAGGTTCTGATCAATCTGATGCGGAACGCCATCGATGCGATGAGCGCCTCGGACAAGCGCGAGCTGATGGTGTCGACGTCCTCGGCCGAGGCGGACATGATCCAGATCGATGTCGCCGATTCCGGTCCCGGCGTGCCGGAAAAGGTCGAAGCCAAGCTGTTCGAGCCCTTCGTCACGACGAAGACACGCGGCATAGGCGTCGGATTGTCGATATCGCGCTCGATCGTCGAAGCGCATTACGGAAAGATATGGACCCGACCCAATCCGGACGGCGGAGCGATCTTCAGCTTCACATTGCCTCTCGCGAAGGCGGATCTCGAGTCGATGAACGACGCTCCAGGCTGAAGCGCCGTTTCTCTGGCCGGCATATGCAATTGCGCGCCTATCCCGTCACTTGCGCATATCGGCGAGATAGCGCCTCGATAGCGTCGGCAGATCGGCTCCGAACGCCGCCTCGAAGGCCGCAGGAAAAGCTTCGCCCGCCTCCAGGCGGCGCAAAATATCGGTAAAGCGCGCGGCGTCCCGCGCCTTCAGCCAGGCCACGAACATAGCCGCCTGGCGAAACGCCAGCCTCTGACGATAGGCGAGATCATATTTGGAGAAATCGCCGATCTTCTCCTTCGAGAAGCCGATCGCGGAGAAATCCGCCCAGACGCCGTGCTCGGCCATGATCAGCGCGTGACCTTCGCGAATTTGGGCCCTGGCCTCCTCCTCGCTCATCTCCTCCGCGCCAGCGCCGCCCGAAACCATGACCGCCAGCCCTTCGACGAACCAGCTCGGTGGACGCGCCGCCCACATTCCGCGCCAGCCGAGCAAATGCGCATGCGAGAGCTCATGCGTCAGCACCGGCGCGAGGCGCGCGCGCTCGGCCCCGCACAATGTCGGAGAGAGCACGATGCGCTCCGACAGAGCGACCGCCGCAATGCCCGGATCGCCCATTCCATTGGCCTTGGCGTAATTGTCGTAGGAGGCGTAGACGCCGATGATCGGCGTGCGCGCGAAGGGTCGCCCATGCGCGTCTTCGACGCTGCGCATCGCCTCCGGCAGCATCCGGCCGACGACGAGGGCGCAGCCCTCAGCGGCCGGCTCGAAATGAACGGGGGAGTCGGCCGATAGCGCCGGCGACCATTTCGGATCGTGGAAAGAGGCGAGCGCGAAACGCCAGAGCCGCGTCGCGAGGCTGAACGAAACCGCGACGACGACGAGCAGAGCGATAAAGGAATGGCGTTGCATGAAAAGACTGGCCCCGGCGAGCCGCTCCTCGCGGCGCCCAGGCGAGCCATGCCGATCGGCGACGCTATGGAATGTGCGCCAGCGCACATTCCGAGCGAGGCGTCAGCGCGAGCCGATCGAGACCGGGGTCCAGCCGCCCGCCTCCATCTCCACGGCGAAGGAAACGCCGCGGGCGATGAGCTTGTTGCGGTCGGCGACGCCGACGACGGGCGCGCGCTCGGAGGTCGCGATCTCGGCGATCGGCGCGCCGGGCAGCGCCAACTGCTCCGGCCGGGCCAGCCCGCTGATCCGCCCGGCGACGGGCGCGCGCACCGGCTCCTCGCCGAGAAAGCCCAAAATCTCCTCGGCCTCGACTCGATCGCCGATGGTTTTGCGCGCGGCGAGCTCGCCCTCGGCGACGGCGATCACATCCCAATAGTCGAGCGCGAGGCGATCGGCGCCGCGGCGGCTCGGCGGCGAATCGCCCGCGCGCAGCACCGCGCCCGGATCGAGCCCGTCCGTCGCGATCACCAGATCGCAATCCGTCCCGGCCACGAAGCCGGAGCCGACGCCGATCGTCAGCTCGGCCAAATTGGCAAGCGAGCGCGCCGGCCGCCCGTCATGGTCGGGCGCGGCGATGATGACGTCCCAGGGCCAGCGCTCGACGACCTCCTCGAGAGGCCGCAGCAGAAGCGGAAGAAATTGCCGGGTCTGCATGCCGCAGAGAAATTCGGTCGGCCGGTCGGCGCGGCGCGCCTCGACGCCGCCCAGAGTGGCGATCCCGTCGAACCAGGCGTCCGCATAGCACATGCGCCGCCGCAGAGCGCGCGGCGGCCGCTCCTGATGGAGCACGGTCGCATAGCCTTCGCCGATCAGCCGCCTGGCCACGGCCGAAGCCCTTTCTCCGACGCCGCAGACGAGAACGCATTGCTCTTTGTTCATCGATCCTTCTCAGCCTCGATACGCGCGACGTCGATCGCTGTGTATCATAATTACATATTGTGACGCAACTCGCCTGCTGCAGCGCAAACGCGAGCCCGCTCGCGGCCCCGCGCCTTCGAGCTCGAAAGGGGTGCGAGACGCGGACGCCTGCTGTATAGCAGAGCCTCCAGCGATCTTGCGCGCGCGAAATGACCCATCCGCACCACCTCACCGTCCGCGTCTATTACGAGGACACGGATTTTTCCGGCCTCGTCTATCACGCCTCTTATCTGCGCTTCATGGAGCGCGGCCGCACCGAGCTGTTGCGCGATCTCGGCCTCGGCCAGCGCGACCTGCTCCAAGCGCAAGGCGGCCTGTTCTTCGTCGTGCGCGCCATGACGATCGACTTCCGAAAGCCAGCGCAGATGGACGATTCTCTCACTGTGGAGACGATCGTCCGCGAGGTGTCCGGCGCCTCCTTCGATCTCGACCAGCGCGTTTTGCGCGGCGACGAGCCTCTGGTTTCCGCTCGCGTGAAGATCGCCGCGGTGGAAGGCGGCCGGCCGCGCCGTCTGCCGGCCGAGGTGCGCGAGAAATTCGCCTCGGTCGCCCGGCCTCGCGACGCTTGACCTTTACGGTCCCTTAAGCCTTCCGCTCATATTTCTGTTTGTGCGGCGCATCCAGGACAAAATCTCGGCGGATTCGCGCTTCATACCGCTCTGGCTCCGCAGCCTTCGGCTCGGCGCTGCGGAAGCGAGCGCGACCTGATTTTTCTTGCCGCCGCCCGATCCCCGGGCAGAAGCCGACGATTCCGCCGCGATCGATCCAGTTTCGCCGCCGACCCCGCGACTTCCGAGGACGACTTTCATGAATCCAGCCGAAATCGCCGCCCCGCTCTCCGGCGCCGCTACAGAAATCTCCATCTGGGGCATGTTCTGGGGCGCGCATATCGTCGTGAAGCTGGTGATGGTCGGCCTGCTCCTCGCCTCGGTCTGGTGCTGGGCGATCATCGTCAACAAAGTGCTGCTGTTCTCGCGCACGCGCCGCGCCATGGATCGTTTCGAGGAAGTGTTCTGGTCCGGCTCCTCGCTCGAGGATCTCTACGCCAAGCTGCAGGAGCGTCCGGCAGCCGGAATGGGCAGCCTGTTCATCGCCGCCATGCGCGAGTGGAAGCGCTCGTTCCAGAACGCCGGCGCCTCCTTCATGGGCCTGCAGGCGCGTATCGACAAAGTGCTGGACGTCTCCATCGCCCGCGAGGTCGAGAAGCTCGAATCCAATCTCCTGGTGCTGGCGACGGTCGCTTCGGCCGGCCCCTTCGTCGGCCTGTTCGGCACGGTGTGGGGCATAATGACCTCCTTCCGCTCCATCGCCGCCTCCAAGAACACCTCGCTCGCCGTGGTCGCGCCGGGCATAGCGGAAGCGCTGCTGGCCACCGCCATTGGCCTCTTCGCGGCCATTCCGGCGCTGGTCGCCTATAATAAGCTGCAGGGCGACGTCGCCCGCACCCAGGCGCGGCTCGAGAGCTTCGCCGACGAATTCTCCGCCATTCTGTCGCGCCAGATCGATCAGCACGCCGGCCAGTCCGGCCGCGATCGCGCGGCCTGAGCGGGAGAAGCGCAGATGGGAGCGTCGATCGCCGCTGGACGCAAGGGCTCGGGCCGCCGCCGACGCGGAACGCCGCGCTATGGCGCCATGGCCGAGATCAATATGACGCCCTTCATCGACGTGATGCTGGTGCTGCTCATCATCTTCATGGTGGCGGCGCCTTTGCTAGCCACTGGCGTCGCTGTCGATCTGCCGCAGACCAAGGCCGGCCCGCTCAATATCGATCAGAAGCCGCTGTCCATCGCCGTGGACGACAAGGGGCAGATCTTTCTGATGGATCAGCCGATCGAGATCGGCCAGCTGCTCGACCGTCTGAAGGAGACCGCCAAAGCGGGCTTCGACGAGCGCATCTATATGCGCGCCTCCAAGACGGTGAATTACGGCCGCGTCGCCGAGATCATGTCGCTGGTGACGTCGGCCGGCTACAAGAAGGTCGCGCTGGTGACCGAAGTGGACAAGAAGTGAGGGAGCGGCTTGAAGCCCTCGCGTTCCCAACCCGGCCTCATCGTCTCGGCGGCCGCCCATGCCGGGCTACTGCTGGCGACGCTCATCGCCTTTTCGGACACGAAGAAATTCGATGACGCGCAGGAGACCGTGCCTGTCGATATCGTCACGGATGCGCAGATCAATCAGGTGATGAAGGGCGAGAAGACCGCCAAGGAGATCAAGCCCGTCCAACGCGCCGACAAGATCGCCGAGCAGCATGAGACCAAGCCGCTGCCGCCGCTCGCCGAGGCCAAGAAGGATGTCGCCGCCCCGCCCCCGCCGATGAAGCCGCGGCTAGAGGAGCCGGAGGACAAGCCCGAGGCCCCGCCCCCGCCCAAACGCGTCGCCGCTCTGCCGCCGACCCCGGAGCCCCCCCTCCGCCCGACGCCACCCAAAGCCGAGCCCGCCAAAGCCGAGCCGCAGCCGGCCAAGGCGGAGCCTCCCAAGCCCGAGCCGCCGAAACCCGAGCGCGCCAAGCCCGCGCCGACGCCGCCCGAGCGCGAGGAGCCGGAAGAGGCCGAAGTGGTGAAGCCAAAGCCCCCCGTGCGTCCGAAGCCCGAGAAGGAGGCGAAGGAGACGCCGCAGCCTCCCGAGAAGCCGAAGCCCAAGGAAGAGGCCAAAAAGGAAGCGGCGAAGCCGAAGGAGCCCGCCAAGCAATTGAAGGTCGATGAGGTGGCCAAGCTCCTGGAGAAGAAGAAAGCCGCCGAAAAGGGCGCGCCGAGCGAATCCGACGAGAAGAAGAAGTCCGACAAGCCGCCGGCCAAGCCGAAATCCGGCGACGAATCCGCGCCCAAGTCGAAATTCGACGCCGCCAATATCGCCAATCTCTTGAGCCACGAGGCCCCGCAGCGGCGCGCCGCGACCGGCGCCGATCTGACCAAGACCGCCTCGCTCGGCGCGCCGACGGCGAACGCGCCGCGCATGTCGCCGACGCTGCAAGCGCAGATCGACGCTTATACGGTCGATCACTATCGCCGTTGCTGGCAGGCCGCGCTGTCGATCAACGCACACAGCTATGTGCCGCGCGTCGAATTCCGCCTGACGCGCGAAGGAGCGCTCGAGGGTGCGCCGCGCCTGCTCAACCCCTCCTCCGATCCCGTCGAGCACAGCCGCGGCGAGCAGGCGCTCGCCGCCGTGCGGCGCTGCAGCCCCATGCCGATTCCGGCGGCCTTCGCGCCCCATTACGATTATTGGCGCGTCACGGAATTGGATATGAGGGAAGATATGTAGCGGCGTCTCGCTCTTCGCCTCCGAAATTCGAAAACGCCCAGGATCCCTGTCTCATGACGATCGACATCACCCGCCGCACGGCCGCCCATCTTCTCGCCGGCGCAGCCTTCTCGCCGCTCCTCTCCGCGCCCGCGCGCGCGGCGCGCGTGCTCGATCTGCGCGCGGGCGGCGGCTTTCAGCCGGTCTCCGTGGCGGTGACGAATTTCTCCGGCGACGAGGCGGCGCGCATAGTGACCAGCGTCATCGTCAATAACTTCAAGCGCTCCGTCTTCCTGCGCCCGATCGAGCCCGGCGGCTTCCCCGAGCCCGCCGGCTCCGAGGCCGCGCCCAATCTCGATCTCTTCCGCACCGTCAACGCGCAATATGTGGTGACCGGCCGCTCGCAGCGCGGCCCGGACGGGCGGCTCAAGACCGAGTTCCGCCTCTTCGACGTGACGACGGGCGAGCAGGCCGCCGGCCAGCAATATGTGACCGATTCCGCCAATATGCGCCGCGTCGCCCATCTCGTCTCGGACGCGGTGTTCACGCGCATCACCGGCGAGAAAGGTTTCTTCGACACACGCGTCGTCTTCGTGGACGAGAGCGGGTCCAAGGAGCATCGCCGCAAGCGACTCGCGATAATGGATCAGGACGGCGCCAATGTGCGCTTTCTGACCCGCGGCGACGAGCTCGTCGTCACGCCGCGTTTCTCGCCCTCCTCGCAGGACGTCACCTATATGTCCTTCGGCTCCGCCGATCCCAAAGTGCTGCTGCTGAACATAGAAAGCGGCCAGCGCGAGGTGGTCGGCAATTTTCCGGGCATGACCTTTTCGCCGCGCTTCTCGCCGGACGGGCAGAAGATCGTCATGTCGCTCTCGCAGGGCGCGGCGACCAATCTCTACGCCATGGATATACGCTCCCGCACGACGACCAGGCTCACCGACACCAACGCCATCGACACCTCGCCCTCCTATTCGCCGAGCGGCGGCGAGATCGTCTTCGAATCGGATCGCGGCGGCTCGCAGCAGATCTATGTAATGGGTGCGAGCGGCGGCGGCGCGCGGCGCATCTCCTTCGGCCAGGGTCGTTATTCGACGCCGGTCTGGTCGCCCAAGGGCGATTACATCGCCTTCACCAAGCAATCGAGCGGCTCCTTCGGCATAGGCGTGATGAAGCCGGACGGCTCCGGCGAGCGCATCCTCACCGAGGGCTTTCACAACGAGGGCCCGACCTGGGCGCCCAACGGGCTGTTCCTGATGTTCTTCCGCGATCCGGGCGGCGGATCGGGCGCGAAGATTTTCATGGTCGATATTTTCGGCCGCTCGGAATTCCCCGTGCCGACGCCGTCTTACGCGTCCGATCCGTCCTGGGGGCCGTTGCAGGATTAGCCCCCCTTTCCAACCCTCCCCCGCTGCGCCGGACAGGGAGCGGATTCCGCCGTTCGCAAAAGTCTGCGCAATGCTTGCCGCCTTCCCCCTCCCGCGCGGCGAGCTATCGAATGCACGCATCCTCCTCGCCCCCGCGACGTCTTGGCCGGGCTTGTCCCGGCCATCCACGCCGACACGCCGAGGCGTCTTGAGAAGTTTGACGTAGCTCCGAAGCTCCGGCGGAGCCCGGCATGGGACGAAATCCGTCGATAGCGGGCGCTTTCCTTTGGTTTCTCAGCTGCTCGGCGTGGATGGCCGGGACAAGCCCGGTCAGGACGGCCGCAGCGTCTCGCGAAGGGTGAATCCGATAGCCTGCAGCAGGGGAGATTAGGGGAGGAGCGTGTCCTACTCTTTCTCCAAAGGCCGATACGCATCGGTGACGCCGCCGATCAAATTGGCGGACAGCAGCAATTCCGTCGAAATCTCCCCGCCCACGGCACGCAACCGCACCCCGGCGGCGATCGCCTCGCTCAGCGCGCGCCGGGCCGCGACGGCCTCCTCGATCGAGACGGCGACGAAAGCGAAATCTTCACCCGGCCGTCTCTGCGCGAGGCGGCCGATATCGGCGCCGATGACATTGGCGATCTTCGGATAGCCGCCGGTCGGCTGGCGATCGGCCATCAGCACGAGCGGCGAACCATCGCCCGGAACCTGTATCGCGCCGAGCGCGACGCCGTCCGAGACGATGTCATGGCCCTTCGCATGAAGAAGGCGCGGGCCTTCGAGCCAATAGGCCATGCGGTCGCTGCGCGGCGAGACCCGCCAGCGCGCCGACAGAAACTCGCCGATCGCCTCTCGCGTGAAATAATCGGCCTGCGGGCCGAGCAGCGCGCGGATCGGCTCGCCCCCGGCGGCGAGCCACTGCGCCTCGAGCGCCAGCAATTCCCGCGGCGGCGAGGCGAGATCGGCGAGCGGCAGAACATCGCCGGCCCGCAATCCGCGTCCCTCGAGCCCACCCATCGACGAACGTGTATGAGTGGCGAGCGAGCCGAGCGCCGCCGGCAGGTCGATGCGTCCCACGACGGCGACATAGCACCAGGCGCCGCCCCTCCCCGCGCGAATGGAGAGACGCGCGCCCGGCTCCAGCGATAGAGCGCAAGCGGAGGGAAGAGCCACGCCGTCGACGCGAATATCGAACGCGCCGCCTGCGATGGCGAGGCCTATGGTCTCGCCTTCCGCCGTCAGCTCCAAGCCGCCGAGCGAGACCTCGATCGCCGCAGCGCCCGGCGCGGCTCCCGCCGCGAGATTGGCGGCGGCGAAGGCGCTCTCATCCATAGGACCGGCCGGCGTGACGCCGAAGCGCAGGCTGCCGCGGCGCCCCGCATCCTGCAGCGTGACGCCCGGCCCCGCCGTGCCGATGACGAGACGCGCGCTCATGACGCCGTCTCGCGCCGCGCGACAATTTCACCGCGCGCGCTCCTCTCCTCGAGCGCGCGAAACGTCGCCTCGTCGATCGGCTCGAAACGCAGCGCGTCGCCGACCTGGACGAAAAAGGACGGATCGCGCTCCACTGCGAAAAGCCGCTCGGGCGTGCGGCCGAGGACATACCAGCCGGTCGGCATAGGATCGGCGCCGATGAGCGAGAGGCCGCCGCCGATGAGCACAGCGCCCCGCGGCGTCGGCCCGCGCGGCGCGGCGCGGCGCGGAACCGCGAGCGCCGACGGCAGGCCGCCGAGATAGCACCAGCCCGGCGCGAAGCCATACATATAAGCGCGATATTCTGCGCCCGAGTGAAGCTCCGCGACGCGCTCGGGCGCGAGCGACAGCGCCGCGCCCGCCGCTGCGAGATCCTCGCCATGAGGCGGCTCGTAGCAGCAGGGGATGATCCAGCGGACGCTCGGCGCAGCGCTCTCCTGCATGGCGCTCTCCTGCGCCTCGACATGGGCGACGAGCGCGGCGCGCTCCAGCGCCAGAGGATCGTAATGAATCATCAGCGAGCGATAGGTCGGAACCGTCTCGATGATTCCCGCGAGCGGCGCGGCGCGCAGCGCTGCGTCCAGAGCCAGCACTTCCGCGTTGATGGAAAGATCGACGCTGTCGCCGAATTCGATGACGAGCGCCGCCTCGCCGGCGTCGAGACAACGCGGCGCGGCGTAGCGCATCGCCTCAGGCTTCCGCTGGCGCGAAGGGTGACAGTCTATAGCCGGCGCGCTCCAGCGCCACGCGCAGACGCCGCGTCATGTCGACGGCGTGCGCCGTGTCCCCATGCACGCAGATCGAGTCGATCGGCGTCGGCAAGCGCTTGCCGCTCTCGGTGACGATCGCCTGCTCCTCGAGCATCGCGAGCGCGCGCGCGGCGGCCCAATCGGGATCTTCGATGACGGCGCCCTTCTGGCTGCGCGACTTCAGCCGTCCGTCGTCGAGATAGGAGCGATCGGCGAAGACCTCATGGGCGATGAGCGCGCCGATATGCTCGGCCGCCGCCACCTGCTCGCTGCGCGCGATGGCGAGCAGAGTGAGGCCGGCGTCGACGGCGCGCGTCGCCCGCGCTACGGCGAGCGCGATCTCCGGCTCGACTTCCGCGACATTGGCGAGCGCGCCATGACATTTCACATAAGTGAGGCGATGGCCGCTATAGAGCGCTAGCGCCTGCGCCGCGCCGATCTGATAGGCGACGAGACGCTCGACCTCGGCGGCCGAATAGGGAATGCGCCGGCGGCCGAAGCCCGCGAGATCGGGAAAGGACACATGCGCGCCAATGGCGACGCCGCGCGTCTTCGCCAGCGAGAAGCAGCGCGCCATTATGTCGGGATCGCCCGCGTGATAGCCGCAGGCGACATTGGCGGAAGTGACGAGGTCGAGCATGGCCTCGTCGTCGCCCATGCGCCAGGCTCCGAATCCTTCCCCGAGATCGGCGTTGAGATCGACTGTCACTGTGCCCCGGCTCCCCCACGCGCCTCGTCCTCGGCGATGTCCTCGCGCCAGATCGAAGGATGCGCTTCGATATAGCTCCGCATCAACTCGCGACAGCGCGCATCGTCGAGCAGCGTCACCTCGACCCCATGGTCGCGCAAAAACTGCTCATTGCCGCCAAAGCTTCTGTTCTCGCCCACGACGACGCGCGGAATTTTGAATTGCACGATCGTCCCAGCGCACATCATGCAGGGCGAGAGCGTCGTATAGAGCGTCGTCTCGCGATAGGACTCCCTGCGCCCCGCGTCACGCAGACAATCCATCTCGCCATGCAGGATCGGATCGCCCTGCTGCACGCGGCGATTATGGCCGCGGCCGAGAATGCGCGCGCCTTCGGCGAGCACGGAGCCGATCGGCAAACCGCCCTCGTCGAAGCTCTTCTTCGCCTGACGAAACGCCTCTTCCATGCAAAAGACATCCGACGGATTCATCGAGCTCCCCTCTCCAGCGCGCCCCGCCTGAGAGGCTCGCCCTATTCCGCCGCGAGCACTTGCGGCGGCGGAAAGGCGACCTCGACCAGCGTGCCTTGGTTCTTGCGGCTCTTGATCGAGAAGGAGGCGCGATTAGCCTCGATCAACGCTTTGGTCACCGGCAGACCGAGCCCGGTGCCGCCGCGCGACGCGCCGATCTGACGGAAAGGCTCGAGCGCCGTCTCGATCTCGTTCTCGGACATGCCTATGCCTGTGTCCTTCACGCGGATCACCACATATCCGGCGTCGGTCAAGGCGCTCGACACGATCACCTGCCCGCCGGCCTCGTTGAACTTGACCGCATTGGACAGAAGGTTGAGCAATATCTGCCGCAGCGACCGGCCGTCGGCAAGGATGCGCGGCAAGCGCGGCCACAAGGACAGGCGGATCACCACGCGGCTACGGCTCGCCTGCGGCTGCATGATCGACACGCATTCGGAGATGACGGCGTTGGCGTCGATGCGCTCCACATCGAGCTCGAACTTGCCCGCCTCGATCTTGGAAAGGTCGAGCAGATCGTTGACGAGGCTCAGCACATGCGCGCCGGACGTGTGGATATCCTTGAGATATTCCTTGTAGCGCTCATTGCCGAGCGGGCCGAAGCGCTCCTCCATCATCACCTCGGCGAAGCCGATGATGGCGTTGAGCGGCGTGCGAATCTCATGGCTCACCTTGGCCAGAAAATCGGTCTTGGCGGCGCTGGCGCGCTCGGCCTCGCGGCGGGCGGCCTCGAGCTCGTCGTCCGAGCTGCGGCGGCGGATGACATGCAGAATGACGCAGCGCCTCTGCTCGGGCGGCGGGCCGAGCGGCGCGAGCGTCAGCTGCACCGGAAGCAATTGGCCTTTGCGCACGCGCGCTTGGACCTGGAGCCCCTCCCCCGTCTCACGTCCCGCGGGGCGGCGGAGAAAATCGGCGACCGCTCCCTGATCGGCGTCGCAAAACAGCGAGGCGAGGCCGGAGCCCAGCAGCGTCCGCGGCTCGGCTCCGACGAGCCCGACGAACGCCGCATTGACGCTGCGCAATCTGCCGTCCGCATCGACGACCGCCACAGCGTCGATCATCGCATCGAGAACGGCGCGAAGCTCCTCCGCCTCGTGGCGGCGCGTTTCCGCCTCCTTGCGCAATGCGCCGGCGCGAGCGGACTCCGGCGCGGCGGAGGGCGGATGCGCGCTGCGCAAGGTGACGAGGGTCGCGGAAACGCCATCCCATTCGATCGGCTCGAGACGCGCGTCCGCCTCGAGCGGCTCGCCATCGCAATCCAAGACTTCGACGACGCCGCCCGCGGTTCCATCCGGCGCGGTGGGCGGCCGGCGGCCGGCGAAGAGCCGCGTCGCCCCGCCGTCGGCGGCGAGAGCGTCGGCGTCGGAATAGCCCAAATATTCGAGCAGCGTGCGATTGGCGTAGAGAATCTCGGCCCCGCGCGCGACCATCACGCCGATCGGCAGGCGGTCGAGCAGCGCGGCGGCGCGCGACACATCGCCGGGAATGGCGAAATTCTCATTCGACGGCGCAGGCTCGACCTCGGCCTCGGGCTCCGCCGACGCCGCCACGGCCTGCCCCGTCGTCGCCTGCTCGATCGTCTCGAACAGATCTCGCACAGATCCCTTGGCCGGCTTTTGCGCGGCGGAGGCGAGCGCCCGCGCGATCTCGTCGAAGGCCGTGCGCTCGCTCGCCGACAGCGCCTCGCCGATGGAGGCGGCGGCCTCTTCGAGCCGCGGCATCGGCCGCAACGGCACGATCTTGGCGCCGCCGGCCATCACCGGCGTGGACTCGGTCTCCACAGGAGCCTCGGCGACCGCGACGGGCGGCGGCTCGATCTCCGCGATCTGCGGCTCGGCCTCGCTGCGCAGTCGGTCCACATGCAGCACGCCATAGCCCTGATAACCACCGAAACCACGCCCATCGTCGAAAACGGGCAGCGCGCCGAGCGTCACCGGGACGCGCGCCGAGCCGCCCTCGAGCGGCCAGTCGAGCTCCACCCCGCTCCAGGAGCGGCGCGAGGCGAAAGCCTCGGCGAGGCGATCGTCGGAAGCGAGCCGCAGACGGCTCGCCAGATCGAGAAACAGCCGTCCGGCGATTTCGCCATTCTCCCGCCCGACGACATCCGCGAGCGCGGAGGTGACGTCGAGGACGCGCCCCTCGGCGTCGGCGCGCCAGAGGAAACGCTCCGGTCGCCGCGCGGGCGGCGCGAGTGTCTCTGGAGCTTTCTCGGGAGCTTTCTCGGGATCGGGCTGCGGCACGGCCGGGACGGCGCTCTCGGACGCGGCCGAGCGCATGCCGAGCAAGGCGACGAGGAACAAAGACGGCGCGTCTCGCTCGGCGGCCAGGGTGCGACACAGCACCGTCGCCGTCTGCGCTATGGGGCCGAAGGAGAAGCGCAGCCGCTCGAGGCGCGGCGCCGAGGCGTGGCTCTGCGCGCCCGCGAGCTCGCGGAGCCGGCGCGCGCCGGGCTCCGCGCCACGGAACAAACGTTCGCCGAGCGCGTCGAGATCGCCGCCGAATACGGAGATGGCGGATTCATTGGCGTGGACGACCGCGAGCGGCTCGCCCGCGGCCGCGACGATCGGCGCGCCAGACGCCTCGAGCGCGGCAAAGGCCGGATCGGCGCTGATCTGTGCGGCGACCGCCTCGCTCTCGATCCCCAGCCTGTCGTGCTCGCTCATATCGACAGCGCCTCTTCGGACGCGACAAGCGCCGGAATCCGGCGCGGAACAAAGGCGACGCGGAACGCGCGACGCGGCCGATCGAAGGTGAACGATCGGTTAAAAGAAACTTAAAGGTTCGGCGCGGCTTGGTCTATGCGGCGCACGACATTTTAACAAGCTTCGACGATTCATGATGAACGGATGCGCCGGTTGGCGGCGACAATTATGTTGCAATGCAACATGAGTTGAGCCATATTCGAATCGGCGGTTCATGTTGCTTCGCGACGCGCGATGATTTCCAATCGCGCCGCGCGTTGAACGGCGCCATAGGCGGCCGGCCGGCGCCCGTTCCTCGGCCGACGGGCGGTCGAGGCCGGCCCGACCAGAAGGAAGCATTCGTGAGCGATCCGATCTACCAGATACCGAACGAAGTCCGCGACTTCGCCGAAAAGAGCGTCGAGCAGGCGCGCAAGGCGTTCGAGGGATTCGCCGGAGCCGCGCAAAAAGCGATCGGCTCTGTCGAGACCACGACCGCCACCTTCCAGGTCGGGGCCAAGGATGTGAGCGCGAAGGCGCTCGGCTACGCCGAAGCCAATGTGAACGCCGCCTTCGACCTCGCCCAGAAGCTCCTGCGCGCGAAGGATCCGCAGGAGGTTCTCCAGCTGCAGGCGGAATATGTGAAGAGCCAGGTCGAGGCGATCCAGAGCCAGGCCAAGGATTTGGGCGCCGCGCTGCAAAAGGCGACGACCGGCAAGTGAGTTCCGACGGCGCCGCGCCGATGACGCGCGGCGCCTCGACGAGACGCGTTCACGGCGTGAGTTTGGCGGCGTCTCCCCGAGCCTCGCGCCGAGGCGATTCGGATCGGCGCGCCGGAACCAGAGCACAGGAGCCCGAAGCGATGGCCACCCATACGAGAGGTTCTTCCAAGCGCCCGCCGGCGCCGACGCCGAAGGAGCCGCCGATCACCCTGAAGGACGCGCTGGACGACGATGAGCCGGAGGCCGCGCAGCAGCAACCCGCGCCGCCCGCCGAGATCGAAGCCGTAGCCGCCGCGCTGGAGCCTGTCGAAGTGGCTCTGTCGGCAGCCGAGCCCATCGTCGAGACCTTCCTCGAAACCGTCGCCGAACCGGCGCCCGAGACGCCGATCCTCGAGACCGTGGCCGAACCCGCCGTCGAGCCGCCGCTCGCGCCCGTGACCATCGTCGCCGCGAAGATCGAGACGTCCGTGGCCAAGCCAGCGCTCCCGCTCGATCCCAGCCTCTGGCCGCTGAAGACGATAGATCTCGTGAACGAGAACACTGCCGCCGTCTTCGATCTGGCGCTGGCGCTCGGTCAGGCGCGATCGATGGGAGACGCGCTCGAGGCGCAATCACGTTTCGCGAGCGAGCGCTATTCGACCTTCGTGAAGCGCGCCAATGAATTCGTCGAACTCTCGAGCCGCTGGTCGCCCTTCCGCTTCGCCGTCTCCGCCTTTGTGGCGTGACGTCGTCGAGCAAATGCGCGTCGCTCGACCGAAACCGGCCGAGCGGAAAGCGGGTTAGAGCGTCGCTTCGATCAGCGCGCGCAGCTCCGGCGTCGCCTCGGGCATGACGCCGAACCAGTCGCGGAAGGCCGGCCGCGCCTGATGGATCAGCATGCCGAGCCCGTCCACCGCGACATTGCCGCGCGCGCGAGCGGCGGCCAGCAGCGGCGTCTCCAAGGGCGCATAGACGATATCGGAGACGAGCGCCTCCGTGGGGAGACGATCCAGCGGCAGGTCGAGCGGCGGCTCGCCGACCATCCCTTGATTGGTCGTATTCACCAGCAAGCCCGCGCCGGCGAGGCCCTCGGCGCGCTCCTCCCAGCGGAAGGCCGATACGGGCGCGCCGAAATCGGCGGCGATCTTCTGCGCGCGCTCGAGAGTCCGGTTGAACAGCCGCACCTCCGCCGCTCCGGCGTCGATGAGCCCTGCGATGACCGCACGCGCCGCCCCGCCCGCGCCGATGACGACCACCGGCCCGGCGTCCGCCCGCCACATGGGCGCCGCCGCATGCAATGACGCGGTGAAGCCGAAACCATCGTAATTGCGGCCCGACAGCGTTCCGTCCTCCTCCACCACGACGCAGTTCACCGCGCCGATGCGTTTCGCGCTGGCGTCCAGAGAGTCGACGACGGAAAGCGCCGCTTCCTTGTGCGGGATGGTGAGATTGCAGCCCGAGAAATTCAGCAACGGCAGCGCGCGCAACGCCGCCTCGAGCCGTCCGGGCTCTATGGCGAGCGGGACATAGGCGCCCGCGAGGCCATAGCGCGCCAGCCAGTAATTATGGATTTTGGGCGAGCGCGAATGGGAGATCGGCCAGCCCATCACGCCGGCGAGGAGAAAGCGGTCTTGCCCGTGCATCTGTCTCTCCCCGCTTATCCTCCGCGTCCTGGAACGCGCCTCCCGCGCCTATTGCTTCGCCGCGCAGGCGCCCTCCCCTTGCGCGGAAAGCGCGGAGAACAGCGCGGCGTCGGCGTCGAGGCCGGGATTGCCGGCCGTCAGCAGCTTCTCGCCATAGAAAATGGAATTGGCGCCGGCGACGAGGCACAATATCTGCGCCTCGCGCGAAAGGCCCGAGCGACCCGCCGACAGGCGCACGCGGGATTTCGGCATGAGGATGCGCGTCGTCGCGATCATTCGCACCAGCTCCAGCGAATCCACCGGTGGACGGCCCTCGAGCGGCGTGCCTTCTATGGCCGCCAGCGCATTGATCGGCACGCTCTCTGGATGAGGATCGAAGGAGGCCAGAACCTGCAGCATATGGGCGCGGTCGCGCACGCTCTCGCCCATGCCGATGATGCCGCCGCAGCACATTTCTATGCCGGCCCGGCGCACGGCGGCGAGCGTCGCGAGGCGGTCCTCATAGCTGCGAGTGGTGACGATCTCGCCGTAGAATTCCGGCCCCGTGTCGAGATTATGATTATAGGCGGTGAGGCCCGCCTCCACGAGAGACTTGGCCTGTCCGTCGTCGAGCATGCCGAGCGTGACGCAGGCCTCCATGCCGAGAGCCCGCACGCCGCGCACCATCTCCAGCACGGAGTCGAAACGCTCGCCCTTCGGCGCCTGACGCCAGGCCGCGCCCATGCAGAAACGATCCGCCCCCGCCTCCCGCGCGCGCTTGGCGGCGCCCAGAACCTCGTCCACCCCCATCAGCTCCACGCGGTCGAGCTTGACCTCGCGGTGATGCGCCGATTGCGAGCAATAGGAGCAATTCTCCGGGCAGCCTCCGGTCTTGATGCTGAGCAGCGCCGCCTTCTGCACGTCATTGGGATCGAAGAAGCGGGCGTGCAGCGCGCTCGCCCGCGCCACGAGCTCCAGGAGAGGCGTGTCGTGGATGGCGACGATCTCCTCCAGCGTCCAGTCGTGACGGAGAGTGAAATCGGCGGGAGCGTTCATCGAGCGAGCCTCTCTGCGGCGTTGCGGTTCATCGCGGTTTTTTGGCGGCGCGGCGTTCGTTGCGCGTGAGCGGGCGCTCCGGCTCGTCCTCGTCCGGGACAGTCGACCGCTGCGCCTTGCGCTGGAGCGCCGGATCGGCGTCACGCAGCACGGCATAGACGACATAAGCGGCGACCGCCAGATCGAAACCCGTGAGGCCGAGCGTGAACCACGCCGGCGCAAACTCCGAGCCGGTGCCGACATAGTGGAACTGCAAATGCCAGAACGGATGCAGAGCGAAGCCGATGGCGAGCCACCAGGGCGAGCCGACGAGACCCAGCAAGGCGAAGGAGCCGAAAATGGCGAAGCCGGTCATCTCTATGCCGAACCAGGCCTTGGGATTGTCCGAAGCGAAAGCGAGACCGACATAGAGCGCGGCCGTAGCGATGAGCGCATAGGCCAGCACGCGGCGGGAGCCAGCCTGCGGATAACGCTCCGACCAGCGCGCGAGAAACGCGAAAGCCGCGCCGAGCAGCGCGCCGACGGCGGCGGGAATCAGAATCGAGGACGCGTCTTCCATCTGGACGAACTCGGTGAGGTTACGGCCGCAGCGAGGTCTATAAGTCGGACGGGCGGGCGGAACAAGGGAGAGCGTCGGGTCGGGGCTACCGCATTCGGTTCGATGCGCTGTCCGGATCCGCCTCCATCACCGCCCCGCATCGTAATTTCGCCAAAATCTGCTATAGCTGCCCTCACCTACCGCGCCCGACGGCGCCCCCGCTCGAGGATCGACGCCCCCTATGCAAGTCGAAACAGACGCCGCCAATTTCAGCTCCTCCGCCATGCTCGACGATCAGTCGCTGCTCGCCGACATTCGCCTGCTCGGACGCCTGCTCGGCGACACGGTGCGCGAGCAGGAGGGCGTCGCCGCCTTCGAGCGCATAGAGACCATCCGCCGCCTCTCCGTGGCCGTCAGCCGCAATGGCGACGACGAGGCCGACCAGAAGCTCGAGGCGCTTCTGCGCTCGCTCTCGGCGAGCGAGGCCGTCACCGTCATCCGCGCCTTCAGCTATTTCTCCCATCTCGCCAATATCGCCGAGGATCTGCATCCGCTGCAGGGCGACGAATCCTCCCCCCAGCCGAGCCTCGCCAACACATTCGCCCATTTGCGCAAGGCCTCGATCGGCCCCGGCAAGGTGGCGCAAGTGCTCTCCAACGGCTGGGTCTCGCCCGTGCTCACGGCGCATCCGACGGAAGTGCGGCGCAAGAGCCTGCTCGACGCCGAGCACGCCATCTCCGCCCTGCTGGAGGCGCGCCCACATGCGCGCAACAAAGCCGAGCTCGCCCGCAACGAGCTGCAATTGCGCGCCCGCGTCTCGCAGCTGTGGCAGACGGAACTGCTGCGCCAGGCGCGGCTCACCGTGCGCGACGAGATCGCCAATACGCTGAGCTATTATCGCAGCACCTTCCTGCGCCAAATTCCTCTGCTCTACGCCGATATAGAAGAGCGTCTCGGCGGCTTGCGCATTCCGCCCTTTCTGCGCATGGGCACTTGGGTCGGCGGCGACCGCGACGGCAATCCCAATGTGCGCGCCGAATCGCTCGCCAATGCGCTGCGCATGCAGGGCGAGACGGCGCTGCGCTTCTATCTCAACGAGGTGCATGAGCTCGGCGCCGAGCTGTCCATCTCGCGCCGCTACGCCGGCTGCAGCCAGGCGCTCGAGGCGCTCGCCGCGCGCTCGGGCGACGACAATCCGCATCGCGACGACGAGCCCTATCGCCGCGCGCTGATCGGCGTCTACGCCCGCCTCGCCGCGACGCTCGAGGAGCTGACCGGCCAGCAGGCGCAGCGCCATGCGCGGGCGCCCGGCGCGCCCTACCCCGACCCGCGCGCCTTTCTCGCCGACCTCGAGATCGTCGACGATTCGCTGCGCTGCCATCACAGCGAGGTGATTGCGACGCAACGTCTCGAGCCTTTGATTCGCGCGGCGGAAGTCTTCGGCTTCCATCTCGCCACTGTCGATCTGCGCCAGAGCTCCGACCGTCATGAGGAGACCATCGCCGCGCTGCTGCGCGAGGCGCGCGTCGCTCCAGATTACGCCGCGCTCTCGGAAGAGGAGAAGCGCGCGCTGCTGCTGAAGCTGCTGAGCGACCCACGGCCGGTGCGGCTCGTCGACGCCACTTATTCGGAGGACGTCGCGAGCGAGCTGGCGATCTTCGAGCGCGCGGCGGAGATGCGCAAGACCTATGGTCACGAGTCGATCCGCCATTACATCGTCAGCCATACGGAGACGGTGAGCGATCTTTTGGAAGTGCTGCTGCTGCAGAAGGAATGCGGCATGATGCGCGGCACGCTCGATCCGCGCGACGCCAATATCGTCGCCGCCGATCTCATCATCGTGCCTTTGTTCGAGACGATCGGCGATCTGCGCAACGCCGCTGTGATCATGCGCGAATTCTATGCGCTGCCCGGCATCGTCAAGCTCGTCACCAATTCCGGCGCGCAACAGGACATCATGCTGGGCTATTCCGACAGCAACAAGGACGGCGGCATTCTCGCGAGCATTTGGGAACTCTATCGCGCCTCCACCGCGCTCGCGGATTTCTTCTCCGGCCTGCCGTCTATCGCCATGCGCCTCTTCCATGGGCGCGGCGGCACGGTGGGACGCGGCGGCGGCCCGAGCTACGACGCCATTCTCGCGCAGCCGCCGGGCACGGTGAACGGGCAGATCCGCCTCACCGAGCAAGGCGAGGTGATCGCGGCGAAATACGCCAATCCGCAGATCGGCCGCATCAATCTCGAGCTGCTCGTCGCCGCGACGCTGGAGGCGACGCTGCTCTCGCACAGCAAGGCCCCGCCGCCGGAATTCCTCGAGGTGGCGGAAAAGCTCGCGCAATGGGGCATGGACGCCTATCGCGGCCTCGTCTACGAGACGCCGGACTTCGTCGATTATTTCTTCGCCTCGACGCCGATCTCCGAGATCGCCTCGCTCAACATCGGCTCGCGGCCGGCCTCGCGCAAGCCGTCACGCAAGATCGAGGATCTGCGGGCCATTCCGTGGAGCTTTTCCTGGGGTCAGGCGCGCCTCGCCCTTCCCGGCTGGTATGGCTTCGGTTCGGCGATCGCGCGCTTCCGCGAGGGCGACGACGGCGCCAAGCTCGAGCTGCTGAAGCGCATGTATCGCGAATGGCCTTTCTTCCGCACGCTGCTCTCCAATATCGACATGATCCTGTCGAAGACCGATCTCTCGATCGCGCGTCACTATGCAGGCCTCGTGCAGGATCACGCGCTCGCCGACCGCATTTATGGGGAGATAGAGGCGGAGTGGAGCAGAGCCAACGCCGCGCTCGCCGATCTCACCGGATCGAGCCAGCGGCTCGCCGACAATCCGGCGCTGGCGCGCTCGCTGCATCATCGCTTCCCCTATATTGCGCCGCTCAACTATCTGCAGGTGGAGCTCATTCGCCGCTGGCGCGGCGGCCAGACCGGCGACGACATCCGCCAGGGCATATTGATGTCCATCAATGGCGTGGCCGCCGGCCTGCGCAACACGGGGTGACGCGCGCGCGTCAGCGCGCCATCGAGACGATCACCTTGCCGAATGGGCCTCGCCCGAGATGAGCGAAGGCACTGGGCGCCTCGTCGAAACCATAGACGTGGTCGATGACCGGCGCGATGGCCAAGCGGTCGATCGCCTCGACGAGATCCTCGAATGCGCGTCTGTGGCCGACGGCGACGCCTTGCAATATGGCCCGCCGCAGCATGAAGGGCACGGCCGGGAATTGGAGCGTCTCGCCCGCGAGCAGGCCGATCTGCGAGATACGCCCTCCGCTCGCCAGGGCTTCCACCGAGCGGCGAAGATTGTCGCCGCCGATCGTCTCGAGAATATGGTTCACGCCCCGTCCGTCCGTCAAAGCGAGGACCGCAGCGGACCATTCGGGCGTCTGTGACGTGTCGACGCCATGATCGGCGCCGAGCGCCTCGACGCGGCGCAGCTTGGCGGCGTCTCGCGAGAGGACGATCGTCCTTGCTCCGAGCGCACGCGCGATCTGCAGGCCGAACAGCGAGACGCCGCCCGTTCCCTGGATCAGCACGCTCTCGCCCGCCGCGAGGCGTCCTGTCTCCACCAGGGCGAACCAGGCGGTCAGCGCCGCGATGGGCAGCGTCGAGGCCTGTTCGTCCGAGAGCGAGGACGGCGAACGCACGGAGACCGTCTCGGGCAGAACGATGTAATCGGCGAGCGCGCCGGGCAGCGGACCGCCGAGCGATTCGCCGTAGCGGCACAGCGAGACGGGCGGCTCCCCGTCGATCCAGCGCGTCCAGAAATTCCCCATCACGCGATCGCCGACGCGAAAACGCGTCACGCCCGCGCCCGTCTCCACGACGGTACCCGCGAAATCCGACACCGGCGTGAACGGCCAGGCGGGCGGCTCGGCGAGGAGTCCCCCCTCCGCGACCAGGCTGTCGCGATAGTTCAGCGACACGGCCGCGACGCGGATAAGAAGCTCGCCCTCGCCGACGGCAGGAATCGGGATGTCGACCCGTTCGAGATTGTCGACACCGAATTGGCGCAGACGCCAGACGCGCATCGAACCGCTCATGAGACTCTCCATTCGTCGGGCAGCCGCCGGGACGGCGGTCGCATCCGGCGAGGACTATATTGACAACCATCCTGCGCTCATGGCGCTCCTTTGGACGAGCATTTCCGCAATTTTGTCGTCAAAGGATCGATGGGATGAGCCTCGACCCGCGTTCGCATCTCTCCGGCGTCGCCGCTTTCGTCCATTCTGCGCAATCGGGAAGCTTCACGGCCGCCGCGGCGCAGATGGGCCTCTCGAAATCCGCTGTCGCCAAAACCGTCGGCCGGCTAGAGGAGAGACTCGGCGCGCGCCTCCTCGACCGCACGACGCGCAGCCTCGGGCTGACCGCGGATGGGCGCGCCTATTACGAGAGCTGCCTGAAAGTCCTGGCCGAACTCGAGAGCGCAGAGGCGCTTCTGGCGTCCCGGCGTCAGACGGTCGGCGGCCTGCTGCGCGTCAGCCTGCCGATCGCCTTCGGGCGGCTGTGGGTCATGCCGGCGCTTTTGGAGCTCGCGCGGCGCCATGCCGAGCTCGACCTCGACATCTCCTTCACCGACCGCAACGTGCTGCTGGTGGAGGAAGGCGTCGATCTCGTCGTTCGCCTCGGCGAGCCCGGCGATCTCGCGACCCTCATCGGCCGCAAGCTAGGGACGCAGCGCGCGCTTCTTTGCGCCGCTCCCGCCTATCTCGACGCGCGCGGGCGGCCGAGAACCCCCACCGAGATCGCCGGACATGATTGCGTCGCCTTTTCCCACGACGGCCGGACGCTTCCCTGGCGCCTGCGCGGTGAAGACGGCGCGGCTGTCGAGATCGGCGTTCGGCCGCGCCACAGGCTCGGCCATGGAGAAGCGCTGCGCGACGCGGCGCTGGCCGGCGCCGGCCTCGCGCTTCTGCCCCTCTGGCTCATCGACCAAGATTTGAAGAGCGGACGGCTCGAATCGCTGCTCGCCGAGGCGACGGAGCCCGCACCGATTCACGCTCTCTGGCCGCGCGCCAAGGATATGGCGCCGAAAGTCAGAATGACGGTCGACGAGCTCCTGCGCCGCTTCGCGCCCGTTCCGCCCTGGGAGCGGCGCGGCCTCGAATGACGGATCGCCGGCCACGCCGCTCCAATTAAAGCCGGCCTGCGCCTGCGCCTGCGCCTGCGCCGAAATCGGATGCCGCAAGCTTATTCATTGTACAAATAATTGTATTTAGGGGTTGTTTTGTCGATATTCAAAACGTTCCAGAATATTTCCCTAGCATATACACTACGCTCCACTATCGTTACGCGCGGCCAGCTTTCGCTCCCAATCCAGCGCCTGACGCACGATCGTCTCGAGATCGTCATGGCGCGGCGTCCAGCCGAGCTTCGAGCGGATGCGGTCGTTGGCGGCGACGATCGCGGCCGGATCGCCCGGCCTGCGCCCGGCGAATTCGACCGGGAAATCGACGCCGGAGACGCGCTTGACCGTCTCGATCACCTCGAGCACCGAGAAGCCATGGGCATAGCCGCAATTGCAGACGAGGCTCTCGCCTCCCCCGCGCAAATGGCGTAGCGCGTCGAGATGGGCGCGGGCGAGATCGGTGACATGGATATAGTCGCGCAGACATGTGCCGTCCGGCGTCGCATAATCGGTCCCGAAGACCTGCATGGCGGGACGCAGCCCCAGCGCCGCCTGCACAGCGACCTTGATGAGATGCGTGGCCTTGGGCGTCGATTGGCCGGAGCGGCCTTTGGGGTCGGCGCCCGCGACGTTGAAATAGCGCAGCGCTACATAAGAGAGGTCATGCGCGCGCGACACATCCTCGAGCATCCACTCGACCATCAGCTTGGAGCGGCCATAGGGCGAGACCGGCTTCAGGCTCTCGTCCTCCGTCACCGGATTGCGCTCCGGGTCGCCATAGACGGCCGCGGTCGAAGAAAAGATGAAGCGCTTCACGCCCGCAGCGACCGCGCCCGCCAGCAGAGCTCGCGCTTTCGCCGTATTGTTGAGATAGTAACCGAGAGGATCGGCGACAGACTCGGGAACCACGATCTTGGCGGCGAAATGAATGATCGACTCGACCGCGTGACGCGCGAACAGATCGCGCAACAGCGCCTCGTCGCCGAAATCGCCGATGATGAGCGGAACCTGCTCCGGCACCGCCCAGCGAAAGCCCGTAGAGAGGTCGTCGAGCACGACGACGTCCTCGCCGGCGTCGAGCAACTCGAGCGTCATATGGCTTCCGATATAGCCGGCGCCGCCGGTCACGAGAATGGTCATTCCGCGCCCTTCCTGCTGAAGACGTCCTCACGGGAAATTAACGGGCAATGGTTAAGGACGAATCCTGGCCCGGCGTGGGCCGAGCGGTCGTCTCGCGACGTTGTGGGATATCGGAAAGTCGCTTTCGACTTTTTCGAAATCCCGCTCCGGCATCGCGATCTCGCGCTCGGGTCACACTCGCTCGAAATGGACTAATCATGAGCAAACGCATTCGCAAGGCTGTATTTCCGGTGGCCGGCCTCGGCACGCGCTTCCTTCCGGCGACCAAAGCGGTTCCGAAGGAGATGCTCACCGTCGTCGATCGCCCCGTGCTCCAGCATGTGGTGGACGAGGCGCGCGAGGCAGGCATCGAACATTTCATTTTCGTGACCGGGCGCAACAAGGGCGTCATCGAGGATCATTTCGACATCGCCTATGAGCTCGAGGACACGCTGAAAAAGCGCGGCAAGATCAAGGAATATGACGCGCTGATCGCCGATCTGCCGCCCGCCGGCGCGGCGAGCTTCACCCGCCAGCAGGCGCCGCTCGGCCTCGGCCACGCCGTCTGGTGCGCGCGCGAGATCGTCGGCGACGAGCCCTTCGCCGTGCTGCTGCCGGATATGGTGACGCTCGGCAATGGGCCGAAGAAGAGCCGCTGCCTCGCCCAGTCCGTCGAGGCTTATGAGACCCATGGCGGCAACATCATTGCGGTGGAGGAAGTGCCGCCGGAGGAGACGCATCAATATGGCATCGTCTCCGTGGGCGGGGATTTCGGGGCGAGCTTCGAGATAACAGCCATGGTGGAGAAGCCGCCGCGCGGGACCGCTCCGAGCAATCTGATGATTTCGGGCCGCTATATTCTACAACCGGAGATTTTCGACATTCTGGCCAAGGGCGAGAAGGGCGCGGGCGGCGAGATTCAGCTCACCGACGGCATGGTGACGCTCTCCGCTTCGCAGGCATTCCATGGCGTGCGCTTCGACGGCAAGACCTATGACACCGGATCGAAGCTCGGCTTTCTCGCCGCCAATCTCGCCTTCGGGCTGGCGCGGCCGGATATCGCCGACGGGCTCAAGGCGGAGATCGCCAAGCTGCTCGGCTGATCCGAGAGGCCCCCTCGCCAGGCCCTCCCTCGCTCTGCGGGAGAGGGTGCGGGAGCTTCGCTCCCGAAGGCCGTTATCCCTTACGCTTCGGCCGCAGGCGAATAATCACGTCGCAGCCGACGATCTCCATGCCCTCGGGCGGCGCGGGGAGCTTGGCGAATTCGACAGAGCCGTCGACCACGTCGAACATGCGCTTGCTCACCTCGTCCATGAAATGGTGGTGCGGCGCGGTCCGGGTGTGAAAATAGGTGCGCGGGCCCTGCACGGCGATTTCTCGCAGCAGGCCCACATCGGCGAATTGGTTGAGAGTGTTATAGACGGTGGAGAGCGACATCTGCAGGCCGGCCTCGCGCGCTTCGGCGTGAAGGGCCTCGGCGCTCACATGGCGGTCGCCATTGCCATAGAGCAGCTTGCTGAGCGAGATGCGCTGCGAGGTGGGGCGAAGGCCGGCGGCTCGCAGCTTGGCCTTCAGCTCATGCTCGTCCTTGATGGGGATCGCCTTTTTTCCGAGCTGGATCGGCGCACGAAAACTCGTAATCATGGGTTGATGCGTCATTTCCGTTCCGCCTTGGTCCTGTCCTGTTCGCGGCTCCTTGTGGAAGTCGAGACATGTCGATTGAAAACGCAGCGCAGCGAAGTGTCAAACAAAATGGCCAAAAGTGTAAAGATTCCAAAGAATGGCCAAGCTCGCGGGCAAAAATGAGACAAGATTTCGGCCACGCTCGCGCCAGTCGCCGCGATGCGTCCAAAACATTGCCAGCCGTTTTCCTACTCTTTGTCCTGACGGCTTTTTTCGGTCCTTTCGCCAACGCCGGGGAAAGCGCTGCCGGTTCTGATCTCGACCGTTTCCTGCAGCAATTATGGCCCGCGGCGCGCGACGCCGGCGTCTCGCGCGAGATTTTCGATTCCGCGGTCGCCGGGCTGGCGCCGGAGCCCGGATTGCTGCAGCGCCCACAGGCTCAAGCCGAGTTCACCATTTCCATTCCCTCCTATGTCGCCGGCGCGGTCACGCCGGCGCGCGTCGCGCGGGGGCGCTCGCTCGCGGGCGAGCTCTCCGGTCCGCTCGCGACGATCGAGGAGCGTAGCGGCGTGCCCTCGGAGATCGCGCTCGCCATATTGGGGGTGGAAAGCAATTTCGGTTCCGCGACCGGTGGCGCGGACACGCTGCGCGTGCTGGCGACGCTGGCCTATGCCGGCCATCGAGGCACGATCTTCTCCGATGAGTTCGTCGCCGCGCTGGTCATGCTGCAGAGAGGCGACGTCACGCGCTCGCGACTGCGCGGCTCCTGGGCCGGCGCAATGGGTCAACCGCAATTTCTCCCCTCGGCCTATCTGAAATATGCGGCGAGCTATGCTGGCGGCGCGGCGCCGGACATTTGGACGAATCGGCTCGATTCGCTCGCCTCCATCGGCAATTTTCTGAAATTCTCCGGCTGGGATCCACGCCTGCCTTGGGGCCTCGAGGTCGTGCTGCCCAAGGATTTCGACTACGCCGCCTTCGATCTCGATTTCGCGCAATGGCGCGCGCTGGGCGCGGCGCCGGCGGAGGGCGGATCGCTGCCGGCGAGCGGGCCGGCGAGCCTCTATCTGCCGGCCGGCGCGGCTGGACCGGCCTTTCTCATCACCGATAATTTCGAGGTGATCCGCAAATACAACACCTCCGACGCCTATGCGCTGTCGATCGGCCTGCTCGCCGACCGAATCGCCGGCCGACGCGCGCCCGTCGCGCCTTGGCCGAAGAAGGTCGCGGCGCTGTCGACGGCCGATTGCAAGGAGATGCAGCGCCTGCTCACCACGCGCGGCTTTTATCGCGGCGCGATCGACGGCAAGCTCGGCCGCACGAGCCGCAACGCCGTGCATGCCTTTCAGCTGAGCGAAGGCGTGCAGCCCGCCGATGGATTCGCGACGAAGGCGGTGCTGGAGCGGCTCCGACGCTGACCCCGCAGCGGCGGCACGGAGCGCGAGGCGTTGTCGCAGCTGACGTCAGCGTGAGAAATGAGCTATCTGTGACGCCAAAGAGGCGTAGAGCTGCGTACGATACGCGAAAGCTCCGCTCTCCTGGAGAATCACAAGTGACCAGCGATCATATTCTGTATCTGGTGATCGCGGCCTCGTGGATGCAATCGGCGGCGGCGGTGGCGTCCGCCTATTCGAAGACGATGATCCGCTTGCGGATCGCATCCACGATCGCGAATTTTCTCGGAGTGGTCGTCGGCGCGGCGAGCGGCAACATGGCCGTCTTGACCCGCCACGTCATTCTGTTTCCGCTCGACCTCATCCGTCTGCGCGAGATGCGCAAGCTGGTAGCGAGCGTCAAGCGCGCCGCAGACGGCGAGCTGAAGGTCGAATGGCTGAAGCCCTTCATGCACCCGTGCAATGTGACGGCGGGCGCGGTCTTGTTTCGCAAAGGCGAAGAGGCGAACCGCGCCTATATGCTGATCGAGGGAGAGATCGAGCTCTCGGAGATGGGAATTGGGCTGCAGCCGGGAACCCTGTTCGGGGAAATGGCCCTGTTCACCCAGGAAGGCGTGCGTACGGCGTCGGCGCGCGCTCTCACCGATTGTCGGCTGATGTCGATCTCTTATGAGGAGTTCGAGCAGCTCTATTTCCAGAACCCGCAGTTCGGACTCTATCTGATTCGGCTGATCGTTCGGCGCTACCAGGAGAACACGCAGCAACTCGAAGTCGTGGCCGGGCGCAGAACGACGGAAAACGTCGGCGCCTGAGCCGAAAGGCTTTCGCGTCGCGAAGATGCGACGGGCCGCGGGGCTACTTCCCGGCGAGCTTCTGCACCGCCTGGAGCGGCACCTGATCGAGGCCGGCGCCGCCATGCTCGACATGGGCGATGATGCCGGCGCGCATGCGCGGATCCCAGAACTTCTTCAAATGCTCGGCCGTGCCGGCGACCGCGTCCGAATGTCTCTGCGCGGCGAAGAACTGGCCGATCTGATTGGCCATTTTGACGAGCCGGTCGGCCGAATTATGCGACATGGGTCGAGACCTGTTCCAGAATGCGTTCGGGGTGGGTGAAGATTTCGAAGTCGCGGCCGCGCACGACCGCCACCAATGTCATGCCACATTTTTCCGCCGTACGCACGGCCAGAGCCGTGGGCGCGGAGACTGCGGCGATGATCGGCGCGCCGATGCGCGCGGCCTTTTGGACGAGCTCCACAGAGATGCGGCTCGTCATCAGCACGACGCCGGTCGACGCAGGAACGCCCTGGCGCGCCAGAGCGCCGGCCAGTTTGTCCAGCGCATTGTGACGCCCCACATCCTCGCGCAGGACGAGCGCGTCGGAGTCCGGCGCCCAGAAGCCGGCGGCGTGAACGGCGCGCGTCTCGCGATTGAGAGTCTGCGCGCCAGGCAGCCGATCCATGGCCGCGATGAGCGCCGTCGACGACACGCGCAGCGCATTGTCGAGAACCGGCAGCGGGCGGCTCGCCTGCTCGAGGCTCTCTATTCCGCAGAGGCCGCAGCCGGTCGGCCCTGCCATGGAGCGCTTGCGCGCGGCATAGACCTCCTGGCGCCCGCCGGCGAGCCAGCTGCGCAGCTCGACGCCGGCCTCCGACGACACGATCTCGAATTCGCCGGCCTCCGCGACGGAATCGATAAGGCCCTCGGTCAGCGCGAAGCCGAGAGAAAAATCCTCGAGATCGGCCGGCGTCGCCATCATCACCGCATGAGTCGAGCCGCCATAAGTGAAGGCGATGGGCGTTTCTTCAGGGATAATGCGAGAGCTGTCCGACGCAGCGTCATTGCGCCGTGCGACGCACGGAACGCGAACGCTGGCGGCGGGAAGATCCTCTGTCATTTCCGCGATCTTCCTCCAACGCGCATCCCTTCTCCCGCTCGCGGAAGAAGGTGGCCCGGCGCAGCCGGGTCGGATGAGGGTCCGTGGCGTAAACTCACCACGTCGACCACCGGCGTCGTCCAATCTATTACGAAACGTCGAGGGCCCTCATCCGACCCCGCTTCGCGGGGCCACCTTCTCCCGCATGCGGGAGAAGGAACGCGCCCATCGATACCGCCCTGCCCTACTCCGCGGCCGTCGCGATGCGACGGGCGTTCTCGGAGAGCTCGCGATATTGCTCCTGCCACTCGGTCGGACCGTTGGAGGGCGAGATCTGCACCGCCGTCACCTTATATTCGGGGCAATTGGTCGCCCAATCCGAATTGTCGGTGGTGACCACATTCGCCTGCGAGAGCGGGTGATGGAAAGTGGTGTAGACGACGCCCGGAGCCACACGGTCGGTGACTTTCGCATGCAGCGTGATCTCGCCGGCGCGGCTGGCGATACGCACCCAATCCCCATCCCGCACGCCGCGCAGCTCGGCGTCATGCGGGTGGATCTCGAGCACGTCCTCCGGATGCCACTGGCTGTTCTCGGTGCGTCGCGTCTGCGCGCCGACATTATATTGCGACAGGATGCGGCCCGTCGTCAGCAGCAGCGGGAAGCGCGGCCCGGTCTTCTCGTCGGTCGGGACATATTCGGTGATGACGAATTTGCCCTTGCCGCGCGTGAAGCCCTCGATGTGCATGATCGGCATGCCGTCCGGCGATGCGTCATTGCACGGCCATTGCACCGAGCCGACCTCGTCGAGCAGCTCATAAGAAACATTCTTGAACGTCGGCGTCAGCCGCGCGATCTCGTCCATGATCTCGCTGGGATGCGAATAGTTCCAGTCGAGGCCGAAGGCCTTGGCGAGCATTTGGGTGATCTCCCAATCGCCGTAGCCGTTCTTCGGGCTCATCACCTTGCGAATACGCTGGATGCGGCGCTCGGCGTTGGTGAAAGTGCCGTCCTTCTCGAGGAAGCTCGCGCCCGGCAGGAACACATGGGCGTAATGCGCGGTCTCGTTCAGGAAGAGATCCTGCACGATGACGCATTCCATCGCCGAGAGAGCGGCCGAAACATGCTTAGTGTCCGGATCGGACTGGAGAATGTCCTCGCCCTGGCAATAGAGCCCCTTGAATTCGCCTGCGATCGCCGCATCGAACATATTGGGGATGCGCAGGCCCGGCTCATTGTCGAGCTCGACGCCCCAGGCCTGCTCGAAGGACTGGCGCACGGCGTCGTTGGAGACGTGGCGATAGCCGGGCAGCTCATGCGGGAAAGAGCCCATGTCGCAGGAGCCCTGCACATTGTTCTGTCCGCGCAGCGGGTTCACGCCGACGCCGCGGCGGCCGAGATTGCCGGTCGCCATTGCGAGATTGGCGATGGCCATGACGGTCGTCGAGCCCTGGCTGTGCTCGGTGACGCCGAGGCCATAATAGATGGCCGCGCGGCCGCCGGTGGCGTAGAGGCGCGCCGCGGCGCGAATATCCGCCGCCGGAACGCCGGAGAGCTTCTCGACTTCCTCGGGGCTGTTGCGCTCCTCGGAGACGAAAGCCGCCCAATCCTGGAACTCGTCCCAATCGCAACGCGCGCGCACGAAGGCTTCGTTGACGAGGCCTTCCTTCACGATCACATGCGCCAGAGCGGTGACGACGGCGACATTGGTGCCGGGCTTCAGCGCCAGATGATAATCCGCCTCGATATGGGGCGAACGCACGAGATCGATGCGGCGCGGATCGACGACGATGAGCTTGGCGCCCTCACGCAGGCGCTTCTTCATGCGCGAGCCGAACACCGGATGCGCGTCGGTCGGATTGGCGCCGATGACGAGGACCACATCGGTGTCGTCGACCGAGTCGAAGTCCTGCGTGCCGGCCGAGGTGCCGAAGGCCTGATTGAGGCCATAGCCGGTCGGCGAGTGACAAACGCGCGCGCAAGTGTCGGTGTTGTTGTTGCCAAAGCCGGCGCGGGTCAGCTTCTGGACGAGATAGGTCTCCTCATTCGAGCAACGCGAGGAGGTGATCACGCCGACAGAGCGCTTGCCGTATTTCTCTTGAATCGCCTTGAAGCGATCGGCCGCGAAGGAGATGGCCTCCTCCCAGGAGACGACACGCCACGGATCGGTCGCCTTGTCGCGGATCATCGGCGAGGTGACGCGCTCCTTGTGCAGCGCATAGCCATAGGCGAAGCGGCCCTTGATGCAGCTATGGCCATGATTGGCCTTGCCGTCCTTCCACGGGACCATGCGGACGATCTCCTCGCCGCGCATCTCCGCCTTGAAGGTGCAGCCGACGCCGCAATAGGCGCAGGTGGTGACTTCCGAATGTTCCGGCTGGCCGATGGCGATGACCGACTTCTCGGTCAGCGTCGCGGTCGGGCAGGCCTGCACGCAGGCGCCGCAGGACACGCATTCCGACTCGAAGAAGGCTTCCGCCATGCCGGGCGAGACGCGGCTGTCGAAGCCACGGCCGTCGATCGTCAGCGCGAAAGTGCCTTGAGTCTCCTCGCAGGCGCGAACGCAACGATTGCAGACGATGCATTTGGACGGGTCATAGGTGAAATAAGGATTCGACTCGTCCTTCGGCATCCACTCGAAATTGGCCTTGCCGTCCTTGCGGGCGAACACATGATTGGCGCCCTCATAGCCATAGCGCACGTCGCGCAGGCCGACGGCGCCCGCCATCGTCTGCAGCTCGCAATCGCCATTGGCGGCGCAAGTCAGGCAGTCGAGCGGATGGTCGGAGATATAGAGCTCCATCACGCCGCGGCGGATGGCCTTCAGACGCGGGGTCTGCGTATGGACGCTCATGCCCGGCAGAACCGGCGTCGTGCAGGAGGCCGGCGTGCCGAAACGGCCGTCGATCTCGACGACGCAGAGACGGCAGGAGCCGAAGGCCTTCAGGCTGTCGGTGGCGCAGAGCTTGGGGATTTCGGTCCCGAGCTCCATGGCGGCGCGCATGATGGACGTGCCTTCCGGCACGGTGACCGCTACGCCGTCGATCGTCAGAGTGATTTCTTTCTCAGACTTCGATGCGGGCGTGCCGTAATCGGTTTCTTTGACGAGTGTCATGGCTTTGCTCCTCACTCGGCGGCGGCGGGAAGCGTCGCTTTGCGGAAATCTTCCGGATAATGACGAAGAGCGCTCTCGACAGGATATGGGGCGAAACCTCCGAGCGCGCAGAGGGATCCGAATTTCATCGTGTGGCAGAGATCGGACAGAAGCTCGATATTCGCGTCCACGTCGACGCCTTCGACGATTCTGTCGATCGTCTCGACGCCGCGGGTGGAGCCGATGCGGCAGGGCGTGCATTTGCCACAGCTCTCGATCGCGCAGAACTCCATGCCGAAGCGCGCCATCTGCGCCATGTCGACGGTGTCGTCGAAAACGACGAGGCCGCCATGGCCGATCAGGCTGTCGTGCTTCTGGAACGCCTCATAATCGAAGGGCGTGTCGAACAGCGACGGGGGCACATAGGCGCCGAGCGGGCCGCCGCATTGCACGGCGCGCACCGGACGGCCGGTCAGAGTGCCGCCGCCGATGTCGTTGACGATCTCGCCCAGCGTCAGGCCGAAGGGCGTCTCATAGAGGCCGCCGAATTTCACATTGCCGGCGATCTGCAGCGGCATGGTGCCGCGCGAGCGGCCGACGCCTAGGGAAGCGTAATATTCGCCGCCCTTGGCGAGAATGGCCGGGGCCGTGGCGAGCGTCAGCACATTGTTGACGACGGTCGGCCGGCTCATGAAGCCGACATGCGCCGGTAGCGGCGGCTTGGCGCGCACGATGCCGCGATGACCCTCGAGGCTCTCGAGCAGCGAGGTCTCCTCGCCGCACACATAGGCGCCCGCGCCGATGCGCAGCTCTATATCGAAGGCGAAGCCCGAGCCGCGCACATTCGGGCCGAGCCAGCCGGCCTTGCGCGCCGCCTCCAGCGCCTCGGTCAGCACCTCGGCGCATTGCGGATATTCCGCGCGCAGATAGATGAAGCCCTTGCTCGCGCCGATGGCGTAGCCGCAGATCGTCATGCCCTCGATGAGGACGAAGGGGTCGCCCTCCATCACCATGCGATCGGCGAAAGTGCCGCTGTCGCCCTCGTCGGCGTTGGTGACGACGTAACGGCGGTCGGCCGGAGCGTCGGCGACCGTCTTCCATTTGATGCCGGCCGGGAAGCCCGCGCCGCCACGGCCGCGCAGGCCGGACTTCGTCACTTCCTCGATCACCTTGGCCGGGCCGATCTCGAAGGCCTTGGCGAGCCCCTGCCCGCCGCCATGAGCGACATAATCGTCGAGACTCACCGGATCGATGATTCCGACGCGCTCGAAGGTCACGCGCGTCTGCTTGGCCCAATAGGGATGCTCGTCGACCTTGCCGATGGAGAGCGGGTGCGCCGCGCCCTTCAGAAAGCCGGCGTCGAACAGCGACGGAACGTCGGAGGGCTTCACATTGCCATAGCCGATGCGCCCTTCCGGCGTCTCGACCTCGACCAGCGGCTCGAGCCAGAGCAGCCCGCGCGAGCCGTTGCGGATGACCTGGATCGTCTCGCCGCGCGCGGCGGCCTCTTTCTCGATCGCGGCGAGGACACGCTTGGCGCCGACCGCCAACGCGGCCATATCGCGGGGAACATAGACCTTGGTCATGAGTTGCGCGCCTCCGCCGCCAATTCGTCCAACAATTCGGCGTCGACTCGTCCGACCGGCTCTCCGTCATAGAGCGCGCCGGGGCTGTGAGCGCAAAGACCGAGGCAATAGACCGCCTCTATGGTCAGCGAGCCATCATTGGTCGTCTGCCCCCATTCGAGCTTCAGGCGCTCGAGGAAATCCTTGGCGATCTTCTCCGATCCCATGGATTGGCAGGACTCGGCCCGGCACAGCTTCAGCACATGGCGACCGGCCGGCTCGCGGCGGAAGTCGTGATAGAAACTCACGACGCCATGCATCTCGGCCCGGGAGATGTTCAGCGCCTGCGCGATCTGCGGCACAGCCGCCTCGGGCACATAGCCGAATTCCTCCTGGATAGCGTGCAGGATAGGCAGGCCTGGACCCTCGAGCCCGAGATGGGCGTCGATGATCTCCTGGGCCCGCGCCTCGTTCCACGGAACAGCGCCAGACATTTCTTCCCCGTTCTTATAGGGCGGACCATCACGGGCGATGGCCGCCCATTTTAGGTAATTGCCCCAACAGTGCCGCAAAAAGCGGGCGGGATCAATAATCTGGAACGGTTACATGATAGGCGATTCCTATAAATCGCCAACTCCCGGATTTCGTGCGAGCTTCTTGGCCTCGGCCACGAGCGCGGCCACTTGCGGAATGGTCGGCTCGCGGTGCGGGACGACCAATCCGATCTCGTGAACGGCCTCGGGCTCGACAATGGGAATAGAGCGCAAAGGGGCGGCGACGCGCAGCGAGTCGACCAGCTTTTCGGGTAGGATGGTGGCCCAATGTCCTGTCTTCACATGGGCGAAGAGGACGATGACCGAATTCGATTCGAGGGCGGGCTCGGGCTCGCCGCCGGCGTCGCGGATCAGCCGCTCGACGATGCGGCGATTCTGCATGTCCGGCGTCAGCAGGCAGAGCGGAATGCGGCCGACCTCGGCCCAGGTCACCTTGCCACGGTTGCCGAGCGGATTTTCGGCGGCGGTCAGCAGCCGATAGCGCTCGGAGAACAACGGCACCGTCCGCACGCGGCCCAAAGGCTCGTTGTCGAGATAGGTGAGGCCCGCGTCGATCTCGAGATTGTCCAGCATCGACAGGATTTCGGTCGAGGAGCTGGTGAGAATGGTGAAGCGCACATTGGGGTGCTTTTCGCGGAAAGGCGTCGTCAGCGCCGGCACCATGGTCAGCGCCGTGGGAATGGCGGCGATCTTGAGCTGACCGCCGAGCCCCTCCTTCAGCGTCCGCACCTCGAGGCGCATCGCCCGCGTGTCGGCGACGATTCGCTTGGCCCATTCCAGCACGCGCTCGCCCTCGGCGGTGAGGCTGTGGAAGCGCGAGGAACGATTGACGAGCAGCACGCCGAGACTGTCCTCGAGCTGCTTGATCCCGGCCGAAAGCGTAGGCTGCGTCACCCCGCAGAGTTCCGCCGCGCGGGAAAAACTGCGCTCTTTGGCGACAGTGATGAAGAATTCCAGCTTGTCGATCACCTTGGGCTCGGGCTCCCTTCGCGCCCTGCGGGACCGAATGGGGACGCTCGCGCGGACTATATACATAAAGGCCCGGATCGGCGAATGCCTCGCACGAATGGAGGAGGTCGTCGCTCCGCTCGCCATGACGGCGGGCTTGGGCTATCTCTCCGCCCGGACCCCGAAAACGAATCCCCGAAGGCAAAGATGAAACGCGCCCTGTCGGTCACGAGAGACGAGAATTTCGCGCAATGGTATCAGGCCATCGTCGCCGAGGCCGATATGGCCGAGACGAGCCCGGTGCGCGGCTGCATGATCATCAAGCCCTGGGGCTATGGCGTCTGGGAGCTGATCCAGGGCGCGCTCGACCGGCGCATAAAAGAGACCGGCCACGACAATTGCTATTTCCCGCTGTTCATCCCGATGAGCTTCATCGCTCAGGAGGCGAGCCATGTCGAAGGCTTCGCCAAGGAGATGGCGGTCGTCACCCATCACCGGCTGAAGGCTGTGGACGGCAAGCTCGTCGTCGATCCCGACTCCAAGCTCGAGGAGCCGCTCATCGTGCGGCCGACCTCGGAGACGATCATCGGCGACGCCTTCCGCCGCTGGGTCTCCTCGCATCGCGACCTGCCCGTGCTCATCAATCAATGGGCCAATGTCGTGCGCTGGGAGATGCGCACGCGGCTTTTTCTGCGGACAAGCGAATTCCTCTGGCAGGAGGGCCACACCGCCCATGCCGACGAGGCCGACGCGCGGGAAGAAACCCGCAAAATGCTCGAGGTCTATCGGCAGATCGTCGAGGATGTGCTGGCCGTTCCGGTCGTCGCCGGCGAGAAGCCGGAGAATGAGCGTTTTCCCGGCGCCGTGAACACCTATTCCATCGAAGCGATGATGCAGGACGGCAAGGCGCTGCAGGCCGGCACCTCGCATTATCTCGGAACCAATTTCGCGCACGCGCAGAACATTCGCTTCCAGAGCGCGAGCGGCGAGCTGGAATATTGCCACACGACGAGCTGGGGCGTCTCGACGCGGCTCATCGGCGGCGTCATCATGACCCATGGCGACGATGACGGGCTGCGCCTGCCGCCCGCCATCGCGCCGCGTCAGGTGGTGATCGTGCCCATGCTGCGCGAAAAGCCCGAGGACGCCGAGGTTCTGGCCTTTTGCGACCGGCTGAAAGCCGACCTGGACGGGCTCTTCGCGCTGGGCGCGCCTTTGCGCGCGATCGTCGACAAGAAGCCGGCGCGCGCCGCCAATAAGCGCTGGGACTGGGTGCGCCGCGGCGCGCCGATCATTCTCGAGATCGGCCCGCGCGACGCCGCCAATGATGTGGTGACTCTGATCCGCCGCGATCGGCTGCGCGAGGGCGACAAGATCGTCTCGATTGCAACGCCCCGCGCGGAATTCGTGGGCGCGGTCCCCGCCCTGCTGGCGGAAATCCAGGCGGCGCTGTTCGCCGAGGCCAAGGCGCGGCTCGAGGCCAATATTCGCTCCGATCTGACGAGCTTCGCCGAGATCGCCGATTATTTCGGCAAGGCGGCCGAAGACGACGAGGCTGCCGCAGCCTTCAAGGGCTGGGTGCGCGCGCCCTGGGCGCGCCCGACCGGCGCCGAGCTCGAGGAGGTGGAGACGCGTCTGAAGGCGTTGAAGCTGACGCTGCGCAATATTCCGCTGGAGCAGAGCGCGCCGAAGGGCGTCTGCGTCTTCACCGGCCGGCCGGCAGTGGAGGAGATTTTGATCGCTCGCGCTTATTAGCGCGGGCGAACAGAGCGTGCCCACCGATTTCTATATCTTCGACATGGAAAACCAGCCCTGGCCCTCAGGCAGGACCACGCCTTTGGTCTCATACCGCTGAAGCGGCAGCTTGACGACGAAAGTGCGAAAATCGCCTACCGACGCGAACTTCCACGATAGCCGCCCTTTCGCCATGCTCCATGTTCCGGACGTTTCTCGATCTGGGGACGCCTTTTCGGCCCAACTGGCTCCGCCCTTGGCCATGAATTTGAAGAGGCCATTCCACCCCTGCCCCTTATCGCCAATCCATACGTCCCACATTCCGGGAAGCAATCTCCTCGCCTCCTCAGCCGCCATTCGCTCGATTTCGGCGCCTTCTTCGTCTCGTTTTTCTGACTTCGCCGACAGGAATTGCTCGATCGACTCCTGCTGATCTGCGGGAAGCCGACTGAACTCGGGGCAACCTGTCTTATAGTAATTGAACGCATTACCAGTACTGGAAGTCAATTCGACAGCAAAAAACGCCGCCCGCAATCTATCCACTCCCACATTTGCTGTCGGCCAAGAAAGCGCCTGTTGCAATTTATTGAATAGAAATGAATTATTCGCCTTCAGCATCATCAGTATCGGAAGAATGTCGTACATTGGACTGCCGTTGAGTATGCGGAGTGCGGCGATCGCATCGCCGCCCATGGTTCGGTCTCCGACCAGCGCTCCGACGACGTACGTATATCCGGACCGCCATGTGGCTGGTTCCAAAATTGCCGGCTTGCTCTTCGTAGAGTCACTGAGCAAAGCGGGTATGACGAGCAGATATCGATGCTGGTTCGAGTCCCACAGTGACGTATGTCCTCTTGGAAAGCCGCCGACGCCGTTCGAAATATCTGCACGGCCGAGATATTGGTATATTTTATAGAGATGCGGGTTATTTTCATTAAAAATCTTATAGTATATCTCTATAAATATAGGATAGACTGGATTATCGCGTTGCTTTCGGATTATTTCGTGTTCTCTTTCCAAAAGCTCGCTCCACGCTTGAACGAATACATCCTGCATCGACTGCTGTTCGGCCCATCGCCAGGCAAGGTCTAACGCCATCGCAATTCCCTGCACGTCTGGATTACGGACAGGTCGAGCGCGACCTCGGTCCGTTCCGCCACGACCGACGTTGCTTGGCGCTATCGAGGGCGGAGCGGATGGACCTCGGTCCGTTCCGCCACGACCAACGTTGCTCGGCGCGATCGAGGGCGGGCGCTCATCTAATGCGTGAGAGCTTCTTACTATCGTAAGCCCTTCAGCTTCGGAGATGACAAACAGCGTTGCCCCCGGCGGTAGCGCTTGCGAAAGATCTCGTGAACAAATCCCACACATCTCACGGTCGACAACCACCGTGGCAACCTTCAAATTCCTTTGCCACATAACGGCTGCAGCATGTCCTTCGACATGCGTCGAGACATTTCCCTGACTAGGCCCTCCACTCGTAAAACCCCAGCCTTCTCCTCTGGGGAAACCGCCCCTTTGAGCGCCACCCCAAGGCCCTCCCTCTACTCCGCTCTTAAGCGGAAATTCAGGAATGCCATCGGCTTGGAATCCGCCCACGGCACCATCGTGATTTCGATAAAAGTCTCTCGCTTTCTGAAGCAAGAGTTGCTGTTGCGCTGATAGCTCAGCCATAATGGCGCCCTCCTCAAACGAATTTTTCGAAATGGGTCGAGTGGCAACTCCGCCGTCCGTCGGCCTAAACTATACGCCGAACAGGCTAAGAAACATATCAGAGGCCCCCGACATGGACATCCCCCCTTTCGACCCGGCGATCGCGGCGGGAGTCGCACTGTCGACCGCCGTGACCGACGCCGTCTATGTGTTCTTCAACGCTGCGGTTTCGGAGCGCCGTCGCGTCGCGGCGGCGAGCTGGAGCAGCGTGTGGTATCTGCTCTCCGCTTTCGCGGTCATCAGCTACACGTCGAACTGGGCCTATGTTCTGTTCGCCGCGCTCGGCGCCTGGATCGGCGGCTTTCTATCGATCACCGCCCTCAACCGCGTCGCCCCGCCACGAGGCGCGCTCAGCCCGGAAAGAAAAGACCGGAACGAATGACGGGAAAACCTGCCGGCGCTCGACGAAATCACACATGATATTGACCGCGCTACGCGTTCGGATATTCATAAGATCACGAGGCGCGGGCGGCGAATTTCCAGCGCTATGTTTCGTGCGAGGACCAAATTTATGAAAGCGGCGACGATTTTTGTGGCTTCTCTGCTCGCGCTCTCCCAGCCGGCTGTGGCGCAATCGATTTTCGACGGGCTCGGCGGAACGGGAGACCCCGCGCGGGACGCCGCCCAGGCGGAATATGAGCAATGGAAGCGCTCGATCGCCCGTCAGGCCAAAGAGCACACCTCGCGCCTCTGGCTCGGACATGGGTCTGTGACCGTGCATTTCTGCGTCGACGCCGCCGGCCGAGTGGCCGATGCGAATGTCGTGAAAGCCAGCAACAACGAACAGGCGCTCCTCGCCTTGAGCACGATTTCTTCGCTCAAATTGCCGCCGCCGCCGGCCTCGGCCCGCAAGGCGGCCGGCGGCAAGTGCCACTTATTCTCGCAGAGCTTCTACTATCCATGAGCCCGGCGGCGGGGAGTTGCATCATGTTTCGAGCAATCATCATATTTTGTCTGATCGGCGTGTCGCCGGCGGCCTTCGCGCAATTTCTCTTCGGTCCCTCGGAGCGGCCCACTCTGGCCGCCTGCATGGCGATCCCGGAAAACAAAGCTTGGATACAGACCGTCACCCACCAGCTCCGCGAACGCGCGCCGAAGCTGAATCTGGGACGCGGGACGGTGACCATCAAATTCCATGTCGATTTCAGAGGCCACGTCACCAGAGCGTCTTTCGCGAACTACGACAATAACGCCCGAGCACTGGTCGCGGCGGGCATGATCACCTCGCTGAAGCTGCCGCCGCCGCCCTTCGACATGGACACAGACTGTCGCGACTTCGAGCAGACCTTCCGCTTCCATTGAACGCGTCGGCGCGCGTCTCGCGCGCCGACGCCATTCGAACCACACCAAGAGCTGGACCGCTTTCGATCTGCGACAGCTCGTCTCGCCTGTTCCTCCGGGGACGAAACCTCGGGGAGCGGCATGCCCGACGAAACAACGACGGTTCTCAGCCTGGACAACAGCACCGACCAGGTGCGGCTATCTCTTCTGACGACACAGCTGAAGCGGGGGAGCTGGCGGTCGCCGCCGCCCCAGCGGGTCGGCCCCGCCCAGACGGCGGAGCTCAGCGTCGTCGGCAGCTATTTCGTCGATCTGAAGGCCGCCTATGCTGCGCTATGGAGTCGAACGTCTCATCGACGGAAAATGGCGCGGGGCCGGCGATCTCGCGTTCTTCGTCGTGAATGATCGAATATCGATGCCCGGCTACAATGCCGCCGACTCGATCTCGATCGCTCTGGCGCGCCTATCGGTCGCATCCGGATTGAATTATTACGACCGATATAAGCTCTTCATTCTGCCCAATCAGAATTGGCGGCCCAACTAGCCGAGCTTCAGCCGCGAGCATGCGCCGCGCCTCCCCCGGCAGTTGGAACGAAATTTGATCATCCGGGCGTACTAACCCTTGTCCATAACGACGCTTTTCGGCGTCCCGAAACGGCGCAGAGCGCGTTTACGCCACATTCGGCCCATATTCGGGCCGTCCTTGGAGCAGGACAATGTCTCGAATCGAACGCGCGGCCACAAAATGGCCGAGGCCGAGGCCGATCGGATGAACATGAGCGCGAAACCGACCCTACGGACCTTCTTCGCCGCCGCCGCCCTCGTCGCGGCGTCGGCGGCGTCGGCGGCCCCCTCCGTCGTCATCGATGTCTCCAGCGGGCAGGTGCTGGCGCAGGAGCAGGCGACCCAGAGCTGGTATCCCGCCTCGCTGACCAAGCTGATGACCGTCTATGTGGCTCTGGACGCGGTGCGTTCCGGACGCATCCAATATGACACGCCGATGATCGTCTCGCCCCGCGCGCTTTCGATGGCGCCGTCGAAAATGGGCTTTCCGGTCGGCTCGGAGGTGACGCTGCGCAATGCGCTGGTCATGCTGATGGTCAAATCGGCCAATGACATAGCCGTCACCATAGCGGAGGGCGTCGCGGGCTCTGTCGAATCCTTCGCCGATGAGATGAACCGCGCCTCGGCCAAGCTCGGCATGCGCGAATCCTATTGGGCCAACCCCAATGGCCTGCCGGACGATCGGCAAGTGACCTCGGCGCGCGATCTCGCCATTCTCGGCCGCGCGCTGCTAACGGAATTTCCCGAATCGGCCGGCTTTTTCAACATAGGCGCGATGCAGCTCGGCCGGCAGATCCATCCCACGCACAACGGCCTGCTCGGCCGCTATCCGGGCGCGGACGGGATGAAGACCGGCTTCACCTGTCCGGCGGGATTCAATCTGGTGGCCAGCGCCACCCATGGCGGCCAGAGGCTCATCGCCGTGGTGCTGGGCGCGCCGACGGCCGCCGCACGCACCGCCAAGGCCGCCTCGCTGCTCGACCGCGCCTTCATGACCGGCTCGCCTTCGGGCTCGATCGCCTCGCTGCCGACCTTCGGCGTCGCCCAGGCGCCGGACATGCGCGACAGCGTCTGCCGCCATCGCGGCAAGGCCAACGCCGAATTCATGGCCGAGGTCGAGGATATGACCGTCGCCATACCGCGCGAGAACGGCTCGACCGATCAGGTGAACGTCAAGACGATCGCCGCTCTGCCCCGCCCGCGCTTCGAGCCGGTCCCGATCTTCCTCGGCCGCGTCCCCGGCTATGAGGGCCCGGTCGCCGGCGTGCGCGATCCGGGCTCGCCGGTCGGCTCGCCCTCGACGATCACCGCCTACGCGCATGAGCCTCCGTCCGCCGCCGCCTCGCCCATCAGCCGCCCGGCGCCGGATGCGCTCTCCATGCGCCACGGCCGCAAGTCCGCGGTCAAGGCCGCCCATGCGCCGGCCAAAGAAAAGGCGGCCAAGGCGAAAAAACCGCCGCAGGAGGCCGCCGCCGAGTCGGAAGCGCCCGAAAAGGCGGAAAAGCCGGCGAAAGCGGCCAAGCCCAAGCAGGGCAAGAATGTCGCCGCCAAAGCGCCGGCGGCGAAAACTCCTGCGGCCAAGGCCACGGCAAAAAATCCCGGCAAGAACGTCTCCGCCAAGAACGTCTCTGCCAAGAACGACAAGCATGCGATAGGCGATCATGCGCCGCCGCACCCAGACAATGAGCAATGATTCGACAATGACCGAGCGTTCCGAGCCGCGTCGTCCGCCGCCGCCCATTCCTCTGACGATCCTCACCGGCTTTCTGGGCGCCGGCAAGACGTCGCTGCTCAACCGCCTGCTCGCCTCGCCCGAACTCGCCGACACGCTGGTGCTCATCAATGAGTTCGGCGAGGTCGGCATAGATCATCTGCTCGTCGAGAATGTCGAAGGCGACATGATCGTCATGAGCTCCGGCTGCATTTGCTGCTCCATCCGCGGCGATCTCGTCGCCGCGCTCGAGGATGCGCTGCGCAAGCTCGACAATGGCCGCATCCGCCCCTTCCGCCGCGTGGTGCTGGAGACCACCGGGCTCGCCGATCCGGCGCCCATTCTCCACACCATCATGTCGCATCCCTATCTGGCGCTGCGCTACCGACTGGACGGCGTCGTCACGCTCGTCGACGCGGTGAATGGCGCGGCGACGCTCGACGCGCATGAGGAGGCGGTCAAGCAGGCCGCCGTCGCCGACCGGCTGATCATCACCAAGACCGACCTCCCCGAGGGCGCCGCGCGTCTCGCGGAGCTCGACCAGCGCCTCGCTCGGCTCAATCCGGCGGCGCGCCGGCTCGTCGCCGCGACGGGAGAGGCGAGCCCCGCCGCCCTGCTCGACTGCGGGCTCTATGACGCCTCCGGCAAGATTCCGCAGGTCGCCAAATGGCTCAATGACGAGGCGGTCGCCGCGGCCCATGAAGCGCATCATCGCGATCATGGTCACGACCATCACCACGATCAAGGCCATGTCCATGTCCATGTCCATGCCCATGGCGACGTGAACCGACACGACGCGCATATTCGCGCCTTCTGCGTCACCAGCGACGCGCCGCTCACGCCGCAGGCTTTCGATATGTTCGTCGAAATCCTGCGCCAGGCGCATGGCCCCCATCTGCTGCGCGTGAAGGGAATCGTCGGCCTCACCGACGATCGCGAGCGGCCCGTCGCCGTGCATGGCGTGCAGCATGTCTTCCATCCGCCGCATCGCCTCGCCGCCTGGCCGGACGCCGATCGCCGCACGCGCCTCGTCTTCATCGTCAAGGATTTGGACCCGTCCTTCGTCGAGAAGCTCTATGCCGCGGTCGCGGGCATACCGGCTCCGGACACGCCCGACGCCGCCGCGCTCACGGATAATCCGCTTGCCCCGAAAAACGCCGGCCTGCTAGGCTGAGGCGGGGCAAAGATCGGAATCGCACGCGCCGGGAATTACACCGATGAGCAAATTCTTCGCCTCGATCGAGCCGCAGCATCGCGACTTCATCGAGAAGCAGAGGCTCTTCTTCGTCGCCTCCGCCGCGCCCGAGGCGCGCGTGAACGTCTCGCCCAAGAGCGCCGACACGCTGCGCCTCATCGACGAGCGCACGGCCGTCTATATCGACCGCACCGGCAGCGGCAATGAGACGGCCGCGCATATGCGCGCGGACGGGCGCCTCACCTTCATGTTCTGCGCGCTCGAGGGCGCGCCGCTGATCCTGCGCCTCTATGGTCGAGGCCGGGCGCTGGAGCGCGGCGGCGACGCCTATGCGCGTCTGCTGCGCACGACCTTCGGCGGAGCGGAGCCGCCGGGCGCGCGGCAGATGATCCTGCTCGATGTCGAATCGGTGCAGACCTCCTGCGGCTTCGCCGTGCCGCTTTACGATTACACGGGCGAGCGCGACGGGCTCGACCGCTGGGCCGCCTCCAAAGGCGAGGACGCGCTCGACGCCTATCGCCGCGAGAAGAACCAGCGGAGCATAGACGGACTGCCGACTGGCCTGTTCGAGGACGAAGCTCTGGCCGCCGAAGAGGCGTGAGGCGAAATTTCCATGACGAATTCGACCGCGCACGCCGATGAGAACGGCGTGAAAGCCTTGACGCTCGGCGCTCTCGGCGTCGTCTTCGGCGACATAGGAACAAGCCCGCTCTACACGATCAAGACGGCGCTCGACTGGTCCGGCGGACATGTGAGCGCCGAAACGGCCTTCGGCATGTTGTCGCTGATCGTCTGGACGCTGATCATCGTCACCTCGGTCAAATATGTCGCCGTCATCATGCGCGCCGACAATGACGGCGAAGGCGGCATTCTCGCACTGATGTCGCTGCTCGGCATGAAGCACGGGCGCCATCCGGCGATCATCGCGATCGGCATGCTGGGCGCGGCGCTGCTGTTCGGCGATGGCGCGATCACGCCGGCGATCTCGGTGCTGAGCGCGCTCGAGGGGCTGAAGGCGCCCCTGCCCGCGCTCGCGCCCTATGTGGTCCCGCTCTCCGTCGTCGTGCTCATCGGCCTGTTCTGCCTGCAGCCGCAGGGCACGGAGCGCATCTCGCGCCTCTTCGGCCCGGTCATGGCGCTGTGGTTCGTCTCCATCGGCATTCTCGGCGCGCGAGGCGTGATCGCGCATCCGAGCGTTCTTTCCGCGGTCGATCCGCGCGTCGGGCTGCATTATCTCTTCACCCATGGCTTCGAGGGCTTTCTGCTGCTCGGCGCCGTGTTCCTCTGCGCGACCGGCGCCGAGGCGCTCTATGCCGATATGGGCCATTTCGGGCGGCGTCCCATTCGCCTCGCCTGGTATGGGCTCGTGCTGCCGTCGCTCGTCCTCGTCTACGCCGGCCAGACGGCGCTGCTCGTCGAAGGCGGCGCGACGGAGAACCCTTTCTTCGACCTCTGCCCTGCCCCGCTGCAATTGCCGCTGGTCGCGCTGGCGACGCTCGCCACCGTCATAGCCAGTCAGGCGATCGTCACCGGCGCCTTTTCCATGGCGCGGCAGGCGATCCAGCTCGGCCTGTCGCCGCGCCTTTCGATCACCCAGACGTCGGCGCACAGCTACGGTCAAATCTACGTCGGCTTCGTCAATTGGACGCTGATGGCGCTGACGCTCGTTCTGACCATCGCCTTTCGCTCGTCGGAAAATCTCGCCGCCGCCTTCGGCATCGCCGTCTCGCTGACCATGCTGTTGACCACGGCGCTGATGTTCATAGCGATGCGCTCGATCTGGCGATGGAGCCTGCCGCTCGCCCTCGCGGTCGGCGGGATGTTTCTCGTCGTCGATGTCTCCTTCGTCGGCGCCAATCTCATCAAATTTTTCGAGGGCGGCTGGATTCCGCTCGTCGTCGCCGCCATCCTCTTCTTCCTGATGAGCTGCTGGAGCGAGGGCTTCGACGCCATGCGCAAGGCGCTCGAGCGCGACACATTCCCGCTCGCCGACTTCGTAGCCAGATTCCACGGCAAGCCTCGCGTGGATGGCGTCGCCGTCTATCTGACGAGCCGCACCGATGTCGTGCCGGTCGCGCTGCTGCACAATCTCAAGCACAATAAGGTTCTGCACCAGCATGTCGTGCTGCTGCATGTGACGACTGCGAACACGCCCCGCGTCGATCGCGAGCGGCGCGTCGACACGACGACGCTCGACGATAATTTCTACGCGATGACGTTGAACTATGGTTTCATGGAGCAGCCGAATATTCCCTGCGCCTTGATGCTCGAATCCGTTTCGAGCCCGCTGCGTTTCAATATGATGAACACCTCCTTCTTCGTCGGCCGCCTCACCGTGACGCCGCTCGGCCGCTCGCGCTGGCGGCGGCTGAAGATCCATATTTTCCAATTCATGCATCGCAACGCGCTGCCGGCGACCGAATTCTTCCAGATTCCGCCGGGCCGCGTCGTGGAGCTCGGCGGTCAGGTCGAGGTCTGACATGCCGCTCGGACGCGCCGCCGCCCTGCTCGGAAGCGTCGGCGCGCGTCTACTCGATGTCGTCTATCCGCCCGTCTGCCTCGTCTGCCGCAGAGCGGTGGCGAGCCATGGCGCGCTCTGCCCGCGCTGCTGGGGCGAGATGGGCTTCATCGAGCAGCCCTATTGCGAGCGGCTGGGAACGCCCTTCGACCGCGATTTCGGCCCCGGCATGATCTCGCTCGAGGCCGCGGCCGATCCGCCCGCTTTTGCACGGGCCCGCGCGGTCGTCCGCTATGACAGCGATCGCGCCCGCAGCCTCGCCCATAGGCTGAAATATTACGACCGCTCGGAGCTCGCCGAGCCGCTCGGCCGCTGGATGGCGCGCGCGGGCGCAGAGCTCTTGTCCGACGCCGATCTGCTGGTCCCTGTCCCGCTCCATCGGATGCGGCTGCTGTCGCGCCGCTTCAACCAATCCGCCGCCCTCGCCCATGTGATTTCGCGGGAGAGCGCGGTTCCGGTCGAGGCGCTGACGCTGGAGCGGGTGAAGCCGACGCCGCCGCAGGTCGGACTGACGCGCGGCCAGCGGGCCGCCAATATGCAAGGCGCCTTCCGGCTGCGGGAGGAGAAAAGACAAGAGATCGAAGGTCGCAACATCGTGCTCGTCGACGACGTGCTGACCTCGGGAGCGACCGTGAATGCGGCGGCCCGCGTCTTGCTGCGGGCGCGGGCGGCGCGCGTCGACGTGCTGGTCTACGCTCGCGTCGTCGGCCAGAGCTGAAGCGAAGGCCTCCGTTGAAACCATGCGCGGGAAGCGCCTATAAGGATGTGAGAGGTCACGAAATCGTCATGCCGCAAATCGTCATCTACACCACGAGAACCTGCCCCTATTGCCGCGCCGCCAAGCAGCTGCTCGACATCAAGGGCGCCGCCTATGAAGAGATTTCCGTCGACGGCGACGCGTCCAAGCGCGCCGAAATGAGCCGGCTCGCCGAAGGACGGACCACAGTGCCGCAGATATTCATCGACGGCCGGCCGATCGGCGGCTGCGACGATCTCTACGCTCTGGACGGCGCGGGCGAGCTCGATCCGCTGCTCGCCGCCGGCGAGCAAACGCCGTGATCCTCTACCGGCTGATCTGCTCGGACGGCCATGAATTCGAGAGCTGGTTCCGCGACAGCGACTCCTATGACCAGCAGGCCGCGCAAGGCGCCGTCGGCTGCCCCTTCTGCCATTCGACCGAGGTGTCCAAGGCGATCATGGCGCCGCATGTCGCGCGCCGCTCCTCCCGCTCGCGCGAGGAGGAGAATTGCGCCCCTGCGCTGCTCGACGAACGCCACGCGGCGCTACGGACGATGATCCAGGAGCTACGCCAAAAGATCGCCGCCACGACGGAAGACGTCGGCGACCGCTTCCCCGACGAGGCGCGACGCATGCAGGACGGCGAGGCCGAGACGCGCGCGATCCGGGGTCGCGCAAGCTTCGAGGAAGCGAAGGCCCTGCTCGAGGAAGGCATAGAGATTCTGCCGATCCCCGGCCCGCCCGACGAGAGCCACTGAGCGCCACAGCTCGACGCTGCTGCCGATCGATAGGCCCCCAAATGAGGCTCCCGAACAGCTGGAACGCCGGTTCGTCTCGGCCTCGCTACAGAACGCCGCCTCCACGATACGATTTGGCGCAGGTGAGTTCGAGAAAAGCGCCATAAGGGTCTGGACAAGACCCACGGCAATTTCTATAAGCCCGCTCTCGGCGTCGATTGGCGCCCAGGCCCAGGTAGCTCAGTTGGTAGAGCATGCGACTGAAAATCGCAGTGTCGGTGGTTCGATTCCGCCCCTGGGCACCACTCCCGCCTACGAAATTTCCCGCTAGACTACGATAAATCAACAAGTTAGCCGCCGCGCGGGCGGAGCCGCTTTCGCCGGCTCTACGCCCGGATACGCTGCGACTTGCCTCCTGCTCCTTGCTGTCCCCTTGCTAGAAATGGCGCTCGGCAATAGCCTTCGCTCCCAGCTGACGCCCTTCTGGCCGAAAGGGAGAGCGGGTATGCGGGAGAAGATTACCAAGCGGTCGGTCGAGGCGATCGAGCCTTCGGTGCGCGACACCTTTCTTTGGGACAGCGAGATTCCCGGATTTGGCTGCAAGGTGACCCCTAAAGGGGGCCGCATCTACCTCCTGCAATACAGCCAGGGCGGTCGAGACCATCGCGTGACGATCGGCCGACACGGCGTCGAGTTCACCGCCGAGCAGGCGAGAAACGAAGCGCGCCGCCTACGTGGTTTGATCGCCTCGGGAGAAAATCCGGCCCAGGTCCGCTCTCACGAGCGGTCTGTGCCGACGATCGCGGCATTGGGGGAGCGCTATCTCGAGGAGTATGCGGGGCTTCACAAAAAGCCCTCGGCTTTGGCTCAAGACAAGCGCAACCTGCAAAATCACATCAAGCCGCTGATCGGCGCGCTGAAGGTCTCCGACGTCGAGCGCCAGGACATCTCTCGCATCATGCGGGACATCGCGGCCGGCAAGACCGCGAAGGACGAGAAAACGAAGCGTCAAGGACGGCGTATCGTTCGAGGTGGGGAGATCGTCGCCAATCGCGTTCACGCGCTCCTTTCCAAGATGTTCCAGCTGGCCGAGGACTGGAAATACCGACCCGCCGGCTCCAATCCCTGCCGCGGCGCCAAGCGCTTCGCGGAGCACAAGGTCGAGCGCTATCTATCGGTCGACGAGCTCGCGCGCCTGGGACGCGCGTTGAACGCCGCCAAGGAAGGCCGTCTCATTGTCGATCCAGATGCCGTGAAGCCCGCCAAACGCAAGCGGGGTGGTCAAAGGAAGCTCGGTCCCCGCTCCGAAAATCCCTACGCGGTGGCGGCGATCGAACTGCTGCTGTTGACCGGATGCCGCCTCGGCGAGGTGCTGAACTTGCGGTGGTCCGACGTCGACATCGAACGTCGCTTTCTCCTGCTGCCGGACAGCAAGACAGGAGCGAAGACCGTCTACCTCTCCGAGGCCGCTATCAGCACCATAGGAAAAATCAGTCGGAATCCGAAATCACTATATCTTTTCCCAGGAAAGAGCGCCGATGAGCCGCTTCGGTCTATCCGGGTGCCTTGGGAGCACATATGCAAAGCGGCGCGCCTCGAAAATCTCCGACTGCACGACTTGAGACACAGTTTCGCGAGCGTCGGCGCCGCCAGCGGCCTGAGCCTGCCGATGATCGGCGCGCTTCTGGGGCATTCCCAACCGACCACGACCGCACGCTACGCCCACCTCGCCGCCTCGCCCCTGCATCAAGCGGTTGATGAGATCGGCACGAAAATCAGCCAGGCGATGAACTTGTCTGCATGATCCTGACGCAGATCGCGGAAAGCAACCTTTCCAAAATTGTGGTCGAGGGGCCGAATCCCTTCGCCCGCTCAAAGACCCCCGAGCCCTCCATATTACGCTATAGCTGCCGAGACTACGCCTGTGCAAAGAGTGGGAGACGGCGGCGTTTGGCGATGAAAAGTTCGAATCGCGCAAGGTCGTATGGCGAACTCTTGCCTCCTTAGCTATCGTATGTTCTTATTATGTTCGATACGATATTGCTTGCATCCCTTGTCGAGCACACACGACAGCCGCTCCGCCTGATCTCCATGGAACACCGCTTTACCCGCCAAGAACTCTATGACCGCGTCTGGTCAAAGCCGATGTCGCACTTGGTCACCGAACTCGGGACCACCGCGGCGATCCTCAGCACTTTGCTGCGACGTGCCGATATCCCGACGCCGTCATCCGGGCACTGGATGCGGAAAGAGTTCGGAAAGCCCATAGAACAGCCCCCTTTACCGCCAACGCCATCTGGATGTGTTGAGCCGCTAGTGCTGGATACCGAGAAGCAGGGGGGTAGGCGCAAATCTAAACATGTCACAGCGGATCCGGCGACCGCTCTCGGCGTGGCGCAGAAAACTCCAATGGCCGAGCCTGAGAATCCTGTGCAGACCACGCCAAAGCCACGTCCGACACAACCGACAACAATGACCCGAGAGGAGCTCTATAACGCGGTGTGGACGACGCCGATGTCGCGATTGGCTGAGGAATATGGGATCAGTGGCAATGGTCTCGCCAAGATTTGCGATCGGGAAGATATCCCGTATCCGCCACGCGGATATTGGGCGCAGCATGCCGTGGGCAAAGCGCCGAAACGGACACCATTGCCGAAATCGAGCAGCGCACGCTCCATCACCATCCGCCCGACACCTTTGCCACCGCCTCCCATCGAGTTACCATCGGAGGTCAAGCAACAGGCGGACAGAGCCCGCGCGAGCGCATCCGCCTTTGTTGTGCCCGAGCGCCTTCTGAGACCACACGCGGTGATCGCGTCATGGCTTGCTGAGCATGAGGAAAAGAAGCGGCAGGCCCGCAACGAACGCGATCCATGGGTGCGCAATCTGTACCGTCCGAGCGAGTTCACCGAAACGGACCGTCGCAAGCATCGCATTCTAGATTCGCTTTTCAAGGCGATTGAGCGCCAAGGCGGAAAGGTCGTGCGGGGAGAGTGAGGCGTCCTGTTCGCCGAAGTCCTGGGCGAAAAGGTGGAGTTTCAGGTTCGCGAGAAGCAAAAGCAGGAACGGCGGCCTCTGACCGATGACGAGAAGCGATGGCGCTCACCCGGCGACAACGGCTGGAAGAAGGAACTGGCGCCGACAGGATGGCTGGTTTTTGAGATCAAGACCTGGCCATGGCCGGCGGGGCTTCCACACCAATGGCTTGAATCCGAAAAGCAGCCAATGGAAGGTATGCTGCCGGACATTCTGGCCACTTTCGTCGCAGCCGGACCATTACTCGTTCAACAACGCAAGGATCGAGAGGCGGCCGAGCGCGAGCGCCATCTCGCCGAGAAGCGCCGTTATGAAGAGCAGCAACGGCGCAAGCGAGATGCTAACCGCTGGCGAAAATTCAGGGAGCTGGCGCAGGATTGGCGCGAGCTCGCCACCGCGCGCGATTTCCTGATGGCATTGCGGTCAGTGGCCACCGATTCCTCCGTTGAGATCGATGGACGCTGCGTTGAAGAGTGGATCGCATGGGCGGAAGAGTGGCTCCAGCGGGCCGATCCGACAGCCAATGGAGTCGATGACGTCTTCAAGCAGGTCGCCGACGTTTCCGATTGGACCTACCGAGATTGACCGCCAAGATACTCAACATTTAGACTGATATGCTTTTTCTTCCTGCTCGCCCGGCCCGAGCCGGACACGCCGTGCCTCTCCCGAATGCGAACTTCGAGGCGCCCGCATCCGTCTCCGCTCATTTGAAGAGTTGCTTTATGTCCGCCATCGCCCGAAACAGCTTCAGAGGTTGTTCGGGGAACGGCAGAAAGCTCTCCCGCTCGTAGAAGCGGCGGGCGCTGTCGTCGAATGCCTCGACGATCAATGCGAACGGCGCGATCTCGCTCCTTGCTGCGCGGTAGAGAGCGTCGGCGAGCGGAAACCGGCCGTATCCCTTCCCTTGGAGCCGCCAGTCGACTGCGAGCCGGCCCAGGAGCGTCGCCGGCACCCGCGGATATTTCGGCAGCTTCCGCAGGGTCGATTCCGGCAGTTCGGAAAGTTGCACGGAGGTCGACGAAAGCGTGTAGTAGCCCGCGATTGTCCCGTCGGGCAGCACCAGAACGAAGGGCGCGGCCATGTTCTTTCGCGCGTGCTGACCGGCCTGCGTCCGAAAATATCTGTCGAGCAGCTCTACGCCGCTCTCGAATCCCGATCTGTCATGGCCCGACGCCGGCGGCTCGACGCTGAGCTTCTCGTCTCTTCCGGCAAGCACGCGTCAAACGCCGGTTCGCTCGCGATAGCGGCGCACAGTGTCGCGAAGCCGGTCATTGACTGGCTTCGGGTCGAGCAGCGCGTCAACGAACGCTTCGCTGTCATGAACCGAGAGCGACAGCTGATTGTGCTCCTCGATGGCGCGCCGGGCGGCGTCCTGCACGCTGGTCAGCACGAAATCGGTGACGCTCCGCCCTTGCAGGGCTGCCGCCCGCTCGATCAGGCTCTTTTGCTCGGCGGTGACGCGGGCCTCCAGTCGCACCGCCCGGGTGCGTCTCCCATTCTGTCTGGATGCTGCGTCGGTCATGGTTTTTTTCTCCTCTCGATAATGTACGGCCAATGACCGGCCACTTCGAGCCCGACGACATTGGATTGTCTGGCTCGCCGCGTGCAAAATCTGGCTTCAGAAGCAGGCGCCGCCGCCCTACGCAGCTATGAACACAACCTTGCCAAGGTTGGGGTCGAGGGTTCGAATCCCTTCGCCCGCTTCAAATTTGATAAATGAAATGAAAGCGTTATGATAAGGCCGCCGCAAGGCGGCCTTTCGTTCTTCTGCTCTGGTGTCCACATGGTGTCCGCCGCGATCGCATTGGTCACCAAGCTATACGGCTCATGGGTGTCCAGGTTCCGCCTCGGGTGACCGCATCCGCGGGGCTTTCCTTGCGCGAATACTCCATTTTTGCGTCTAGACCTCATTCCTGCGCCTACTCTTGATTTCTGCGCCTAACTGCCCCATTCTTGCGCCTAAGTTCTACGCGCGGGACAGATGGCTTTGGCAAACCAGATTCCTGACGAAGCACTGGCGGCGATCGAAGATGTCGTCCGCCATCACCCCGACGGCGTGTCAGCGCCGGAGATTCTACGCGTCCTGGCAAACCCGATGCCGTCGCGTACTCTCCAATATCGTCTTAAACATCTCGTCACTCGAAATCGTCTCATCATGGACGGCGAAGGGCGCTGGGCGAAATACCGGATGCCCAATACGGCCGTCGATCGGGCCGCGCGAGAAGCTGCAGATGAATTGATTATCCCGCTCTCTGAAGCGGGTACATCCGTCCGAGACTACGTTAGGCAGGCGCCAGAAGCCCGTAAGCCGGTCGGTTACGACCGAAAATTCCTCGATCGCTATCGGCCGAACATTTCTTTCTACTTGACCGAGCAGGACCGCGCGCATCTAGCGGCCGTCGGCCGCCCACAGATCGCCGAACAGCCCGCCGGCACCTATGCCAAACAGATCCTCAATCGGCTGCTGATCGACCTCGCGTGGAATTCAAGCCGCCTCGAAGGCAATACTTACTCGCTCCTCGACACCAAGCGCCTCATCGAACTGGGCGAAGAGGCCAAGGGCCGTGCGCATCTCGAAGCGCAGATGATCCTGAACCACAAGGATGCGATCGAGTTCCTGGTCAGCGCCGCCGACGAGATCGGCTTCAACCGCTATACCATCCTCAATCTCCACGCACTTCTCGCAAACAATCTGCTCGCCGATCCCACAGCGGCCGGCAGACTGCGATATATCGCTGTTGGCATCGAACGCTCCGTCTTCCATCCGCTGGAGGTGCCGCAACTCATCGAGGAAAGCTTCGATCAGATCCTGGCGACCGCCGCCGCGATCACTGATTCCTTCGAACAAGCATTCTTCGTGATGGTGCAACTTCCTTATCTGCAACCCTTCGACGACGTGAACAAGCGGGTGTCGCGTCTCGCCGCGAACATCCCCCTCATCAGGGGTAATCTGTCGCCGCTGTCCTTCGCCGACGTACCCCGGCAGGCCTATACGGAAGCCGTGCTCGGCGTCTATGAGCTGAACAAGATCGACCTCCTCAAAGACGTCTTCATCTGGGCCTACGAGCGCTCGGCCGCCCGCTATGCTGCCGTCCGCCAGTCGCTTGGCGAACCCGATCCCTTCCGACTTCGCTACCGCGAACAGTTACGTGAGATCATCGGCGATCTCATCCGATCCCGCCTGGGCCGCAAGGACGCTGCCGCGCGGATAGGCGACTGGGTGACAGAAGAGATCGACCCTGGCGATCGCCAGCACTTCGCCGAAATCGTCGAAGCCGAACTGACGAGCCTGCACGAAGGCAATTTCGCCCGCTATCGGATCCGACCCTCGGAGTTTGCAGCTTGGCGGCAAGTCTGGAGCGCGCGATGAGTGACAACCCCTATCCTGTCGTCGCCGCCGATGACTTCGCCCGCCGGTTCTCCATGCGAGCGGGCGGTCTCATGTGGCTCCTAGGTGCGGGTGCTTCCGCCGCCGCGGGCATTCCGACCGCCTGGGATATGATCTGGGAATTCAAGCAGCAGCTTTTCGTAAGCCAGCGTCGCGTCTCGCTAAAGGCCGTCGCCGATCTCTCCAATCCAGCCGTTCGACGGTCTCTCCAATCCTTCATCGAGGGGCTGGGCCGATACCCTTCGACTGGCGCGCCCGATGAATATGCCGCTCTATTCGAAGCGGCCTATCCGAGCGAACACGACCGCAGAACCTATATCGCGGCCAAGCTCGCCGGCGCGAAGCCGTCCTTTGGACACATCGCGCTCGCGTCTCTTATGAAAGCAGGCCGGACGCGCATCGTCTGGACAACCAATTTCGACCCGCTCGTGGCCGATGCCTGTGCCAAGGCCTATGACGGAACGGGACACCTGACGACGGTTGCCCTGGACGCCCCCGATCTCGCCAGGGATGTGCTCAACGGCGGCCGCTGGCCAGCCGAAATCAAACTGCATGGCGACTTCCGTTCCCGCCGCCTCAAAAACACGGGCGACGAGTTGCGGCAGCAGGACGCCATTTTACGAGACTTGCTGGTGGGAGCCTGTGGCCGATCGGGCTTGATCGTCGCTGGCTATAGCGGACGGGATGCCTCCATCATGGATGCGCTCGAGGAGGTCCTGGAGAAAGCCTCCCCGTTCCCTGGCGGCCTGTTCTGGCTACATCGCGGCGAAGACCCACCACTTCCAAGGGTAGCCGCTTTTCTAGCCAAGCTCGATGCAATTGGCGTCGATGGGGGCCTCGTCGTAATCGAGAATTTCGACGAGACGCTACGCGACCTCGTCCGTTTGATCAGCGATCTTGACACAACCGCGCTCAATGCTTTTTCCTCCCGACGCAGCATCTGGTCTCCAGCCGCCAAACCTAGCGGCAGCAGTGGTTTTCCTGTGGTAAGGCTCAACGCGCTCGAATTGACGACGGTGCCGTCTGTTTGCCGACGTGTGAATTGCAATATCGGCGGCCATGCCGAAGTTGTCACCGCCATCGAGCGAGCGGCTGTCGACATTCTAGCGACCCGAACCCAGGCAGGCGTCCTCGTGTTTGGCGCCGATACCGACGTGCGAGCGGCGTTTTCCGCACACGGCATCAAGGAATTCGATCTTCATGCCGTTGAGGTTCGCCGACTGCGCTACGACAGTCAGGAGCGGGGACTTCTTCGCCAAGCCCTCTCACAAGCTCTCGCCCGTAGACATGGTCTGACGCTCATCCGGCGACGCAACACTGATCTCTTGGCGCCGGCCGATCCAGCCGACACCCGCTGGGCGCCGCTGAAGAAACTTGTCGGTAGCCTGTCCGGCGCTGTTCCGAAGCAACCGGAACTGAAATGGAGCGAGGGCGTCGGCACGCGTCTCGACTGGGGAGATGACCGGTTGTGGCTGCTCTTCGAGCCACGGATCATCATGAAAGGGGTCACGGAAGAAAACCGGGCCGCCTCGACCGACTTCTCCCGCGAGCGGACCGTTCGCCGATACAATATCATGCTGAACGAACTGATCTCCTTCTGGGCGAGTCTAATCGCTTCCGATGGCGCCGAACTCCACGCTCTGGGCGTCACGGTTGGCGTCGACGCCGTCTTCAAACTCGGGTTGGACACTGCCTTTTCGAGGAGATCGCGATGATGACAAGCCAAATCACGCCCCATCTGTGGTTTCCGGAACCGAAACTTGCGTTCCATCCAGATCGGGCGGATGACGTCGATACCCATCCCCTGCGAGGCCTCCTGCGCTTTGGGCCCTATTCGGCGGGTTTGGTTCCCGATCCCATTCGCGTCGCGACCATCGCTCCGGCCGGCGAGGGACACCGGCTCTACAGCTTCATGAGGGAGCTGAATTCCGAATACGACCCCACCGAACGAAAAGACTATCTGCCAAAGTGGCCGGGATTCTGTGCGGCCTTCAACCTCCATATGCGGGGCGCTGCAAAGGCCTGCCATATCGAACTCGACGATCGCTTGGAAGGAGAAATGCGGGACGCCGCATCGCCCCATGTCTTGCTCGCGACACGTCTTATTCGCGCTATTCAGATTCTGGAGGCGAGCCGAGACGAGTTTGATGTGATCTTCTTGTACGTGCCTGCCTCTTGGTCGCCGGGCTTTGCTGGTGCGAGCTACGAAGATTTCGATCTGCATGATCATCTCAAGGCGGCGACGGCCGCGCGACGCATTCCGATCCAACTGGTGAGGGAAGATCGCGCTCTCGCGTACCCTCACAGGGCGAGCGTCATGTGGCGTGTCGGGTTGGCATTGTACGCAAAGGCGGGCGGAATCCCCTGGAAGCTGGCCGAAGCCGACGCGGAAACCGCCTACATCGGCATTTCTTACGCGGTACGGTCGATTGCGTCCGATCGCCCCCGTTTCGTCACTTGCTGCAGCCAAGTCTTCGACGCTGACGGTGCCGGCCTCGAATTCGTCGCCTACGACGCCCACGAGGTCGAGGTTCAGCGCGACAATCCGTTTCTTTCTAGGAATGAAATGTTTCGGGTCATGACCCGGTCGATCGATCTTTATCGGCGCCGTCATTCGGGGCGCACGCCTCGCCGGGTCACCGTTCACAAGACGACCGAATTCAAATCTGTGGAAATCGACGGCTGCATGGAGGCGCTCCACCTCTGCGAGGCCGTAGACCTCGTACAGGTTGTGGAGGACGTCGGATGGCGCGGCGTTCGAATCGACCCGGCCCGACAAGGGGGGCCAAAGGGCACGGCGGCGGCCTACCCTGTGGCCCGCGGGACTTTGATCGGCTTGGGTCCTCGCGAAAGCCTGCTCTGGATGCACGGCGACGTCGGGGACGTTAGCGAACGCGGCTCGTATTTTCAGGGCGCGCGAAGCACGCCTCGTCCGATCAGACTGGTTCGACACGCGGGTCATGGCCCGTGGGACGACACCGCCAGGTCCGCCCTAGCTTTATCCAAGATGAACTGGAACAATGACGCGCTCTACGACCCCTTGCCGGTGACGATGAGCTACGCCCATGTCCTGGCGCGGGTCGTCAAGCGAATGTCGGGCCTCCGCTCAACACCTTACCAGTTCAGGTTTTTCATGTGACCCGAACGTTCACGTCGATCCCTAGAGGCTAATGTATGGCGTTTGGAGACATTACCATCACGCTTCGGCCGATTAAATTTGCGCTCCTCATGAACCCTTCGGAGCGAAAAGTGCCGGACCACGCGACTCGCATCAGCCTTTTCCTGTGGCGTGGGCGCGACTGCGTGATGCCGAATCGACACCTCGGATGATGCACAACTGCCCTCCGCCATTGCGGTTGCTTGCTCGCTGGCTGCGGGGGGTGGCGCGCAACAATGGCAATTACGGCCACATGTTGTTTGAGCAGGCCACCCCGATCGACGATGCACTGATCGATGGACTGCGCCCTTACTTTGAGTCCGCGCACCTCGACGCGCGAGAGGTCTTTCACCGCGCGGCTCGAATTGACTTGCATCCCGACGCGAACGGTCCGGGCGCGAACGCTCAGTATCCCAATTGCCTACCGCCGACGGCAAAGAAAGGTCTGTTTGGCGAGGTCGTCGCTGGATTGATGGCCGAGGCTTATCATTTTGTGGGTGGACACCGTTGGACCATTCCGATCTTCCTCTTCCGCTATCATGCCGAGGTCGAAGCATACATTTTCGATTTGGCGCGCGATCCAGCGCGTGTGCGCGAAGTGTCTGGACGGCACGGCAACGACTTTATCGCCCTCGGCATCGATCCGGTGACCGGCGAGGTCGTCCGCTTTATCGCCGGCGAAGCGAAATGGCGTGCCAAGCTCACGCCAGCCACGATGGACGAACTCATGCTCGGCGAATGGACCGGTCCCGCGGGGGCACGCGTCCGCAAGGGCGATGGCATCTGGAACGATATGAACACCGGCTTGACGGCCCCGCAGGGCCTCGAGCAGATCAACAAGCTCCTTTGCGAGAAGGCACGAGATCAATACGCGGAGACGATCGTCTCCCTCGATCGAGCGCTGCTTATTGGCGCAGCTCCCCTACCTCGCACCGACTACGTTTTTGTCGCCGGCAATAGGGCAGCACGGCGGGAGCCGGGTACAACCTACTTGCCAACAGGCGCTCCTCCACCCGAGTATTCCGCGGCAAGACCACTTCAGGTCGTGGAGATGGTCGTTGAAGGAGGCGTCGACCTGATCGAACGGCTCTACGCATCGCTGTGGGGAGAACGCTGATGGCGCGGCTCGACGAGCAGCGCCGCGAGCTGGCCGCGGCTGTCCGGGCCAGTCGGGCGACGGAGAATGAGCTTACTCCGGCGCAGGCGCGCCTCTTCGTTCGAAGCCTACAGACATCGTGGCAGGTCCCCCCGATCGCTTGGAGCGCACGGGAATCGCGCGAACAGTTCGATGATGCCCGGCGGCTACTTCATGCAGCGGGCATCTTTCGAGACCTCGACGGCGATGGCTCCGTGGAGGCGCTTGGTTGCTATCGGCGCGCAGGCGAACTGCTCGAATGGCTTGCCCGGTCATCCGACTCGGTCACACGCGACGTGCCAGTTGCGTTGCTCGCGGCGGGCGCCTACCAACTTGCAAGCTTACCAGCGATGGCAACTAGCTTGCTGCGACAAGGTGGCTTTGGCGAAGGCGTCGCCGAAATCTTCGCAGCGTTCCTGAGCGCCGATTTCGAGCACGTTCTCGGGCTGTCCGCTGCCTTCTGGGGTGATAATCCGGAACTCACCGGCCGCAGCGGCTCAGCTATATTGCTTGCGGAGCCTGAGGCAGATCCTGAGGACGACGAGCCTGCGTTCGATGAAGGTGATGGCCAAGTCCGGCTCGACGCGGCGGACCGGTCCACGGTTCCAGCGGGTAGCAAGATAGGCCGATATGTTGTGGTCGAACTGGTGCGATCAGTCGGACTACTCGCCGACAGCTTACGGCGCGGCAACGACGCTCGACTCTCCCAGGCGTTAGAGAAGCTATCGGATCTCGTAGCACTAGCGACTCGACTTTCAAGCGATGAACTCTGGATCCTGATCACACTCTTCGAGACCACCGCACGTCGGTTCGCTGACAATAGCCTGCATAAACGGGTGGCACGTCTAGCGGCACGCGCACCGAACCTCCAGCAGCGCTTGTGGCGCTTTGCGCGAGAGCAGTTTGCTCGCGGCCGCGGGATCCTATGGACGTCGCAGGTGCAAGGTCTCGATCGACTCATTGAGCGCGATAGCTTTGCACTTTGCACTCCGACGGGTTCTGGCAAGACATTGGTCGCCAATTTGGCGCTGGTGAAGGAATTACTGCTCGTCGATGCAGGTGACCAGGCGCCACTCGCAATCTACCTCGTGCCCTCGCGAGCGCTGGCGAGCGAAGTCGAGACAAAACTCGCGGCTGAGCTTGGCGAAGACCTCATCGTCACCGGTCTATATGGGGGTGCAGATTGGGGCATCACCGACTATTGGCTCACAGCGAACCGCCCGGTGGTTCTCATCGCGACCGTTGAAAAGGCCGAAGCGCTCATGCGCTACGTCGGTCACCTTCTCGTCCGGCGTCTTCGACTGCTTGTGATAGACGAAGCACATCAGGTCGTAAGCGAAGGCAACGCCAACTCGATCCTAGCGCTGGCAGCGCACAGCAGCCGATCAATGCGCCTCGAAGGGATGGTATCGCGCTTCTTGGCGCTGAAACCCGAGATGGCCCGCATCGCACTTACGGCCGTTGCAGGCGGCGCGGCTCTGCCTGTGGCCCAATGGATAGAAGGCGACGCGAACGCGCTACCGGTAGGTCTTGGCTATCGAAGCAGTCGTCAGTTGATTGGCGCGCTGCAATGCGATCCCCGTCGCACACCGGCTGCGATCCTCGACATCATGAACGGGCAGATGCTGTACGTGCGCGGTCGCGACGCTCCGGTGTATCTGCCCTTGCGAATTCCACCCATGCCGCTGCCGGCCCCGATCATCCGTAACAGCCTGCCCCACTACACCGAGAACTACGTGCTCTGGACGGCGCTGCATCTGCTTGAGGGTAAGCGGCGCGTTCTTATCTCGGTCGCGCAGTCGCCCGAGCGCCTGATGAAGCGTTTCGCGGAGGCTTTCGACCTACCCGGTTGGGAGACTCTCCCGGCTTTCGAGCTACCGGCGGATCCGATCGATCGCGGGCGCTTCGAGGAGACTCGTGCAACATGCATCGACTATTGCGGAGCGAACTCATACGAGCTGAGACTCCTCGACCACGGGATAGCGACAAGCCACGGGCAGATGCCGCAGCGGCTACGCCGCTTGATGGTCGACCTTATCGATCGCCGGATTTGCGCGATTACGGTCGCAACTGCGACGCTGACTGAAGGTGTCAATCTGCCTTTCGACATCATCTTCCTGACGAGCATCCTACGACGCGGCTTCGATGTTCAGACGGGGCAACAAGATATTGTGCCGATGTCGACGGCAGAGTTTCGCAACTTGGCAGGACGTGCAGGACGACCGGGCGCCGCTGAAGCGATCGAAGGAATGACCTTCGTCGCACTGCCGCTGGCGCCGTCAACAACGGCAGCGGGGACCCGACCCACCCAACTCCAACAGGTCCAGCGTTCAGAGGCGGACTACAACGACCTCCTTCGGCGATTACAGGCTGACGCCGGGATCCAAGGAGCGGTTTACAGCCCACTTGCCGTCCTGCTGCGATCGATCGCTCAGAAATGTGTGCAATTCCTCGGTTTGAAAACCGAGGCGCAGTTTGTAGCCTGGCTTGAGGTAAGCCTGCCCGAGAACGCCGGCGCCAATCTTGCGTCGGAATCACGCGTGCCTGTCGATCAGCTCGGCGACAGCCTCGACGAACTCGATGGGTTCATTCTCGCGGCGATTGAAGAGCTCGCGCTGTTGACCAATGAGCCAATCGATGGTGCCCGGGCCGAAGCGCACCTCCGCAATCTTTGGCAACGCACTTTTGCACGCGTAGCCGCAGCCCAGGAAGATTTCCTTGAGCGCAGCTTTGTCCAGCGGGGTCGTGCCTTTGTTGAACTTCTCTATCCCAACCATGAGCAGCGTCGCCGGCTCTATCAATATGGATTCACGCCCTACGTTGGCCGCCGCTTTGAGCTTGTCGCTCCGCAGCTAATCGCCGAGCTACAGGGAGCGGCCAATTTCGGGGCCGATCCCGTTGAGGCCCGCTTTCAGCTCTTCTTCCGATTAGGTGAGCGCGTGCGCGCTGAGCCCGGCATTGGATATCGCGTCCGTCAAACGGCTGGCGATCAGATCGTTCTCGCTAACTGGATCGGCGTACTCGGCTGGTGGATGCAACGGCCGGAGGCCGTGGCCCCGACGCCAGACCATCTCCGCGCGTGGCAGCGTTTCGTGACCGAGAACCTCGAATTCCGCCTGGGTGTCGCGGTCGGCGCGGCGGTCGCTCAGGCATGGGGTCGGAACGCTGGAGACCTCGAAACGCCTACATTGGAGACATGGCGTGCGACGACCGGACTGCCATGGGTAGGCTTCTGGTTTCGAGAGCTGCTGCGTTGGGGCACGCTCGACCCATTCGTAGCTTTCGCTCTCGCGCAGGGAATCGCGAGGACACGCGACGAGGCCGCTCTGCTTCGCCCCGCGTTCGAAGCATGGCTCGCCACCGAGGGATTTGATCGTCAGGCCGAAACCCTAATCGACCCGCAGCGCTTTCTGGCTTGGCAGCGGTCGCGGATCCCGCAACCGGTTGCGGCCGACGCTGGTCGGGCGACCGCTGCACAACTCACGCACGTCGACGGACGGCGCGGATCCTATGACGTCCGGCCAATCGTGCGGAATGGAAGCGTAGAATGGATTGACGCCGCCGGCTACTCCGTGGGGCGGTCGCTTCACTCAGCGGCATTGTTGACCGCCGTGCCCGACCGCCACGATTTTCGCCTGACCGCCGGCCACGTGACCGAAGTTATGAGGACGTTTTGAACACCCCCGATCGGCGTCGATACCCCACACCGATTGACAGCGATAGCCATGAACGGGCGTACCGAGTAGATTTTTCGACGGGATTTGAGCAGCGGGGCGACATTGACCAGTTTCTATGAACGGCCGGTTCTCAACTCGCCCTATCGTGCGCCCGAACTGCATCATCCGCTCGACCCGAGTGGTCAGCCGCTCGAAGGCGAGCCGAGGCAGGGTCGCCGTCCTTCCCGTTTCATCGTCCCCGTTCCGGCCTCGCGAAAAAAGGCATCGGCCGGCCAGTCGTCTCTCGACCTCGAAACCTACACCGAAAACGCGCTGATCAACGAAATTCGCAATTACCTCGATCGGTGGCGGAGTTTGCGCAACCCCGCCGACTGGGGTGTGACCGGCGTAACGCAACGTCTCTTGGAACATTGGCGCCATCACAACTTCGGAGGCCCGCGTCCCTTCTTCTGCCAAATCGAAGCCGTCGAGACGATCATCTGGCTGACCGAGGTCGCCTCCAAGCGTGCGGTGTCGAAGGGACTGTTGGACCAGATCGCCAAGGCGAACGAGGAGGCAAATCCCGAATTGTTCCGCCTGGCCATGAAGATGGCGACAGGCAGCGGCAAGACGACCGTCATGGCCATGCTGATCGCTTGGCAGGCGGTGAACGCCGCCCGCAAGGAATCGAAAGACTTCTCCCGCGCCTTCCTGATCGTCGCGCCCGGCATCACGATCAAGGACCGGCTCCGCGTGCTGCAGCCGAGCGAGCCGGACAACTATTACGAGACGCGCGAGATCGTGCCGCCCGACATGCTGCCCGAGATTCGTCGTGCAGAGATCGTGATCACCAACTACCACGCTTTTCAGCATCGCGAGACGCTCGCCCTGCCCAAGGTCGCGCGCAGCTTCCTTCAGGGCAATGATCCTGATCTGCCCAAGACGACGGAAACCGACGCGGAGATGCTCGAGAGGGCTTGCGGAAAGCTTCTCAATTATGACCGCGTCAACGTCATCAACGACGAAGCGCACCACTGCTACAGGCATAAGGTCGGAGGGGATGCCGAAAGCGCGCTGACCGGAGACGACGGGAAAGAGGCTGCCGAGAACGAGGAGGCTGCGCGGCTCTGGATCAACGGCATCGAGGCGCTGGATCGCAAGCTGTCGAAGGGCGTGCGCTCGGTCTACGACCTTTCGGCCACACCCTTTTTCCTCCGTGGCTCAGGTTACCAAGAAGGCACGCTTTTCCCCTGGGTCGTTTCCGATTTCAGTCTGATGGACGCGATCGAGAGCGGCATCGTGAAGCTGCCGCGTGTGCCCGTGACCGACAACCTGGTGCAGACCGATACGGTCGTCTACCGCGACCTGTGGAAGCACATTGGGAAGGACCTGCCGAAAACCGCCGCTGGCGCCGGCAAGCTCAGCCCGTTCGACCTGCCCAACACGCTGAAGACGGCACTGAACGCGCTCTACAGCCATTATGAAGGCGAGTTCGAGCGTTGGCAGCGCGCCGGGATCGGCGTGCCGCCGGTGTTCATCGTCGTGTGCCAGAACACGGCGATCTCCAAGCTGGTGTTCGAATGGATCGCCGGTTTCGAACGCGGCGACGCAGAGGAAGGCGAGCGCGCGGCCTTTCATGCCGGCCATCTCGATCTGTTCCGCAACTATGACGACCAGGGCGCCCGTTTCCCCCGTCCGCGTACGCTGCTGATCGACTCCCGCCAGATCGAATCCGGGGACGCCCTCGACAAGGGATTCCGCGATGCAGCCGGCCCCGAGATCGAGCAGTTCAAGCGCGAGCTGGCGGCCCGCGAGGGCGCCGGGGCCATGCAGGGCGAAGCGAGCGAGAGCGCGCTGCTCCGCGAAGTGATGAACACTGTCGGCCGCCCCGGCCGCCTCGGCGAGCAAATTCGCTGCGTGGTCTCCGTATCCATGCTGACGGAAGGCTGGGACACCAACACCGTCACCCACATCCTGGGCGTCCGCGCTTTCGGAACCCAGCTTCTATGCGAACAGGTGGTCGGGCGTGGCCTGCGCCGGCAATCCTACGACCTCAATCCAGAAACGGGCCTGTTCGATGTCGAATACGCCGACATCATGGGCATTCCGTTCGACTTCGCCACATCGCCGCAGGTCGCCAAGCCGACCAAGCCGAAACCGGTCACGCGCGTCCATGCGATCAAGGATCGCGCGTCGCTGGAGATCGTCTTCCCGCGCGTCAGCGGCTACCGCCGCGATCTGCCGTCTGAGAAGCTCGAAGCGGAATTCACCGAAGACAGCCGCTTGGAGATCACGCCCGCCGACATCGGCCCGACATCCGTAGTCATGGAGGGAATCGTCGGCGCGGGCGTCACCATTACGCCCGAAGTGCTGGAGCGGCTGCGGCCTTCGGAGATCAGCTTCAATCTCGCCAAGCATCTTCTCTACACGAGCTTCCGCGACGAGGACGGATTCCCGAAGCAGCACCTCTTCCCGCAGATCCAGCGCCTCGCCCGCCGTTAGCTCGACGAGGGCTATCTCGTCACCAAGGGTGTTCCGGTCGGCGCTATCCTTTATCAGGATCAGCTCGCGCGCGCCGCGGACAAGATCGACATCGCCTGCACGCGCGCCAGCGAGGGACGCATCATCGCGGTGCTCGATCCCTACAACCCGAAAGGATCGACCCGGCATGTCAACTTCATCACCTCGAAGACCTGCTGGAAGACAGGCGCGCAGCCGCCCAAATGCCATATCAGCCACGTTGTGCTCGACTCGAGCTGGGAAGAGGCGTTGGCGCTCACGCTCGAGAACCATCCGCGCGTGCTGGCCTACGCCAAGAACCAGGCGCTGGGCTTCGACATCCCCTATCGCGACGGGGGCGTCACGCGGCGCTACCTGCCGGACTTCCTCGTCCGCCTCGACGCGGGCGGCGCGGAGCCCCTCAACCTCGTGCTCGAGGTGAAGGGAATGCGCGATGAAAGCGACAAGGCCAAAGCCCAGACGACACGAGAGCTTTGGGTTCCCGGCGTCAATGCGCTCGGCGGCTTCGGTCGCTGGGCTTTCGCTGAATTCCGCGACTGGGCGATGATGGAAGACGATTTCGCCGCGCTCGTCGATAACATCGTTACAAAGTGAAGCCGTCATGCCAAAGCCATACGCCGCAACGAATGAAAATCTGCTGGCTCACGCGCTTGAGCCAACGATGCGCTGGTTGATAGCCGTAGCGCTGGATGGCTCGACGATCACCTATGGCGAACTGAAGGAAAAGCTCGAAACCAAGGCCGGGTTCTCCACGATCTTTGCAACGCGTATAGGGTTCGTGGCCGGCAACCTAATGGAGAGAATTCTGGAAGTTGAGCCGAGCGCCCCGCTAATCAATGTACTGGTGGTCAATCAGCAAGATCGCCAACCCAGTGAGGGCGCAGGGTCATTCATGGCCCGCCGTTTTGGAGAGCCAAAGCTCGAAGCAGCGGATGCGAAACAACAGAATCCCCCGCTGTGGGAACACTATTTTACGCGCGCGGCCGGCGAAGTCTATAAATTCTCCGAGGCAGAATGGTCCAAGCTGTTTGAACGTGTCTTTGCGAGCAAGCTCGATGCAGCCGCCATCAAAAACGATCGCAAGGATCGCAAGCAAGGAAGCGAGATCGATGGGGTTCCCGCAGGTCGTGGTTACGGAAGCGGCGGTGAAGGTCCTTTGCATAAAGCGCTTCGCTTGTGGGTGATGGATAATCCTGGCGCGATTCACCGGGATTTCATGGCCGCCAAAACGGACACCGAGGTCGATCTGGATTCTGGGGACCGCGTCGATGTCGTTTTCAAATGCCTCGACCGGACGATCGTAATCGAGGTCAAATCGAGAATTTCGAACGAGATCGATTTGCGGCGTGGCGTATTTCAATGTGTGAAATATCGCGCCGTGCGTCAGGCCATGGACGTTCGAACCGACTCGGTCGTCGAGGCCTATCTGGTGACGGAAACACCACTGCCGGGAGAAATTGTCGCCTTGTTGAAACTCCATGATATCAGACATTTCCAAGCCTTGCAGGATCGAAGCTGAACATGGCCCGCACTCCCCGATCCACCAATGGCAGGACCTCCAAACAGGTCGACGCGCTCAAGCACGACGAGGCCACCCGCCGGAACATTCCGACGGCGGAGATGGAAAGCTTCTTCCGACGCGAGGAGGACGCCTCGCCAATGCCGCCGAAGCATTATTCGCGCGCACGGCCTCTGGCCGAGGGCGAGACGCGGACGCCAGAGGAGCCGAGCCGCCCCGAGCTGATCTGGAACGGCGCGAAGATCACCATCACCGACGCGCAGATGAAGGAGCTGGCGGAGACCGGCGCGCTCACGCTCTCCGACGCGCAACTCGTCTGGCGCGGCAAGGATCGGCAGGACTGGTCCGATCTCGTCGTCAATGTGCCGCCGCTCTACATCCAGGAGAAGATTCACCCCAAGGCGATCATCGACGATCTGAAGCGCCGCACGGCCGAGAAGCGCGAGGCCGAGACCGACGCGCCGGACCTGTTCGCCGACTTCAACGGCATCACACCCGAGCAGCGGGCGGAGTTCTACCAGCACGACCAGCACTGGTCGAACCGCATGATCCTCGGCGACAGCCTGCAGGTGATGGCGAGCCTCGCCGAGCGCGAGGCGCTGCGCGGCAAGGTGCAGTGCATCTATTTCGATCCACCCTACGGCATCAAGTTCAACTCGAACTGGCAGGTCTCGACGCAGTCGCGCGACGTGAAGGACGGCAAACAGACCGATATTTCGCGCGAACCTGAGCAAGTGAAGGCCTTCCGCGACACTTGGAAGGACGGCATTCACTCCTACCTGGCCTATTTGCGCGACCGCCTGACTGCGATGCACGATTTGCTGACTGAGAGCGGGTCGATATTCGTACAGATCGGCGACGAGAACGTGCATCGCGTACGCGCTGTGATGGATGAGATTTTTCGTGGAGAGAATTTCATTTCAGAAATAACGGTTCAGAAAGCCGGATCAACATACGCAGAATTCTTGGGCGGCGTGGCAGATTACGTCCTGTGGTTCTCCAAAAACCGATCACATTTGAAATATCATCCTCTTTACGATGCCCGCAAACTGACCGAGGACGATACCGGGCGTTTCACTCTCGTGAGAACTGAGTGGGGAGAACTAATCCCCAAGAAAGCTGCCGCGTCTGCTAACGCGGCAAATCTCGTTGCGCCTGATCCGCTTCAATCGGCGTCGGCGGGGCGCGACAAAGGGGAAGGCGCGGCGAGTTGGTTTCCTGTCGAAATACAGGGCAGAAAGTTTCTGCCTACTATGCAGAGCCGATGGAAAACCAATGAAGCAGGAATGGAGCGCCTGAGGCGCTCTCAGCGCTTGATCCCGCTTTCAAATTCGGTCCGATATGCTCGATCTTTCAACGACTTTTCCGTGTCGACCCGAACCAATATTTGGAACGATCTTAGCGGGGCAACAGACAAGACATACGTAGTGCAAACATCCACCACCGTTATCGAGCGATGCATGCTGATGACCACCGATCCCGGCGACCTCGTGCTCGACGCTACCTGCGGCTCTGGCACGACCGCCTATGTTTCCGAGCAATGGGGCCGCCGTTGGATCACAATCGACACCAGCCGGGTGGCACTGGCGCTGGCTCGCACGCGTCTGATGGCGGCGCGCTATCCATGGTATTTACTGGCCGATAGCCGCGAGGGCCGCGACAAGGAAGTCGAACTGAACCGGCGCGTGCCGGCTGACACGCCGGTTCACAATGACCTCCGACAAGGCTTCGTCTACGAGCGCGTGCCGCATATCACCCTGAAGTCGATCGCCAACAATCCGCTGATCGACGACATCTGGGAGAAGTGGCAGGCGGTGCTTGAACCGCTACGCGCTGCGCTCAATACCGCGCTCTGCAAGACATACGAAGAATGGCAGGTTCCGCGCGAGCTGCCCGCCGGAGCCCCCGCTTCAGCCAAAGAGCCGCACGCCAAATGGTGCGAGGCGCGCATCGCTCGCCAGAGGGAGATCGACGCCTCGATCGCCGCGCGTGCCGATGTCGAATATCTCTATGACAAACCTTACATCGACAATGCGCGCGTTCGCGTCGCCGGCCCCTTCACGGTCGAAAGCCTCTCGCCCCATCGCGTGCTGCCGGCGAGCGAGGAAGAGCTGATCGACGAGATCGAAGCGGCCGAAGGCCGGCGCTCGCCCGCTGACGCCGAATTGGCTGGGCATGACTTCGCGGCGATCGTCATCGACTATCTGAAGACCGAAGGCGTCAAGCAGCAGGCCAAGGGCGACCGCATCATTTTCGAGAGCCTGACCCCCTGGCCCGGAAACTTCATCGGCGCCAGCGGCGCCTTCATCGAGGGCGAGAATGGCCCCGAGCGTCGGGCCGCGATCCTGATCGGCCCGGAATATGGCACGGTCGGCCGGCAGGACATCGTCGCCGCCGCGCGCGAGGCGGTTGACGCCCGCTTCGACGTGCTGATCGCCTGCGCCTTCAATTTCGACGCCCATTCGTCGGAGCTGGCGAATCTCGGCAGCCTCAAGATTCTGAAGGCCCGCATCAACCCCGACATGCATATGTCGGAAGAACTCAAGAACACCGGACGCGGCAATATGTTCGTCGTGTTCGGCGAGCCGGACGTCCAAATCCTGGACGATGGCGGCCCGGAAATCCGCGTCAAGGTGAATGGCGTCGACGTGTTCGACCCCAACACCGGCGACATTCGCTCCAGCGACACGGCGGGCATCGCCGCCTGGTTCATCGACACCGACTACAATGAAGAGAGCTTCTTCGTCCGGCACGCCTATTTCCTCGGCGCCAACGATCCTTACAAGAGCTTGAAGACAGCGCTTCAGGCCGACATAGATGAAGATGCATGGGCGACGCTTTATTCCGACATTTCGCGTCCGTTCGCGCGGCCGGATAGCAGCCGCATCGCCATCAAGGTCATAAATCACTTCGGCGACGAGGTGATGAAGGTGTTCAGGGTGTAGCGCCGTGAACTTTCTGATCGCCGATACCTTCACCGCTTCCTTCAACCGCCTGTCCAGTCCGGATCAGAAGGCGGTGAAGACGAGCGTCTTCGATCTTCAGATGGACCCGACCGGTAATGGTCTCCAGCTGCATCGGATCGACAAGAGCAAGGACCCGAATTTTTGGTCGGCGCGGGTCAATCGCGACATCCGCCTGATCGTTCACAAGACCGGCGACAGTTTGCTGGTCGCCTATGTCGGCCATCACGACGACGCCTATTCGTGGGCGGAGCGCCGGCGGATCGAGGCGCATCCACGAACTGGCGCCGTCCAGATCGTCGAGGTGCGCGAGCGTGTGGAGGAAGTCGCCCCGCCGGCGACATTCGATTTCGTCTTTCCCGAGCCCGCGACCAGCAAAAAGAAGGCGGCAGCCTCGCCGGCGCTGTTTTCTTCTTTGGATGACGATGCGCTGCTCTCCATCGGCGTGCCGGCCGACTGGCTGGCCGATGTCCGTGCGGCGAGCGAGGACGGATTCTTTGCGCTGACCGCTCACCTGCCGGCAGAAGCCTCAGAGGCTCTCCTGGAATACGCCGCCACCGGCAGGCTCGTGGCGCCCGCTCTGCTCCCGATCATCGCGGGTCCATTCGCACATCCAGATGCGTTGCGCCGGATCAGGCTGATCGCGAATCAAGAGGAATTGGAACAGGCTCTCGCTTTTCCGTGGGAGAAATGGAGCGTCTTCCTCCACCCGTCTCAGCGGGCTCTGGTCGAACGTTCCTTCTCGGGGCCCGCACGCGTTGCCGGCTCGGCGGGAACAGGCAAGACCGTCGTGGCGATTCATCGCGCCGTCTGGCTCGCCCGCGACAATCCGAATGCGAGAGTGCTCCTGACGAGCTTCTCCGAGCCCCTGGCGGCGGAGCTTGCGAAGAAGGTGCTGGTTCTGGCGCCCGACACCGGCGGTATCGTTCTTCGGATAACTACGGGCTCGTTTCAAAGCATCGCCGAGCAGATGTTTCAGCTCGAGCATGGCGTGCGCCCCCGCATGGCCAAAGACGCCGTGCTGCGCGAACGCTTGCGCGCCGCCGCCGCGTCCGAGAATCTCAAAGGCTTTTCTGAACGTTTTCTATTATCGGAGTGGATCAACGTTATCGACGCCTGGGGCCTCTCGTCGCTCGAAGCCTATTCGACCGTTCAGCGGATGGGGCGCAAGAGCCGGCTCGGTCCCAATCAGCGCGCGAAATTGTGGCCGGTGTTCCAGTCGGTGCGCGACGCGCTGTCGGCCGAGGGCTATACGACTTGGGCCAATGTCTTCACCGGGCTGTCGGAAACATTGGCGAAACGGCCGCATAAGCCATTCGACCATGTCATCATCGACGAGGCGCAGGACCTCGCCCCGGCGGAGTTGAAGTTCTTCGCGGCCCTCGCGCCGGCCAGCGCAGATGGCCTGTTCCTGTCGGGCGACGTGGGACAGCGTATCTTCCAGCATCCATTTTCTTGGGCGAGCCTCGGCGTCGATGTGCGCGGTCGGTCGCACACACTCAAGGTCTGCTACCGTACCTCGCAGCAGATCCGCCGCGCTGCCGATAAACTCTTGCCAACGGTCCTGCGCGACTCCGATGGGCTCGAGGACGAGCGGCGCGGGATCATCTCGGTCTTCGACGGTCCGGCGCCCGAAATCAAATCCCTCCCGACCGTCACCTCGGAAGCTGACGCAGTCCGCCAAACCGTCGAGAACTGGCTCAGCGACGGGATCGCGCCCCATGAAATTGGCTTGTTCGTTCGGACGCCGCAGCTCGTCAGTCGCGCCCGGGCCGCGATCGCCGGGTTTGCCGGCGCCGACGAGATGACGACCGCTCCCATGAGCCTCGCCAAGGGGCTCGAATTTCGCGCCGTTGTCGTGATGGCTTGCGACGAAGGAGTCCTTCCGCTCGATGCACGTGTCGCAGACGCTGCGGACGAAGCAGAGCTCGACGACATTTACGAAACCGAGCGCCGATTGCTCTACGTCGCCTGCACGCGGGCGCGCGAGCATTTGCTGCTTACGGGCGTAACGCCGACCTCCGAATATTTGGCGGATTTCGCTTCATAGGGCCGCGATCTTAACGCCCGGCATTGTTCTGCTTCGCAGCAACGCCTGGAGAGTTAGAGGGAAGCGAGCTTTCCGTGACGGGTCGAGGGCTGGAGGAGAGGACTCCAGCGCCCGTCATGGAGATGACCCATGACTCAGGTGCAAGGTCTGGACGCCGCTCGCGATCGCGCCGGCGGCTACAAGGTGGATGTGAGCCGCGGCGAGAGGAGCGGCCGAGTGTCGTCGGAGTGGTTCTCGCGGCCGGCCGACGAGCGTTACCTGTCCCTGTCGGACCTCTTCGCGGCCGTGCGCGGACGGACCGAGCGCAGCCGAACCCGGACCGTTGAGAGCGCAGCGATCCGAGTGGAGGCGAACCGCGACAACGCTGAGCGCCTGACGCTGACGCTGCCCGGCGCCGACGCGCCGGTCGCGCCGACGCATTGGAGCTTCGGTCAGCTCGTGAGCCTGGTCGGCGCGCCGGCCGCCTACCTCCGCCAGCTCCCGGCGCCGCTCGCCGGCATCAACCTACAATACGGTTTGACCTCCAATCGCGCCGAGCAGGTCAAGACGCTGGAGATCGAGGATGGTCGCGTCGAGCTACGCGCCGTCACCGGCCCGGACTATGGCCGCATCTACGACCATGAACTTGTCGAGGCCGTGCAGCGCATCGCGGGAAACGGCACGGGCGACACGCGCTGGAAGGTGCCGGGCGTGCTCGACTGGTCGACCGGCGTCTACCATCCGCGCGTCAATATCACGCAGGACACCACGACTCTGTATGCCTCGGACCGCGACGTTTTTCTCTTTCTCGTGGACGATCTCAATCCGATCGAGGCCGGTCGGCTGCCGGACGGATCGCCCGATCTTTATTTCCGCGGCTTCTATTGCTGGAATTCCGAGGTCGGCGCCAAGACTCTGGGCATGGCGAGCTTCTATCTCCGCGCGGTCTGCCAAAATAGGAATCTATGATACGCCGCCTCCCGCTTCGCGCATGAGGCGGCGCCGGCGCTAACGCGCTTCGCCGATTCCTCGCCCATGCCATTCGTGAACGGCATCAAGGCGGCGCGGGAAAAGATCGTCGCGCGCACCGACGAGGACCGCGACGAGTTCCTGCGACGGCGCCGCTTTTCCAAGAGGGAGACGGCGAAGATCATCGAGACCGTGTTGGCCGAGGAAGGCCGGAAGCCCGAGAGCATCTTCGATTTCGTGCAGGGCATCACCGCCGTCGCGCGGAACAAGACTCACCAGGACGCGCGTCTCGATCTGGAGGCGCGCGCCAAGAAGCTCCTCGATCGCGCAGCCTGAATTCCGGAACGCCGGAGACACGGAAATCCGTATCTCCGGTTCCGCGCATTTCTGCATTTGCTGATCGTCGATTCCGCGGCGCCGTCCTCAAAGTGAGAGGGCGGCGCTGCGCTTCGTGACGAGCTGCGAGCCGAGAGAGAGGCTTTCGGCCGCCCGTCACGGAGTTTATCCCCATGGCTACTGCCGTTCAGAAAATCACATTGTCGTCCTCGCGCGACATTCCTTTCAACAAGCTTGTCCTCTCCCAGGCGAATGTCCGGCGCGTGAAGGCCGGAGTCTCGATCGAGGAACTCGCCGAGGACATCGCGCGCCGCACTCTGCTCCAAAGCCTGAGCGTGCGGCCCGTGCTCGACGCCGACGGCGCCGAGACTGGCATGTTCGAGATTCCCGCGGGCGGTCGCCGCTATCGAGCGCTCGAGCTTTTGGTCAAACAGAAGCGGCTCGCCAAAACGGCGCCCGTCCCCTGCGTCGTCCGCGATCCGACGAGCGACATCCTCGCGGAAGACGACTCGCTCGCTGAAAATGTCCAGCGCGCGCCGCTGCATCCGCTCGACCAGTTCCGCGCCTTTCATGCGATGCGATGCAAAGGAAAGTCCGAGGAGGAGATCGCCGCAGCCTTCTTCATCGGCGTCAATATCGTGAAGCAGCGCCTGCGGCTGACCAGCGTGTCGGAGAAGCTACTCGACGTCTATGCCGAAGACGGAATGTCGCTGGAGCAGTTGATGGCCTTCACCGTCTCATCGGACCACGCTCGGCAGGAGCAGGTCTGGGCGGCGCTGGAAAAGTCATGGTCCAAAGAGCCTTACCAGATTCGGCGCATGCTGACGGAAAAGGCCGTGCGCGCCGCCGATCGACGACCGCGACAGGCGGGTCGTGATCGCCGAGGCCCGAGGCGAGATTCATGTCTGGATGAACGAAGGCGCGCCGCGCCATCCAGCGATCATCTTGCCGCTCGACGCGTCGCTCGAAATCCGGCTCGAAGTCGCGTCGCGATTCGTTCGCCGCCTTCGAGGTGGCGCCGCAGGGCCGTTTCCTCGCGCGCTGCAATTGACTGCGCAGCGACGCGCACGTCTCATCCTATTGCTGCACGCGCTGGATTTCCGGCTCGGCGGCGCGGGGCCACGCGACATCGCCGCGTCCCTGATCAACGCCGAGGACGCTGCGCTTCCCGCGCTCGAGTGGAAGAGCTCGGCGACGCGCCGCAAGGCGAACCGCCTTATCCACGATTCCATGGCGCTGATGAACGGCGGCTACAAGCGGCTGCTGCGCGGCCGCTGACGGCCCTTCCACCTTCTCCGTCTCCTGCACATCCCGGCGTGCGTCTCGCGGAAGGGGGGACACGGACCGGCCTCAAAACTTCGTCCTCCCCCTGCGCTTCTCTTCTCCGCCACGGTGATCTCGAAACGCCGCGACGTCCCTGCGGCGCACCTCACCGCTACGGAGGCGTCTCTTGCGCGACAAATCACCCGAGGGCGCCACGCGCTTCGTCCGAACGCACGAAGCCGCGCGAATGCTCAGCCTTTCCGCGCGCACGCTCGAAAAATACCGCTGTCACGGCGCTGGCCCTACGTTCCGCAAGCTCGGCGGCCGTGTCGTCTACGCGATCGAGGACATCCAGGCCTGGGCCGATGGGGCCGCCTGCCGCTCCACGTCGGACCCGCAATATGTCGAAGCGCGCGACGCCGTCCGCGTCGACACCGGCGTGCGCATCGCCCGCCCGAACTTTCACCGCTGAGGCGACGCCGCCATGTCGCGCCGCCTCCCCGTCATCTCGAACGAGCGAAGCCGGCTCCACCCCTTCGTCATCGCGACGGGGGACGCATCCCCTCGCGATCAGCGCGATCTCATGGAGCGGCCATTCTTCTCGCTCGCCAAGGCGAAGCGCACGGCGCCGATCCTCTACGAGGCGGCCGGCGCGCGCGTTGAAGTCTTCGCCATGCCCGAGCACGGCATGGCGACCATATGGGATGCCGATGTGCTGATCTGGGCGGCGAGCCGGATCGTCGAAGCCGAGAATCTGGGCCTCACGACGTCCCGATTCCTGCGCTTCACGCCCTATCAGCTCCTCAAGGCGGTCGGACGGGCGACCGGCGCGCGCGACTACAAACTGCTGAAGGGCGCGCTCACCCGCCTGCAATCGACGGCCATCTGCACCACCATTCGCAACGGCGAGCACTGGCGTCGAAGCCAGTTCTCCTGGATCAACGAATGGGAAGAATGCGTGACGCGCGACGGCCGCGTCGAAGGCATGGAATTCGTCCTCCCGGAATGGTTCTACCGCGGCGTCGTCGACCGCTCGCTCGTGCTCGCCATCGACCCTGCCTATTTCCGGCTGACAGGCGGCGTCGAGCGCTGGCTCTATCGCGTGGCCCGCAAGCACGCCGGCCGGCAGAGGCAGGGCTGGACCTTCGACATCCCGCATCTTCATCAAAAATCCGGCAGCCTCGCGAGGCTCAGGGATTTCGCGATCGACGTCCGACTCATCGTGTGCCAGCAATCGCTGCCCGGTTATCGTCTGCGGATCGAGCGCGACGGCCAGCGCGAGCTCCTACACATCCTGCCGAGCGACTTATCCACAGCCCCTGTGGATAGGTCTGTGGAAACACTCGGGACTTCGGGCGCACATGGTATCGGGACTTCGGGCGCGGCCCTATCGGGACTTCGGGCGCGCGGTGGGCAGCTAACCGCTTCGTCGACAATGGGCCGCGCCAAATCCAGAAATTCGCGACCGATCGGCGTTAGCTTCGTTCCGCCGGTCGTGCGCTCGAACAAGTCCACGCCGAGCTCGCATTCGAGATCGTGCAATCGACGACTGAGGGTGGATTGACGCGTGTTCAGCGTCTCCGCCGCTTGCCGAAGGCTTCGATGCCGCGAGGCGACAAGAGCCCATTTCAGATCTCGAAGCTCCGAATTCACCTGAAAAGCCCGGGTTCACAAGCTTATTTCCAGAATCGGATAGCAGACGACAGGGACGCCATCAGCCGTTCTAACGCTCTCTATTTCATTGAAATTAAATGGCCTTTTCAAGGCCGCCAGTCGAACGGCTATCGCTTTGCAAGCTATGGGTTTTTTTGACGAACGGACCCGATTCCTCCCCAATCGATGCGCCGTCCCGAACAGCCCGACCGCTCCGCTGTGCGACGCTATGGACTTCGCGCTTCCAGGTGGTGGGTCAGTTTGAAATTCTGGTTGCGGACCCAAAATGAGTCTGTACAACGATCAAGCAAACCATGAAAACATCCGTCGGGCTGGCGCAGTCCGGGCAGTGGCGCGCGCTGACGTTCATTCACAATTTCGTGGAAAACTCGCCCGCGATTTGGCGGGGCGGCGAATGTCACAACCCGGAGCGGGCATGCGGTCCCCAATTCCTATGTTCGCATGCATGCGGTTGCGCTGGTACGCGAAAGCGACCGGCGACGTCCTGTTGCGGAATTGGCTGTGGTGCTTTGTCGCCGGAACGGTGATCCCATGGGACATGACGTTTCTGCTCGGGCTATCGGCGCTGTTGAACGATCTCTTCGCCCGCGACCAAGGGTTCTGGTGGCGCATCGTGTTTCCGCTAGTTGTCCAAGCGGCGGGATTGGCATGGGCCGGCGTGCAGCGAAACGCGATTGGCGGCGGGGGATTTACGTCCTACGCACGCACGATGCCGCTTTCGGCCGGCACGCGGCGCGCCGTCAATCTTCTTGTTCTGGCCGCCGCCGACAATCTCTGGCTGATTCTTTTCGCGCTGGCGGCGGCGCTCCCGCCAGCCGCGAGCCCGTATCCCGGCGCGTTTAGAATCGCTGCTCTTTTGTCGCTCTTAGCGCTGTTCCTGTCGGCGCAACTGGCGCTGCTCGAACGAAACGCCGTGGCAATGATGGCGGCCCTCGCGGCGAATCTCCCGCTGGCTCTGTCTCTGACCGTCTTCGGCGGGCCGCTTCAGTGGGCGCTGCTTTTCGCCGCTCCGGCGCTGGCGGCGGCGGGCTTTGCCGAGTCACGATCGGCCACCGCGATAAAATCAATGAAGGCGCCGCTAAAATCACGGACAACCGGCCGGGCGCTAAAAACACCCATTGCTCTGCGGATTCAGCTCAAGGCTCTGGTCGAGACGCCCATCGGCTCGGTCCTGCGTTTTTGCGCGGCGCTGGGCGTGGCGGCCTTTGTCGATTTTCTGCTCCAGGCCTTCGACTACGATTCCCGCTCCGCGACGACGGTCGTGGTCGCAATGGCGTTTGTCGCCATTGCCCTCAGCGGATTCTACCGCACGCTGCGCATGGCTCACACATCGATGACGCTCTATTCCGCGACGCTGCCCCTGCGGGCCGGATTCTGGGCGATCGGCGACACTTTGCTGGTGTGTTTGCTCGGATTGCCGCCGCTGGCCATTCTGCTGCCGCCCGCGATCACACACGAAGTCGCCGCCGTGCCTGTTCTCACCGCTCTTTCGGCGGCTTTTCTGGCGTTGCTCGCGGCGGTCCGGCTCCCCGTTGTTTTTGGCGGGCGGCGGGCCATTCTCTATTTGGTGTTTTTGACGACCGCGTGGTCGGGCGCGGCGATCGCGGCCATCGCCCATTGAAGGAAGCGGTTCTGATGTTGAGATGCGAAGGGTTGCGCAAATCCTACAACGGGCGGCCGGTCCTGCGAGAAATCGGCTTTCAGCTCTCGACTGGAGCCTGGGCGCTGCAAGGTCCGAACGGCTGCGGGAAATCCACATTGTTGCGCCTGCTCGCCGGAGCGGAGGAGCCGGACGCCGGCGACATCCGCATCGCCGGCGTCGGAATGCGCGAAGCGCCGCTGCGGGCGCGCCAGCGCCTTTCCTACGCGCCGGACGAGAGCCCGATCTATCCATTCCTGACAGGCTCAGACCTGCTCGAATTCGTTTCCATGGCGAAAAAGCGCCCGCTCGACGCATATGTCGTCGGATTGATCGATGAGTTCGGGCTGCGCCCCTTCATGGGCGTCCGCTTTTCCCACCTGTCTCTGGGATCGCAAAAGAAGTTAGTTCTGTGTGCGGCCTGGATTGGAGAACCAGACGTCCTTTTGCTCGACGAGCCGAGCAACGGCCTCGATCTCGACTCGCGGGACCTTCTCGCGGAGCTTATTTGTCGATGCTCCCGAGAGAAGACGATCCTCTTCGCCTCACACGACGCGGACTTTGTCGCCGCAGCCGAAGCGAATGTCCTGGCGATGGAGGATTTGTCGCTTGGGGCCGAAAGCAGAAATTCAAACTGACCCACTACCCGCTTCCAATATGCGTTGCTAAAACGTTCTAGTCGGCTTACCTTCTCCCGACTGCAATTTCATGAGCAGCGGCCGAACGGGATGGTGGAACATCCCGCCCGGCCTGACCACAACCCACGCTTTCTAGGAGCCTGGATCATGGCTGATTCTGAAGATAGCACGACTCCGCCCGCCGTTAGCTGGCGCGCCATTTTGCGAGGAACCGGCGCCTTGCCGTCCGGGAAGAGGACGGAAGGGGCGCCGTCCGACCCCGCGTTGCAGCTCTGGCGTAACTGGCAAGCCAATCACACTGAGGTCGTCGCGCTGACGCGCCAGTGGCAGCGCATCGAGAAGAGGCTCATTCACTCGGTCGGCATCCCCGAGGTCACGATCCGCCTTTCCGGCGAGGAGGAGCCGAAAATCGCTCAATCGGTCGACGAGATCGAGGAGCTGGTCGCGAACGAGCCGGCGATCGAGAAAGAAGCGCTGATCGCCGCGCTCGACGAACAGCAAAAGCGATGGGACGAGGCGGCGGCGGCGCTCGGTTTCGACGCCGTCGACGCGGAACTCCGGGCCGCTCTCGGCAAGGAGCGCGATTTTGTGGCTTCGGTCCCGAAGACGAAAGCCGCCAGCCTGCCGGGCGTCGCGGCCAAGCTCGCCATCCTCATTCAGCTCGGCGAGCCGAGCCCGACAGATGCGGAGTTTCCCTGGCCGGAACTGCGCTCGGCGCTCGCGGATATCGCCCGGCTGACGTCGCCGGAAGCGGCCGTCTTGCCGATGTGATCCTCATGCTCGGGTCCATGGTCGCTCGGCTATGGACCCGGCTTCCTTCGAGCTGCCCTTTGCGCCGGCCTCTCGCTTTTGCGAGCTGGCTTTGCGCCTTTCTTGACTTGCGCTTTCGTGCTGGCGCCTTCGGCCGATGTCGCGGACGATTTCGTTACCGCGATTTCGCTCGCAGGCCTCAAAAGCTCGAGCGCCGGGATTCCGAGAGCGTCGGCGAGGCGGCCGACGACGTCGACCGTCGCTGAATAGACGCAGCGTTCGATCGAGCTGATATAGGTGCGGTCGAGCTCCGCCCGATGGCCGAGTTCCTCCTGCGACAGGCGTTGCGCCCGTCGATATTTCCTCAGATTGCGCGCCAGCGTCTCTCGCATTTCCATGACGAGAACCAGCCAGCTTGAAGAGTATTTATCTACGGAGTATACTCTACAAACGGTAGCCGCCGGTTCGAGGAAGGGAAGCGCCGGCGCGGCAGAGGGGGCGAGTCCGTAAACGACCGAGAGTCCGAATATGCGTGAGAAGCATCTGGGTCACGCCGTCTCTTTGGCGACGATTTTGTTGAGCACGCGCGAGCAGTTCGCTCGCGCGCTGCGTGACGCTGCGATGGCGAGCATCAGAGCGAGATCGAAAGGCGCAGGTTACGACCAGCCGATCATCTCCCGCTACTTCCTCGAATCGCATGTCGACGACGCTCTCTATCTGATCGGCAGAGACGGACTCGACGCGCTCGAGAGCAATGTCCGCTTCGCGGTCGACGAAATGATACGAGAGGCGTTGGAAAATGTGAGGTTGCGGCGGACGGACAATTAGTCGATCGCAGTCTCGGTGCGCCGGCTACGGCGGCGCATTGCGCTTGCGCCATCAGGAGCCGACGTTTCCTGACCAGCAGCACGATTGACGTCGATCACATTTCAAGGATTTTGTTTGGGAGCATCTGTCGTGGAAAGACGAATAACTCTCACTGACATAGACCGCCCTGGAGAGGCGCTCGAAGTCGATATCATCGCCGCCGACGAGACGTCACTGACGCTTGCTGTGCCGAACACATCCGTGCAATTTCGACTGTTCCGCCACAGCCGCAACGCTCCCTATCAAGGATCGTTGGGCGGACGGAGCTTTTGCTTCGTTCCCCTTGCCGGCGAGGCCGGAAAAGGCCCACGTGAAGCGTCCCGCGAAATTCACGTCGCGCGATCCGTCCGGCAACGCCAAACTTGATTGCAGTGCAATCATTGCCTATTTTGCTGGCGACGCCATTCTGGAGGCTGTCGTGGCAAGCATCACAATCCGCAATCTGGACGACGATTTGAAGCGCCGCTTACGCATGCGTGCGGCTGAACATGGCCGCTCCATGGAAGAAGAAGCACGGGAAATCCTGCGCCGCGCGATCGGCAGCGTCATCGCGCCGAAGAATCTCGGCCAGGCTATTCACGCCCGCTTCGCCGCTATCGGCGGCGTGGAGTTGGAGCTTCCCGCGCGCGGCCCGATGCGCGAACCGCCATCGTTCTCATGAACGAGGCCATCATCCTGCTGGACACCAACGTCGTCTCCGAGCTGATGCGGCCTAAGCCCGCGCAGGCGGTCTTGGAGTGGTTCGCCGCGCATGACCTGGTGCCAAGTCCCGACCTGTCATCGCTTCTTGCGGCGCGGCTAGGGCAGATGGCCAAAGAGACCGCCATCGCGGCTCGATCCTCGAGCGACTCGTCGGCCTCACCTTCCTCAGAAGCGACGAAATTCGGAGCACCAATGTGCTTCCTGTTTGTTGTCTAGCGACAGGCAACATTATCGGCCCCGCCCTGATGGCAAGACCCGCCTACAGGTAACGCTCTGCGAAAACGCGCAGCGCGGAGGCGCTCGTGTAAGCAGCGTATTTTTGATGCTCGTTGTTCTTTCTTGGATCAGCGAAATCGCACACCGACTTGATTGCGAGCGCCGTCACTTGGGGCAACGGGCTTTCATCCGCGGCGACCATCACTCCATATGCCTCCATCTCAATGCCGAGGGTCTTTCGATGTTGGCTGCGAATTGTCGCTACCAGAGCTGGGTCTTCGAGAACCGCCGCGCCCGAGGCGACTGGGCCGATCCGCATGGATAACACAGTCTTCCGAACTTGTCCGCTCCAAGTTCGCCTGATTTCGTCGAACGCCGCATGATCTTGAAGCATTTTTGCCGGGACTGTCAGGAATCTTGTGTGTGGGGCCATAGTAGAACCGCAGGAGGCGGGCTATGGCGATCAAGAAGGGCACATTGGACCAATTGCTGTCGGGACGCGATCCGAAGGAGGTTTTTTCCAAGGATGGCTTGTTCGATGAGCTGAAGAAGGCGCTGGCGGAACGGGTTCTGAACGCGGAGATGGACGACCATCTCGAGAGCGAAGCGGCGGCGGGCAAGGCGAACCACCGCAACGGCTATTCGAAGAAGACCGTGCTGACCGAGACGTCGAAGATCGACATCAGGGTCCCGCGGGACCGGGAGGGGAGCTTCGATCCCAAGCTGATCGCGCGCTATCAGCGCCGCTTTCCCGGCTTCGACGAGAAAATCGTGTCGATGTATGCGCGCGGCATGACGGTGCGCGAGATCCAGGGCCATTTGCTCGAGCTCTACGGCCTGGAAGTCTCGCCCGATCTGATCTCGACAGTCACCGACGCCGTGCTGGAGACCGTCGCCGAATGGCAGAACCGGCCGCTCGAGGCGATGTATCCCTTGGTTTTCTTCGACGCGCTGCGCGTCAAAATCCGCGACGAAGGCCTGGTCCGCAACAAGGCCGTCTATGTGGCGCTCGGCGTCACGCCGGACGGAACGAAGGACATTCTGGGGCTTTGGATCGAGACCTCGGAGGGCGCCAAATTCTGGCTTCGGGTGATGAACGAGCTGAAGAACCGCGGCGTCGGCGACATACTGATCGCCGTGGTCGACGGCCTGAAGGGCTTTCCGGAGGCGATCAATGCGGTGTTTCCGCAGACGACCGTGCAGACCTGCATCGTGCATCTCATTCGAAACTCGATGGAATTCGCCTCATACAAGGACCGCAAGGCGATCGCCGCCGCGCTGAAGACGATCTATCGCGCCCCGACCGCCGAGGCGGCCAAAGAGGCGTTGGAGGCCTTCGACGGCGGCCATTGGGGCAAGAAATATCCGTCGATCGCGCAGGGCTGGCGGCGCAATTGGGAGCAGGTCATCCCGTTTTTCGCCTTTCCGATCGCGGTACGGCGGATCATCTACACGACGAACGCCATAGAATCCTTGAACGCGAAGCTGCGGCGCGCCGTGCGGACGAGAGGGCATTTTCCGACTGACGATGCGGCGATGAAGCTCCTCTATCTCGTCTTGCGCCAAGTCGCCGGGGAGTGGAAAATGGCGCCGCGCGAATGGTGCGAGGCGAAAAATCAATTCGCCATCATGTTCGACGATCGCTTCGTCGCGGCGTGATGGAAACCCGGCCCCGCACACAAGATTCCTGACAGTCCCGTTCCGGGCCGATCTGTCGGCCCCGCTCCATGAGATCTGATCGGCCTGCAAGCCAAAGCGCCCACTGCGCCACTCGTCAAACTCCCGTATGCGCCCTAGTTAATGACAAACCAACGGGACATAAACCAACAGGGGATCATGTCATGGACAAGGAAAGCATCAAGGGCGCGGGACAGAAGATAAAGGGCAAGATCGAAGAAGTCGCGGGGAAGGTTCTCGGCGACAAGGAACTCGAGCTGCAAGGCAAAGCCGATCAGCTCGGAGGCGCAGTTCGCAGCGCGGTCGGAGAGGCGAAGGACACAATAAAGGACGCGATCAAGGACGCCAAAAAAATCTAACTAAGCGAACGACGCGTCGTCGTCGACTAGGGAGGCGTACGGACTTCCAGGCATCTTCATCGCGCGGCTCTTTGCCACGCGCCTCTGCAGGTTCGCCTTTGCGATTTGCACTGTCGGCGCCTGACAATCGGAGCGAAATCGATTCATCTCGGATTGCGATTTCGCTCCGTCGGCCTAATTCAAGGTATGATCCGGTTCGTAAAATCTCCAAAAATTGCTTTAAGGGAGTAGGTCCATGAACATCAGCATCGAGCACCTCCAGCCGATCGTCTCGCTGCTCGCCGGCGTTCTCATTCTGATCATCCCTCGGCTCCTCAACTACATCGTCGCGATCTTTCTGATCGTATCGGGAATTCTGGGCCTCGGGTGGATCAAATGACGACTAGCGATAGCACTTCTCCGAGCGGCGACGCACGCCGCCGAAAAGCGATAGCGTGCAATTAGGTTTTGGCATTCATTGAATGCATTTCCTCATGTTGTCGCAAAGTCGGTGGCCCGAGAGGGCGAGCCGGCGCTGTGGCGTCATTGAACGATTGCACAGCCGCGCTACGTTTTTGAAAGAGTCGAGCAGCTCGTTCGAACCTCGATATTGGAAAAAGCCCCTCGCCGTCGGGCTGAATCGAGACGGCCGCATACGGGCTTCTTTCGCCAACCAGCATCGCGCCCCAGCGCCTCGGCAAGGAATGCGACGCTGAAGTGCGCCGCTCTAGTTTGGCTATCACAAATGGAGATAAGCTCATGTCGATCGGGCTCATACTCGTCATTCTCCTTATCATCTTTTTGTTCGGCGGCTTCAGCGGCCGTTTCGGCGGCTATGGCTATGGCTACGGTCACGGCGGCGTCGGCGTGATCGGCATAATTCTGATCATCGTCGTCGTGTTGCTTCTGACAGGACAGCTTTGATCGAGACCGCTGCAACTCATCGGTGTAACGTGCATGGAAAGCGCACACGGACGCCTTGTTCGCACCAGCTCAGGCGTCGCGCGAACGGTGTCCGATGAGTCGTCTTCGCCTGCACGCCGAGAAGCACCTCGTCGATCGCATCGGTTGGCTGAGAGCAGCAGTGCTCGGGGCCAATGATGGGATTGTCTCGACCGCGAGCCTGATCGTCGGCGTAGCCGCGGCGGCCGCGACGCGAAACGATGTTTTGATCGCGGGCGTCGCTGGACTGGTGGCTGGAGCCATGTCGATGGCCGCTGGCGAATATGTGTCCGTCAGCTCGCAATCCGACACCGAGCGAGCGGATCTCAAGCGTGAACGTAAAGAGCTGAGCGATAACGTCGCGTTCGAACTCGATGAGCTCGCCGACGTCTATGTCACACGCGGTGTCGATCGAGAGCTTGCGCTTCGAGTCGCCGAGCAAATGATGGCGAAAGACGCCCTGACTGCCCACGCGCGCGATGAGCTCAGCATTTCAGAGATCACCACCGCCCGTCCGGTGCAAGCGGCGCTGACATCCGCAGCTACGTTTTCGCTAGGCGCCGCCATGCCCTTGCTCATGGTCGTCGTGGCGCCCATCGGCACGCTTGTCCCCATCGTGTCCGTCGCGTCCTTGGCCTTCCTCGCGCTTTTAGGCGCCATCGGGGCAAGAGCAGGCGGCGCCGATGTTCTGCGCGCGACGACTCGAGTGACATTCTGGGGCGCGTTGGCGATGGCCCTCACCGCCGGCATCGGGAAAGTTTTCGGCACGGTCGTTTGAAGATTGGATTCGCGAGAGGGGCATGCTTTGTGAAAACCGGAGCGAGCTGCATGGTGTCTGCGCGCATCACGGAACGCAACATTCGCCGCAGACCGGCCTCGATCCTGCGACGTTGGATAAGAGTCGCGATGCAATAAGCATGGCGGTCCCGGAGGGAAAGGCCAGCGAGGGACTGTCAGGAATCTTGTGTGCGGGGCCGGGTTTCCATCACGCCGCGACGAAGCGATCGTCGAACATGATGGCGAATTGATTTTTCGCCTCGCACCATTCGCGCGGCGCCATTTTCCACTCCCCGGCGACTTGGCGCAAGACGAGATAGAGGAGCTTCATCGCCGCATCGTCAGTCGGAAAATGCCCTCTCGTCCGCACGGCGCGCCGCAGCTTCGCGTTCAAGGATTCTATGGCGTTCGTCGTGTAGATGATCCGCCGTACCGCGATCGGAAAGGCGAAAAACGGGATGACCTGCTCCCAATTGCGTCGCCAGCCCTGCGCGATCGACGGATATTTCTTGCCCCAATGGCCGCCGTCGAAGGCCTCCAACGCCTCTTTGGCCGCCTCGGCGGTCGGGGCGCGATAGATCGTCTTCAGCGCGGCGGCGATCGCCTTGCGGTCCTTGTATGAGGCGAATTCCATCGAGTTTCGAATGAGATGCACGATGCAGGTCTGCACGGTCGTCTGCGGAAACACCGCATTGATCGCCTCCGGAAAGCCCTTCAGGCCGTCGACCACGGCGATCAGTATGTCGCCGACGCCGCGGTTCTTCAGCTCGTTCATCACCCGAAGCCAGAATTTGGCGCCCTCCGAGGTCTCGATCCAAAGCCCCAGAATGTCCTTCGTTCCGTCCGGCGTGACGCCGAGCGCCACATAGACGGCCTTGTTGCGGACCAGGCCTTCGTCGCGGATTTTGACGCGCAGCGCGTCGAAGAAAACCAAGGGATACATCGCCTCGAGCGGCCGGTTCTGCCATTCGGCGACGGTCTCCAGCACGGCGTCGGTGACTGTCGAGATCAGATCGGGCGAGACTTCCAGGCCGTAGAGCTCGAGCAAATGGCCCTGGATCTCGCGCACCGTCATGCCGCGCGCATACATCGACACGATTTTCTCGTCGAAGCCGGGAAAGCGGCGCTGATAGCGCGCGATCAGCTTGGGATCGAAGCTCCCCTCCCGGTCCCGCGGGACCCTGATGTCGATCTTCGACGTCTCGGTCAGCACGGTCTTCTTCGAATAGCCGTTGCGGTGGTTCGCCTTGCCCGCCGCCGCTTCGCTCTCGAGATGGTCGTCCATCTCCGCGTTCAGAACCCGTTCCGCCAGCGCCTTCTTCAGCTCATCGAACAAGCCATCCTTGGAAAAAACCTCCTTCGGATCGCGTCCCGACAGCAATTGGTCCAATGTGCCCTTCTTGATCGCCATAGCCCGCCTCCTGCGGTTCTACTATGGCCCCACACACAAGATTCCTGACAGTCCCGCCAGCGAAGGTGAAATCACGCGGACCCGCCGATCGAGCGTATCGCGGCCCCGCAGCAACGCCGCCGTGAGAGCGGCAAAAAAGCGCTACGAGGTCACGCCACGTCGAGCAAATCTGCATCGCTGTCGCTTGCATCGAAGCCTATGTCGAAGGGCTCGATCACACGGCATACCGACGATCGCCGACGCCATCCTCGACCGCGTCATCCATAACGCCTACCGGCTCGAGCTCTCCGGCGACAGCCTCCGCAAGCGCCGCTCGGCGCCCGCAAAACTCGAACAGGCTTGACCGCGTCCACGACGCGCAACATCATTCAAATCGATCTGCGCACGCACGACGCCGGTGACCGACATCAAATCGGAACGCTGGCCGGCTTAGTCGGAATACTTCAATCCGCACACGATCTTCGGATGCGCTACGCCGAAGACGATCTCGACCAACGTCGGCAGACGGTCGGCGTCCAAATGCTCGATCACCTCTACGAGGGCGACGGCGTCGGCATCGGCCCAGCGCGCATCGCGATAGGTGAGCGCGCCATGCAGCAGACTCCCGCGCTCCATCGAAGGGCCTCCGGCGCGATCGAGCTTCAGGCGCTCCCTGGCGCGCTCCAACGCGCGGGTGGAGGCGTCAAGACCGATCACACGCTCGAAGCTGCGGTCGTTGACCAGCCGTTGCAGCAGCCGACCTTCTCCGCAGCCGAGATCGGCGACGCTGCGCCCGCCTCCTTCAACATGCCAACGACGGCGTCGAGCCGCCGATCGTGCAGACGCAGCGGCGCTTCGAGCCCCTTTTCGCGCGGCGGCGACTTTTCGTCCTCGGGGCCGTCCTCATTCTCGGCTTCCGGCGCAAGACGCGCGAGGGCGGCGCGCGCGAGACTGCGGCGGTTCTTCAAAAAGCGCCGCGCGATCGTCTCCCGCTCGGGATGCGCAGCTAGCCAGGCGCCGCCTTTGGCGACGAGTTTCTCCACCTCGTCGTCGCCGACCCAATAATGCTTGTCGGCGTCCATCGCCGGGATCAGCACATAGAGATGGCCGAGCGCGTCGGCGAGACGCAGTGTCCCCGTGAGCCGCAGCTCGACATAGCGCGGAGCGCCGTCGGCTTCCTCGATGCGGCGCGCCTCCACAGTCCAGCCGAGCGGCGCGAAGAGGCGCTCCAGCAAATCGCCGTCGCGCGGCGCCGGCAGGGGCGCGACCGAGAGGAAGGACGACGCGGCATAGGGACGGTCGTTGACATATTGATCCGCGACCCCTTCGCCGCCGCCGCGCACGAGAGCGACCGGATCGAGGTCGAGGATCAGAGCCGCCTCACAGCGTTGCGCATCGGCCTGCGGGAAAAACGCGGTTCCGCGTCCGAAGGACAGCTCGACGTCATGGGCGCGATCGGGATGCTTCATCAGCAGGAAGCCGAGATCGGTGGCCGGCGCATGCGTGGTGGCGATGGACAAATACATGGCGGATATCGAGTTTGCTCGGCAATGCCGTTCGGCGCGGAAGCCGATAGCAGGCGCGCTTCGACTTGTCTCGGCCGAGGGCGGCGAGCGTGAGGCGGAGATCGACGCCGCTGACCTGCGGATCATCACGCCGATGGTCCGCGGTCTTGCGCCACAGCGATCGCCGCCAAGCGCCCGGTTTCGCACCGAACCTCGGCGGGACGCAGAAATCGACTTGGGTTCAGTCCCCTCCCTGTCCAGGACAAAATTTTTGCTGGAGGCGGTAACATCAGACAGCCCGCCATGTAGCGCCCTTCAAATAAATCTGGGCTTCGAGATGAATGCGAGAGAATGATCACTTGCAGGTGCGGCACAATCTGCATAACATCGCCAACGGCGACGACAATCAAGCATCTGATTTATCAGGATTTACGCGCCTACACTTCGCCTCCTGCCCGGCCCACCAATGAATTAAATAACTGCCGAAGCGTGTAAGCGATGACTCTGCCATCCAGCTTGGCGAGCTCGGTGGCGCTATCCATCGCCGTCTTGACGCTCCTTTCGCCGATGGCGATCACAACAGCTATCAGCATCGCTTCTGGCGCGCCGTCGCCGATCCGCTCGCCGATCTCTACGCCAAGACATGGAAGCTCGCCCTCGCCTCCACAACCTGCACGCTCTCCGGCCCCGAGGATGCGGCGAATGACGCGCTCGCCGATTGGGAGAGCGAGTTCGGCCTGCCGGACCCTTGCCTCGCCGGCGTTACGCAAACGGTCGAGCGCCGCAAGCTGTTCCTGCGCATGCGTATCGCCGCCAAGGGCGGGCAATCGATCGCCTATTTCATCTGCCTCGCGGCGACGCTCGGCTATGAGATCGCGATCAGCGAAAGTCGCCCCTTCCGTTGCGGCCAGGGCCGATGCGGCAAGACGCAGATCGGCAGCGCGAACAATGAGGTGATCTGGCGCGTCTATGTGACGATTGCGGGCAGTTCAAGCTTCAGGGCCTAACGAACAAGCAGGGCTATGGTATTCTCGACGACACGAACTCTCTCGGGTCGAGCCTGACCGACAACGATCTGACAGGCAACTATACGGGGGCGCTGCTTGATTCCTCAACGGGGGCCGTAACCAGATGGAATAACCTTCCGGCTACGATCCCGAATGTGTCGCATAATGTTGGCGAATCCTACACGGTAGCATCGCTAGGCGTGTGCATTTATACGACGACATATGCGATTGTGAGGGCCGTCCATGACGGCGACGCCGGCCTCTCTATCGGCCAGACTATCGTCAACAGCGGCTCCGGAGCGACATACTATTTGGTGGTGTGTAATGGCCTTGAATGGATTAATATCTCTAACTCGGAAGGTAACACAGGAACAGGAGCAGTTGCGCATGCTACGTCGCCTGTCTTCGTCATACCTAGTCTCGGCGACGCGACTGCAATGACGCAAGCGGCCTCCGATAACTCTACAAAGGTCGCGACGACTGCGTTTTTCGTCGCGCAGCTCGGTATTCCGCACACGTGGTCCGCCTTGCAGACGTTTTCTGGGGGTATCAGCGCCGTCAACATCGGGCTTACCGCTGGTGGTGTGTTCGGCGCGAACCTCGACGCGACCTTCACCCACTATCTCGGCCACGGCATGTCCGAGTTTACGAACTACTTCACGATCGTCCCCTACTTTTCGCGCTACGTTGGCAATAATTCCGGGACCGGCGGTGAGGTTGCTTCAGCAGTCGAATACCAACGTGTCTATGAAGATGGGGCGGTGATGTTCTTCGGGCAGCTGAGTATGAATACGGCTAAATTGGCCGGCTTCCTGGTCAGCGAGTTCCCGACATGCAATGCAGGAGCGGGCGGGACCGAGTCCTACGTCACGGACGGCGACGCCGGGCTGCGTGGGGCGCGACGGTCGTTAATTCCGGCTCCGGCGCAACGCCGTATAAATTATGGTGCAACAAGATGAACTGGACCGTCTCCGGGAAGTGACTTAGATGCGCTTTGAGGAGAACGCGGCGGCTCCGCGCCGCCGCGTTGAGCATCAGCGCGGGATGCAGAAAATATGCGGGTTGTCGAAGGCGGACAGCCACTTATAGTCAATCTGACCATCGATCTCGATCGTATCGGCGAATATCTCGGGCAACACGATATACCGCCAATTGCGGTAGGACAGGACCGAGAAAATCTCCTCCGTCACTGCCCCGCGATCGGCGAATAGAAACGGGTGAAGCTCCAAGTCGATCGTCGGGCGCTTCGATAGGACTCGCGACGCGCCGCGGACGGCTCGAAGGTCTGAGCCTTCCACGTCGATCTTGATGAAGTCAACGCGCTCGTCGGTGGGAATGTCATCGTCGAGGCGAACGATCCGCGCCTTGATATCGCTGTTCGAATCCGCGTAGGCGTTGCTGCTCTGGAAAGAGATCGAAATCTCCGCATTTTCGTCGCCAACGCCGTAGGGGCGCACAGTGACATTGTCGAGCTTGTTCAGTTCGATGTTTTGCCTGATGACGGCGATGTTATCGGGGACGATCTCGTAAGAGTAGACTTTCCCGGCCGGCCCCGTCCAATGTGAAAACAAAACAGACATCATCCCATGATGAGCGCCGCAATCAACGACAGTATCGCTAGTCTTGATTAGACTTTTGCAAATGGCGCGCTCCGGCATGAACTGATTTTCACCGCCATCATACCACTGTTTACCTACGTCGTTCACGATCAAAAACGGGAACGATAGGTCATCAAATCGCCTATTTTTGGCGACATACGGTTTGAACGCAATATCGGACATATCATTCCTCAAATGTTCCAGTTTGTCGTACCACTATCTGCTCCTATGTCGGAAATAAAATATCCTATACTGGCTTAGCAATGAGGTCGATATGGCAAGTCTGGCGCGCAACGGCGATGGAGCCGTACGTTACCATAAGTCCAGCGCTGTCCGACCCGAAATACATCTCGCCGCCATCATTTTCGAGGATGTAAAGATTATAACCTAGATTGATGAGGAACCTAAGATAGTCCTCTGCATCCCACCCACCGCTGGCAGCTAAGCAACCCGGTGAAAATTCCGTTGTGATAATTGGCCTGTCTGTTTTGATGCGATCAGCCATGCCGCCAAGGGCGTGCGGCTCAAACCCTTCGATATCGATTTTGATGAAGGCGATGCGCTTATCGGTCGGCAAGAGGATATTGAGGGGGACGGCTTGGACAATCCAGTCATTCAAAGCATCTGCGTCGACGTTCATGTGAGACGCCGACCCGTTTGTGAAGCGCGCAGAGAATGAAAGTAGCTCTAGTTTCGAGCCGGCGGCAATGTGAATAATCTTGACGTTAGAAAAACGGTTCGCTCGTCGGCTAGATTCAAGCAGGCGCACGTTATTTACGTTTGGCTCTACGGATATAACGAGGCCGTTGTCGCCGACTATCGACGCCGCGAGCATCGAGAAGAATCCAATATTTGCTCCTATGTCTATTACCAGATCTCCGGGACGGATGTATCTATGAAATGCTGCCGTAACATGCTCTTCCCATACCTTAGTTCCAGCTACATGCCGACCGACATCGTCGTCTTCTAGATCAGTATATAGTTTGAAGGCGGGTAGTTCAGTAATTACCACATTGGGCATTTGTCATCCCCTATCGTAAGCACGTCCATTTAAATCGTATCTCTTAAAGCATACTACCTCATCATATGCAAAGGCAGGGGTAGTGTCTACTGAGACACTACCAAGGCAGGCTGGCAGACCGCAGATAATTCCTCGCCGGCACTGCCGCATCTACCCATCCCGCAAACGATCGGCGCGCCTAACGGCGGCTTGATCTCCCCCTGAAAGGCAAAACATGACGACGATCTCCGCCACCGCGACTTCCGCGGGGTCTCTCGACGCGCGCGCGATTCAGCGCGCGCTCAATGCGAAGGGCGCGCGCCTCGCCGAGATGGCGAGCTCGGCCCGGCGACGCTCGCAGCGATCTATGCCGCCGTGCAGGCGAGTGTCGGCGGTATGGCTGCGAACTGGCCGCCGGCCGCGGCTGCGCATCGCCTATGAGCAGATCATGCTGCGCGACGCCGGCCTCTATCGCGGCGCGATCGACGGACTCGCGGGCCCGCAGACGCGCGCGGCGCTCGCGCAATGGGAGCGGCTGACGTCTTCGGCGTCGGCGGCTGGCGCAATCCCGCCGTGGCTCGCTATCGCGCGCTCCTACATCGGCACGCATGAGGGCGTCGGCGCGCGCGATAATCCGGTCGTCCTCGAAATGTATCGCCTCGCCGGCCATCCCGAGATCAGACACGACTCCGTCGCGTGGTGTACGGCATTCGTCGGCGCCTGTCTCGCCGAAGCCGGCCAGGACGGCACAGGGACGCTCTGGGCGCTCGATTACGCCAAATGGGGGCAGAGCCTGCTCTCGCCGATCGTCGGCGCTATCGCGACCAAGAAGCGCACAGGCGGCGGCCATACATTCTTCGTCACCGATTTCGACGCGAAGACCGTCTGGGGATGCGGCGGAAATCAGGGCAATCAGGTCAGCATCGTGCCCTACGCGCGCTCGGCGAGCCGTGCCGCGCTCCGGCAGCACAACTCTGATGACGGCGCGACGCCGGTCCTGGCGACGACCTCCAGCACATTTACGCGATCACGTCCGAGGAGTTGCGGCGAAGCGCACGCACGGCGTCGATCTTGTCGGTGGACATCCTCTCGGCCTCGTCTTCGAGGCGTCGAGAGCTCGATCAGCGCTCGGGACCAAAGACGACGTCGATCGCTACATTCATCTCCCGCGGCGGCGGCCCGAATGGCGCACTGACGCGAACCGTCTGCATCGCGGCGGCGTCGAGCTGCGGCTCACCGCTGCTCGAAACCACCTTCACGCTGTCGGATCGAATCTGCCCCCCGGCCAGAATGAAGAACGATACTTTCGTCACGCCCCGCCAAGCGGCGCGCCGCCCAGCCTCGGGATAGACGAGCCGCCCGTGTATCTTCTTGGACACCAGCTTGCCATAGGCGCGGCGCAGCGTCTCCTCCGACACTTCACGATGCGCGATGGTGCGGGCGAGCTGTTGCTCCTCCACGCCATTCACCTGCGTCGAGCCGGCGGGCTCCGGTTTCGCGGGCGCTTGGGTCGAAACAGTCACCGCATTGGCCTGAAGCGGCGAGCCATCGTCCGCCACGGGCTTTTGCTCCGAGGGCGGGGTCGGCTGCTGCGCCTGCACGGCGTTCTGGGCGGCCTGCTGCGTCTGGCCCGCAGTGTCTTGCTGGACCTTTTCATCGGCTTGATCGTCCGAGACGAGGCCGTCCATCTCGAGGACGAGCGTCGATCGATCGTCCTCTACCGGCTCGAGACGCGAGAGGATGAAAGGCAGGGACAAGAGCGCGTGCAAAGCGAGCGAAGCCGCGAAGCCGTGATAAATAGTGAAACGAGTTCCTCGTCCGCCATCATTCGCCGTCATGGCCACCGCTTGCATAGTCATCGCGGACGCCTCCTATTTCCCGCCGGCCTTGGTCTGCACGGCGACTTTGGTGAAGTTGAATCGTTTCAGAATGTCGGCGACATCGATGAAGCTTTGGAAGGCGATGGCGCGGTCGGCGCGAATGAGAAAGGCCGTTTCCGGCGGCAGCGCTGTGAGCCGGCCCGGCAGCTCCTCTTTCGTCACGGCGCGACCGTCGAAATAAATGCTCCCGTCGACGGTGAGCTCGATCGTTCTGTCCTTCTGCTTTTCGACCTTCGCCTGCGTCGCGTTCGGCAGCGACACGGGAATGCGGCCAGTCGCGATAAAATTCGCCGTGGTCAGCACCATGGTCAGAAGCACGAGCATCACGTCGACCAGCGGAATGACGTTGAGCGTCTCGAAAGGCTTCTCATCCATTGGCGATCTCCCATTTCAGCATCAGCACCTTCGTCTTCCGCAGCAGGGCGTTGTAGGAGACCACAGACACCAGCGCGACGACGAGGCCGACCGCCGTCGCTTTGAGGGCGAGCGCGAGGCCCGCCATGATCTTGCTGGCGTCGGCCGAGGCGTCGAGGCCCATATTGTAGAAGGTCAGCATGATGCCGAGCACGGTGCCGAGCAGGCCGATATAAGGCGCGTTCGACGCGACGGAGGCGATCACCACGAGCCGCTTCGTCAATTCCAGCTCGAGCGCCTTGACGCTGGCGAAAGTGGCGAGGTCGATCGAGCGGTAGAAGAAGACACGCTCGAGGGCCACGGCGACGACGATGACGCTGAGCGCGGCCAAGAGACCGATGACGCCGAAATCGATCGCCGTCGAGAGCCATTCCATCTGCATTTTTCTGAATTCTCCCGATCGACGGACATTTATCCGATTTACATGAATAAGCAAGAGCCGGCGTCTTTACTGCAAAAAGCGCGCCTTTCCTCCTCGCCGGCTTTTTTTCGATGCGGGCTTTGCATTTTTCGAGCACACAGACCCTCCAATAGCGAAGCCACTTACTATTTCAGCTTTATCGCAGGGCGCCGCGCGACCCAAAAATGGGCTGAACGCCTACGATTTCAGCATTATGTGAATTCGCAGACGTAATGTAAACAACACATATTTCCAACTCGAAGCTGATCGACGTCTTCTGAAAGCTCCCCCCGAGGCGTCGACGCCGATGCTCGGAGACTCCTTGCGTTCCGTTCGGCTCGAATTCGATACGAGGGGTTCGGCCTCGCCAATCCGACGGGAGGCGCCGTCGTCGACGGCGCGGCAAACACGTTTGTCTACACGAAGGTCGCCAATAATAATCAGAACGCCAGAGTGACCATCACCATGCCGAAGCCTTCCTCGGCCCTGAGCGCCTCTAGCAGAGAGATGATCTCCTCTTCGGTTTCTTCGTCGAGATCGCTCGTCGGCTCATCGGCAAGAAGCAAGCGCGGTTCGTTGATGAGCGCGCGCGATAGCGACACGCCGCTGCTCGCCGCCGGACATCTGACAGGGAAAAGCCGAGACGCGCCGAAACAGGCAAATCATACGCGCTCGGGTCTCCGCGACGAGGGCGACGAAGGAGCTCGATTTTTCCCTTGCCGACACGGCAGATCGCGATATAAGTCGATATGTCGATAGTTATCGACATATCGATATTAGGGGAGCGGCTCGTGACCGAAGACAATGTCTATAACGTGCTTTTTCTCTGCACCGGCAATTCGGCGCGCTCGATCATCGCCGAGGCGATCCTCGATCGCGTCGGCGCCGGCCGCTTCAAAGCCTATAGCGCGGGCTCGCGGCCGAGAGGCGAGGTCAATCCATATGCGGTAGCGATATTGGAGAGGTCCGGCTTCAAGGCGGACGGCTATCGCTCCAAAAGCTGGAGCGAATTCGCCGAGCCCGGCGCTCCGCCGCTCGATTTCGTCTTCACCGTCTGCGACGACGCCGCCAAGGAAGAGTGCCCCTATTGGCCCGGCCAGCCGATGACGGCGCATTGGGGCCTGCCGGACCCCGCCGCTGTCGAGGGGACCGAGGTCGAAAAGCATCTGGCCTTCGCCGACGCGTTCCGCATGCTCAACAACCGCATCTCGATCTTCACCTCTTTGCCGATGAAGGGCCTGGACAAGCTCTCCTTGCAGAGGCGGCTCGAGGAGATCGGCAAGGCGAAGCCGGTCGACGGGGCCGCCTGAGCGCGCCGCGTGCAGAGGCGGACGGCCTGATCACGCTCGAATCACCGGACTTGCGATCTGATGGAACCAGACGATCCGCCTTCCGATTTAGATCCGCTGCTGTGCGAGGCTCTTTCATGGGTCGTTCGCTTGCATTCGGGTGAAGCGACGCGCGCCGATTTCAACGAATTACAGCAATGGCGCGCAACGAGCGCCGAACATGAGGAAGTCTTCCGCGAAGCCTCGAGGCTCTGGCGTGTCTGCCGTGAGGCGGCGCGCCAGTTGGCCGAGGAAGCCGCGGCGGAAACGCCCGCCCCGGATCCGCCTCAAGCGGCCGCTCGATGCGATCCGCTCCAAAACGAATTCTCGAGAGATGACGATTTATCGATAGATAGCGACGCGTCGAGAAATCGACTATTTTCGACGAAGAAACACTGACGATCTCGAACATTTTTTGCGATCGATGGAGGCGGAGACAAAGTGGCGGAAGAACGGCTCGCCGCGGAGGAGATCGTCGGCATTTTCGAGGCCTTGGCGCAGACGACGCGGCTCGAGGCCTATCGCCTGCTGCTGCGCTATCTTCCCTATGGGCTGCCGGCGGGCGACATCGCCCGCCTTCTGGCCGTGCCGCACAATACGCTCTCGACCCATATCGCCCATCTCGAGCGCGCAGGACTCGTCCTCGGACGACGCGAGGGGCGCTCGGTCATCTACGCCGCCAATTCCAGCAAATTGGGCCATGTGCTCACGACGATGCTGGCCGATCTCGGGGCGTCGCTCGACGATGTCGCGCTCCCCGCTCTCGCGGCGCCGGCCTTTCCGCAGAAGCGTCCGAAATCGGCGGGCGAGCGGGCGCGCAATGTGCTGTTTCTGTGCTCCGGCAACGCCGCGCGCTCCATTCTGGCCGAGGCGATCCTGAACCGCGAGGGCGGCGACCGCTTTTGCGCTTATTCGGCGGGCAGCCGCCCCGCCGAGCGGCCCGATCCGATCGGCGTCGCATTGCTGTCGTCGCTCGGCTATGACACGCGCGCGTTTCGCTCCAAGAGCTGGAAGGAATTCACCAAGCCAGATGCGCCGCGCATGGATTTCGTCATCACCCTCTGCGACGACATATGCGAGCAACCCTCTGGCCCCTGGCCACGCAACACGCTGCTGGCGCATTGGGGCGTCGCCGACCCGGCGCTGGCAAAGGGCGACGACGTCCAGAAGCGCGCCGCCTTCATGGAAGCCTATCGCCGCCTCGGCGCGCGGCTGACGGCCTTCGTCAATCTGCCCTTCGAGTCGCTGGACCGAACGGCTTTGAAGAGCCGCCTCGCCGATATTGCGGCGATGGAGGGGGCGACGGAGTTGGCGGTGAATAATGCTGCGTGAGGCGGTGGGTGGGGTGGAGCGCCGATAGCGGTCATTTGACGCGTACGCCGAATAGCTGATTTCGACCCAATCTGGACGCTCCCCGCCACTTAGTCCTGCCCCAGAAAAGGACGTTGAGACTATCCTGAATCTTGGTAGGCTCGTGTCATGATCGATCCAGCATTTCTGTCTGCGTTCCCTTTCGAGCATCCAGAGCCGCCCGTTTCATTGTACGACTATGCACCGGTCTTCCGAGTGCGAGACAGACACGGCGATTGGGTAGTGAAGCGCACTGGGCTTGTCCATTCAGGCGGGTCAGCCATCGGTCAATGGTTGACAGCGCTGCGGAGTCTGGGTGTCAACGTCGTCGCCCCGGCTTTGCACTTCTCACCGAACCCCCGCCGACTAGATGATGGCAAGGAATGGGTGGTCTATCCGTTCGTGTCCGGAACCGCCTATCACGCCCGGGACAGCGAGATTCGTGCAGCCGGGGAATTACTCGGGCAGATGCACGCGGCCGATCTGCCTGAGACGCGTATGCTTGCTACCTACGATGCGCCGGTGGTTCGATCCGCAGAGTGGGTCGAACGCCATCTCGCCACCGCCGAGGAGCCGCTTCGCCTCCATGGTATGAATCCCGCCACTATTAGGGCAGTCGCGGTCAGCCGCACAGCGCGAGCGGCACCGATTGCGGGTCTGCCGCTCGCCGGGTGCAGCTTCGACTTCAAAGCTTCGAACTTGGTCTTCGGGCCAGAGCCAGTTTTGGTCGATCCGGACCATGCCGCCAGAATGCCTCGCGTGTTCGATCTTGCCGTGGCCCTGCTGCTCTTCCACTGCGATCTACCGACTGCTCCGGGACGGCTATGGACGGCCGCTGAGTGGCGCGGCTTCCTTCAAGGCTATCGGCTGCATGTGGCCTTCACGGACCTTGAAGTGTCCAGTTGGGAGGAAGTCCTCAATCTGGCGCGGCTCGATCAGGCGATCTGGCTGCTTGGCAATTGGCCGGAAGGATGGAGAGATCCGAAGGAAGGGGCCTACCTTGCCAACCTGGCAACCATTGATCTCGCGTGCTTCTCGCTGGTGGCCTGAAGCGATCCAAGGCATTGTCGGCTCTTGTGAAGCCGGTCCCCAAGAGCGGAAATGTCGCTTTCCACCCTTCAGAGACCTGCAGGTCAGAACGGTATAACGGCTGCTTCGGGTCACGAGCCGAAGTTCGCCGCGCCCACCAAGCCCCCACACCTTGACGCGCCCAACATTTCAAATATAATGGAACTATGGAAAAGACATCCGCCATAACCGCCCTCGTCGCCCTCGCCCACGAGTCGCGCCTCGATATTTTCCGACTGCTGATGCAGGCCGGCCCTGAAGGGCTTCCCGCGGGAAAAATCAGCGAGCGGCTCGGGCTTCCTTCGACCACTCTGTCGTTCCACCTCAATCAGCTCAAGCACGCCGATCTCGTGACCTACCGCCGCGACGGCCGCTCCTTGATCTATTCGGCCGCCTATCCCGTCATGAATGCGCTGCTCGCCTATCTGACGGAGAATTGCTGCAAGGGCGACGCCGCCGGTTGCTGCGTCACTGACGCGGAGACGACCTGCCAGACCGAGAGGGTTCCATGAAGCGCCTGCATCTGCATGTGTCCGTCGACGACCTGCCGCGATCCATCCACTTCTACAGCGCGCTGTTCGGCGTCGCGCCGACGGTCGCAAAGCCCGATTACGCCAAATGGATGCTCGACGATCCGCGCGTGAATTTCGCCATCTCGGCGCGGGGCGCGAGCCCCGGATTGGAGCATCTCGGCATTCAGGTCGAAACCACGGATGAGCTGCAAGACGTCTATGGACGCCTGAAGCAGGCCGGCGGCCTCGTCTATGAAGAGGGCGCGACCACCTGCTGCTATGCGCGGTCGGAAAAATCCTGGATCGCCGATCCGCAAGGGCTGATGTGGGAGACCTTTCTCACGACGGGCGAGAGCCCGGTCTATGGAGGCGATCCGGCGCTGGACGCGCTGAAGAGCGAGGCGAATGCCTGCTGCGCGCCGACGACGCCGCAGGGCGAATGCTGTCCGCCGAAGCCGGAGCTTCCCGCAAAGGCGCCGTGCTGCGGCGCGAAGGAGCCCGCATGAGCGCGTCCGATGTGATCATCTATCACAATCCCGATTGCGGAACCTCGCGCAACACGCTCGGCCTCATCCGCAACGCCGGCATAGAGCCGCATGTGATCGAATATTTGAAGACGCCGCCGACGCGCGCGCTGCTCGAGCAGCTCATCGCGCGAATGGGGATTTCGACGCGGGCGCTGCTGCGGGAAAAGGGCACGCCTTTTCACGAGCTCGGCCTCGGCGATCCGACGCTGAGTGACGAGCGATTGCTCGACGCGATGATGGCGCATCCGATCCTCATCAATCGGCCGATCGTCGTCACATCGATGGGCGTGAAGCTGTGCCGTCCGTCGGAGGCGGTGCTGGACATTCTGCCGCTGCCGCAACGCGGCGCGTTTTACAAGGAGGACGGCGAGCTCATCGTCGATTCTGCCGGCCGGCGCGTGGCGACGGCATAACAATCGGAGGAGACGAATATGACGGCAATCGAAATCTATGACCCGGCGCTCTGCTGCAGCACGGGCGTGTGCGGAACCGAGGTCGATCAGGCGCTGGTGAGCTTTGCCGCCGATGTCGATTGGGCCAAGCAGAACGGCGCCCGCATCGAGCGATTCAATCTGGCCCAGCAACCGCTCGCCTTCGCCGAGAATGCGATTGTGAAAGCCTTTCTCGAGCGCTCTGGACAAGAGGCGCTGCCTCTGGCGCTCGTTGCGGGCGAGGTCGCTCTCGCCGGGCGCTATCCGAGCCGTAGCGAGTTGGCGCGCTGGGCCGGCCTCGTCGAGACCGCGACGGAGCCGAAGCAGAGCGGATGCTGCGGCGGCGGCAGTTGCTGAAGGCCCCCAGATGAAATTCCTCGAGCAGCCGCCGCGTTTCCTGTTCTTCACCGGCAAGGGCGGCGTCGGCAAGACGTCGATCGCCTGCGCGACGGCGATCGCGCTCGCCGAGGCCGGACGGCGGGTGCTGCTGGTCAGCACCGATCCGGCGTCCAATGTGGCGCAAGTGTTTGGAACGATCATCGGCAATCGGATGACCGACATTCCCGGCGCGCCGGGCCTGTCGGCGCTGGAGATCGACCCGCAGGCCGCAGCGCGGGCCTATCGCGATCGCATCGTCGGCCCGGTGCGCGGCCAGCTTCCGGACGCGGTAGTGAAAGGGATCGAGGAACAATTATCGGGCGCCTGCACGACGGAGATCGCCGCCTTCGATGAATTCACCGCGCTATTGGTCGATTCCGCGCTGACCGCGCCTTACGACCACATCGTCTTCGACACGGCGCCGACGGGACATACGATCCGCCTGCTGCAATTGCCCGGCGCCTGGAGCGGCTTTCTCGAATCCGGCAAGGGCGACGCCTCCTGCCTCGGGCCGCTGGCGGGGCTGGACAAGCAGCGCGCGCAATATGGCCGCGCCGTCGAGGCGCTGGCCGACGCCGCGCGCACGCGCCTCGTGCTCGTCGCCCGCGCGCAGCGCTCCACGCTGAACGAAGTCGCCCGCACGCATAAGGAGCTGGCGGCGATCGGCATCGCGCAGCAATATCTCGTCATCAACGGCTTTCTGCCGGAAGAGGAGGCGAAGCAGGATGCGCTCGCCGCCGCCATCTTTGAACGCGAGCAGGCGGCGTTGCGCGCGCTTCCCGCCGAGCTCGCCGCCCTCCCCTGCGACCGCGTCGCGCTGAGGCCGTTCAATCTGGTCGGCCTCGACGCTTTGCGGCAATTGCTCGTCGAAACGCCGTCGCCGGCGAGCGCGAGCGAGGACGAGCCGATCGCGCTCGACGCGCCGAGCCTGTCGGAGCTGGTCGACGCCATCGCAGCGGAGGGTCACGGCCTGGTGATGCTGATGGGCAAGGGCGGCGTCGGCAAGACGACTCTGGCGGCCGCCGTCGCCGTGGAGCTCACGCGCCGCGGCCTGCCCGTTCATCTCACCACTTCCGATCCGGCCGCGCATCTTTCGGAAACGCTCCACGGATCATTGGAGCATCTGAAAGTGAGCCGCATCGATCCGCACGCCGAAACGGAGCGCTATCGTCGCGAGATATTGGCCGCCAAGGGCGCCAAGCTGGACGCCGCGGGCCGCGCGCTGCTGGAAGAAGATTTGCGCTCGCCCTGCACCGAGGAAATCGCCGTGTTTCAGGCCTTCTCGCGCGTCATCCGCGAGGCGGGCGAAAGCTTCGTGGTGATGGATACGGCGCCGACCGGCCACACTCTGCTGCTGCTGGACGCAACGGGCGCCTATCATCGCGAGGTGGCGCGCCAATTGGACGCCAAAGGCGCGCATTACACGACCCCGATGATGCAATTGCAGGATCCGAAACAGACCAAGGTTCTGCTGGCGACGCTCGCCGAGACGACGCCCGTGCTCGAAGCCGCGAGCCTGCAAGCCGATCTGCGGCGCGCCGGAATCGAGCCTTGGGCGTGGATCATCAACAATAGCGTGGCCGCCGCGCATCCGCATTCGCCGCTGCTGCGTCAGCGCGCGCGCAATGAAATACGCGAGATCGACGCCGTCGCCGCCACACATGCGCGGCGCTATGCGATCGTCCCGCTGCTGAAGGAAGAGCCGGTCGGCGTTCCCCGCCTTCTGGAATTGGCGGGCCACATCGTCGCCGCAGCCTGATACTTTACCGAAAGGAAGTCCGATGGACCCGCGCGCAACTCCGGCCGCCATGGAGCCTGATCGAAGCAAATCCGCCGCAACGCCCGCCATGGGCGTTTTCGAGCGCTATCTGACCCTATGGGTCGCGCTCTGCATCATCGTCGGCATCGCGCTCGGCCAGGCGGCGCCCGTCGTTTTTCACACCATCGGAGAAGCGACGGTCGCGCAAGTGAATCTCCCGGTCGCGGCGCTGGTGTGGCTGATGATCATCCCCATGCTGCTGAAGATCGACCTCGCCGCACTGGCGCAAGTGCGCGAGCATTGGCGCGGCATCGCGGTCACGGTCGGCGTCAATTGGCTGGTCAAGCCCTTCTCTATGGCGCTGCTCGGCTGGCTGTTCATCGCGCATCTGTTCCGGCCCTATCTGCCGGCCGATCAGATCGACGCCTATATCGCCGGCCTCATTCTGCTGGCGGCGGCGCCCTGCACGGCCATGGTCTTCGTCTGGTCCAATCTCGTCGACGGCGAGCCGCATTTCACTCTGTCGCAAGTCGCGCTCAACGACACGATCATGATCGTCGCCTTCGCGCCGCTGGTCGCTCTGCTGCTCGGCCTGTCGTCCATCACTGTGCCCTGGGGCACGCTGCTTCTGTCGGTCGGCCTCTATATCGTCGCGCCGGTGATCGCATCGCAGCTCTGGCGCCGTGCATTGCTGGCGAAGGGCGGCGCCGCGGCGCTGGCCGCGACTCTGCGTGTGCTCGGCCCTCTCTCGCTCGGCGCTCTGCTGCTCACTCTCGTCATTCTGTTCGGCCTGCAGGGCGAGGAGATCATGCGTCAGCCGCTGGTCATCGCGCTCCTCGCCACGCCGATCCTGATCCAGGTCTATTTCAACGCCGGCCTCGCCTATCTCCTCAATCGCCGCCTCGGCGTCGAATGGTGCGTCGCCGGACCTTCGGCGCTGATCGGCGCCAGCAATTTCTTCGAGCTGGCCGTCGCGACGGCCATAGCCCTCTTCGGCTTCCAATCGGGCGCGGCGCTCGCGACCGTCGTCGGCGTGCTGGTGGAGGTGCCGGTCATGCTCTCTGTCGTCCATATCGTGCGCCGCTCGCGCGGATGGTACGAAGGCGCCGGCGCCCCGATCGGGAAAATCGGCTGAAAGGGCGAAATCACAGTTTCGGAGACGTCGGCTACAGCCGTTCCGCGAGCCCCCGCGCCGCGGCGATCAGCCGCCGGTCGGACCAGCGCGGGCCGATCAACGAAATTCCGAGCGGCGGCGCGCCCGCGGGCCGCGACAGCGGGACGCTGATCTGCGGCAGGCCGAAGAAGCTCGCAAAGAGGAAAGTGCGGAACATCAGATAACGCTTGCGATCGAGCTCCTCCTCGCCTTCCGTCAGCAGCGGCGAGACGAAAGGCGTCGTCGGAACGACGAGCAGCGTTTTGGGACCGAACATGGCCGCAACGCGCGCGCGCGCCGCGCTGCGAAAGGCGTCGGCCTCGGCCTTCGCCGCAGGAGTGACCGTCGCCGCATAATCGAAACGTCCCGCGACGCCGGGCCCGAAATTCGGCTTGGCCGCCGCGATCCACGCGCCATGCGCGCGCCAGGCCTCATAGGCTTGGAGATTGCGGAAATGACGCAGCGACTCGGTCCAGAACGCCTCGCCGAGCGCAGCCTCGCGGCAGGCGAAATTCTGCGCGACGGCGGCGCGCGCCGGCTCCATCGCGGCGCGCGTCTCCTCGTCGCATTGCGCGAAGGCTTCGGGAAGGATCGCGGCCTCGTCGAGCGCGTCGCCGGAGAGATCGCGCGGCAACAGCACGTCCCCGACGCGCGCCAAAAGATCGACGTCGCGTGCGAACCAACCGAGCACATCGAGCGATTCGGCGAGCGGAACGACGCCATTCACCGAGATCGCGCCATGCGATGAGCGGAAGCCGAAGATTCCACAAAAGGCGGCCGGCGCGCGGCAGGAGCCCGCCGTATCCGTGCCCAGAGCGAAATCGGCGAGGCCGGCGGCGACCGCGACCGCCGAGCCCGACGAGGAGCCGCCGGGATGCCGATCCGGCGCGGCGGGATTGACCGGCGTCCCGTAGCGGGCGTTGGCGCCGAGCAGGCTATAGGCCATCTCGTCCATATGCGCCTTGCCGGCGAGCCGCGCGCCCGCGGCGAGCAGCCGGTCGACGACTGGCGCATTCATGCCGGCCGGCGCATGGGTCGCCGCCCATGTCGGCTGTCCATTCGTGGAGACATGGCCCTCCACATCGATATTCTCTTTGACGACGAAGCCCTTGCCGGTAAGCGGCGCATCGCCGACGGCCTGCGTCGGCGACCGGACGTCGAGACGAATGGTCAATGCGGACGAATGATCGACCATCGGTCTGGCGCCCCTCTCTCGAGTCTTCTCATGTTTCGCGTCTCCAACGCCGAGACGAGCGTCCGCTTCGACTGGAAACGCTGTAAGAGCCTAAATTCATTTCCCGTTCATCGACGATGATGATTTTCATCATCGCACCGATTTTTCAAGATCGACAGGAGTTGAAATGACTGTGAAAAAATATGTCGCCGAAGCGATCGGCACGGGCGCATTGGTTTTGCTGGGATGCGGCTCGGTCACGCTCGGCGACCTGGGCGGCGTTCTGAGCTCCACGCAAGGCGTCGGGCCGCTCGCCGTTCTGCCCATCGCCTTCGCCTTTGGTCTGACGGTCACGGCCTTCGCCTATGGCATCGGGCCGATCTCGGGCTGCCACATCAATCCGGCCGTCTCGATCGGCGCCTGGTCCGCCGGCCGCCTCTCGACCCTCAATCTCATCGGCTATGTCATCGCGCAGAGCATCGGCGCGATCGTCGGCGCCGCTGTTCTCTATGCGATCCTGAAAGGCCGCGCGGGCGGCTATGACGTCGCCGTCGCCGGGCTCGGTCAGAACGGCTGGAGCGATATCACGACGACCTCCGCCTTTCTCGCCGAATTCGTCGGCACATTCCTGTTTCTCGTCGTCATCCTCGGCGCGACCTCGGCGAATGGCGGAACCTCGGCGGCGGGAATCGCCATCGGCCTGGCGCTGGTGGTGATCCATATCGCGCTCATCCGCGTGACCGGCACCTCGGTCAATCCGGCGCGCTCGCTCGGACCGGCCGTGTTCGTCGGCGGCAAAGCGCTCGAGCAACTCTGGCTGTTCATCGCGGCGCCACTGCTCGGCGGCCTGACGGCGGGACTGCTGTTCCGCTGGAGAAGCCTCGAGCCCTGACGCGTGCTCTCGGGCTCCGGCCTCGGCAATCCCTGATTGGACCGGGGCCCGAGAGAATGACATAGTCGAGCCTCCTTTTCGGGAGGTCGCGCGATGGCGCTGCGGATCGTCGGCGGCTTCCTTTTCGTCCTCTGCTCCGCGGTCTCGCATTCGGCCTTCGGGCAGAGCCTCGATCTTTCCAAATCGACCATCGTCGATCTCACTCATCCGTTCGACGCCAAGACGATCTATTGGCCGACCTCTCCGTCCGGCTTCGAGCTCAAATCCCTGCACAATGGGCTGACCGAGCGCGGCTATTTCTACGCCGCCAACAGCTTCTGCTCGCCCGAGCACGGCGGCACGCATCTCGACGCGCCGCTGCATTTCGCTCGAGGCCATTGGACGAGCGCCGAAATTCCGGTCGATCGCTTCGTCGGGCCGGCGTTCGTCATCGATGTGAGCGCCAAAGCGGCCGCCGACCACGATTATACGCTGAAGCCCGAAGACATCGCCGAATGGGAGGCCGCGCATGGGCGCATTCCCGAGGGCGCGATCGTGCTGCTGCGCACCGGCTGGAGCGCGCGCTGGAGCGACCGCAAGGCCTATCTCGGCGACGACACGCCCGGCGACGCCTCGCATCTGCATTTCCCCGGCTATGGCGCGCAGGCGGCGGCGCTGCTGGTCGTCGATCGCCACGCCAAGCTGATCGGCGTCGACACGGCCAGTGTGGACAATGGCCCGTCGCAAGATTTCCTGGTGCATCGCATCGTCGCCGGAGCCGACGCCGCCGGTCTCGAAAATCTCGACAATCTCGACAAGCTGCCGGCGACAGGCGCGATCGTCTTCGCTCTGCCGATGAAAATCGCCGGGGGCACCGGCGGCCCGGCGCGCATCGTCGCGGTCGTCGCGAAATAATCCAGCGGACGCGCGTTGCGCATTCCGTCTATTTTCCCGGAGCGCCGCGCATGGTGATCGGCAAGGTCGGCGTGAAATTCTGATCGGCGAGCCAGCGCTCTAAGGCGTGAAAGCTCGCGCGCGCCCCCTCGACGATCTCGGGCAGCAAGCCCCGCGCGGCGCCGGCCTCCAGCGCCGCGCAGCATTGGCGCCAGCCTTCCGCGTCGCCGCCCGAAAGGAAGCGTCGGCCGCGCGGATTTCCGTCCCCGAGCAAGGGATCGAGCGCGGCGGCGAGACGCATCGCGCCCAATGTCGATCCTTCGCGCACATAGAGCGCGCCGAGCCATTCACCAGGACTGCGCAACGCCGGAGCCTCGGCCATCGGCAGAATGGCGATCGCTTCGCCCATCGCGCCGAGATCGACGAGGTCGCGCGCCAGGAGATGCGCGCGCGCGCCGATGCGCAGATCGACGCCATGACGCAGCGAGGCCTCGGTCAGCGCGCGCTCGAAGGGCAGATGAAATCCGTAGAGGCGCGCCAGCAGTTGCAAATATTGCGTTGGCGCGATCGTTCCCGCGGCGAGCGCCGCCAGCGCCGGATGGCCATGCAGCCGCTGATGTGCGGCATGGGTCGCGCTGCGCAGAGCCGCGCGCGCCGGCGAAATGCTCTCCTCTACTCGGCTCGTCATGGCGCGGCCTCCCCGGACAGGGCGCGCGACAGGGCGCCGACGAGCTCCTCGGGCGAATAGGGCTTGGGCGCGACGGGCCGGCCGGCGAATCTCGGCGGCACCACCATCCGGCTCTCGAAGCCCGTCGTGAAGACGAAGGGAACATGCGCCTCCGCGAGCGCGTCGGCGACCGGCCATACCGGCTCGCCGTCGAGATCTATGTCGAGCAGAGCAACGTCGAAATCCTGTCGTAGCGCCGCGCGCAGCCCGTCCCAGACCGTCGTGCAGGTCTGCGCGATCTCCATCCCCCATTCCTCGAGCACCTCGCGGACCGAAAGCGCGACGAGCGCGGCGTCCTCGACGAGCAGAACGCGGCGATGCGACAGCGACCCCGCCGCCGGCTCGGCCGCGGATGCGGCGCGTCCCCCGCTCTCGCGCGGCCCCTTGGCGAAAGCGATCTGCGATACGGGAATGCGAAGGCGGCATTCGACGCCGCTCGGCGCGAAATCGAGCTCCGCTTCGCCGCCGAGATCGATCGCCATGGTGCGTTCGATCAGCATGCGCCCGAATCCCGAGCGCTTGGGCGGCGCGACCACCGGCCCGCCGCTCTCCTTCCAAGTCAGCAGGAGCCGCTCCTCGCCTTTCTCGCGGCGGCGGCGCCATTCGACCCGCACGCGCCCGCCCGGCGCCGACAGCGCCCCATATTTGGCGGCGTTGGTCGCGAGCTCGTGGATCGCCATGCTGACGGCGAGCGCCGCCTTGGGTTTCAAGGCGATTGGTTCGCCGCGCATCTGGCAGGCGTTCTCCTTCGCCTGGCGAAACGGGGCGAGCTCGTCGTCGACGATGGCGCGGATCGACAGCCCCTCCCAACGGCTCTGCGTCAAAAGACTCTGCACGCGGGCCATGGTCAGCAGCCGGCTCTGCAGCGTCGCGTTGAAGTCCTCGAGCGAGACGGCGGAGCGCGCGGTGAAGCGCACCAGCGACTGGATCACCGACAATGTGTTCTTCACGCGATGATCGAGCTCGGCCATCAGAAAATCCTGGCGCGCCTGCGCCGCCTGCCGCTCGCGCATCGCGAGATCGAGCGCATGGACGAAGACCTCGAGAATGGCGAAACGCAGCGATCTCGCGACCTCGATCTCGCCATCGCTCCAGGCCCGCGATTGGAGACGCACCGTCTCCTCCCAGGCTTCGAAAGAGGCGCGCGGCGTCAGCGTCGGGCCATCGGCCTCCACGGCCTTCGCCGGATTTCCGGCCCAGCGCACGACCTGCCGCAGCTCGCCGCGAAAGAACAGCACATAATCCTTCGGCTCGCGCGAGACGGCGATGGCGAGGACGCCCGCGGCCACGTCGCCGAAGGCCTCCGCCGGCGCATAGGACAAAGGCAGGCGATCGGTGGCGAACACGCCCTGTTTCGAACGCTCGTGCATCCAGTGCAGCAGCGCGCCGATCTGTTCGGCGGACGGCGCGCCGCCGAGCGTCGCACATTTGCCGTCGACGAAGACGGCGCAACCGTCGGCCTCTATCAGATCGAGCAGATTCGGCCGTCCCCCGAGCAGCGCGCCGGCGAGGTCGGCCCGGCCCGACATCGCGCCGACGAGACGGCTCTGGACCTCGCCCGCGCGCATGCGCAGCTTCGCCGCCTCGGCCTCCGAACGGCTCTGGAACTCGAAAGAGATCATTTGCGCGAATAATTCGCAGGCGGCGCGCCGGCGCATGTCGAGGAAATGCGGCGTTCGATGATGGCAGGCGACGAGGCCGAACAGCTTGCCGCCGACGACGATCGACAAGGACATGGAGGCGCGCACGCCCATATTGGCGAGATAGCGCAAATGCACGGGCGAAACGCTGCGCAGCGCGCTATGGCAAAGATCGAGCGGTCGGCCTGTCTTGGGCGAGAGCGCGGGCTCGATCGGCGCCGGCGTATAGCGCGCATCGGGAATGAGCCGCAGCCAATTGGTCAGATAGAGCTTGCGCGCCTGCGCAGGAATATCCGAAGCCGGAAAGCGCAGGCCGAGATAGGATGGGCGCTCCTCCGTCATCGTCTCGGCGATGACGCTCCCCGAGCCGTCCGGCAGGAAACGATAGACCATCACATGATCGAAGCCCGTCGCATGGGCCGTCTCCCGCGCGACCGCCTCGGCATAGGCGTCTATGGTTTCGGCAGCAGCCGCCGAAGCGAGCATTTTCTGCACGAGTCCGAGCGGATCGCGTTCGGCGCCGCCGCGACACGGCTCCAGCTCGACGAGGATCGCGCCCTCGCCGACATGGACCGCGCCCTCGAGCGCGACCGCCCCTTCGCCCGGCTCGGTCTCGAAGCCGAGACAGGAGCGCGGCCCGGCGGCGCCGGCGACGATGCGCGTCAGCCGCGTCGCCGCCACGGCGCCGAGCCGCGCCTCGACGCTCTGGCCGAGAAGCGCGCGATGCGAGGCGCCGAGCAACGCCTGCGTGTCGCCGGCGATCTGGACGATGCGCATGTCGTCCGGATCGATAGCCAGGAGCACGCCATGCGGCTGAATCGCCCCCGGCGTATGGATCGGCTCGCGATCGCAGATCGTAAGATCGATGCCCAATGGGGCGTCGCGTGACGTCATCGCCTCGCCGCTCCAGCGTCCTGTCTGCGATAGGCGGGCATATAAGGCCGAAAGCCTCGGCATGTAGGGGCGCCGGCGCCGCGGCCGTCGCGGTGAATCAAAATTAACCATTGCGCCCTTAAGCTTCACAACTATTGCGAGACCTGACAGGACTGAATTTCGATGCGCTTTCATGTCGGCCGGAATTATCGAACGGACGGAGCCAGAGACCGGAGGACCGCGCCGCAAACCGCCCCGGACCTCGTCTTCGCGGCGAGATACGCCGCGCGGGCCGGCGCGCCCGCCGCGCCGCGCAAAGCCCCGATCGGGCGCGCCGTCTTCGTCGCGACAGCGCTCGCGGCGCCTCTCCTCGGCGCGCGGGCCTATGTCGATGCGACGAGAACCGAGCCCGCCGCCATCGCCGCCAAGGACGCTGCGCCCATGATCCGGCAGGCCGAGCTGCCGCCGGCGGCGCCTCCGATCATGATGGAGCGCGCGGAGATCGATCCGACGGCGATCGATCTGACGGCGACCGGCTCGACGCCGTCTCGCCAGGAGGAGGCGCGTCCCTCGCCGCCCCCCGCCAAGGCGCGGCGAACGACGAAGGATGTCAGCCGTTCGGCCAGAGAAACTTCGAGAGGCCCGGAATCGTATCGGTGATCGTCTGCAGCCTGGCGCGGCCGATCGCCTGCTCGGCGAGCACGAAAACCGCTTTGGCGAGCTTCTGCAGCTGCGCGGCGGACAGGCCCATGCTCGTCAGCCGCGACGTGAGCTCGATCACATCCTTTTGATTTTTTCCGACGAGCGTCCCCAGGCCGCCGAGCGCCAAGCCGAGGATGCCGCGGCGCGGCGCGGCGACCGCGTCTTCGACCGCCTCGCGACCGCCGGGCACTTTCGCGATCAGCTCGCCGCCTATGGCGGCGTCGCGCTTCTCCAGAAACGCAAAAATATGGCCGATCGCCAGACGCGCCGTCGGCGTCGATATGCCGACGTAATTTCCGATAGATGCGGCGATTTCCTCCATTGGCCCTCCGATTCGTCGAACGCACGCGCGCGAAAGGCGCGCGCGTGTTTCTATAGCGTTTTGCGTCTGAGCGGACACATGCCGACATGCGACAGCGCCGCCGGGGCGTCTGCCTCGACGGCGCTGCGTTCGTCCTGAGCGCCGCGATTACGCAGGTCACCAATCAGCGCGGGCCTGACGGGAACACGGCCGCCGAGGCGGGAACGGACACGAAGGGGTTCACGGCGGCGCCGAGCGCGACAAGAGCCGGCAGCAAGGGGCGGAGCTTCTTTTTCATCGACGCTTTCCTCTTACGGTCGCGGCCTCATGGCGCGCGCCGTCTTTATGCGTCGACGAGAGGGGCGCCGCTGTGCGCGTCCGCACAGGGCGCGTTTCGATGAAACTGCGGGCAAAGCGCCGCGAGCGTCGGCGCGAATCCGCGCCGCGCCGAATGTCAGGGTTCGTGCTCGAGGAGATCAGGAATGCGCTTGGCGAGGCTTCGCATCACGCTGTCCGCGCCTTTGAGCATGATGTCATAGAGCGCATCGGAGGTCGGATCGGTGGAGATCCCCTCCTGGACGAAGTGGAAATGCGTGCCGCCATTCGGCAGCGCGGAGATCGTCCAGGTGACGGTCACATCCATGTAATGACCGAAGCCCTTGAGCTCCTCATGGCCGCCCTTCCATCGGAAGCTGAGCTTCTCGCCGGAGACGACCTCGAGCACTTTGCATTGGAACTCGCCGTCCCAACGCTCGATCGGGCGGCTCCAAATGGTGAAAGAATGGCCGACCTCGGGCCGGATGTCGTTCGGGAAAAACCAAACGGCGAGCCATTCCGAATCGGTCATGGCGCGCCAGACTGCGTCGACCGGATGCTCGAAGTCCTTCTCGGTCGTGATGGTTCGCGTCTCGGGCACGGCTGTCGCTCCTGTTTCAGATTTAGAAGCAACATCCCTGCCAAAAGCGCGACGTCGACGCGACGCCGGAACCGCGGCCGATCAGGCCGGCGCGCGCGCCGCCTTGGCCGCTCCGAGATCGACCTGGATCTCGTCGCCCTCCACCCGCAGCTCATAAGGATGCAGAGCGTTGCGGACGAGATGCGTCACGCATTTGCCGTTCACGCCGTCGAAGCCCCAATTGTGATAATTGCAGAGCACGGTCTTGCCGTCGAAGGCGGCTTCGTTCAGCGGCATGTCGGCATGTGGACAGCGGCCGCGAAAGGCCTTGAGCTCGCCGCCCGTCGGCCAGACCACGAGCACGCTCTTGCGGCCGGCCTGAAAGAGGCCCATGGCCCCTTCGCTCACGGCGCTGGTGTTACAGATAAAGGTGAACGCCATCGGATCGCCCTCAAAGAAGAAGCTGCCCGCGGCGACACGCAAGTTATGGACCAGAAACCACCCGGCCGCGGCGGCGCCATGCTCTCCCGGATGCGCACCTTCGAGCCTCGGAGAGACACCGGAAGCTCCCGGGCGGGATCGCATGGCGAGCGCCACAACGATCGATGTGGCGTCGAAATTCGCTAAAAACATCGGACTGATTGTCGCAATATGCCCGATGTCTCCTCGGCAGCACGGGGGCGGCGAAAGCGCTATCCGCCGCGTCCGCGCTCGGCGTGCTCGATCAGCAGCAGAAGATTTTCGAGAATGAGAATCGAGGTCAAAGGCCCGACCCCTCCGGGGACCGGCGTGAGCCGAATATCCAGATCCTCGAGCGCCGCGGCGTCCACATCTCCTGCGAGCTTGCCGTCGATGAAGCCGACGCCCGCGTCGATGACGAGCTGTCCTTGCGAAAAATAATCGCGTCCGAAGAAACGCGGACGCCCCGTCGCCACGAAGACGATGTCGGCCGCGCGCGAGAATTTGGGAATGTCCGGCGTCGCCGAATGGCAGACCGTGACGGTGGCGCCGGCGTTGACCAGCAAATTCGCGAGCGGCTTGCCGACCGTGCGTCCACGCCCGATGACGACGACGCTCTTGCCGAGGAGCGGCCCCTGCGACTCTGCGAGCGCGATGCAGGCGCGCGGCGTCGCGGGCGCGATGAAGCGCTGATGATTCGCTAAAAACATCGGACTGATTGTCGCAATATGCCCGATGTCTCCTCGGCAGCACGGGGGCGGCGAAAGCGCTATCCGCCGCGTCCGCGCTCGGCGTGCTCGATCAGCAGCAGAAGATTTTCGAGAATGAGAATCGAGGTCAAAGGCCCGACCCCTCCGGGGACCGGCGTGAGCCGAATATCCAGATCCTCGAGCGCCGCGGCGTCCACATCTCCTGCGAGCTTGCCGTCGATGAAGCCGACGCCCGCGTCGATGACGAGCTGTCCTTGCGAAAAATAATCGCGTCCGAAGAAACGCGGACGCCCCGTCGCCACGAAGACGATGTCGGCCGCGCGCGAGAATTTGGGAATGTCCGGCGTCGCCGAATGGCAGACCGTGACGGTGGCGCCGGCGTTGACCAGCAAATTCGCGAGCGGCTTGCCGACCGTGCGTCCACGCCCGATGACGACGACGCTCTTGCCGAGGAGCGGCCCCTGCGACTCTGCGAGCGCGATGCAGGCGCGCGGCGTCGCGGGCGCGATGAAGCGCTGATGGGGACCATTCTGCAGCAGCGCGCCGAGATTGCCGACGGAGAGGCCGTCGGCGTCCTTATTCGCCGGGATGAGATTGGTCACGTCGATCTCGTCGAATTCGGGCTTCGACGACATGACGACAATGACGCCGTCTATGTCCGACCGCGCGCATAGATCGTGCATTCGCATTTCGATTTCCGCGTAGGAGCCCGCATGCGAGAGATCGACGGCCTCGAAAGCGGCGCCGACTTCCTCGGCGTGCTTGCGCTTGACGGCGACATAGCTCAGCGCGGCCGGATCGGCCGAGCAGACGACGGCCGCGAGCTTTGGCGAGACGCCGCGCGCCTTCAGCGCGCCGATAGCGTCGACGAGCGCCGCCTTACGGGCGGCGACAATCTCTTTGCTATAGATTTTCTGCATTGGGCGCGCCTTTTCATTGCCGTCGGCTCGTCGTTAGAGCGCTTTCCGCTCGAACGGAATCCCAAGCGCCGCACTCTATCCGCGGCCTTTCGACGCTGTCACGACCGTGGTCGCCGCATGGCCGCCATCATCGTCGTGGCCCGCGCCTTCGGCTCTCGGCAGAGTCTCGGCGCGACGATCGAGATCGAACGCCGCGCCCTGCCCGTTCCGGAGAAACACGCAGCCGCGCAGCGCATCGCGCCTCTTGTCCGATCGAGCGCGGCGCGACGCATTGTCGGCCTCTCTGCACCGAACATTTCGAATTTTTCCCTGTCTCCTCCATTCGAAGGATAACGAGGCACGACGCTTGCGTTAGGGTGGATCGGATAAAGCGCACGTTCCATTTTGAATCGGATCGGCTGCGTCCGCGTGAAAATATTGCGTTAGTACAATGATTTGAGAGTCTCGCGTTGTGGAACTCTCGACCACTGCGCCAAAACGACACAGATGACATCGCCGATGAGCAAGAAAAACGATCCTTCGATCAATTATGATCCATCCGCCGAGCGCGCGCGACGACGCCCGCTCTCCTCCCCTTCGGTCGGCGGCGGCGAAAAATCGCCGATGGACGAGCCACTGGCGGACAAGCTGCGCCATGTCCGGGCGATCCTTCGCGCCGTCGAAGAATCGCGGGAGCAGAATCTCGTGACGAAGCGCCTATTCGAGCCGACGGCGATCGACTGTCTCAAGCAGCTGGTCGAAGCCCTCGATAGAGACGACGGCGTCGAAGCGGCTCTCGTCGACGCGCGCACGATATTGAAGACCGCGGGAATGGGCTGAACGGGCTGAACGGGCGACGCCTGTCGGTTCGGGATCTCGCGCCGGAGCCTACGCATCATCGTCGTCGAGCCTAGAAGACCGCGAGCTCTCGCTTCGCGTCTACGAGAGCAGCGCCTACCGCTCGCGCAGGGACCAGAAGCGGCGCCGCTTTCCGGCGCATGCTCCGAGCAATTGAAAATACCCGGCCGCGCGATTTGCGCGACCGGGGTTGTTTTCTCAATTGGCGGCGGCCTTCTTCTGGCCGATCGCCGCGCGCAGCTCGTCGAGGCTGGCGACACGGCCGTGCAGACCCGCGATGCGCTCGACGTCGAGACCGAGCTTCTGAATATTGTCGTAGAGATTGACCGAGAAGGGATTGGGCGTCGCCGGAGGCGGCGCGCCAACGGCGGCCGGCGTATAGGCGTCGGCCTCGATAACGAGCTTCTCCTTCGGCAGATAGACGAGCGCGAGATCATCGGAATGGCCGCTGCCGGCAATGTGATGAATCTCGATCGCATGCACGTCGCCGAGCGCGCGCTTATGCTCATAGGTCTCGAATTTCGCCGCCTTCTTGGAAGCCGCGAGGCGATCCGGACGCAGCGTGTGCGGCGCCGCCCAGGCCTTTTCGTAATAGGCCTTGCTGATGTCCTGCGTCACAATGGTCGCGCCGGCGTCGACGAAAGTACGCAGACCGCCGGAGTGATCGAAATGCACATGGCTGTTGACCACATATTTGATCGGCTTGCCCGGTATGATCTCGCCGACCTTCTGGATCAGCGCGATCGAGCGCTCCTCGCTCAGCGGCGCCTCGATCAGCACGACATGGTCCTTCTCTTCGACAGCGACGCTGTGATGCGTGCCGCCGGTGAGATAATAGACGCCGTCGCCGAGCTTCTCGGACGCCACAGTGACGACGGGCGCGGGCGCGCTCGCGACATTGGCCGGAACAGCGATATCGACGGCGCCATTGGCCTTGGCCGAGGCGACGGAGACATGCAAAATTTCATGACCGCCTTCGCTGCGATGAATCTCGGCCGGGAAATGCAGCCCGCCGAAATCCTTATAGCCGGAGAATTGCGTCTCCAGCAGCGTGTCGCCGAGCACCGGCGTGTCGATCCAGGTCTTGATCGCCGAGACGTGATTATCGGCGCCGATCGTTCCGACGAAGCGGCGATTGCCGATGGCGAAAGAGACCTCCACGCCGGAGCCGGTGGTTTCCGACTTGGCGCTATTGGCGAGCGCCGCCTTCAGAAAGCCCTGCGGCGTCGTCCAGATTTCGGCGACGCGCTCGTCGACGACGGCGGGAGCCGGCGTCGCGACCGGCGCGGCGCCGGGAGCCGCGCCCTGCGGCGGCGCGACATTCCAGGCCTTGTCGCCCACCACATACCATTCGAGCTTCTGCTCGACGGGCGCCGGCCGCGCACGGCCGTCCGGCGTCTGCGAGCGGGTGATCAGCACGCGCTCGGCTGCTTTGTCGAAGTCGATCGCCGCGCTGAAGGCGGACACGTCGAACTTCGGCCAATCGCCGCCGGGAACAGGCGCCTGGCCGAATTGGCGCCAATGGCCCGAGCCCGCGAATTCCAGCGTCTTGACGCTGGCGGCGGAAGCAAGCGTCGCCGCCTCCTGGAGCGAAGCGGCCTGCGCCGCTCCCGCCCAGACCGACGCGGTCAGTCCGAGTCCGGCGAGTGTCTTGAAACTGCGTATCGACATGAGAACCTCTCTTCCTTGGTGAGGCGGGTCGTTCCCGGCGCGTCGTAACGCGCCGATGCTTCAGGGAATGGCGCCGCGTCCGCTCGTCCGCGGCGTAAGGGCGGCTCACACCGCCGGGGCGGCGACAAAACCGCTCTCGCCGCCGCCTTCCGCGAGCGCGCGAGCGTCGGCTTCGTCGACGCGATAGGAATCGATGCGCGCCGTCGCCGGTCCTCTCGCCGCGAGGGCGAGAAACTCGTCGACGACTTCGGGAGCGCCGGCGATCAGCGTCTCCACGGAGCCGTCGCTGCGATTGCGAACCCAGCCGATGAGATGCAGTCGTCCCGCCTCGCGGGCGACAAAGACCCGGTAGCCGACATTCTGCACGCGTCCGTCGACGATTATGCGGACGATGCGCGTCTCGCTGTCTGGCTGCGGCACGGAATTCTCCAATCGAAAGCGCTTACTCGAAAGATTACTACTTGGACGTCAGGCGAAAGCCGGCGTTCTCCGGCGGCGCGACCGCCGTCTCGGCATGCGGCGTTCCCTCCGGCGCCCAATCATAGGGAACCGGCTGTGCGCGATAGACGCTGTAATTGAGCGTCGGCCGCCCGGTCTCGGCGTCCTTGCCGCGCCGCGGATAGGGATTGAGATATTCCCAGACGATGTCGCCCTCCGGCGTCACCTGGAAGAAGCGACCGATCTGGCCTTCGTCGATGAACGTATTGCCGTTGGGCAGACGCCGCGCATTGCTGATATGCGTGCTGCGGAAGGTCCAGCCGGGATTGCCGGAGCTCGCGCCCGTATATTGCCAGACGATCTGCTTGGAGACGGGATCGATCTCCAGCACGCGCGAGCCGCCCGTGTATGTGACGGAAGCGCGCGGATAGCCGGCCTCGCCCTGATTGTCGAAGACGAGCAGATTGCCGGCGCCGGGCAGCCCCTTGGGAATGATCTGCGCGTCATGCTGGCCGGATATCTGATCGACGGGCCGCGGAACCTTGCGTGAGGTCGTCGATCCATCCTCCGACACGGGCGGGAAATGCGGACCGAGCGTCCAGACGATCTTGCGCGTCTTACGGTCGATGATGGCGATGAAATTGCCGTTGCGCGAGTCGAAGATCAGATTGTCCGGCGCAAAGCGCGTATCGCCCTCGTCATACCAATGATTGGGGCCGACCGGCTTCAGATCATTGACATGGAGATAGTCCGGATTCTTCGAGCCCTTGATCAGCTTCAATTCGTCGGCCGTGAAGCCGATCTCGTCGAGATGATCCGAGGCCGCCCATGTCCAGACGATCTCGCCATCGGGATTGACCTCATAAGCGACGTCGTCGAGCACTTGCGGCGCGGCGAAGCCGGGCAGCGGATAGGAGATATTGGCGAGCAGCAGCGTATTGCCATTGGGCAGGCGTGAAATGTCGTGATGCTGCCGCGCGACGCCGCCCGGCGCCGCGGAACCGAAGCTCCACACCGGCTTGCCGTCCCAATCGACCTCGCCGACGCTCTTGCGCACGCGGGTCTGAACGCGGCCGGGGGTGAGATCGGTTCCCCTGCCCTCCACGCTCTCCAGCGTGACGAAGATGTGACCGCGCGCGCCGTCCGCCAGCGCCGGATCGATGAAGGCGACCGGCTGCCCCGTATATTTCCATTCGCGCGCGACCTTGCCGGTGAGATCGACGAGCCTCGACACATCGTCGCCGCCGGCGAACAGCACATAGGAATTATAGGCGCGCGCGGGGTCGTAGATCGTCGTTCCTGTCGGATAGACGCTCGGCTCCGCCGATGCGCAGACCGTCGCCGCCGAGACCAGAACGGCCGTGCAGGCGGCGCGCGAAAAAGACGTGTCGAGAAGGGCTTCGATCGAAAAGCGATGCGTCGTGCCGGCCATCGGACGCTCCCGTCTTGCTGCGATGCGCCATTATATTCACACTTATCAGCTATGATAAATAGCAAAGTGCTCGAGTTCTACACATAAGAATGAATTTGCCCGCGGCGCCGTGACGAGAGATGCGAATTGTCGGACAAACTTAGAAATCGAGGGCGTCCTTCCACATCTACGCGTCTTTTGCGCGGCGCGGCGCGCGACGCCCATGAATGCCGTCAGACCCGAAAAATTGCACTTGTTGGATCGGATAGAAAAACTATATCTGTCGAGCTTCTGCAGAGAGCGCCGGAGGCTTTGTGACAGTTTCATCCTTGCGACCCGGTCTTCGCGACGCGCCGGGCGAGATCGACGTCGAGCGCGCCATCGCCGAAATCCGCGCCGGCCGGCCGATTATTCTCCATGACGCCTTGGAGCGCATCGTCGCTCTGGCCTGCGAGGCGCTCGACGCCGATCTCAGCGAGAGATTTGCGCTGTTGGCGCCAGGCGGAACGCGGCTCGCCCTAGCGGCTCCCCGGCTGCGACGCCTCGGCGCGCAGCGACGCGACGCCGGCGCAGTGACGCTGCCCGTCGCGGACGCCGCGCGGGCGCATGCGCTCGCCTTCGATGCGAACGCCCGCCTCGACGCTCCGGCCACCGCTCTCTCGCCGCTCGAGGAGGGCGCGCTGGAATTGATGCGGCTCGCGCAGGTGCTTCCGGCGGCGATCGTCGCCCGTGCCGATGGCGCCGAAGCCGTATTCGCGAGCCCGCTCGGTGTCGCGCTCGCGCATATCGCCTCCTATCGCCCCGCCCGCCTCGCCTCTCTGCGCATCGTCGCGCGCGCGCCGGTGCCGCTCGAGGGCGCGTGCGATAGCGAATTCATCGTCTTCCGCGGCGGCGAAGGCTTGCGCGACCAGGTCGCGATCATCATCGGCGCGCCGGATTTCTCGCTGCCGGTCAATGTGCGCCTGCATTCGGCCTGCCTCACCGGCGATCTCTTCGGCAGCCTCAAATGCGATTGCGGCGACCAATTGCGCTATACGGCGCGCTTCATGGCCGAGAATGGCGGCGGCGTGCTGCTCTATCTCGATCAGGAAGGGCGCGGCAACGGCCTCGCCAACAAGATCCGCGCCTATGATCTCCAGGCGCGCGGCTTCGACACTTACGACGCCGATGAGTCGCTCGGATTCGACAATGATCAGCGCCGTTTCGCCTTCGCCGCCGAAATGCTGAAGGCGCTCGGCGCGCAGCGGGTGCTGATCCTCACCAATAATCCCGAGAAGATCGCCGCGCTGATGCAGGCGGGCCTCGAAGTGGTCGCCGATCAGCGCATTCAGGGACGAAAAAACACCCATAATGTCCGTTATTTGGCCGCCAAGCGCGACAAGGCCGGACATCTCATCGATCTCGATCGCGCCCCCGCCTGACGCCGAAGCAAAAGACTGTGCGGCCCGCGCCGAATAGATTGATTATTCCTATATTCCATATATTCTTTATCATCAACTCGGCGGCCCGGCCGGCGATTTGAGGGCGTGAGCGGCGCGCGCCTCTGTCCGAATGCGATTCTCGCGGAGTGTCGACCGAATGAGTTCCGATCTGACTGAAGCCGTCCCTCCTTCGATCGGAGCGGCGAGACGCTTCCTGCCGCGTCGGAACATCTCACGGTGGATCGTCGTCGCTATCGTCGGCGCAGTGGCGATCGGCCTGTGGCGCTATCGCTCGGGCGAGACGCCGGCGCTTCCCGCGACTGGCCGCGGCCCGGCGACCGCCGTCGCCGCGGCGGAGATCCTGCGCGGCGATTTTCCGGTCGTCTTCTCCGGCCTCGGAACGGTGACCGCCTCGGCGACGTCGGTCGTGAAGCCGCAGGTCTCCGGACCGCTGGTGGAAGTGAAATATAAGGAGGGACAGACGGTCAAGGCCGGCGACATTCTCGCCCGCATCGACCCGCGGCCCTTCGATCTCGCCGTCGCGCAGGCGGAGGCCCAGCTCCAGAAGGACGAGTCGCTGCTGCAGAACGCCGAGCGCGACCTCGCCCGCTACGAGCTGTTGCGCATCAAGGTCAAGGACGGCGTCTCCGGCCAGCAGATCGACACGCAGCGCGCGCTCATCGGCCAATATCGCGCCGCCGTCGAAATGGACCGCGCGCAGGTCGGCCAGGCGAAATTGAATTTGAGCTACGCCAATATAGCGGCGCCCATCGACGGCCGCATCGGCCTGCGCCTCGTCGACACCGGCAATATCGTGCAGACCAATGATCAGACCGGCATAGCGGTGGTGACGCGGCTCTCGCCGATCACGGTGATCTTCACCCTGCCCGAGGTGAAACTACAGAGCGTGCTCAAACGCTTCCGCTCCGGCGAGGCGCTCGATGTCGTCGCCTACGACCACGAGCATTCGCAAGCGCTGGCGCATGGCGTCCTCTATGCGATCGACAATCAGATCGACGCGACCTCCGGCACGGTGAAGCTGCGCGCCGAATTCGCCAATGAGGACGAGAAGCTCTACCCCAATCAATTCGTCAACGCCGAATTGACCGTGGAGACGCTGCTCAATGTCGTGCTCGCGCCCACGCCGGCGATCCAGCGCGGCGCCAAGGGCCCCTTCGTCTTTGTGCTGGAGACCGACGACAAGGTCGCCGTGCGTCCGGTGCGGCTGGGGCCGAGCGACGGCGAACATGCGGTCATCGAGTCCGGCCTTGCGCCCGGTCAGCGCGTCGTCGTGGAAGGCGTCGACAAGCTCCGCGACGGCGCCAAGATCACGCTCGCCTCCGGGCCCGGCTCCGAGAAAAAAGCTCCGCCGGCGGAGGGTCGACGCCCGCCGGAAAAAGCCGCCGCGCCCTGACCGAACAAAAATGAGCGCAGCACAATGAGCGCCGTCGATATCTCGCGCCCCTTCATCGAGCGCCCCGTCGCCACCACTCTGCTGATGGCGGCGATCTTCCTCGCCGGCGCGATCGGCTTTCGCCTCCTGCCCGTCTCGGCGCTGCCGCAGATCGACTATCCGACGATCGAGGTACGCACCTTCTATCCCGGCGCCAGCCCGGAGGTGATGGCGGCGACGATCACCGCGCCGCTCGAGCGCCAGCTCGGACAAATGCCCGGCCTCACGCAGATCGCCTCGACGAGCTCCGGCGGAGCCTCGATCATCACGCTGCAATTCAGCTTGAAGCTCTCGCTGGATTTCGCCGAGCAGCAGGTGCAGGCGGCGATCAACGCCGCGCAGAGCTTTCTGCCGACCGACCTGCCGGCGCCGCCGATCTACGCCAAGATCAATCCCGCCGACGCGCCGGTTCTCACCCTGGCGCTGCGCTCCAAGACGCTGCCGCTGACCGAGGTGCAGGATCTCGCCGACAGCCGCATCGCGCAGAAGATATCGCAGCTCTCGGGCGTCGGCCTCGTCAGCGTCTCCGGCGGCAATCGCCCCGCGGTGGTGGTGCGCGCCAATCCGTCCAAGCTCGCCGCCCATGCGCTGTCGCTCGAGGATTTGCGCGCCGTCATCTCCAACGCCAACGTCAATCTGCCCAAAGGCAATATAGACGGCCGCACGCAGCAATTCGCCATAGACGCCAACGATCAGCTCCGTAACGCCAAGGATTACGAAGGCCTCGTCGTCGCCTATCGCAATGGCGGCCCGGTTCGCCTCTCCGACGTCGCCGAAGTGACGCAGGGCGCCGAAAATCGCGAGCTCGGCGCCTGGACCGATCTCGAGCCGGCGATCATCGTCAATGTGCAGCGCCAACCGGGCGCCAATGTCATCGCCGTCGTCGATCAGATCAAAGCGCTGCTGCCGGCGCTCTCCGCCTCCCTGCCCGCCGCCGTCGATCTCGCCATCCTCACCGATCGCACCACGGCGATCCGCGCCTCCATTCACGATGTCGAAATGGAGCTGCTCTTCTCGATAGCGCTCGTCGTCGCGGTGATCTTCCTCTTTCTGCGCAGCCCGCGCGCGACGATCATTCCGAGCATCGCCGTGCCGCTCTCGCTCGTCGGCGCGCTGGCGGCGATGTATCTGCTCGGCTATAGCCTGAACAATCTCACCTTGATGGCGCTCACCATCGCCACCGGATTCGTCGTCGACGACGCCATTGTGATGATCGAGAACATCTCCCGCTATATCGAGAAGGGCGAGACGCCGCTCTCTGCCGCGCTCATCGGCGCGCGCGAGATCGGCTTCACCATCGTCTCGCTGACGATTTCGCTCATCGCCGTGCTCATCCCGCTGCTGTTCATGAGCGATGTCGTCGGGCGGCTGTTCCGTGAATTCGCTGTGACGCTCGCCGTCACCATCGTGATCTCCGCGGTCGTGTCGCTGACGCTGGCGCCCATGCTCGCCGCCAAGCTGCTGCGCGCGCAGGACATGCATTCTCACGAAGCGAAAGCGGGCAAAGGCTGGTTCGACCGGCTGATCGACGCCTATGGCGCGACGCTGCGCTTCGTCCTCGCCCATTCGCGGGCGACGCTCGTGAGCTTCGTCGCGACTCTGGCGCTCACCGGCGCGCTCTACGCCGCCATCGGCAAAGGCTTCTTCCCGGTGCAAGACACGGGGCTCGTGCAGGGATTCTTCGAAGGCGAGCAATCGCTGAATTACGAGGCGATGACGCGCAAGCAACTCGGCCTCGTCGAATTGCTGCTCGCCGATCCCGCCGTCGCCAGCGTCTCCTCCTATCTCGGCGTCGACGGCGTCAATCGCACGCTCAACAGTGGTCGCCTGCTCATCGCGCTGAAGCCAAAATCCGAGCGCGACTCCATCGCCGCCGTCACACGTCGCCTGCAGGACGCCGCGCGCGCCCACGCCATCGGCTCGCTGTTCCTGCAGCCAGCGCAAGACCTCTCCATCGACGCCGGCGTCTCCCGCGGCGAATATCATTTCGCTCTCCAGGACGCCAATCCGGCCGAGCTCTCCGTCTACTCCCGCCGCCTCGTCGACAAATTGTCCGCCCTCCCCGAATTTCGCGACGTGTCCAGCAGCGCACAGGACGGCGGACGCGCGCTCTTCGTCGAGATCGATCGCGACGCCGCCGCGCGCTACGGCATTTCCGTCGCGACGATCGACAATATCCTCTATGACGCATTCGGCCAGCGCATCGTTTCGACGCTGTTCACCCAAACCAATCAATATCGCGTCATATTGGAGACGGCGAGGCGCTCGACTTCCGGCCTCGAGACTCTCGCCGGCCTGCGCATCCCCGCCAATGGCGGGCAGGAGACGCCGCTCGCCTCCATAGTGAAGATCAAAGAGACCGCCGCGCCGCTCTCCATCGACCATCTCGCGCAATTTCCCGCGACGACGATCTCTTTCAATCTCGCGCCGGGCGCCTCACTCGGCGCCGCCATGGAGGCGCTGGCCGTCGCCCAGGCGGCGATACCGACTCCGGCGAGCGTCATCACCGTCTTTCAGGGCGCGACGCAAGCGTTCAACTCTTCGTCGGTGAGCACGCTGCTGCTGATCCTCGCCGCGATCGTCACCGTCTATATCGTGCTCGGCGTGCTCTATGAGAGCTACATTCATCCGGTGACGATCCTCTCGACGCTGCCCTCGGCCGGCATAGGCGCGCTGCTCGCTCTGATGCTCGCCGGCGACGACTTCGGCGTCATCGGCGTCATCGGCGTCATTCTCCTCATCGGCATCGTGAAGAAAAACGCCATCATGATGATCGACTTCGCGCTGCAGGCCGAGCGCGACGACGGCCTCGCCCCGCGCGAAGCCATCTACAAAGCCTGCATATTGCGCTTCCGCCCGATATTGATGACGACGCTCGCGGCGCTGCTCGGCGCGCTGCCCTTGATGCTCGGCTCCGGCGAAGGCGCGGAGCTGCGCCAGCCGCTCGGCGTCGCCATCGTCGGCGGACTGATCTTCAGCCAGATACTCACCCTCTATACGACGCCGGTCATCTATCTCGCTTTCGACGGCTGGGCGAAATCCCTGCGCCCGCGGCCAGCGCAAGTCGCGGCGCGGGAGGCCGCATGAGCCTCACAGCGACGGCGATCGCGCGTCCGGTCGCGACGAGCCTGTTGATGCTCGGCGTCGTGCTCGCGGGCGTCTCCGCCTTTTTCCTGCTGCCGACGGCGCCCGTCCCCAATATCGATTTTCCGGTGATCTCCGTCTCCGCCTCCATGCCCGGCGCGAGCCCCGAGACGATGGCCGCCTCTGTGGCGACGCCGCTCGAGAAAAAGCTCGGGCAGATCGCCGGCGTGACCGAGATGACCTCGTCGAGCTCGCTCGGCTCGACGCGCATCTCGCTGCAATTCGATCTCGACCGCAACATAGACGGCGCGCAGCGCGACATACAGGCGGCGATCGCCGCCGCACGCGCCGATCTGCCAGCGGCGCTGCGCAATAATCCGACCTTCCGCACCTCCAATCCTTCGGAAGTGCCGGTGGCGATCATCGCGCTCTTCTCGGAGCGGATGAGCTCCGGCCAGCTCTACGAAATCGCCGCCAATGTGCTGCAGCAGAAATTCGCACAGCTCGACGGCGTCGGCCAGGTCGGCGTCGGCGGCTCCTCGCTCCCGGCCGTGCGGGTGGAGCTCAATCCGCCGGCGCTGTTCGAGCACGGCGTCTCGCTGGAGGATGTGCGCGCGGCGCTCGCCTCCGCCAATTACAACAGCCCCAAAGGCGCGATCGACGTGGGCGACAGCCGCCTGACGCTCTACGCCAACGACCAGTCGCGGCGGGCCGCCGATTATGAAGGCCTTGTCGTCGCCTATCGCAATGGCGCGACAGTCCGGCTGCGCGACATCGCCTCCGTCGTCGATTCGGTGGAGGATCTGCGCAATTTCGGCATGAGCAGCGGCCGCACCGCCGTGCAGGTGCAGATATTCCGCCAACCGGGCGCGAATTTCGTCGAAGTGCTCGATCGCATCGTAGGGCTGATGCAGCCGCTCGCCGCGGCGCTGCCGGCCGATGTCGAAATGCGCCTCGTGCAGGACCGCACGCTGACGATCCGCGCCTCGTTGCACGAGATCGGCCTCACGCTCATCGTCACGATATTTCTCGCGATCTTCATCGTCTATCTGTCGCTGAAGGATGCGCGAGCGACCATCGCGCCGAGCGTCTGCGTGCCGGTCTCGCTCATCGGCGCCTTCGGCGCCATGTATCTCCTCGACTACAGCCTCAATAATCTATCGCTGATGGCGCTCACCATCGCCACCGGATTCATCGTCGACGACGCCATCGTCGTGGTCGAGAATGTCATGCGTCGCATAGAGGCGGGCGAGGCGGCGCGCGCGGCGGCGATCGACGGCGCGCGCGAAGTGGCGCCGACGCTCGTCTCGATGAGCCTTTCGCTGCTCGCCGTCTTCCTGCCCATTCTGTTCATGGGCGGAATCGTCGGCCGGCTGATGCGCGAATTCGCCGTGACGCTGTCCGTCGCGATCCTCGTCTCGCTCGCGCTCTCGGTGACGGCGACGCCTATGCTGTGCTCGCGCGTCCTGCGCGATCATTGCGGTCCGCCGCGCTTCTTCCTGCTGCGCTGGAGCGAGCGCGGCTTTGCGGCGCTGCATGGCTTCTATGTCCGCACGCTGGACGTCGCGCTGCATTTTCCGCGCGTCACGCTCGGCGTGCTGCTCGCGACCATGGCGCTCAATTTCTACCTGTTCGATTGCGTGCCCAAGGGCTTCTTCCCGATTCAGGATTCGGGGCGCATGCGCGGCTATATCGTCGCGGATCAGAGCGTCTCCTTCCCAGTGATGAAGGAAAAGCTCCAGCAATTCGTCGCCATTCTCTCCGCGGATCCGGGCATTTCCTCGGCGACGGGCAGCATAGGCGGCGGCTTCAGCCCCGGCGGCGCGATCAATGTCGCCGAGCTGCTCGTGACCTTGAAGCCGCTCGCCGAGCGCAAGGCCTCGGCCGATGCGATCATGGCGCGGCTGCGGCCGAAATTGGCGCGCGTCAGCGGCGCGAACATGTTCCTGCAATCCTCGCAGGACATTCGCATGGGCGGGCGGCCGAGCAACGCAATGTTCCAATATACGCTGCTCGCGGACGATCTCGAGGATTTGCGTCTCTATGCGCCGCGCATCGTCGACATTCTGCGCCGCGGCGGCGCGCTGCTCGACGTGAGCTCGGATCAGCAGGACAAGGGCCTGCGCAGCGATGTCGTCATCGACCGCGTGAAAGCCTCCCGCCTCGGCCTCACCACCAGCGCGGTCGACAATACGCTCTATGACGCCTTCGGACAGCGGCAGGTGTCGACGATCTATGAGCCGCTCAACCAATATCATGTGGTGATGGAGGCGGCGCCGAAATATCGCGACACGCTCGCCGCGCTCGATAATCTCTACATCGGCGCCAATCCGCGCGTGGCGAGCCGCGTCTTTTCCGCGCGCGATCTCGGCAGTCCGGGCAGCGCGGTCAACACCGCCGCCCAGCCCATGATTCCGGTCTCGTCCTTCGCGAAATTCACCGAGGGCGTGACGCCCTTGCAGGTCAATCACCAAGGCCATTTTGCGGCGATCACCATCTCCTTCAATCTGGCGGACGGAAAATCGCTGCGCGACGCCGCCGAAGCGATAAAGGACGCGATGGCGAAGGCCGGCGCGCCGGCGACGCTGCAAGGCGTCTTCGCCGGAACCGCCGCCGGCTATCAGGAAGCGCTCGCCAATCAGCCGATCATGATCGCCGCCGCTCTGGCCGCGGTCTATATCGTTCTCGGCATTCTCTATGAGAGCTTCCTGCATCCGCTGACGATTCTCTCGACTTTGCCATCGGCCGGCGTCGGAGCCTTTCTCGCTCTGCTCGGATGCGGAACGGAGCTCAGCATCATCGCCATGATCGGCGTGCTGCTGCTGATCGGCGTCGTGAAGAAGAACGCCATCATACTCGTCGATTTCGCGCTCGACGCATCGCGTCGGCGCGGCCTGTCGTCGAAGGAGGCGATCCGCGAGGCCTGCGTCGCGCGCTTCCGCCCCATTCTCATCACCACGCTCGTCGCGCTGTTCGGCGCGCTGCCGCTGGCGCTCGGCGCCGGAGAAGGCGCGGAGATGCGCCGTCCGCTCGGCATCGCCATCGTCGGCGGCCTGCTGGTGAGCCAGATTTTGACGCTCTATACGACGCCGGTCGTGTTTCTCTATATAGACGCGCTGCGGTCGCGCATGGGTTCCGCTCGCCTCGCGCTCGGCCGACGAAAGCCGGCGGGAGCGCGAGCCCCGGCGATGCGCTGAGCAGGCTTCTGCGCTATTTCGTAAGCAGCTGCGAATTGAACAGCGTATAGGCGGCGACGGCGAAGACGACGATCGCGAAAGCGATGGCGAGCTGGCCGGTCTTCTGCGACAGGCGCCGCGCCAATACGGTGCCCATCAAAGTCCCCGCGGCGCCGCTGCCGATGACGATGAAGGCGAGCAGCCAATCGATGAGGCCGGAGACCGCATAGGTCACCGCCGTCGTCAGGCCGAAGACGGTGACCGCGACCAGCGACGTGCCGACGGCGTTGATCATCGGCATTCCCGTCGAGCCGACGAGTCCAGGCACGACGAGCACGCCGCCGCCTATGCCGAAAAAGCCCGAGAATAATCCCGTGACGAGTCCGAAGGAGGCGACGCGCGGCGCCCGCTCCAATGTGCATTCGACGGCGGCGTCGCCGGCCGCGCCGCGTCCGCGCAGCATCATCACGCCGGTCCCGATCATCGCCAGAGCAAAGAGAAACAACAGGCGCTGCCCATCGAAATTCTTGCCGATCGTCGAGCCGACCACGGCGCCGAGCATTCCCGCTGCGGCGTAAATGCCGCCGCAGCGCCATTTCACCGAGCCGGTGCGCGCATGGTTCCACAGGCTGAAGGCCGCGTTGACGGCGACTGCGAAAGCGCTGGTGCCGATCGCTACATGCGGATCCTTCACGCCGACGACATAGACCAGCAGCGGCACGGCGAGTACCGAGCCGCCGCCGCCGATGAGGCCTAGCGTGAATCCGATCGCCGCGCCGCAGCCGGTGCCGATCAGATATTGAACGAGCTCGAGATGCACCTTGCCCTCGTCATTCTGCGGGCTGCTGCTCGCATTTTTCGATCATATGCGGCTTGCACAGCCATTCCTGGCCTTTGAGCATCGCGCGCCAATAGATCGGCGGCAGCAGACGCTCCTTGAGGAACCAGGCGGCGCGCGACGGCCGCGCGCCATCGATCAGCCATTTGGGGAAGCTCGGCAGCAGCCTGCCGCCATAGCCGAATTCGGCGAGCACGATCTTGCCGCGCTCCACGGTGAGCGGACAGGAGCCATAGCCGTCATAGCCGACATGCGGCGCCTTGCCGTCGAGCACGGAGAGCACATTGATGGCGACGACAGGCGCCTGCTTGCGCGCAGCGGCGGCCGTCTTGGCGTTGGTCGTGGCGATCGCATCGCCGAGCGCGAAGACATTGGCGTAACGCGTGTGACGCAAGGTTTCCGGATCAACGGCGATGAAGCCGGTCTCGGCGGCGAGCGGACTTTTCGCGACGAAATCCGGCGCGCGCTGCGGCGGCACGGCGTGCAGCATGGCGAAATCGCGCTGGACGCGCGTAACGACGCCGTCCGGCCCTTTCTGCTCGAAGGTTGCGATTTTCGCGGGGCCGTCGACAGCGACGAGCTTGGACTCGAGGCGCAGCTCTATGGCATAGAGCTTCACATATTCCATCAGCGCCGGCACATAGGCGGGCACGCCGAACAGCACGGCGCCGGCGTTGTGGAACTCGACCTCTATGTTCGCGAGCGCGCCGGCGCGCCGCCATGCGTCGCAGGAGAGATACATGGCCTTTTGCGGCGCGCCCGCGCATTTGATCGGAATGGGCGGCTGCGTGAACAGCGCGCGGCCGCCGCGCAGAGTCTGCGCGAGGAAATGCGTGTAGGGCGCGAGATCGGCGCGATAATTGGAGGTGACGCCATTCTTGCCGAGCGTCTCGACGAGGCCCGGAATCGCGTCCCAATCGAGCTTTATGCCCGGCGAGGCGACGAGCGCGCGATAGCGCAGCCGCGAGCCATCGTCGAGAACGACCTCATCGGATTCGGGCGCGAATTCGGCGACGGATTTCTTGATCCAGACGGCCTTGTCCGGAATGACCGACGCCATGGGACGCTTCGTCACTTCCGGCTCGAACACGCCGGCGCCGACGAGGGTGAAGCCGGGCTGATAATAGTGAAATTCGGCCGGCTCGACGATGGCGATGGAGAGCGACGGCCGACGCTTCAACAGGCTCGCCGCCGCAGCGACGCCGCCGCTGCCGCCGCCGACGATGACGACATCATAGGAGCCCGGACCGCGATCTCCGGCCGGCGCGCCGCCGCGCGCGACGATGCGCGCTTTCCACGGCTCGAGATCGACGGCGGCCTCTTTCGCGGCGGCAAGAACCGTCTCGGCGCCGAGCGGCAAGGCCTGAGCGAGCGCCCAGAGCGCGCTCGCGCGGCGGCCGGTCTTGCAATAGCCGAGCGTAGGGCCGCCCGCGGTCGCGAGAGCTGCCGCGAAATCGGCGACGGCGACGTCGTCTATATTGGACGGCGTCACCGGCACGTGCTTCGCCGCGACGCCGTGCTTCGCAGCCCATTCGGCGACGTCGCGAAAATTCGGCTGGCCTTGCTCTTCATCGTCGGGACGACAGTCGATGACGAGACGAAACCCCTCGCGCGCGGCGCGCTCGACATCGACCTCGGTAATCTGCGGCGACGCGGAGAAAGCGGACGATAATTTCGTGAAGCTCATGACGGATCGTTCCTCGTTTTTCTCGCGGCGTTTGGCGCGGAAGTCGATCGATGATCCTCGCGCTCATGCCGAGAGGTCGCGAAGAGTCTGTCTTGAAAGCGCGCGGGCGAGCTCCTGAAGGCGCATGACGCTTCCCTCATCCTTCGAGGCGGGCCCTCCCAGGATGAGGGAAGCTTCGGCCAGCCGTCCTGGAGCCGGCCGCAATCAGCCGCGCTTGCAGGTCGAAACGCCCAAGAGACGGTAAGCCGGGCAGAAGGAGAAGAAGCTGGTGACGAGCGCGACGAGCGCCACGACGCCGAGCGCGATGGCGAGCCCGCCGGAGAGCGCGCCGAGCCAATAGGCGACGGCGATGACGAGGACGACGGCGAGACGGACGATGCGGTCTAAGGTTCCGACATTGCTGGTCATGACTCGGCCCTTCTGCTCAAGCGTTTCATTGGTCGTTCGAAAGACGGATTTCAGATTTCGCCGCGTGGCGTAGCGCTGCAGAACCATTCCGAGCGCCATCGCCGCGACGAAAGGCGCGGCCTCGAGAGGCGCGATGGCGAGATCGGCGAGCGCTGGACCCGGACACAGACCGGCGACGCCCCATCCGAGGCCGAAGATCGCCGCGCCCGTGACGAGGCGCGCGTCGATCGGCGAGGTCGGCGGCAGATCGAAGCTCTCGGCCGCGAGCGGTCGCTCCAGCCGTCGCGCGACGCGCCAGGCGACTGCCATGGGCGCGAGCGCGCCGATCATCACGAAAGCGAGCGTCGGATCGAAAGCGCCGAACACGTCCAGAAAGCCGCGCACGCGCGCCGGGTTCGCCATTCCGGAGACGGCGAAGCCGAGTCCGAACAACGCTCCGCAGAGGAGGCCGAGGAGTGTGGGGCGGATCACCATGCGAGCCCCATGGCGTTTATCGTCGCGACCGTCGCCGCCGCGACGCTCATGAAGACCGCCGTCGCGACGAGCGAGCGTTTCGAGAAGCGCGAGAGGCCGCAGACGCCATGGCCGCTGGTGCAGCCGGAGCCGAGCCGCGCGCCATAGCCGACGAGCAGGCCGCCGAGAAGCAGCGCCGCCATCGGCGGAAAGCGCGTCTCGACCGGCCCCGCCAGCGCCGCGGCGACAGCCGCGCCGAGCGGCAAAGCGAGGATGAAGCCGGCTGCGAGCCCATCCGGCCCGCAGGCCTTGGTCACGCCGATCACGCGGGCGAAGAGGCCGCTGACGCCGGCGATGCGTCCCGCGCCGAGCAGCATGATCGAGGCGCTCGCGCCGATCATCGACCCGCCGGCGAGGCCATGCGCCATGGAGTCCGCGAGCGTCATCAGAAGACGTCCAGCGGGAGCTTCAGATAGCGCGCGCCATTGTCCTCGGGCGGCGGCAGGCGTCCGCCGCGCACATTCACCTGCACGGAGGGGAGGATCAGATGTGGCAGATCCAGCGTCGCGTCGCGATGCCTGCGCATCTCGACGAACTCCTCCTCGCCGACGCCGTCATGCACATGGACATTGCCGCTGCGCTCCGCGCCGATCGTCGTCTCCCAGGCGTAGACGTCCCGCTTCGGCGCTTTGTAATCGTGGCAGAGGAAGAGCCGCGTCGCCTCTGGCAGCGCCATCAGCCGGCGGATGGAGCGATAGAGCGCGCGTGCGTCGCCGCCGGGGAAATCGGCGCGCGCCGTGCCATAATCGGGCATGAACAGAGTGTCGCCGACAAAGGCCGCGTCGCCGATCACATAAGCGAGATCGGCCGGCGTATGGCCGGGCACATGCAGCGCGATCGCCGGAATCTCGCCGATCGCGAAAGTTTCGCCATCGTCGAACAGATGATCGAATTGCGAGCCGTCGCGGGCGAACTCCGTCCCGAAGTTGAAGACCTTGCCGAAGACGTTCTGAACCGTGGTGATCTCTCGGCCGATGGCCAGCTTGCCGCCGAGCTTAGTCTGGAGATAGGGCGCGGCCGAGAGATGATCGGCATGGGCGTGGGTTTCCAGCAGCCAGTCGATCGTCAAACTTTCATGTTTCACGTAATCGACAATCTCATCCGCGCCACGGGTCGAGGTGCGGCCGGAGGCGGCGTCGAAATTCAGCACGCTGTCGACGATCGCGCCGCGAAGCGTCGCAGGATCATAGACGACATGGGTAGCGGTGAATGTGGGCTCGTCGAAGAAGGTATGAACCTGGGCCGGCGGTCGTTTGGCGACGGCGAGGATCTGCTCCCTGGCGCGCTCCAGCGCTGCATCTGTCATGGGCGACCTCATTTATTTTCATAATTACATAATCTATGTAATCGTATAAGACAATTGTGTCAAGCAGCGAATGAGTGCAGATGGAAGCCATGGAAAAAGAACCGATTCAGGCTCCGGCGGCGGGCGCACGGGCGCTGCGCCTCGGCGATGTCGCGCCCGTCTTTCAGGCGCGTTCGACAATGGGAGACGTGCGGCTCGATCAGTTCCGCGGACGCTGGCTGATCTTCTTTTCGCATCCGGCGGATTTCACGCCGGTCTGCACCAGCGAATTCGTCGCCCTCGCCCGCGCCGCGCCGCGTTTCGAGGCGATCGGCTGCGCCCTGCTCGGGCTTTCGGTGGACAGCCTCTATTCCCACCTCGCCTGGGTGCGGGCGATCAGGGATTTGTTCGGCGTCACCATCCCCTTCCCCATCGTCGAGGATCCGACGATGACGATCGGCCGCGCCTATGGAATGTTGGACGAGACCGCCCGAGATTCCTCTGCGATGCGCGCCACCTATTACATCGACCCGCAAGGCGTGGTGCGGGCGCTCACCTGGTATCCGCTGACGGTCGGGCGTTCGGTGGAGGAGATGCTGCGTCTCGCGACCGCATTGCAGAAGGCCGCCTCCGGCGAGGTGATGACGCCGGAGGGCTGGACGCCGGGCGCCGATCTGCTGCTGCCGCCGACGAGCGCCGCGGCCGATGCGCTCGCGCCCGGCGCGACCGACAGCTGGTTCTATAGGGTCTGCAAGGACAAATGACCGCCATCTACGAATCGCGCGAGCGCGCCGCCGAGGCCGCCGAAAGGCTGAAGATTTTCGCGCAGCCGCAGCGGCTGATGATCCTCTCCTATCTGCTCGCCGGCGAGCATACGGTCGGCGAGATAGAGGCCGCGACTTCGATCGGCCAGCCGGCGCTGAGCCAGCAGCTCGCGGAGCTGCGCCGCGCCGAGCTGGTCGAGACGCGCCGCGCCGCCAAGCAGGTCTATTACCGCCTCGCCGACGCCCGCGTGACGCTCTGCGTCAAATGCGTGGAGGCGATCTTCGAAGGCGCCGCCGATCCGCAGGGCGCGCTCGCCGAAGCGCTGCGCGCGCCGCAGGCCGAGCGCGAGGCGCCGGGCAAGGCGGGCGCGGCCGCTTTCGCCAAGATCGTCTAGCGGGGGCCGAGGCGTCACGCTCCTCGCGTCCCACCCGCCTTCCATGATATTTGTGAGACCATGACGAAAGCCGCCGAACCTCTGGGCGCAGCAAAGCCGCTGTTCTCCTATCGCAAGCATTGGGCGCATCGCTTCGGCGTCACGCCATTTCTGCCCATGTCGCGGGCGGAGATGGAGGCGCTCGGCTGGGACAGCTGCGATGTGATCCTCGTCACCGGTGACGCCTATATCGATCATCCGAGCTTCGGCATGGCCATCATCGGCCGCCTGCTCGAGGCGCAGGGCTTTCGCGTCGGCATCATCGCGCAGCCGGACTGGCGCGACGCTTCCGCCTTTCGCGCGCTCGGCAAGCCGAACCTCTTCTTCGGCGTCACCAGCGGCAATATGGATTCGATGGTGAACCGCTACACCTCCGACCGGCGGCTGCGGCACAACGACTCCTACACGCCCGGCGGCGAGGGCGGCAAAAGGCCCGACCGCGCCGTCATCGTCTACGCCCAGCGCTGCCGCGAGGCTTTTCCGGAGGCGCCGATCGTGCTCGGCGGCATAGAGGCCTCGCTGCGGCGCATCGCTCATTATGATTATTGGTCGGACAAGCTGCGGCGCTCGATCCTCTTCGACGCCAAGGCCGATCTCCTTCTCTATGGCAACGCCGAGCGCGCGCTCGTCGAGGTCGCGCATCGCATCGCCAAGCGCGGCATAGCGCAGGATTTCTCTGATGTGCGCGGCGTCGCCTTCACGCGCGAGGCGACGCCAGAGGGTTGGATCGAGGCCTCGGCCGAGGACATAGACGGGCCCGACGAGGGCCGCATCCGCAAGGACGCGCAGAGCGAGAACATCGTCATCCGCCTGCCTGCTTTCGAGCAGGTCGCGGGCGATCCGGAATTCTATGCGCGCGCCTCGCGCGTGCTGCATCGGGAGAGCAATCCCGGCAACGCGCGTCCGCTGACGCAGCGGCACGGAAAGCGCGACATTTGGCTCACCGCGCCGCCCATTCCACTGACGACGCCGGAGATGGACAGCGTCTATGACCTGCCCTTCGCGCGCGCGCCGCATCCCTCCTACGCCGATGCGAAAATCCCCGCCTGGGAGATGATCCGCCATTCGGTGACGATCATGCGCGGCTGTTTCGGCGGCTGCTCTTTCTGCTCCATCACCGAGCATGAGGGGCGCATCATTCAGTCGCGCTCGGAAGGCTCGATTCTCAAAGAGATCGAGACGATCCGCGACAAGACCGAAGGTTTTACGGGCATCATCTCCGACATAGGCGGGCCGACCGCCAATATGTATCGCATGGCCTGCAAGGACCGCGAGACGGAGGCCCTATGCCGGCGGCCCTCCTGCGTCTTTCCCGACATATGCAAAAATCTCGACACCAGCCATGACGCGCTGATCCAGCTCTATCGCAAGGCGCGCACTCTGCCGGGCGTCAAGAAGGTGATGGTCGCCTCGGGCGTGCGCTATGATCTCGCAGTGAAGAGTCCGGCCTATGTGCGCGAGCTCGTCGAGCATCATGTCGGCGGCTATCTCAAAATCGCGCCCGAGCATACGGAGAGCGGTCCGCTCGCCAAAATGATGAAGCCCGGCATCGGCTCCTATGATCGCTTCAAGCGACTGTTCGACGCCGCGGCGCAGGCGGCCAAGAAGCAATATTTCCTCATCCCCTATTTCATCGCCGCGCATCCGGGCACGAGCGACGAGGATATGATGAATCTGGCGCTGTGGCTGAAGAAGAACGGCTATCGCGCCGATCAGGTGCAGACCTATCTGCCCTCGCCCATGGCGCTGTCGACGGCCATGTATCACTCGGGCTTCAATCCGCTGAAGCCGGTGCGGCGCGGCGCGTCGGAGAAGGTCGACGCCGTGAAAGGCCTGCGCCAGCGCCGCCTGCACAAGGCCTTTCTGCGCTATCACGATCCCGAGAACTGGCCGGTGCTGCGCGAGGCGCTGAAAGCGATGGGCCGCGCCGATCTCATCGGCCCCGGCAAGCATCATCTCGTGCCGGGCTGGCAACCGGCGGGAACCGGCAAGGCCGGCGAAGGCCGCCGTACGGGCCAGACAGGCGCAAAGCCGCAGTCGCGGGAATTCCGGACGAATGGGCTGCGCTCGCGGAGCTCATAGAGATTTCGAGAGCCGGGAGCGCCTTCTCCCCGGCCCTCCCCCGCTTCGCGTCGCTGCGCGGGAGAGGGAGCAGACTCCGCCCCTCATCGAAGGCACGCGATCTACCTGCCGCCTCCCTCTCCCGCGTAGCGGCGGAGGGAGGGGGCCTCCAGAGCCCTATATCCGCGATGACTCAGAACGGAATGTCGTCGTCGAGCTGCTCCGACAGGCGTCCGCCGCCGGCCGGCGCGGGGGAGCGCTCCGCGGGCGGGCGCTCCATCGGCGAGGAGCGGCCGAAGCTGGAGCCGCCGCCGCCGCTGGACTGATAGGAGCCCCCGCCGCCCTCGTAATCGCCCTCGCCGCGGCCGCCGCCCTTGCTGTCGAGCAGCGTCAGCTCGCCGCGGAAGCGCTGCAGCACGACTTCGGTCGCCTTGCGCTGATTGCCGTCCTTGTCGGTATATTCGCGCGTCTGCAGCTGGCCCTCGAGATAGATCTTGGAACCCTTGCGGCAATATTGCTCGGCGATCTTCCCCAAATTCTCGTTGAAGATCGACACATTGTGCCATTCCGTGCGGTCCTTGCGCTCGCCGCTGTTGCGATCGCGCCAGGACTCCGTCGTCGCCACGGAGAAAGAGACGATGCGGTCGCCCGAAGGCAGTGTGCGCACTTCCGGGTCGCGGCCCAGATTGCCCACCAGGATGACCTTGTTGACGCTGCCCGCCATGACCCTCTCCGCTTTGATGATGCTCGCGGCACCTTAGTCCGAAACGCGCGGACGCGAAGGCGTTCCGCCGCCTTGTCCACAATTCGCGTGATGTTCTTTTTTTGTTCTTAGCATCCACGGCGGGCGGGCGCAATGCCCCGCCTCATTCCGTCGTGACCGCGGTTTCCACATCGCTGGGGTCGATGCGGCGCGAGAGGCCGGCGGCGAGCTTGTCATGATCGAGCTCGCCCTCCCACCAGGCGACGACGATGGCCGCGACGCCATTGCCGCAAATATTGGTGAGCGCACGGCATTCGCTCATGAATTTGTCGACGCCGATGACGATCGCCATGCCCGGCGCGAGACGCGGGTCGATGGAGGAGAGAGTCGCGCCCAGAGTGATGAAGCCCGCCCCCGTCACGCCAGAGGCGCCCTTGGACGTCAACATCGCCACGGAGAGAATGACGAATTGCTGCCCCGCCGAGAGCTCGACGCCGAGCGCCTGAGCGATGAACAGGCTCGTCAGCGTCATATAGATATTGGTGCCGTCGAGATTGAAGGAATAGCCGGTCGGCACGACGAGACCGACGACCGATTTCGAGCAGCCCAAGCGCTCGAGCTTCTCCATGAGCTGCGGCAGCGCGCTCTCCGACGAGGAGGTGCCGAGCACGATCAGCAATTCGTCGCGAATATAGGCGAGGAAGCGGAAAATGCTGAAGCCGACGAGATGAGCGACGAGTCCGAGCGCGACGACGACGAACAAAATGGAGGTGATATAGAAGGAGCCGACCAGCCAGGCGAGGCTCAGCAGCGACTGCGAGCCATATTTGCCGACCGTATAGCCCATAGCGCCGAAAGCGCCGAGCGGCGCCGCCTTCATCACGATCGCGATGACGCCGAACATGGCGTGGCCGGCCTCGTCGATGACGCCGCGCAGCGCCCTGCCCCGCTCGCCCAGAGCCATCAGCGCGAAGCCGAAGAGGATGGAGAACAGCAGCACTTGCAGAATATCGCCTCTGGCGAAGGCGCCGATGACGCTGTCGGGAATGACGCCGAGCACGAATTCGACCGAGCTGCGCTGCGCGGTCGGCTCGAGATATTTGGCGACGGCGGCGGCGTCCGCCTTGCCCGAAAAGCCTTCGCCGGGCCGCAGCAGATTGCCGACGAGAAGACCGAGCGCCAGAGCTATGGTCGAGACGAGTTCGAAATAGACGAGCGCCTTGACGCCGACGCGCCCGACCTTGGCGGCGCTCTCGAGATGGGCGATGCCGGAGACGATGGTGCAGAAGATGATCGGCGCGATCACCATTTTGATGAGATTGACGAAGCCCTTGCCCATCGCCTCCATCCAGGGGCTGACGGCGATGTCGGGCGCGAAGACGCCGAGAAGCGCCCCGATGACGATGGCGGCGAGAACTTGGACATAGAGCAGGCGGTAGAGCGGCTTGCGCGCCGGCTTCTCGTTCGATGCGGTCGTGGTCGTCAAGCAGCGTGTCCTCGTTCCTCGATCTTCCGTTCCTACCCCCCGGCGGAGACGAGGGCAATCGGGCGCCGCGCGAAGGGAAAGGTGGCGATCTCAGCGCATCGGGGGCGGCTCGTCGAAATTGACGTTCTGGTGTGCGGTCGCCCCGTCTCGGCTCGGAGGCCGCGGCACTCGCAATCCCGTCAGCAAGCGGTAGGTTTCTTCCGCCAGACGATCGCTCGGCGAGGAGACGATCTGCACATTTTCGATGCGCCCATCGGGCCGGATGCGATATTTGACGCTCACCCTGCCGCCTTCGCCCGGCCACGTCCCGATCTGGATGATCCGCGCCTGTATCACCCTCGCCACGCGCTCTGGATAGGAGTCGCGATCGCGCTGCGACGTCGCTCGGCGCGGGCTCGCAGCGACGGCGCCATCTTTGACGCTGCGGGCGGCGGCGCCCGTGGGCGCAAAAGCAATGCAACATGCGGCGGCGAAAAGCGTCGCCTGCTGAAATTTCCTGAAAATCATCTTCGTCCTGTGCAATTTGCGGCGGATGTCGACACTGACGAGAAAGTCTATCGTCAAACGAGGATTTGCCGCAAGCCGGGAACGAGAATGAACGCTCACGCGCTCACCATGTCGAGCCGCATCAGCGTCCGCGCGTCGAGCGTCAGCGTCGTCGCGCCGAAAATCTCCGCGAGCTGGGCCAGGCTCGTGACGCTGACGATCGGCGCGGTCACGCCCGGCTGGGCCAGCAGCCAGGCGATGGCGATCTGCGCCGGCGTGGCGTCGAACTGAAGCGCGGCGCGGTCCAGCTCGCGCAAAATGTCGAGGCTGCGATCGTCGAGAATGCGCGCGACGACGGCGCCGCGCGCCGCGCCGACCGTATCCTCCATCGAGCGATATTTGCCGGTGAGGAATCCCGCTTCCAGCGCGCGGAAGGGAATGACGCCCAAATCCTCCTCGAGGCACAGCCGGCGCAAATCGCCTTCGTAAAAGGCGCGGGTGACGAGATTGTAATGCGGTTGCAGGCAGCCGTAGAGCGGCAACCCCTGGGCTCTGGCGGTCGCCAGCGCCTCGGCGAGGCGCGGCGCCGAATAGTTCGACGCGCCTATGGCCCGCACTTTACCGCTCTGGATGAGGCGCGCGAAAGCCTCGAGCGTTTCTTCGAACAAGACGGCCGTGTCGTCGAAATGCGCCTGATAGAGGTCGATCCGATCGGTTCCGAGCCGGCGCAGCGACTCCTCGGCCGAGCGGATGATGTGGGCCCGAGAGAGACCCTTGCCCAGATTCGGCATGTCCCCGCCGACCTTGGTCGCGATCAGAACCCGATCGCGCTTGCCCGTCGCCTTCAGCCAATTGCCGATGATCGTTTCGGATTCGCCGCCTTTATGGCCGGGCGCCCAGGTCGAATAAGTATCGGCGGTGTCGATCAGCGCGAAGCCGCGATCGACGAAGGCGTCCAGAATGGCGCAAGAGGTCGCCTCGTCCACCGTCCAGCCGAAGACATGACAGCCGAGCACGAGAGGCGCGCAGTCGAGGCCCGACCGGCCGAGCTTGCGATGTCGCATGAGAATGCTCCGCCCGCGGCGCCGCTAGCTATTGCTGTAATCTTCCGGGGCGATGCGGACATGCATGCCGTCGAGGCTCGAGTCGAATTTCATCTGGCAGGCGAGGCGCGAATTGAGCTCTCGGTTGGCGGCCTTGGCCAGCATGATGGCCTCGGCGGGCTCCATGGGGGGCATGGCGACGCCGTCGGGCAGATCGACATAGATTTGGCAGGTGGCGCAGGTGCAACTGCCGCCGCATTCCGCGACCAGTTCCTCTACGCCCGATTTGCGGATCAGCTTCATCATCGTCGCGCGATCCTTGCCGGCGATCTCCGACCTCGTCCCGTCGCGCGTCTCGAGCGTGAATTTCGCCATTCGTCACCGTCCGATGTTCAACGAGGCGAGATCGGAGCCGACCTCATGACCGCTGGCGACGGAGCCGTCGCGCGCGATGCGGATCGTCGCCAGGCCGGCAGTCTTGGCGGCGTCCAATTCGTCCTCGTTTTCCGACAGCAGGAGGATGGACGCCGCGGGCAGGGCCAGACTCTCGCAGATGTCGCGATAGGAGCCGGGCTCGATCTTCTGGCCGAGCGAGGTGTCGAAAAACCCTTCGAACAGGCCGGTCGGATCCTCGGTCGCGCAGCGGCGCAGCAGCAGCTTTTGCGCCTCCGCCGAATTGGACGAATAGACGAACAGGCGAAGCCCGGCGGCAGCCCAGGATTTCAAGCAATCGACCGCATCCGGATAGAGCGCGCCAGCGAGCTCGCCCTTGTCGAAAGCCTCCTGCCAGACGAGGCCCTGAAGGATTTTCAGCGGCGTCGCCTTGCGGCCCTGCTTCATCCAGCGCAGCAGCAGCGATTCCGCCTGCGTGGGATCGAGCTCATAGCCGCCCATCAGTCGCCCGGTCTCCTCCAGCGCCTCCTCCACCACCTCGTCCTCGGCGTGCTCGGCGATGTAGCTCCCGAGCCGCTGGGCGGCGAGGGGCGTGAGCGTATCGGTCATGAGGGCCATGGGCAGGACGACGCCTTCGATATCGATCAAGACGGCGCGGACGGGCTCGCTCATCTCGCCGCCTCCCCCGCGGAAAATTGTCCGTATAGCGCCATCGAACCGCTCGCCTTTCCCGATTGTCCCGGTCCAGACAGCATGATTTGTGCCGCGCCCTTTGGGAGAGACAGCCACGCTCTGGCTATGGCGGGCGCTCGAGCCTGTGGATTAGTGCGTCGCAGCATGGCAAGAGAGGACGGAGGGCGTAAGATCGATCGCCCGTCGGCCCTCACCCTCCCCGCTCTATGCGGGAAAGGGAGGCGGCGACGTTTCGCGAGCATTCGATGAAGCGCCGAATCTGCTCCCCCTCCCGCAAAGCGGGGGAGGGTCGAGGTGGGGGCTTCTCGAGGCCCTCGCCGTCGTCGAACCCGCCGCTCCAGTTTTGGTCGTGCAAATGCGAAGCTCGAAAAAATCCGCCGCCGAGACCACTCTCGACGCTCTCTTCGACGGCAAGGTCATCTCCATTCGCGGCGCGCGCGAGCATAATCTCAAGAATGTCGATCTCGTCATTCCGCGCGACAAATTCGTCGTCTTCACCGGATTGTCTGGATCGGGCAAATCCTCGCTCGCCTTCGACACCATCTATGCCGAAGGCCAGCGCCGCTATGTCGAGTCGCTCTCCGCCTACGCTCGGCAATTTCTGGAGATGATGCAGAAGCCGGACGTCGATCAGATCGACGGCCTCTCGCCCGCCATCTCCATCGAGCAGAAGACGACCTCGAAGAATCCGCGCTCCACCGTCGGCACGGTGACGGAGATTCACGATTACATGCGCCTCTTATGGGCGCGCGTCGGCATTCCCTATTCGCCGGCGACGGGCCTGCCGATCGAGAGCCAGACGGTCTCGCAAATGGTCGACCGCGTGCTGGCGCTGCCGCAGGGAACGCGGCTCTATCTGCTCGCGCCCGTCGTGCGCGGCCGCAAGGGCGAATATAAAAAAGAGATCGCCGAATTCACCAAGCGCGGCTTTCAGCGCTTGAAGATCGACGGGGCCTATCACGAGATCGCCGACACGCCGCCGCTCGACAAGAAATTGAAGCACGACATCGACATTGTCGTCGACCGCATCGTGGTGCGCTCCGACATTGGCGCGCGTCTCGCCGATAGTTTCGAGACGGCGCTGGAATTGGCCAATGGGCTGGCGGTGGTGGAATTCGCGGATCAGGCGAGCCGACCCAGCGAGACCGCCGCGCCATCTGCGCCGGCGGCCGCCTATGCCTCGAACCATTATGCGCCGGACCACATCGTCTTCTCGTCGAAATTCGCCTGTCCCGTCTCCGGCTTCACCATTGCGGAGATCGAGCCGCGGCTGTTCTCCTTCAACAATCCATTCGGCGCCTGCCCGGCCTGCAGCGGTCTCGGCCAGGAGCAGGTGATCGATCCCGATCTCGTCATCCCGGATCCCAAGCTCTCTTTGCGCAAAGGCGCCATAGCGCCCTGGGCGAAATCATCCTCGCCCTATTACCAACAAGCGCTGGAGTCGCTCGGCCGGCATTACAAATTCCGCCTCGACACGCCTTTCGAGAAACTCGACAAAACAGTGCGCGACGTGCTGCTGCACGGCTCGGGCAAAGAGGAGATTCGCTTCTCCTATGACGATGGCGCGCGCGCCTATGATGTGAAGAAGCCGTTCGAAGGCGTCGTCGCCAATCTGCAGCGGCGTTTCTTGGAGACGGACAGCGAATGGGCGCGCGAGGAGATCGGCCGCTATATGTCGGCGGAGCCCTGCAAGGCCTGCCTCGGCTATCGCCTGAAGCCGGAAGCGCTGGCGGTGAAGATCGACATGCGCCATATCGGCGACGTGTCCGACCTTTCCGTGCGCGCGGCGCTCGACTGGTTCCGCGCGCTGCCGGAAAAGCTCGACGCCAAGCGCAATGAGATCGCGCATCGCATTCTGAAAGAAATCCGCGACCGCCTGACCTTCCTCGTCGATGTCGGCCTCGACTATCTCACTCTGTCGCGCGCCTCGGGCACGCTGTCGGGCGGCGAGAGCCAGCGCATTCGCCTCGCCTCGCAGATCGGCTCCGGCCTCACCGGTGTGCTCTATGTGCTGGACGAGCCGTCGATCGGCCTGCATCAGCGCGACAATGACCGGCTGCTCGACACGCTGCGGCGCCTGCGCGATCTCGGCAATAGCGTCATCGTCGTCGAGCATGACGAGGACGCCATTCTCTCGGCCGATTATGTCGTCGATGTCGGCCCCGGCGCCGGCGTGCATGGCGGCCACATCGTCTCCAAAGGCGCGCCGCAGGAGATCATGGACGATCCCAATTCGCTCACCGGCCAATATTTGACCGGCGCGAAGCAGGTGACGCTGCGCCATGCGCTGCGCAAGCCCGACCCCGGCCGCTGGCTGAAGATTTCCGGCGCGCGCGGAAACAATCTCAAAAATGTCGAAGCGAAAATTCCGCTCGGCCTCTTCACCGCCGTCACCGGCGTCTCCGGCGGCGGCAAATCGACTCTCGTCATCGAGACGCTGTACAAAGCCGTGGCGCGGCGCCTCAACAGCGCGCATGAGCATCCCGCGCCTTTCGACAAGATCGACGGGCTCGAGCATATCGACAAGATCATCGATATCGACCAATCGCCGATCGGCCGCACGCCGCGCTCGAACCCTGCGACCTACACGGGCGCCTTCACGCCGATCCGCGAATGGTTCGCTGGCCTGCCAGAGGCGAAGGCGCGCGGCTATGCGCCGGGGCGCTTCTCCTTCAATGTGAAGGGCGGCCGCTGCGAGGCCTGCCAGGGCGACGGCGTCATCAAGATCGAGATGCACTTTTTGCCCGACGTCTATGTCACTTGCGACGTCTGCAAGGGCAAGCGCTATGATCGCGAGACACTCGAGGTGAAATATCGCGAGAAGTCCATCGCCGACGTCCTCGACATGACAGTCGAGGAAGCGGCCGTATTGTTCAAAGCCGTGCCGGCGATCCGCGACAAGATGGAGACTCTAAAGCGCGTCGGCCTCGATTACATTCGCGTCGGCCAACAGGCGACGACTCTCTCCGGCGGCGAGGCGCAGCGCGTGAAGCTCGCCAAGGAATTGGCGCGCCGCTCCACGGGCCGCACGCTCTATATTCTCGACGAGCCGACAACCGGCCTGCATTTCCACGATGTCGCGAAATTGCTCGAGGTGCTGCACGAGCTCGTCGATCAGGGCAATAGTGTCGTCGTCATCGAGCATAATCTCGAGGTCATCAAGACGGCCGATTGGATCATCGATCTCGGGCCGGAGGGCGGCGACGGCGGCGGCGAGATCGTGGCGGCCGGTCCACCCGCCGATATCGTCACCGCGAAGCGCAGCCATACGGGGCGCTATCTCGCCGAAGTGCTGAAGCGCCGTCCGCCGCGCGCGGAAAAGGCGAAGGAGACGAAGGCGGCGAAGGAAACATCTGCGCCCAAGCGCAAGCGCGCGGCACAGGAGCAATAGGCGCTGCGAGCCTGAAGGCTCGCGGTCCAATCCACGCCCCGGACCGCGAGCCTTCAAGCTCGCTTTTCCATTTCAGCTTTTCACGCCGCGGGCGGCGAAATAGGAGTCGATCTTCCCGCGCATCTCGCGCAGGAATCGCTCTTCGCCGAAGCCGAGCGCATGGTCGCGAATGCGCGGCGGCGAAAACTCCCTGCTCTCGAAGCGCGCAATCGCCTCGCTCAACGCTTCGACCGTCTGCGTATCGAAGAAGACGCCTGTCTCATTCTCGACGACGGTCTCGGTCGCGCCGCCGCGGCGGAAAGCGACCACCGGCCGCCCGCTCGCCATCGCCTCGAGCGGCACGATGCCGAAATCCTCCTCGCCCGGAAAGATCAGCGCGCGGCAGCGTGAATAATGCCGCGTGAGCACGTCGAAGGGCTGCGGGCCGAGCACAGACACCGTCGGCCCGGCCTGCTTGCGGATCGCGTCCAGATTGGAGCCGCCGCCGATGACGACGAGCTTCTTGCCCATGGCGTTGAAGGCGTCGATGGCGAGATCGGGCCGCTTATAGCCGACGAGCTCGCCGACCATCAGATAATAATCGCCGATCTCTTCGCGCGGAGCGATGGAGAAGGCGTCGGCGGCGACGGGCGGATGCACGACATCGGCGGAGCGCCGATAATAGCGTTCGACGCGATGCGCGACCGTCGTCGAATTGGCGATGAAATGATCGACGCGCGTCGCCGACAGCGCGTCCCAATTGCGCAGATAATGCGCGAGCGGCGGCATCAAGAGGCGTGTCAGCGGCCCCGACTCCTCGCGATATTCATGGTACATGTTCCACAAATAGCGCATGGGCGAGTGACAATAGCACACATGCAGCGCCTCCGGCGGCGGAATGACGCCTTTGGCCGGGCCCGATTCGCTCGAGATGACGAGATCATAGCCGCGCAGATCGAGCTGCTCGCAGGCCAGCGGCATGAGCGGAAGATATTGCCGATAATATTTCGCAGCGCGCGGCAGGGACTGGATGAAGCTCGTCTTGATCGGGCGCGAGAGGATGGTCTGCGAGACGGCGGCCGGATCGATGACATGGGTGAAGAGATCGGCCTGCGGATAGAGCCGGATCAAGGCTTCGACGACCTTTTCACCGCCGCGCATGCCGACGAACCAATAGTGAACGATCGCCACGCGCATCTATGTTCCCACCTCGACGCTCGCCCACCTCGACGCTCGGACAGCCTCGCGGGAGCGCGCGAACGACGAAGCCGGGCATGAGCCCGGCTTCGAGAATACAGTCGAAGGGATTAACATCCCGTGAGGATTCGAAGCGCTGCTCAGTTCTTGAGCGGCGTCTCCGGAACGCTGCGCGGGCGGGCGCTGGCGTTGCGCGGCGCCGGATCAGTCTTGCCCACGTCGCTCTCCTTCGGCTTGCGGCTCTTGCGCGGCTCTCCGCCTTCGGACGCACGCTTCTTGCCGGCCTCGACGATATCGCGCTCGGGACGCGGCAGCACCGGCCCCTCGGGAAAGACGAAGCCGAGCGATTTGGCGCCATTGTCGTCGGTCACCACCACGACGCGCACCGCGCCGCCATTCTTCAGCTTGCCGAACAGAACCTCGTCGGCGAGCGGCGTCTTGATGTGCTGGTGGATGACGCGCCCCATCGGCCGCGCGCCCATGGCCTGGTCATAGCCATGCTCGACGAGCCAGGCGCGCGCCTCGTCGGCGAGCTCGATCGTGACATTGCGATCGGCGAGCTGCGCCTCGAGCTGCAAGACGAATTTGTCGACGACGCGGGCGATGACCTCCTCCGGCAGATGGCCGAAGTTGACGATCGCGTCGAGACGGTTGCGGAACTCCGGGGCGAAGAGGCGATTGATCGCCTCATTGTCCTCGGTGTTATGCACCGTGCCGCGGGTGAAGCCGATGGGCTTCCTCGCGAGATCGGCGGCGCCGGCGTTGGTCGTCATGATGAGGATCACATTGCGGAAATCGATCTGCTTGCCGTTATGATCCGTCAGCTTGCCGTGGTCCATCACCTGCAACAGAATGTTGAAGAGATCGGGATGCGCCTTCTCGATCTCGTCGAGCAGCAGCACGCAATGCGGATGCTGGTCGATGCCGTCGGTCAGAAGGCCGCCCTGATCGAAGCCGACATAGCCGGGAGGCGCGCCGATGAGCCGGCTCACCGTATGGCGCTCCATATATTCCGACATGTCGAAGCGAATGAGCTCTATGCCGAGCGAGGTGGAGAGCTGGCGCGCCGCCTCCGTCTTACCGACGCCGGTGGGGCCGGAGAAGAGATAGCAGCCGATCGGCTTCTCGGGGTCGCGCAGGCCGGCGCGGGCGAGCTTGATCGCCGAGGTCAGCGCGGTGAGCGCCTTGTCCTGGCCATAGACGACGCGCTTCAACGTCTCGTCGAGATGGGCCAGCACTTCGGCGTCGTCCTTGGAGACGGTCTTGGCCGGAATGCGCGCCATCGTCGAGATCGTCGTCTCGATCTCCTTCAGGCCGATCGTCTTCTTGCGCTTGGACTCGGGCACGAGCATTTGCGCCGCGCCGGTCTCATCGATGACGTCGATCGCCTTGTCCGGCAGCTTGCGATCATGGATGTAGCGCGCCGAGAGCTCCACCGCCGCCTTCACCGCCTCATTGGTGTAACGGATCTTGTGGAACTCTTCGAAATAGGGCTTCAGACCCTTGAGGATCTCCACCGCATCCGGGATCGACGGCTCATTGACGTCGATCTTCTGGAAGCGCCGCACCAGAGCGCGGTCCTTCTCGAAATATTGGCGATATTCGCGGTAGGTGGTCGAGCCGATGCACCGCAGCGTGCCCTGCGCGAGCGCGGGCTTGAGCAGATTGGAGGCGTCCATCGCGCCGCCGGAGGTCGCGCCGGCGCCGATCACCGTATGGATCTCGTCGATGAAGAGAATGGCGTTCTTATGCGCCTCGATCTCCTTGATGACCTGCTTCAGCCGCTCCTCGAAATCGCCGCGATAGCGCGTGCCGGCGAGCAGCGTGCCCATGTCGAGCGCGAACACCGTCGCGCCGGCGAGCACTTCTGGAACCTCGTTCTGCAGGATCTTGCGGGCGAGGCCTTCGGCGATCGCCGTCTTGCCGACGCCGGGATCGCCGACGAGCAGCGGATTATTCTTCTGCCGGCGGCACAGCACCTGGACTGTGCGCAGCACCTCGGACTCGCGGCCGATCAGCGGATCGATGCGGCCGTCGCGCGCCTTGCGGTTGAGATTCACGCAATAGGCCTCGAGCGCGCCTTCCTTCTTGCGCTGCTCGCCCTCGCGGCCCTCGCGCCCCTCGCCCCGCTCCGCCTCGTCCTCGACGCCGCGCGGCGCGCGCGAGCCGTCGGAGAGGCCGGGCCGCTTGGCGATGCCGTGGCTGATGTAATTGACCGCGTCATAGCGCGTCATATCCTGCTCCTGCAGGAAATAGACGGCGTGGCTCTCGCGCTCGGCGAACAGCGCGACCAGCACATTGGCCCCGCTGACGTCCTCGCGACCGGAGGATTGCACGGAAATGATCGCGCGCTGCACGACGCGCTGGAAACCGGCGGTCGGCTTGCAGTCGCCTGCCGATTCATTGACCAGATTGTCCAGTTCATGATCGATATATTCGCGCAAACTCTTCGCGAGCAGATCCAGATCAACCGAACAGGCGCGCAGCACGGCGGCCGCGTCTTGGTCGTCTATGAGACTGAGGAGCAGATGCTCCAGCGTCGCATACTCATGATGTCGCTCTCTCGCCGAGGCGAGCGCGCGGTCGAGTGACTGCTTCAGGTTGCGCGAGAATGTCGGCATCGATCGTCCGCCCTCACTTTTTTTCCATGATGCACTGAAGCGGATGCTGATGCTTGCGCGCATAGTCCATCACTTGCGTGACTTTCGTCTCCGCCACCTCATAGGTGTAGACGCCGCATTCGCCGACGCCGTGATTATGCACGTGCAGCATTATCCGAGTGGCTTCTTCCAGGCTCTTGTTGAAATATTTACGCAGGACGATGACGACGAACTCCTGGGTCGTATAGTCGTCGTTGAGCAACAAGACGCGGTACATGTTGGGCCGCCGCGTCTGCGTCCTCGTGCGGGTGATCAGCGCCGTTCCCGACCCCGCTCCCCCATCGCCGCCGCCGCTCTTGCGAGGCTCTTTTCCGCCCGCATGGGGAGGCGCGCCGTATTGGTCCACTGAGGACGGAACACGGTTGTCGAGCGTAAGATCATCGATCACGGTCACCTCGGCTTTCCTCATTCCCCTTTCCGATGTTTCGCCCGCGACAGGCCAGTCGGATGAGTGCGTAGCATTCTCTGTGCCGCGGGCCCCTCGCCGGCTTGCTCGGAGCGGGCGAAGCGGAGAGGAGCCGAGTTTTCTTTCTCGCGGGAGCATTGGCAAGACCCGAAAAGCTGAAACGGCCGAAAAAAGTCCGAGGCCCGCCTCGGACGCGGCGCCTCGAGCGCGCCTCTTCCACAATCCGCCTGAGACATAATGTGCCGGCGCGTCGGAACAAGTGAATAGGGCGATCGACGCGGCCTGCCGCGGGATTGGGTTTCCAAAGGGCGCCGCGATTGTCTCGATTCGACGCCCCCGCGACCGGCCGTCGCACCTGTCTACTTATTGAAAACCATGAGCGTAAACGCGTCCTTTACCGCCGCTCCCTAAAGTCGCCCGCAGTCAAAAAACGTGGCGCGCGATTTAAAAAGAGGCGCGAATGTCGATGCTCGATCGGTTTCGGCGGGACACGGCGGGCAAGCTCGTCGAAAAAGTGGCCTTGGGTTCGGCAGTGCTGGCGCTCGCCTGCGTGCTCGGGGCCAATCTCCTGTCGGCAAAGTTACAAAACGGCGAGCTCCCGCTCATCGCTTTTGTCCATAAAGAGGAGCGCGGCCGCGCGCAGATCGCAGCGGCGCCGTCCGCAGCGTCGGCTCAGCAGCTGAATCGCATCGGCTTCGTCGGCGTCGATCACGCCGCCACCGGCTCGATCGCGAGCGCGCCAAAAGCCGTCGCGCCGGTCTCGCCCTGCGGTCTGGACGCGAAATAACGACGAATCCGAGACGCGAGCAGACGGCGCGGCGCAGCGCCGCTCGCGACGAGCCGCGTCAATTTCATTGACATCCGACGCGTTCGGCTCCAAGCATGGCGCGCGTCTTGCTCCCCGATAGTCGAGCAGAACGCCAGCGGAACATAGACCGTCGATTTGCGACGGCCCCGCCTCTCGAGGACGACGCGCGCCCCCGCGGCCTACGCGCGTCCATCCCTTGCCAGATGTCACGAACGCCGCGACCAGGACCATTGATGAACTTCGACGAACTCGGCCTTTCCCAAAAGGTCCTCGCGGCCGTTGAGGCGTCCGGCTACACCACGCCGACGCCAATTCAGGAACAGGCCATTCCTCCAGCGCTGCAGGGGCGCGACATTCTGGGCATCGCCCAGACGGGCACAGGAAAGACGGCGGCGTTCACGCTGCCGATGCTGTGCCGGCTCGAGCAGGGCCGCGCCCGCGCGCGCATGCCGCGCACGCTGATTCTGGAGCCGACGCGCGAGCTCGCCGCGCAGGTCGAGGCGAGCTTCGCCAAATATGGCGCGAATCACAAGCTCAACGTCGCGCTGTTGATCGGCGGCGTCGCCTTCGGCGACCAGGAGGCCAAGATCATGCGCGGCGCCGATGTGCTGATCGCGACGCCCGGCCGTCTGCTCGACTTCTTCGATCGCGGCAAGCTGCTGCTCACCAATATCGAGATCCTCGTCATCGACGAGGCCGACCGCATGCTCGACATGGGGTTCATCCCCGACATCGAGCGCGTGTGCAAGCTCGTGCCCTTCACGCGGCAGACATTATTCTTCTCCGCCACCATGCCGCCGGAGATCACCCGCCTCACCGAGGCCTTCTTGCACAATCCCGTGCGCGTGGAAGTGGCCCGCGCCGCGACGACCGCGGCGACGATCCGCCAGGCGCTCATCGCCAGCCATGGCCAGTCGGAGAAGCGGGAGACGCTGCGCCGGATGATCCGTGACGCAGACAACTTCAAAAACGCGATCATCTTCTGCAATCGCAAGCGCGACGTGGCGATCCTGCATCGCTCGCTGGACAAGCACGGCTTCTCCGCCGGCGCGTTGCACGGCGATATGGACCAGCTGGCGCGCATGGCCTCGCTCGACGCGTTCAAGAATGGGGACGTCAATCTGCTCGTCTGCTCGGACGTCGCCGCGCGCGGCCTCGATATTCCAGACGTCAGCCATGTCTTCAATTTCGACGTGCCGACGCATAGCGAGGACTATGTCCATCGCATCGGCCGCACCGGCCGCGCCGGCCGCTCGGGCACGGCCTTCACGCTCGTCACCGGCGACGACCGCAAATATCTCGATCAAATCGAGACGCTGATCGGCAATAAGATCGATTGGGAAGGGCCCCGCCTCGACGAGCTGCCGCCGCCCTCCGAAGCGCCGGCGCGCGAGTCGCGCGGCCGTGGGCGCAGCAGCGCGCGCGGTGGCGAGCGAAGCGGCCGTCGCCCGACGGCCGATCACGAAATGCGCCGCGAGCCCCGCCAGGCGCGCGAGCCCCGACCGGAGCGCGAGGCGCGGCCAGAGCGCGAGGCGCGACCGGAACGCGAAGCGAGGCCGGAGCGCGAAGCGAGGCCGACTCGGGCTGCTCGTCCCGAGAGGCCGCCGACCTATGGCGACCGACGCGACCGCAGGCCGACGCGCCCGCCGGAGGACGATGGGCCGCCGGTCATCGGCCTCGGCGATCATATTCCCTCGTTCCTGCTGCGCCCCGTGGTGCTGAAGCCGGCCAAGGTCGGCGACGAGTGAGGCCGGCTCAGCCGGCCATCAGCGCCTCTTCGACGAGATCGAGCATCCGCTCTATGTCCGCATCGGCGTAGACGTCGCCGGACGGCTCGACGCGCAGCATGGGAACGCCCTGCGAGCAATGGCGCAGGCAGCTGCGCCGCGTGCAGGCGATGCGTCCGGCTGCGATCCCTTTGCCGAAATCTATGTCGAGCGCCTCGCTCAAGCGCTCATGCAGCGCGCTCCCGCGTCCGTCGCGATCGCAGACGTCTCCGACGCAGACAATGAAGCGTATGAGCGGCAGCTCGTTCATTTTTGTCCTTTGACGCGCGCGAAAGCGTTCCGCCTCGCCGCCACGCGGATGCAATCTTCGTGTCCTTGGCGTCTTCGTGGTGAAAAATCCGACACGAAGCGCGCCTCACGCCCGATGATAGGGATGGCCGGAGAGAATCGTCGTCGCCCGATAAATCTGTTCGGCGACGAGAATACGCACGATCTGATGCGGCAGCGTCATGCGCCCGAAGGAGAAGACCGCGCCCGCCTTCTCCCGCACCACGGGCGCCAAGCCCTCCGAGCCGCCGATCGCGAACCAGAGCGATTTCGTTCCTCTATCGCGCTCGCTCTCGACGAGCGCCGCGAAATCGGAGCTGCTCGCGGATGTCCCGCGCTCGTCGAAGACGGTGAGCTTCGCGCCCGCAGGCAGAGCGGCGAGCAGGCTTTCGCCCTCCTGCGCCATGCGCTCGACCGGATTGCGCGCCCGGCTCTCGTCGATTTCCAGGAGATCGAGCCCCGTGAGCCCGAGATTTCGCATCGCCGCGACGCGGGCGGCGTATCGCGCGTAGAGATCGCGCTCCGGGCCGGCCTTGAGCCGCCCGACACAGAGAATTCCGAGACGCATGTCCCCTTACGGACATTCGCTCGCGACGAACGCCGTCCTGTCTCGTTTCGCCCCTTCGGGCGGCGCTTATACCGCGCGCAGCTCGCTCGGCCGCGCGCCGCCCCACATTTTCTCGAGGTTGTAGAACTGACGCACCTCGGGCCTGAAAATGTGGACGATGACGTCGCCCGCGTCGATCAGCACCCAATCGCACTGCGGCAGCCCCTCGACGCGCGGAGCGACGAGACCGGCCTCTTTGCAGGCTTTGAGCACTCTGTCGGCGATGGCGCCGACATGCGTGGTCGAGCGGCCGGTCGCGATGACCATGTCATCGGCGATCGACGTCTTGCCGCGCAGATCGATGGAGATGACGTCCTCTGCCTTGGAGTCGTCGAGGCTCGTGAGGACATTGCGGAGAATGGAGCCGGCGATCTGGCCAATCGGCCCGGAAGCCGGAGGAGACGGCGCGCGCGCCACCCCGGGGAGACTTGTCGTCAGCGTTGCGACCCTCATGCTTCGCGGCGCTGGCGCCGCGTGTCTCAAGATGTGCCGTTTTGGCCCCGAATGCAACCGCGCAGATGCGCGAGCGCCCGGCGAAGGCTGCGCTCTCACCCTCCCCGTCGCGGCCAGATCGCGACATAAGTTATTGGGAGATAATGAAGAAAAGCGACAGGAAGACGGCCGGCGTCACACGGGAGGGCAGAAAAAAACCCGGCGAGAACGCCGGGTTTTGAGAGTAGGCCCCGGCCCATCGGGAGGTGGGAGGAACCTCGAAGCCGGAACAATTGGAGAGCCTATCCGATTCCGCGCCGCCGCGCCCGGCATAAAAGGTCGCATTTGTCCAGGCTTCGCCGCGGCGAGCGCCCACACGGCCACGTTCGAGCGCCGCCCGAGCGGGCGGGGCCGATCGGAGCGATTCGGCAGCGCCCGCAAATTCAATCCCCTAAATTCTGCGACCGAGGGCGCCGCGGCGCGGCTGTGTCAAAAATATCACACATGTGAATATTTTGTGGCCAATGGTCGACGCGTCGCTCACGGGACCAGCACGAGCGCGCCCGTGGTACGCCGCGCCTCGAGATCGGCATGGGCGCGCGCCGCGTCCTCCAGCCGATAGAGCGTCGGCCGCTCGAGCCGCAAGACGCCCTTTTTGATCGCCCGCACCACCTCCTCCGTCATCTTCACGAGGTCTTTGCGCCGCGCGATATGGGCGAAGAGAGAGGGACGCGTCGCGAAGAGCGAGCCCTTTTGCGACAGGAGATTAATGTCGAAAGCCTCGATCTTGCCCGACGCGGAGCCAAAGCTCACGAAGAGTCCGAAGGGCTTCAGACAATCGAGCGAGGCGGGAAAGGTCGCGCGTCCGACGCCGTCATAGACGACGTCGCAGAGCTTTCCGCCGGTGATCTCGCGCACCGCCGCGGCGAAATCCTCGCTGCGATAGAGAATCGTATGTTCCGCGCCGGCTTCTCTGGCGATTTTCGCCTTCTCCTCATCGCCGACGGTGGCGATCACATGCGCGCCGAGCGCGCTCGCCCATTGGCAGAGCAATTGGCCGACGCCGCCTGCGCCCGCATGCACGAGCATGCGATCGCCCTCCTTCACCTTATGCGTGCGGCGAAGCAGATATTGCGCGGTGAGTCCTTTGAGCATCATCGAGGCGCCGGTCTCGAAGGAAAAGGACTTCGGCAGCCTCACCAGCGCGGCGGCGGGAATATTGCGCGCCTCGGCATAGCCGCCGAGCGGCCCGACATAGGCGACACGATCGCCGATCTCGACCTCGTCGACGCCCTCGCCGAGCGCGACGACCTCGCCCGCGCCCTCATAGCCCGGAACGAAAGGAAGATCGGCGGGATAGGAGCCGCTGCGCAGATAGACGTCGATATAATTGACGCCGATCGCCTTCTGCACGATCTGCGCCTCGCCGGGCCCCGGCGCGGGAAGCTCGATCTCCTCATAGCGCAGAACCTGCGGCCCGCCCGTCTCGTAAATGCGTATGGCCTTCACCATGATCTTCTCCGAATGACTTCGCGTCGCAAAAAAATCCACGTCGAATACGACCATGGATCGACGCTCGCGACAAAGGCAACAGATTTTCTGAACGCGGCGGAAAGCCGCCGGCGGGCGGCTTCGCCTTCCTCTCCCCATGGTGTAGAAGGATTTCCGAAACGGAGACGAAGCACATGGCCGAGACACTGGCGGGGGCGAACCCCGCGATCGACACGCAGATCCTCGTCGCCGGGGCCGGCTCCACGGGCATCGCCGCCGCCCTCGCCTTCGCCAATGCCGGCTGGCGCGTGACGCTCGCCGGGCGCTTTCCGCCGCCCCTGCCCGGCCGCACCATCGCGCTGTTCGAGGCGTCGCTGCGTTTCCTCGATTCGATCGGCGTGCTCGACAAGGTGCGCGCGGCCGCCTGCCCGATCGAGACGATCCAAATGGTCGACGACACCGACCAGCTCTTCCCCGTGCCAGATCTCGTGATGCGGTCGGAGGAGATCGATCTGCCCGCCTTCGGGCTCAACGTCTCCAATGACGAGCTGACCGCCATTCTGCTCGAGCACGCCCGCGCCGCGCAGAGCTTCGAGATCGTCGAGAGCGACATCGTCGATTATGAATTCGAGGAGGACGGCGCCGCTGCGATCCTCGCCGACGGGCGCCGCATAGAGGCCGATTTCATCGTGGCCTCGGACGGCCGCGGCAGCAAGGCGCGCGCCGCCGCCGGCATAGACACGAAGGAATGGACCTATCCACAGGTCGCCCTCACCGCTCTGCTGCGCCACGAGCTGCCGCACGACAATATCTCGACCGAATTTCACACGCGCTCGGGCCCCTTCACCCTGGTGCCGCTGCCGCCGCGCGAGGGCGCGGAACATCGCTCCAGCCTCGTCTGGCTGATGAGCCCGCGCGACGCCAAGCGCCGCCTCGCCAAGCCGCGCGACGAGCTGCAATACGAGATGGAGGATTATTCGCGCGAGAAGCTCGGCTCCATCACGATCGAGAGCGGCATAGGCGAGTTTCGCATGGGCGGGCTGCAAGTGTCGCGGCTGACGGGGCCGCGGCTCGCGCTCGTGGGCGAGACCTGCCATGTGTTTCCACCGATCGGCGCGCAGGGGCTCAATCTCAGCCTGCGCGACGTCGCCGATCTCGAGGACTGCCTCGCCAGCGTCGATCTGCGCAATCCCAAGGAGCTCGCGCGCGGGCTCACGCGCTATGAGCTGCATCGACGCGCCGATATCGGCTTCCGCACCCATGGCGTCGATTTGCTCAATCGCTCGCTGATCATTCCCTATCTGCCCATCGACCTCATTCGCGGCGCGGGCTTCATCGCCATGACGGCGCTGGGGCCGCTGCGCCGCGCGGTGATGCGCGAGGGCGTGGCGCCGCATCTCGCTCAGCCGCGGCTGATGCGCCGGGAAGCGCCCAAGGAGCCGCGCATGCGCGGCAAGCGCGGCCCGGAGGCCATCGCCGACGCCGCGCGCGACGCTTTCGCCCATCTGCGCGAAGCGGCCTCACGCCTGGGCTGAATCAAAAAAGGCTCGCGCACTCTTTCTCCCGCCTGCGGGAGAAGGTAGCCCTCGCGTCAGCGAGGGTCGGATGGGCCCCAGCAGCATGACCGGGGTCGACCCCTGTCCGCCAAAAGGACGTCACGAATCGCGGCGGCCCTCATCCGGCCCCGCTTCGCGAGGCCGGCTTCTCCCTCGCGTGGGAGAAGGCCTCACAGAGTCGGCGCGAACAGCGTCGGAATCGCGAAGCGAAAAGCCGTCCCATCGCCCGGCCGCGACTCCACCGAAATCTCCCAGCCATGGCGATCCGCGATCGATTTGCAGATCGCCAGCTCTATGCCCGTGCCGGCATATTCCACATCGCTCTCGGGCCGGCTGAAGGGCTCGAAGATGTGCTGCGCGAATTCCTGCGCGAAGCCGACGCCCTTGTCGACGATCGACAGGTGAATCGCGCCCTCCTCGAGCGTCGCGGCGATCGTCACCTCGGCCGGCCGGCCGGGCTTGCGATATTTGATCGCATTGGCGACGACATTCTGCATCAGGCAGGCGAATTGCGCGCGATCGCCGAGGAAGGCCGCGGCGGGAATATCGACCTCGAGCCTGGTCTCGCCGGCCGCGATCGACTGCGCGAGCTCGGCGAGCGAGAACTGCACTTCCTCGCGCAGCTCGAGCACCTCCAATTGCTGATCGCCATAGATGGTTCGCGCATAGGTGAGCAGATCCTCGACGAGCTTGCGCGCGCCGATCGCCGCATGGCGCATGCGCGCGCTCGCCTGCCTGATCGCGTCGCATTCGCCCGCCGCCATCGCGGCCTCGAGCCGCGTCGATTGCGCGGCGATCTCGGCCAGCGGCTGCTGCAGATCGAGCGACGCCACATAGGCGAATTGCACGAGCCGCTCATTCGCCCGCTCCAATTCGGCGACGCTCGCGGCGAAGGCCTGCTCCGCCTGGCGCCGCTCGCTCATGTCGAGAATGGTCGCGGTGACGAGCAGGCCGCGCTCCGTGACCAGCGGCGCGAGCCCGATCTCGACCGGAAATTCGCCGCCGTCGCGGCGCCGCGCCCTGATCTCACGACCGACGCCCATCAAGCGGCGGCAGGGCTCGGCGTAATACATCCTGCGGAAGGCGGCGTGGCGGCGCCGGATCACCGCCGGCGTGAGCAGATCGACCGAGCGGCCGACCAATTCCTCACGCGCATAGCCGAACAGCCGCTCCGTCTCGCGATTGGCGTAAAGAACGAGCCCGTCGGCGCCCACGATGAGGATCGCCGCCGGCGAGGCTTCGACCATCACGCGATAGCGATCATATCCGATCGTCTCGGAGCTCATCGCCCTCCCCTCGCGCCGCGCGTCGCGACAGCGAGACCTTTGCCATCGCGCCTCCCGAAGGCGGCGAATAGTGATATGTGAATTGCGGGGGGCGAAGAAAAGAGCCGGAGCGGCGATGGCGGACCAAGCGACGGACAGGCCGAAGACGGACGAGCATCCGCTCGGCAGGCGCAAGATCGGACTGGCGCTCAGCTCCGGCATGGCGCGCGGCTGGGCGCATATCGGCGCATTGCGCGCGCTCTCGCGCATGGGCGTCACTTTCGACGTCGTCGCCGGAACCTCGGCCGGCGCGCTCGTCGGCGGCTGCTTCCTGGCCGGCAAGCTCGACGAATTGGAAATCTGGGCGAATTCGCTCAACAAGCGCAAGATCGTCTCCTATCTCGATCTCCAGCTCGGCTATGGCGGCCTCATCAAGGGCGATCGGCTGCTGATGGAGCTGCGCAACGCAGTCGGGCCGTTGCGCGTCGAGACGCTGCCGACGCCTTTCGTGGCGGTCGCCACCGATCTCGTCACCGGCCATGAGATCTGGCTGCAAAAGGGCGATCTCTCCGAAGCGCTGCGCGCCTCCTTTTCCTTGCCGGGCCTGTTCCCGCCGATGGAGGTCGAAGGGCGCTGGCTCGCCGACGGCGCGCTCGTCGATCCGCTGCCCGTCGCCGCCTGCCGCGCGCTCGGCGCGGAGCTCGTCATCGCCGTCAATCTCAACACCGACATCATCGGCAAGTCGCGCGACGCCGCGCGCATTCCTTCGACCATGGGCTTCGATCCGGTCACTCTGCTGCAGGAGCGACAAAAGCCCTTCGCCTTCTCGCTCACCGAGACGTTGACGCGCGGCGTGTTCCGCCGCGATCCGGATCGGCCGAGCATTTTCGGCGTGATGACGACATCGCTCAGCATCATGCAGGACCGTTTGACGCGCTCGCGCCTCGCCGGCGATCCGCCGGACGTTCACATCACGCCGCGCGTCGGCCATATCGGCCTGCTCGAATTCGACCGCACCGAAGAAGCCGTGCGCGAAGGCGAGGCGGCGGTCGAGAGGCGGCGCGAGGAGATAGCCGACGCGCTGCAGGTGATGGGGCTGATTTAGGCGGCGCGAGCCCGCGCCGGCGGACAATGAGGTCGTGGAATGCAACAGCAAATGTCCGTCATCACGCTCGGCGTCTCCGATCTGGAGCGCTCACGTCGTTTCTATGTCGACGGCTTCGGTTGGAAGCCCGTTTTCGAGAACCCGCAAATCATCTTCTACCAGATGAATGGCTTCGTTCTCGGCGCCTTTCTGAAAGCCTCGCTCGAAGAGGACATGAACCGCTTCGGCCTCGCGACGCCCGGAGCCTTCTCGCTGGCGCATAATGTTCCGCACAAAGACGATGTCGAAACGGTCATGAAGCGGCTGACCGAAGCTGGCGGCGCGATATTGCGGCCGGCGGACGCGCCGCCGCATGGCGGTTTCCGCGGCTATGTCGCCGATCCCGACGACCATGCGTGGGAGATCGCCTGGAATCCCTCGTGGCCGATCGACGAGCGCGGCCATGTGACATTCCAAATGTGATGTTGCGGTCGGCTGAGCGCCTGTGCGTGATCGGCTCGACGCGCGTCGGCCGCTAGGCTCGCACAGCGTCGCCGCCTTCCTTCTTCCCGCACGCGGGGCTAAGGGAGTCATATCACACATTTCCAGTAGGCCGTCATGGCCGGGCTCGTCCCGGCCATCCACGCCTAAACGCTGAGGATTCTGCCAGAATTGCGCGTGACGCCATAGTTGGGGCAACAGTCTCTGTGACCGGGGCCCGCGACGACGCAGCCAACGCGAAAATTGAGAAATCCGCAGATCGCGGGCGCTTTCCGACGATGTCTCGGCCGCTTGGCGTGGATGGCCGGGACGAGCCCGGCCATGACGGCCTTGGTGGCTTTCGAGAGTGCATGCGATAGGCACGCGGGGAGAGAGGGAATGCGCCGAACCTTCAGCCAGAACCGCATCACTCCTCGCGCGGCGCCGCGCGGCCGAAGTCCGGCGCCGCCGTGTCCTGCCCTTGCTCTATGATGCTGCGGCGGATCGCGCGCGTGCGCGTGAAGAGCGTGAACAGCCCGTCGCCGTCGCCCGTGCGGATCAGGCGGCGCAGCGCCGTCAAATCCTCGTCGAAGCGGCCGAGCATCTCCAGCACGGCGTCTTTATTGTTGAGGAAAATGTCGCGCCACATGGTCGGATCGGAGGCGGCGATGCGCGTGAAATCACGAAAGCCGCTCGCCGAGAATTTGATGACCTCCGACTGCGTGACCTCCTCGAGATCGGCGGCCGTGCCGACGATGTTGTAGGCGATGAGATGCGGCAGATGGCTCGTCACCGCGAGCACGAGATCGTGATGCGACGCGCTCATCGTCTCGACATTGGCGCCGAGCCGCGTCCAAAAGGCCGAGAGCTTTCTCATCGCCTCGGCCTCCGCGCCATCGGGCGGCGTCAGAATGCACCAGCGATTTTGAAACAGAGTCGCAAAGCCGGCGTCCGGCCCGGAATATTCCGTTCCGGCGATCGGATGCGCAGGAATGAAATGAACGCCCGCAGGAACATGCGGCGCGACCTGCGCGACGATGGCCGCTTTCACCGAGCCGACGTCGGAGAGAATCGCGCCCGGCGCCAAATGCGGCGCGAGCGCGCGCGCAACCTCGCCGCAGGCGCCGACCGGCACGCAGAGAATGACGAGATCGGCGCCCTTCGCCGCCTCCGCCACATTCTGCGTGACCTCGTCGGCGATCGCCAATTCGCGCACCCGCGCGACCACATCGGCCGAGGAATCGCTCGCCGCTATGCGCTTCGCCGCGCCATAGGTGCGAATGCCGCGCGCGATCGACGAGCCGATGAGGCCGAGGCCGATCAGCGCGACCTTGTCGAAGATCGGCGCGCGCGCGTCAGCCATGCGCGGCCCGCGGCGCCGCGCGCCATGAGGCGGTGAATTCGCCGAGCGCCTCGACGACGAGGCGATTGGCCTCTTCCGAGCCGATCGTCAGCCGTAGAAACTGCGGCATGCCATAGGCGCCGATCGCGCGCAGCACCAGCCCGCGCGAGGTGAGGAAACGATCGGCGTCCGCCGCCGTGCGCCCCGCCTCGTCCGGAAAGCGAATGGCGATGAAATTGGCGACGCTCGGCAGAACCTCGAGGCCCAGCGCCTCGATCTCGCGCGTCAGAAACGGCAGCCAGCGCTCATTGTGAGCGATCGCCGCCTCGAGATGCGCTTTGTCCTGCACGGCCTCTATGCCCGCCTCGATCGCCGCGCTGCTGACATTGAAGGGGCCACGAAGACGGTTCAGCGCATCGACGATATGCGCGGAGCCATAACCCCAGCCCAGGCGCAATCCCGCGAGGCCATAGATTTTCGAGAAGGTGCGCGTCGTCACCACATTGTCGCGCGTCGCGGCGAGCTCCAGCGCCGCGGAATAATCCTCGCGCTGCGCATATTCCGCATAGGCGGCGTCGATGACGAGCACGACATGCGCCGGCAACGCGTCGGCGAGCCGAAGGATTTCCGATTTCGGCAGATAGGTTCCGGTCGGATTGTTGGGATTGGCGACGAAGACGATCTTCGTGCGCTCCGTCACCTTCTCCAAAATCGCGTCGACGCTCGCTCGGTAATTCGTCTCCGGCGCGATGACGGGAACGCCGCCCGCAGCCAGAATGACGATGCGATATTCCAAGAACCCATATTGCGTATAGATTCCCTCGTCGCCCTCGCCGACAAAGGCGTGCGCGAGCAGCGCCAGAATATCGTCGGAGCCGGCGCCGCAGACGATGCGCTCGGGATCGAGCCCATGCGCCGCGCCGATCGCCTGCCGCAATCGCGTCGCCGAGCCGTCGGGATAGGCGGCGATCTTGGGCGCGAGCGCGCGCAGCGCCTCGACGGCCTTGGGAGACGGCCCGAGCGGCGTCTCATTGGCCGAGAGCTTGAAGACGCGCGCGGCGCCGGGAGCGGCGCTCTTGCCGGGCACGTAAGCGTCGATCGCCAGCACGTTTCGACGCACGACAGGTTTCGTCATCTCGTCAACTCCTCGGGGCAAAAACGCCGCTGCGGGCCGTGTCCAATTCGAAGCGCGCCGCATGGCTGCCGACCAGCGCGGCGCTCACAGGGCCGACGCCGGCGCGCGCCAGTCCTTCCACGAATTGTGCGGCGCTCACATGGCCGGGCGCGGCGACGAGCAGCGACAATTCCCCGGCATGCGGCGCGGTGGCGAGAATCTCGCCGGCGAGCGCATCGATCGCCGCCGGCGCTCCATGATGCCATTTCGGCAGCGAGAGCGCATAGAGCGCGATATCCTGCGAGGCGGCCTCGGCGAGCGGCTTGGCGACGATCAGCACAGGCAGGCCGGCCGGATGGTTCGGCCGCTCGACGAAGGGCAGGCGCGCGATGATCTTGGGCGCGTCGGCGCCGATGAGGCGCGCCCACCAGGCGCCCTCCTCCTGCGCGCCGGCGGAGCGCAACATGCCGAGATCGCCCTTCGACGCCGCTACGGCCGCGACAACGGCCCCGGCGCCGTGATGGGTGACATAAGGCACGGTGAAGCCGAAGTGGAAGCGTGCGCTGTCGCGCATGGCGGCGTCGCCGCCGGAATCATCGGCATGGACGCTGTATTCGGCCTGCATATAGGTGAAGGTCGAGACGATGATGCGCCATATGCCCTCGACCGTATCGACCGGCAGCAGGCCCCCATGGCGCGAGACCAGCCCGCGCATCATCCGCGCCTCGCGATCGGGGCGAAAGGCGGAGGCGCCGGTCTGGCCCTTCACCGCGATCAGGCGATCGATGATCTCGCCGCGACACATCAAGAGCTCGTGCATCTCACGATCGATGCGGTCGATCTCGTCGCGCAGATCGGCGAGCGTCTCGGTCTCAATCTTGGGCAAAGCGTCGTCTCGCATCGGCGCGGGCTGGTGACGAAAAGGGCGGAAGGCTGTCTTAGGCCAGCGCGACGCGGGAGGCAATGCGAGGGGGAGGCCTGGAAAACGACGAATTGGAACTCTACGGCGTCGGCGCGCTTGCCTGAATTCACATTCGCGATAGGATGTGTACATGAAAACACAAACGAGCGAAACCTTCACGGTCCGCGTCGACGCGACGACCAAGGAGCGCCTGGAGAAGCTCGCGGAGAGCACCGGCCGCAGTCGTTCTTTCCTCGCGTCGGAAGCGATCACGCAATTTCTCGACGCCAATGAATGGCAAGTCGAGGGAATTCGCGCAGCGATCCGAGCTGTCGACGCGGGCGAGGCGATCCCACATGAGGACGTGCGGAAGTGGGTGGAGTCGTGGGACACAGCGGATGAAACACCCGCTCCATGAAAATCGTCTGGTCGCGAAAAGCGCTCGGCGATCTGGCGGCGATCCGAGCCTATATCGCTCGCGATAATCCTGGCGCCGCCCGACGGGTCGCCTCACATCTCGTCGAGGCGATCGAAACGACGCTTCCCAGCGCTCCCCACATCGGACGTCCCGGCCGCGTTTTCGGCGCTCGGGAATTCGTCGTCGTGGGAACCCCCTTCATCATTCCCTATCGCGCGCAGAACGAGGCCATTCAGATATTGCGCATCTATCACGGCGCGCGCCGCTGGCCTGACGTTCTTTGACGCTCGGCGGTCACTGCTGCGCCGTCTGCGCCTCCAGCGCGATCGAGGCCTGCGCCTCCGCCGAGGTCATGATCGGCGCCGGCTGGACTTCCGGCTCCGCGGTCGTCCTGAGATGCTTGCCGGCGGGAATATCGATCGCGGCCAACACGGTCACCGGCGGCTCCGGCTCCGCCGCCACGGCCGGCTCGCTCTTCTCCTCCGTGGAGGAGCGCCCGCTCGTCATTTGGCCGAGCAGCCCCTTGCGCTTAGCCTCGTAATAAAAGCCCTTCGCATAGAGCTGGATCGCCCGCTGCGCGTTGCCTCCGGCAACGCGGAAAGCGTTGGCGAGATAGGCGCCGGCGTAGGCGAGATTGGTCTCGGCGTCGAGCAGGCCATTGGCCGGGCCGCTGTAGCCGACGCTGCGCGCAGTGTCGTAGCGGATTTGCATCAACCCCCAATAGGGTCCGTGCTTGGCGCCGGGATTATAGTTGCTCTCGCGGCGGACGGCGGCGTGGATCAGCGACTCGGGAATGTCATAGGCGAGCGCATAGCGAGAGATGCTCTCGTCGAGCTTCTCGCGTTGCGAGAGCTTCACTCGCGGCGGCGACGGCTCGTCCACCGCTTTGGCGACGAATTGGCGCTCGGGGGAAGGAGAATTGCAGCCCGCGAGCGCAAAGCCCAAGGCGGCTGTCGCCGCGCAAATCGCCAGTCTCATTCGTCCTCCCGAGCCGATTTGGTTACCGCTTCTTAACCCGAGATCGAGCTTTCGCCAAATCGGCGCGAATCCGTACGGGGCCTCAAAGCGTTTCCAGCCGAAGTGGACGCCGGTTCGGCGTTGAAAACGCGTCAAACGCAAAGACTCTAGCCCGCCCCTTCGAGCAGGCGACGGGCGGCGGCGCGGGCCTCGTCGGTGATCGCGGCGCCCGAGAGCATGCGGGCGATCTCCTCGCGCCGCTCCCCCTCCTCGAGCTGGGCGACGCGCGTCGCCACCCTGTCTTGCGCCTTGCCGGCCGCGCCCTTCACGGCGCTCTTGGCGATGCGCAAATGACGGCTCGCCCGCGCCGCCACCTGCGGAGCGTGGGTGACGGTGAGCACTTGCGCGCGCTCGGCGAGCCGCGCGAGGCGCTGGCCGATGGCATCGGCCACCGCGCCGCCGACGCCGGTGTCGATCTCGTCGAAAACGAGAGTGGGCGCCGAGCCGCGATCGGCCAGCACGACTTTCAGCGCCAGCATGAAGCGCGCGAGCTCGCCGCCGGAGGCGACCTTCACCAGCGGCCCCGGCCGCGAGCCGGGATTGGTCTGCACCCAGAATTCGACGCGGTCATAACCCTCCGGCCCGCCCGTCTCGGGATCGCTGACGATCTCGGTGCGAAAGCGCGCGCCTTCGAGCTTCAGCGGCTTCAGCTCGCCCTCGACCAGCGCGTCGAGCTTTTTCGCCGCGGCGCGGCGCGCCGCCGAAAGGCTCGCGGCGGCCTTGGCGTAGGCGGTCTGCGCTTTGGCGACCGCCTCGCTCAGCGCCACGATGCGCGCCTCGCCGGCGTCCAGCGCGGCGAGATCGGCGGCGAAACGCTCGGCCAGCGCGGGCAGCGCGTCGACGCTGGTCTGATGCTTGCGCGCGGCGCCGCGCAGAGCGAACAGCCGTTCCTCTATGCGCTCCAATTCGTGCGGATCGAAATCGGCGTCGCGGAGCGCCTGCTCCAGCGCCTGCTCGGCGAGGGAGAGCGCGTCCAGCGCCTGGGCGAGCGCCTTGGCCGGCGGCTCGATCAGCTGCGGCGCCTGGGTCGCGCGCCGCTCCAGCCGCCGGGCGGCGGAGGCGATCTCGCCGGCGGGCGAATGATCGCCGGAAAAAGCATCGAGCGCGTCGCGCAGATCGCCCGCCACTTTCTCCGAGCGCTGCATGGTCTGGCGCCGCTCGGCGAGCGCGGCCTCCTCGCCCGGCTGCGGCGCCAGCGCCTCCAGCTCCTCATTGGCGTGGCGCAGATAATCGGCGTCGGCGCGCGCCTTGGCGACGCGGGCCTCCTCCTCCGCAAGCTCGCGGCGCGCGCGCTGCAGGGCGCCATGCAGCTCGCGCACCTGCGCCGCCGCCTCGCCGAGCGCGCCATGGGCGTCGACGAGCGCTCTATGCGCGCTCGGATCGACGAGCGCGCGATCATCGTGCTGGCAATGAATCTCCACCAGCGAGGCGCCGATGGCGCGCAGCGCCTGGGCGCTGGCCGGCTGATCGTTGACGAAGGCGCGGGTGCGGCCGTCGCTGGTCTGCACGCGGCGCAAGACCAGCTCATCCTCGGCGTCGAGGCCGAACTCGCGCGCCGCGGCGAGGGCCGGATGGTCGCGCGGCAGATCGAAGGCCGCCGTCACCTGCCCCTGCTCCTCGCCGGCTCGCACCAGCGAGGCGTCGCCGCGCGCGCCCAATGCCAGCAGGAAAGCGTCGAGAAGGATGGATTTGCCGGCGCCGGTTTCACCGGTCAGCGTGGTCAGGCCGGACGAGAATTCGAGATCGAGCCTGTCGATGAGGACGATATCGCGAATAGACAAACGGACGAGCATGCGCGCGCTCTACTCTTCCGGTCCCCTCGGCTCGCCCATGCGGACGCTCAGCTGGAGCCGAGCGTCTTGCCGATCTTGGAGAGCCAGGAGCCCTGATGTTCCTCGGGCGCGACGCCGCCCGTCGCGAGCAGCGAATGCGCGTCCTTGTACCAGGACGAATCGGGGAAATTATGCCCCAGAATGGCCGCCGCCGTCTGCGCCTCATTGACGACGCCCATGGCGAAATAGGCCTCCGTCAACCGATACAGCGCCTCCTCGGCGTGGCGGGTCGTCTGATATTTGGCGAGCACGTCGTGGAAGCGATTGACCGCCGCCGCATAATTCTTGCGCGTCAGATAGAAGCGGCCGACCATCATATCCTTGGCGGCGAGCTGGTCGCGCGCCACTTGGATCTTGTATTTGACGTCGGTCACATATTCCGATTTCGGGAATTTCTCGACGAGCTGGGTGAAGATGGCCAGCGCCTTCTCCGCCGTCTCCTGGTCCTGCATCACCGCCGGAACCTGATTATAGTAGGACATTCCCGCGAGATAATACATGTAGGGCGTATCCGGCGAGGTCGGATAGAGGCCGATGTAGCGCTGCGCTGAGGCGACGGCGTCGTCATAGGCGGGCTTTTGATATTGCGCGAAAGTCTGCATCAAAAGGCCTTTGCGGGCCCATTGCGAGAAGGGATATTGCTTCTCGAGCTCGCCGAACCTCTTGGCGGCGTTCTCGTAATCGCGCGCCTCCATGCGGGCGAGGCCCTGATTGTAGATATCCTCGGCCGGAATCTCCGGCAGGATCTCGGTCTTGTATTTCTCGCCGGAGAAGAGTCCGAAGCCGCTGGTGATGCTGTCCAGAATATCGGCGCGTCCCGGCGCCGAGGGCAGCGCCGCGACGAGGGCCGCCGCCAGGGCCGCGCGCGCGGCGGAAAGTCGGAACGATCTGGCATTCGACATGGATTCGGCCTCGCGGGACGTTCGCATTCGCGTTCTCTAACCCAATTCGCCGAAGGGCGCCACTCGGGAACATGCGACGAGCGCGCCGTCCCCATGCGTCCAGAAGACGTGCCGGATCGGGCGAGATTATGGCGTCGAGGCGACGGCGCGCCTGTCAGCCGGTCTGCGCCTCCGCCCGCTCCCTTCGCCGCACGCGCTCGGGCACGAGATCCCAGCGCGTCCCGAAGATCATGTCGCAAAGGCCGGGGCTGCCGAATCCGTCGGAAAAGCTCACATTGCCGCGCGTGTGGTGATAGCCGTGCGCGATGCTCGTGGTCAGATGGTCGAGCACGGCGTCGAGCCGCCTGCGCCAGCCGGTCGCTCGGCGATTGCGGAAGGCGAGGCCGAAATCATAGCCAGAATGCTCATAGAGGCCGCCGAGTGCGCCGAGCGCCGGAATGACGGTGTGGAAGGCGACGTCCGCTCCGCCGCCGCCGACGAGCGCCAGAGGCAGCAGATAGGGCAGCACGATCTCGAAGAAGAAATCCGCGCCGGACTGATAGCAGGCGCTGATCGCCTTGCTGGCGCCGGTCGTGTGGTGCAGCGCATGGCCGAGCCGGCTCATCAGCTCCGGATGATGCAGGAGATGGCGATGCGCGACATATTGCACCACGTCATGGCCGATCGTCATGCACACCAGCGAGAGGACGGCCGCCGTCCAGGAGAGCTGCGGCGCGCCGACGAAGGCGAGGCCGAAATATTCCATCGCCAGCATGCAGGGCAGCAGAATCGCCGTCTGATTGAACAGCACGCGCGGCAGCAGCTCGCGATAGCTCATGCGATCGAGCGAGCGCACCTTGAAACGTTTCAGCCGGCCAGTCGAATCGCACCATTCGAATGCATATCCAACCCCGTGAAACGCGACCATTTGCGCGCCCCAGGCGAGAAACGACAGAGGAATGTGGCTGATCGGGTCGAACGACATAGAAAGGCGGACTCCGGCGGAAGATCCATTCGCCGGGCGGGCCGCTTTCTGCACGGCGAACGGAAGAAATTTTTTCGTCATATAGCCGAGTTCACGGCGGATTTCTAGTGAGGCGGAGCGAGGCGAGTCGCCGCATCTCCTTCATCTCTGGGGAGTTCGCACATCGTCGCGAATCACGGGCGCGGGCCGAGCCGCCTCAGCGCGGCGCCCAGGCGCCCGCGGGGCGGCGCGCCCTCGGATTTTCGTCCTCGCCGCCGACGAAGGCGAAAGCGGAAGGCGTCGCCAGCAGCGCCTCGACCAGCGCGAGATTGAGCCGATGGCCGCCGCGATAGGAGCGGAAGGCGCCGATGATCGGCGCGCCGGCGAGGGCGAGATCGCCGAGCACGTCCAGCATTTTGTGGCGGACGAATTCGTCCGAAAAGCGTAGCCCCTGCGGATTGAGTGCGCGTCCCTTCGCGATGACGATCGTATTGTCGAGCGAGGCGCCGAGCGCCCTGCCCTCGCGCCACAAACGCTCGGCGTCCGACAGAAAGCCGAAGGTGCGCGCCCGCGCGATCTCGGCGCGAAAGCTCGCCGGCGTCAGCCGCATCCGCCGTCGCTGACGGCCGATGGGAGCCCCGGCGTAGGAAATCTCGACATCCATATGGAAACCGCCGGCGGGCGCGGGCGCGAGCTCCGCCCAGGCGGCGCCGTCGGCGACGCGCACCGGCGCGCGAATCTCGAGAAAGCGGCGCGGCGCGCGCAGCGCAACGATTCCCGCCTCTTCGATCGCCTCGACGAAACCCGCGGCCGAACCATCCATGGCCGGTATCTCGGGCCCGTCCACATCGATCGCGACATTGTCGACGCAAAGGCCGCGCAGCGCCGCCATCAAATGCTCGATCGTCGAGATCGAGGCCGCTCCGGCGCCCAGGCGCATGCAGAGATCGGTGGAAGTGACATTGCCCGCCACAGCCCGCAGCGGCGCGTCTTCGCCGTCGCCGCGTCCGAGCCGCGTGAAGACGATTCCCGACCCCGCCTCGGCGGGCGCGAGGACGAGCCGCGACGCGAGGCCGCTATGCGCGCCGACGCCTTCGAGCGTCGCTGCGGCGCCGAGCGTCGTCTGCATCCTCGTCGGTCGACGCGAGGTCATGAAAGTCCGTTTCACTCCCGGGGAAGACGGGCGGCGCGCCGCGGCGCGCAGAATTGTGGCCGATCGGCGCCGGCGCAGGATAGTCCGCGGCGCGGCGCGGCTCCAGTCACGGTTTTTTACAGAATGTTACAACGGCCCTGGACGAGAAAAGGCCCGCCGGAGCGGGCCTTTTCGGAAATTTCGCGGCCGGACGGCGGCGTCAGCTGTTGATCTGCCGGCGCAGGAAGGCCGGAATCTCGAGCTGCTCGTCCTCGATCGAACGAACCGGCGCGACGCGGCGGCCATGCGGATCGAGCCCGGCGTGTCCCTGCGCCGGCTGCGGAGCCGGCGCGACGGGGCGCTTGGCGTATTCCGCATGGCTCTGCGAGGGCGGCGGAGCCTGCGGGCGCATCGGCGGACGCGGCGCGGCCGTAGCCGGGCCCTGCAGCGCGTCCTCCTGACGGCTCGCGCCGAAGGAGGCGAGGCGCTCGAGCAGCGTCCGGCGGCGGGCGGCCTCCGGCGCTTGGCCGGCGGGCTCGCCGCGCGCCTGGCGATACTGCTCCTGCACGGGCCGCGGGAAGTCCTCGATCTGCGGCATGCGCATGCGCGGCAGCTCGGCGGCCGGCGGGATATAGGGCTCGTGCACCTCCATCGCCGGGGCCTGCGCCGGAGCGGGCTCCGGCGCATAGCTCGGCCGCGTCGCGGCGACCTGCTCCAGATAGACGCCGTTCTGAGCGGCCGGCGCCGGCTGCTGCTCGCCGTAATAGGATTGGACCGGACGCTCGACCGGGGCCGGCTGCGGCTCCGGAGCATAGGCCTGAGGCGCATAGGCTTGGGGCGCATAGGCCTGAGGCGCCGGCTGCGGAGCGGGCTCGGAGATGGTCTGGACGAAAGAGACACGGCCCTGCGCCGCCACCTGGGCGCGCAGACGCTCGGCGGCCTCCAGCACGCGGGCTTCCGCGGCGGCGGCGTCCTCGGCGGCGGTGCTCGGCAGATCGATGCCCGTCGCCACCACAGACACGCGCACCACGCCCTCGAGCGAGGAGTCGAAGGTCGCGCCGAGGATGATATTGGCGTCCTCGTCCACCTCTTGGCGGATGCGGCTCGCCGCCTCGTCCACCTCATAGAGGGTGAGGTCGTTGCCGCCGGTGATCGAGATGAGCAGGCCGCGGGCGCCCTTCATCGACACTTCGTCGAGCAGCGGATTGGCGATGGCCGCCTCCGCCGCCAGACTCGCGCGGCGCTCCCCGGTCGCCTCGCCCGTGCCCATCATCGCCTTGCCCATGCCGCGCATGATCGAGCGCACATCGGCGAAGTCGAGATTGATGAGGCCTTCCTTGACCATGAGGTCGGTGACCGAGGCGACGCCCGAATAGAGCACCTGATCGGCCATGGCGAAAGCGTCGGCGAAGGTCGTCTTCTCCGTGGCGATGCGGAAAAGATTCTGATTCGGGATGATGATGAGAGTGTCGACCGACTTCTGAAGCTCGGCGATGCCGCTCTCGGCGATGCGCTGGCGCCGCGCGCCCTCGAAGTGGAAGGGCTTGGTCACGACGCCGACCGTCAGAATGCCCATCTCACGCGCGACGGCCGCGATGACCGGCGCGGCGCCCGTGCCGGTGCCGCCGCCCATGCCGGCGGTGACGAAGACCATGTGAGCGCCGGTGAGGTGCTCGCGAATCTCGTCCTTGGCCTCTTCCGCCGCGGCGCGGCCGACTTCCGGCTGGGCGCCGGCGCCGAGGCCTTCGGTGACCTGCAGGCCCATTTGAATGATGCGCTCGGCGCGCGAGGAGGCGAGCGCCTGCGCGTCGGTGTTGGCGATCAGAAAGTCCACGCCCGAAAGGCCCGACATGATCATGTTGTTGACGGCGTTGCCCCCGCCGCCGCCGATGCCGCACACCAGAATGCGGGGCTTCAATTCCCGAAGTTCGGGCGCTTTGAGATTGATCGTCATCGTCAGACCTTTCGACTGATTTTCATGCGACTGGGCGTCGGCTGTCGTCCCCGGAGCGCTTCGCCGACGCGCGCCTCGCTCTCGTTCCTCGAAATCCTCAAAAACTGTCTCTCAACCATTGTCCGACCCGAGAGATGTAACCATTGGTCCCAGTCCCGCGCGCCTCCGCCTCGCGGCGCGGCTCGAAATATTCGCGCCCCGCGAATTGCGGATAGACGAGCAGTCCCACCGCCGCGGCGAAAGCCGGGCTGCGGGCGGATTCGGGCAGGCCGTCTATGCCGGCCGGGCGACCGACGCGGACCTGTCCGCCGAGAATGCGCCGCGCCGCCTCCGGCAGGCCGGTGAGCAGGCAGGCGCCGCCGGTGAGCACCACGCGGCGGCCGGCATGGGCGGAAAATCCCGACGCGGCCAGGCGGTCGCGCAGGAACTCCAAAGTCTCCTCGACGCGCGGCCGAATGATGCGCACGAGATGCGATTTCGGCGCATGCGCTGGATGCTCGCCGCTGTCGCCCACATGATCGAAGGCGATCGTCTCGCGATCGTCGGAGGGCGAGGAGATCGCCGCGCCATAGAGCGTCTTCAACCGCTCGGCGTCGCTCAGCCGGCAGTCGAGGCCGCGGGCGATGTCCATGGTGATGTGATTGCCGCCGAGCGTCACCGCATCGACATGCGCGAGCGCGCCGCCGGCGAAGACGGCGAGCGAGGTGACGCCCGCGCCCATGTCGATGACGATGGCGCCGAGCTCCGCCTCATCGGCCTCGAGCACGGAAAGGCCGGCGACATAAGGCGCGGCGGCCGCGGCTTCTATGCCGAGGTGGCAGCGCTCGACCGCGACGAGCAGATTGCGCATCGCCGCCTGATCGCAGCTGGCGACATGGAGATCGACGCCGAGCTCGCCGCCGACCATGCCGGCCGGCTCGCGAATACCGGAGGAGCCGTCGAGCGAGAAGCCGGTCGGCAGCGAATGGACGACGACGCGGCCGCGCTCCGTCACATGAGCGGCGGAGGCCTCCAGCACGCGATGCACATCGGCCGGCGCGACGGCGCCGGAGTGGACGCGCGTCTTGGCGGCGAAATGCTGCGAGGCGAGCCTGCCGCCCGAGGCGGTGACGATGATCGCGTCGATCTGCGATTTGGCCATGCGCTCGGCCGCGTCGACCGTGCGGCGCAGCGCGCTCTCGACCTCCTCCATATCGACGATCTGGCCGGCTTTCACGCCGCGCGAGCGCTGGTGCCCGATGCCGAGCACGCGCGCGCGATGCGTGCGCCCACGCGGCGAGCCGTCGCCGACCGGCGTCAGCCGCGCGATGATGCAGGCGATCTTCGACGTGCCGACGTCGAGCACGGCCATGGTCGCGCTGCGGCGGGCGCCGAGCTGCTTCATTCGCGGCGGGAAGATATGTGACTTCATGTCTGGCCGCCCTTGCGTGAATTGCGCGTCGTCGCGGCCGCGCGCGTCGCGACCGCCTCCTCCGAGAGGCGCACCGCGACGCGTCCGGACGCGCGCAAATCGATCGAGATCACATCCTTGTCGAGGATCCTGGCCTCGCGCTGGAGTCGTTGCAGCAGCGCCAAGGCCGCCTCCGGCTCGCGTTCGGGCAGCTTCACCTCGACGCCATTCGTCATGTCCAGCGACCAGCGCCGCCCCGCGACGAGCACGCCGGCGCGAACGCGCGATTTGAGATCGCCCGCCGCCTCGAGCAGACGCATATATTCGTCGAGCCGCTTCTCCGCGCCCTCGCCGACGACGAAGGGCAGGCCCAAGAATCGCTCGTCGCGCATCTCGTCGACGACGACGCCGTCGGCGGCGACGACCGAGAGCTTGCCGTCGCGCTGCCAGAGCGCGAAGGGCCGCCGCCCCTCGAGCGCTATGACCAGCCGATCGGGATAGAGCTTCAGCACGCGCGCGCTCTCGACGAGCGGCAGCGCCGTCAGGCGCTCGCGAATCGTCTCGGCGTCGAGGAAGAGCAGCGAATGCGTCGGCTTGACGCCGGAGGCGGCGAGCACGTCGCCCTCGCTCAGCTCGCCGAGCCCGCTGATGGTGACGACCTCGATCGAAAAGCCGAGCGCGCGCGCGACGATGTCGCGCGGCGCGCCATTGCGCGAGACGAATTCGGCGTAGCCGCCGTTCTGGACGACGCCGGCGAGGCCGACCCCGCCAAAGAGCAGAGCGAGCGCCGTCGCGCCGACTCCGGGAAGAGCGGCCAGTCGCGAGAGACCGCGCGCCGGGCGCTGGGCGAGATGCGGCGCGGCGGCCGACTGCGGACGGGCGCGCCGCTCCGCGGGCTGGGAAGAAGAGGGATAAGGGGCGGCGTAGGCGCCGGCCTGGATGGAGCCGGCATGGAGGGAGGAGCCCCCTTGGACAGCGCCGACTTGGACGGAATGCGGATGCGCGACATCGAAGAGAGCCTCGACAGGCTCTCTCAACGATCGCAGGACGCGTCTTCCACCATCCATCTTACGAGCTCGCCAAACGAATATCCGGCATGCGCCGCCATTTCGGGAACCAGCGAGGTCTCGGTCATGCCCGGCTGCGTGTTGACCTCCAATACGACGAGCTCGCCCGTGCCTCCGGGGCGATCGTCGTATCGAAAGTCCGCGCGGCTGACGCCGCGACAGCCGAGAGCCCGATGAGCCTCGAGGGCCAACTGTTGGACCTCTTGGTAAATATTTTGTTTAAGATTCGCCGGAAGCACGTGTTTCGACCCGCCTTTCGCGTATTTGGCGTCGAAACCGTAGAAGTCCTCCGACACGGGGAGTATCTCGATGACGTCGAGCGGGCGGTCGCCCATCACCGCGCAGGTGAGCTCGCGGCCGTCGACGAAATTTTCCGCGAGCATGAAATCGCCATGCCGCCAATCGGCGGCCGCGAGCTCCTGCGGCGGATGCGAGCGCCCCTCCTTGACGATGAACACGCCGAAGGACGACCCCTCCGAGACGGGCTTCAGCACATAGGGCGGCTCCAGCGCATGGGCCTTGGCGGCCTCGAGGCGATGCAGCACCCTGCCCCTGGGCACCGGCACTCCCGCCGCCGCCATGACGCTCTTGGCGATGTCTTTCTTCATCGCCAGCGAGGAGGCGAGCACGCCGGAATGCGTGTAGGGGATGCGGAGAATCTCCAGCACGCCCTGAATGGCGCCGTCTTCTCCGAAGCGGCCGTGCAGCGCGTTGAAGGCGACATCGGGCGAAAGCTTGGCCAGAACCTCAGCGACGTCGCGGCCGACGTCGACGCGGGAAACGCGAAAGCCGACGCTCTCCAGCGCCTTGGCGCTCGCCTCGCCCGACCGCAGCGAGACCTCGCGCTCGCAGGAGAATCCGCCCATGAGAACGGCGACGTGAACAGTCATGACGCACCTTCGAGTTGTGCGAGGGCTTTCACCCTCGGTGGATTACAAATAGGCCGCACGCGCCCACCTCCCCCTCGAGGGGAGGTCCAGCGCCCGACCCTCTCCCTGCCCTTTAGGGGAGGGTGTTTACGCCTATTGCCTCAGAGGTCGGAATAAGCCTCGTCGTCCTGCTCGCTCGTCCACTCCGTGAAGGTCGCGAAACTTGCATCCGGCCGCAGCGCCACGCGCGCGATCGAAACGCCAGCGGCGTCGATCACGAAACGCAGAGAGTCTCCCGCCCGCAAGCCGAGATGTTCACGGACGGCGCGAGGAAGAGTGACACGACTATCTACGCCGAGCCTCGAATAGGCCGACCGCTTCGGCTCTCGCATGTCCGCCTCCCTCTCACTCCGCCCGCCGCCAGATTTCGATATCCCCCGCCTGTTTCGCGAGCCTGTAGGCGTCCAGCGCCCCGGCCATCTCCGGCCGCCGCAGCACCCATTCCCGCGTCGCCCGATCCTCGACGACGACAATGTCCGGCCGCCCCTCGCGAATATCCGCCGCGAGCCCGGCGAGATCGGCGCTGCGCCGCGCCTCCAGCCGCTCGCGCTCCCGCGGGTCGGCGGAGGTCAGCAGCCGCCCGACCGCGGCCGTCGTCCACAGCGCATTCTGCCGTCCGACCCATTCGCCGTCGAGCTGCCGAACCAGAGGATGGCCGTAGTCGAGCTGGCTCGCGATCGTCGCCACGCGCGGATGCGGCGGCGCGACGAAAGCGACCGCGTCCAGCAGGCCGGGGTGCTCCTCGTGGTCGGTCAGCTGCTCGACGACGCCGAAATAGGCGGGCGCGGCGAGCAGGCCGGGCAGGAACAGGAATTTCATCAGCGCCAGCTTCGTCCCCGTCGGCGGGGCGACGCGCGCCATGCGGTCGCGCAGCGCCAGAAAGGTCCAGGCGAACAGCAGCAGCGCGAGCGCCGGAAAAGCATGGTTCATCCAGCCCTTCCCCTGCAGGAGAAAGGCGGCGAAAAAGCCGAGCGAGGAAAACAGCGCGACGAGAGTCGCGCGGCCGAGCGGGACGCCGCGCGCCGCGACGAGAAAACCCGCCAGCAGCGCGACATAGACCAGCGCCAGCGTATGGGCGAGAAAATGGCCGAGATCATCGCGCGCCCGCGCATAGACCTCGAGCGCCAGCGGCAGAGCCTGCGTCGGATAGGCGGGAAAGGCGATGAGCGTCGCGCCCGTGAGGCCGACGGCCGCCAGCGCCGCCGAGACGAGCTCCTCGCGCCACAGAATGCGCAAGGAGCGCTCGCGCCAGGCGATCGCCAGCGCCGGCAGCGCGATGGCGAGAACGAAATGCGGCTTCAACGCCACGGCGACGCCGCCGCCGAGTCCCGCGAGGATGCGCGCCCATCGCGGCGGCGGCGCGCGCTGGTCCTCCACCGCCAGCGCCGCGAGCAGCGGCAGCACGGCGAGCAGCGCGATATGCTCGCGCTCGGCGAAGACGATCTCCGGCGCGACCAGCAGCAGAAAGATCGCCGCATCGAGCAGCAGCATCCAAGTCCGCCGGCTGCGCGCCGCGCCACGCCGCAGCAGATAGAAGGAAAAGCCGATCGAGCCCGCCGCAAAGGCGAAGACCAGCGCGGCGAGAACCGCCTCCGGCGGGAGATGCGACGCACGGGCGAGCAGCACGGCGGGCATGAGCGAGAGAAAGGCCGCCGGCGGATTGGGATCGCTCACCTCGACATAGGCCGCGCGACCGTCCAGCACTTTCTCCGCGAAGGTCAGGAACCAGGAGACGTCGCAGTCGATATGACCGACGATTTGCTGCACGATCGCGACGAGGACGAGCGCCGCGCAGAGCCACGAACTCGACAGCGCGCGCAAGAGCGGCTCCGGCTCCTCGCATGCGACGACGGCGCTGCGCTCGATCACGCTCATGGAACACCGATCCGCTTGATCTCCCAGCGCAGGAGAATGCCGCTTTTCGCTTCGACGCGCCGCCGCACCTCTTCGCCCAGCGCCTCGACATCGGCCGCCGTCGCATGGCCGCGATTGACGAGGAAGTTGCAATGCATCTCGCTCACTTGCGCGTCGCCGATCGTCAGCCCGCGGCAGCCGGCCGCGTCGATCAACTCCCAAGCCTTATGGCCCGGCGGATTGGCGAAAGTGGAGCCGCCGGTCTTCTCGCGGATCGGCTGCGAGGCTTCGCGCGCCGCGGTGATGCGCTCCATCTCGGCGAGGATCGTCGCCGGATCGCCCTTGCGGCCCTGATACAGCGCCTGCGTGAAAATCACATCTTCCGGCGCCTCGCTGTGGCGATAAGAGAAGCCGAGATCGGCGTTCGAGAAGACGCGCGCCGTTCCCGAGCGATCGACGCCGCGCGCCTCGATCAGCGCGTCCTTGGTCTCGCCGCCATGGGCGCCGGCGTTCATGCGCAGCGCGCCGCCCACGCCGCCCGGAATGCCGCGATAGAAGGCGAGCCCGTCTATGCCGGCGTCGGCGGCCGCGCGCGCGAGCTTCACATCGGGTACGGCCGCTCCGACGCGAATGCGCTCGCCCGGCTCCACGGTGATCGCGCCGAAGCCCTTGGCGGTAAGCCGCACCACGACGCCCGGCGCGCCGCCGTCGCGCACGATGAGATTGGAGCCGAGCCCGATGACCATGACCGGAATCTCGCTCGGCAGACGCGCGAGGAAATAGGCGAGATCCGCTTCGTCCGCCGGCGAAAAAAGAATTTGCGCCGGCCCGCCAACGCGAAACCAGGTGAAGGGCGCGAGCGGCTCATTGGCCGAGAGACGCCCTCGAAGATCGGGCGCGAGGGCGGCGAGTTGCGCGGTGAGATCGGGGAAGGTCATCGTCTTTCCCTTCCTTCCCACACTCTACGGGCGCGATTCCTTCTCCCCTCGCGGGAGAAGGTGGCCCCGCGAAGCGGGGTCGGATGAGAGCAAGGCCGCGGCCCCTCGTCCGCCCCTCGCTGACGCGAGGGCCCCCTTCTCCCACCAGTGGGAGAAGGGGCGCGCATTGTGAGAGATCGCGCGAGCGTCATGGCGCCAGCTCCGCCAATTGCCCCGGCAGCGCATAGGCCCATTTGGTGATGTCGCCGGCGCCCAGAAACACCACATAATCGCCCGGCGCCGCGATCTTACGCACGAGCTCCGGCAGCTCGCGCGGCGAGGCGAAGGACAGCGCCCGCCCATGTCCCTGCGCCGCCGCGGCGCGCGCCAGCGCCGGCCCGTCGACTCCTTCGATCTTCGTCTCGCCCGCAGGATAGACATCGGCGATCAGCGCGACATCGGCGTCGCCGAAACAGGCCGCGAATTGATCGAACAAGGATTGCAGCCGCGTGTAGCGATGCGGCTGCATGATTGCGATGACCTTGCCCTTGGTCGACGCGCGCGCGGCCCGCAGCACGGCGGCGATCTCCACCGGATGATGGCCGTAATCGTCGAAGATCGAGACGCCGCTCCACTCGCCGGTCTTGGTGAAGCGCCGTTTCACGCCGGCGAAGCTCGCGAGCCCTTCGCGAATCTTCTCGACTGAAGCGCCGAGCCGATGCGCCACCGCAATGGCCGCCGTGGCGTTGAGCGCATTATGGCGCCCTGCCGCCGGCAAGGTAAGATCGTCGAGCCGCGTCTCCGCGCCGGTATCACGATCGCGCAGCGACACGGAGAAGCGCCCGACGCCGCCGGAAAGATCGAGATCGAGAAGCCGCGCCTCGGCCTCCTCGCTCTCGCCATAGGGAATGACGCGCCGATCCTCGATTTGCGAGATGATCTCGCGCGCGGTCGGATGATCGACGCAAACGGCCGCGAAACCATAGAAAGGCAGATTGTCGATGAAGGCGCGAAAGCCGTGCTTCACGCCGTCGAAATCCCCGAAATGATCGAGATGCTCGGGATCGACATTGGTGACGATGGCGACTTCCGCCGGCAATTTTAGAAAAGTGCCGTCGCTCTCGTCGGCCTCGACCACCATCCATTCGCCGGCGCCCGGCCGCGCATTGGTTCCATAGGCGTTGATGATTCCGCCATTGACCACCGTCGGATCGAAGCCGCCGGCGTCGAGCAGCGTCGCGACGAGCGAGGTCGTCGTCGTCTTGCCATGCGTGCCGGCCACAGCGACGCAGCGCTTGTCGCGCATCAGCTCGGCGAGCATTTCCGCGCGCTTCACCACGGGCAAACGCCGCGCGCGCGCCTCCATCAGCTCGGGATTGTCGTGCTTGATCGCGCTCGACACGACGACGACTGCGGCCTCGCCGAGCCATTTCGCGTCATGGCCGACATGAACGCGCGCGCCCTTCTCTGCGAGCCGCTGCAGATTGGCGCCGTCGGCGGCGTCGGTGCCCTGAACGTCGTAGCCCTGCGCCAGAAGAATCTCGGCGACGCCGGACATGCCGATCCCGCCTATGCCGACGAAATGAATGGGGCCGAGACGGCGCGGCATTCTCATGAAGGGCTCCGTTGCGCCGCCTCGGCGCGTTCTTTCTTTTCCGCGACGGCGAGCACGAGATCGGCGAGCCGCTCGGCGGCGTCCGCGACGCCGACGCTCTTGGCCGCCTGCGCGCGTCGCTGCAATTCTTGCGGGTTTGCGGCGAATTCGGCGATGCGCGCGGCGAGCCATTGCGGCGTGAAATCCGTTTGGCGCACGACTTCCGCCGCGCCGGATTTCGCCAGCACGTCGGCGTTGGCCGCCTGATCCTGGTCCAGCGCATGCGGCAGCGGCACGAGAATGCTCGGCCGCCCGATCGCCGCCAGCTCGGTGACGGTGGAAGCGCCGGCGCGCGCGACGACGAGATGCGCGCCCGCGATGCGCTCGGGAAGATCGGCGAAGAATGGCGCGATCTGCGCGACGATTCCGGCGCGTGCGTAGGCCATGGCGACGCGCGCGAGATCTTCCTCCCGCGCTTGCTGCGTCAGCTCGATGCGCTCGCGCAATTCCTTCGGCAGAGATTCGAGCGCCGACGGGACGATATCCGCCATCACCCGCGCGCCCTGCGAGCCGCCGGTCACGAGCAGACGCAGCTTGCCGTCCTCGAAACCGGGATAGGGCTGCGCGGCGGCGGCGAGCGCGGCCGGGCGCAACGGATTGCCGGTGACGACGATCTTATCGGCGAGCGCGCCCGTGACCCCGGCGAGCGGAAAGCCCGAAGCGACCATGTCGACGCGGCCGGCGAGAAAGGAATTGGCGCGGCCCATCACCGCATTGGCTTCGTGCAGCACTGTGGGAATGCGCAAGAGCGAGGCGGCGAAGAGCGGCGGCACGCTCGGATAGCCGCCGAAGCCGACGACGACGAGCGGCCGAATGCGCAGCAGAAGAAGCAGCGCCTGCAAGGCGCCGACGCCGAGCGTCGCGATCGCTTTCGCCTTGTCGATGACGGAGCCGCCGCGCGGCGTCGCGGAAGCGATCGTGTGCATCGCGCGCGCGGGGAATTCGCCGCCATACCGCAATGCGCGTTCGTCGGTGACGAGCTCCACCTCGAGCCCACGCGCGCGCAGCGCATGCGCCAGCGCCTGCGCGGGAAAGAGATGGCCGCCGGTGCCGCCGGCGGCGAGCAGAACGGGACGCTGGCTCATGCCGGCGCCCCCATATGCGCCGGACCCGCATGCGCCGTTTCGACGACGGGTTCTATATGCGGGCGTCGTCGCGTGACGGCGAGCAGAAAGCCGAAGCCGAGCGCCAGCGAGATGAGCGAGGAGCCGCCATAGGAGATGAAGGGAAGCGTCATGCCCTTCGACGGCATGAGCTGAAGATTGACCGCCATATTGATGGCCGCCTGCAGACCGAACAGCATGACCAGTCCCGCCGTCGCGAAGCCGCAGAAAGCGTCGTCATTGCGCGAGGCCGAATAGAGCCCGCGCAGCACGATCAAGCCATAGATCGCGGCGACCGCCATGCAGACGAAGAGGCCGAACTCCTCGCCGATGACGGCGAAGATCGTATCCGTATGCGCGTCCGGCAGAATGCGCTTCAGCGTGCCCTCGCCCGGCCCTTTTCCGAACCAGGAGCCGCTGATGAAACTGTAGAGCGCGGTGTCGGCCTGGAATGTGTCGGCGACGCCCTGCCCCACGGCTTGCGGATCGAGAAAGCGCGTCACGCGCGCATGCACATGCGGCAGGAGTTTGTAAGCCGCGACCGCTCCGACGGCGCCCGCGCCGCCGACGCCGAAGATCCAGAACCAGTGAATGCCCGCCATGAACAAGAGCCCCGCCCAGACGAGCGAGATCAGCATCGTCTGGCCGATGTCCGGCTGCAGCACCAGTGGCGCGACCGTGGCCGGCAGCAGCGCGATGGCGAGAAGATTGCCCGGCACATCCTTGCGCTTGGCGCCTTCCGAGAAAGCCCAGGCGGCCATGATCACAAAGCCCGGCTTCAAAAATTCGGACGGCTGAATGCCGAAAATCCAGCGTTTGGCGCCCTTCACCTCCTGGCCGAAGAAGAGCGTGCCGACGACGAGCGCCAGCGAGATGATCCAAAGCAAAATCGCCGCGCGCCGCACATGGCGCGGCGAGAGGAAAGAAACGCCGATCATCACGATGAGCGCCGGCCCGAGATACATCACCTGCCGATGCACGAAATAGAAAGTGGAAAGATGTAGGCGCTCGGCGACGGGCGGACTGCCGGCCATCGCGAACACGAGCCCGCAGACGATCAAGAGAGCGACGCCGGCGATGAGCCAGCGATCGATCGTCCAGGCCCAATCGGAAAAAGTGGAACGCTCCGCGCGCGAGATCATGGGGTTTCTCCGGCAATGGGCGCATGTGCATGAAGTTCGCGCGCGAGGAGGCGAAAGGCGTCGCCACGCGCTTCGAAATTGGCGAATTGATCGTATGAGGCGCAGGCCGGCGACAGCAGCACGACCGGCTCGCGCGCATCGCTCAGCGCGGCGTCCTCGGCGGCGCGCGCGATGGCGACGTCGAGCGTTCCGCATTGCTCATAGGCGACGGCGCCCTCCAGCGTGCGGGCGAAATCCTGCGCCGCCGCGCCGATGAGATAGGCCTTGGCGATGCGTGAGAACAGCGGGCGCAGAGGTTCTATGCCGCCCTCCTTGGCCTTGCCGCCGGCGATCCAGAAAATCTCGTCATAGGAGAGCAGCGCCTTCTCCGCCGCGTCGGCGTTGGTCGCTTTGGAGTCGTTGACGAAAACGACGCGACCGCGCCGACCCACCTCCTCCATGCGATGCGGCAGCCCCGGATAGGTGACGAGTCCCGCGGCGATCTCTTCGCCCGAGAGTCCGCAATGCCAGGCCGCGGCGGCGGCGAAAGCTGCGTTTTGCGCATTATGCGCGCCGCGCAAGGTGCGCGCGCCCGTGAGATCGCCGAGCGTCTCGGTCTCCTCCGGCCCATGGCCGGCCTCGCGATAGAGAGCCTTGCGCGCCTCGATGAAAAAGCCCCAATCGAGCGCGCGCGCGGCGGAGACGGGATAGATGCGCTGTCCCTCGCGACGCGCCTCTATGAGCCGCGCGCCGATCGCATGGGAATAGACGTCGTCGACGCCGACGAGCGCGACATCGGCGCGCGCGACGAGACGCTCTTTCACCGCCGCGTAATTCTCCATCGTGCCGTGGCGATCGATATGGTCCGGCGTCAGATTGATGAGAATGCCGATCGAAGGCGTGAGCGAGGGAGTGAGATCGATCTGGAAGGAGGAGCATTCGATGACGTGAATGCGCCCCTCGGAGGGCGGCGCGAGATCGAGGATCGGCGTGCCGATATTGCCGCCGAGCTGCACATCCTTGCCGGCGCGGCGCAGAATATGGGCGATCAGCGCCGTCGTCGTCGATTTGCCATTGGTGCCGGTGATGGCGATGAAGGGAGCGCCCGGCGCATGGCGCGCGCGCTCGCGGCAGAAGAGCTCTATGTCGCCGATCACCTCCACGCCCGCTTCGCGCGCGCGCTCCACCGTCCAATGCGGCTGCGGATGGGTGAGCGGCACGCCGGGCGAGAGCAGGAGCGCGGAGAATTCGCGCCAATCCGCCGTCGAAAGATCGACGATGTCGATCCCCTGCTCGCGCGCCTTGGCGCGGCCCGCCTCGCCATCGTCCCAGGCGGCGACGATCGCGCCGCCCGCGATCAGCGCGCGCGCCGTCGAAAGGCCGGAGCCGCCGAGGCCGAAGAGCGCGACCTTGCGTTCCGAGAATGTCGTCGCCGGCGTCATGCGCTCACCTCAGCTTCAGCGAGGAGAGCCCGAGAAGGGCGAGCACGAAGGCGATGATCCAGAAGCGGATGACGATCTGCGGCTCGGTCCAGCCCATCTGCTCGAAGTGGTGATGGATCGGCGCCATGCGAAACACGCGCTTGCCGGTGAGCTTGAAGCTCGCCACCTGCACGATGACGGAAGCGCCCTCGAGCACGAACAGGCCGCCGATGATGGCGAGCACGAACTCCTGCTTGATCGCGACCGAGATGGCGCCGAGCAGGCCGCCGAGCGCGAGCGAGCCGGTGTCGCCCATGAATATCTGCGCCGGCGGCGCGTTGAACCACAGAAAGCCGAGCCCGGAGCCGATGAGCGCCGCGCAGACGATGGTGAGCTCGCCCGTGCCGGCGACGTGATTGATTCCGAGATAATCGGAGAAGATCGAATTGCCGACGAGATAGGCGATGATGGCGAAGGCCCCCGCGGCGATCATCGAGGGCACGATGGCGAGGCCGTCGAGACCGTCGGTGAGATTGACGCAATTGCCCGCCGCCACGATGACGAAGGCGCCGAAGGGAATGAACAGCCAGCCGAGCGAGACGGCGTAGCCCTTCAGCAGCGGCAACGCGACCTTCGACATATTCTCGCCGCCGACGGTGGTGAGCGCATAGCAGGCGAGTCCGGCGACGACGAACTCCAGCGCGAGGCGCGCGCGGCCGGAAAATCCCTTGTGCGATTGCTTCGTCACTTTCAGATAATCGTCATAGAAGCCGATCGCGCCGAAGGAGGCGGTGACGAGAATGACGATCCACACATAGGAGTTCTTCAAATTCGCCCACAGCAGAGTGGCGACGAGAAGCCCCGAGAGGATCATGAGCCCGCCCATCGTCGGCGTGCCTTTTTTAGTGAGCAGATGCGAAGCCGGACCGTCCTCGCGAATGGGCTGGCCCTTGCCCTGCTTCAAGCGCAGCGCGTCGATGATCGAGGGGCCGAAGAAAAAGACGAAGAACAGCGCCGTCGCGGCCGCTCCGGCGGCGCGGAAGGTGATGTAGCGGAAGAGATTCAGCGGACCGAACAGATGCGAGTAGTCCGCGAGCAGCGTCAGCATTCGTCTTTTCCTTTACCGGGGCGCTTCGGTTTCGGCCGAGAATTTCGTTCGTATCGCCTCGACGATTCGCGACATGCGCGAACCATTCGAGCCCTTGACCATGACGGCGTCGCCGGGCGCGATCGCCCAGAGCGCGGCTTCCTCGAGCTCGGCGGCGTTGGCGCGATGCGCGCCGCGCATATGCTCCGGCGCGGCGTAGAACAGCCGCGCCATCAGCGGGCCGGCGGTGAAGAGAAGATCGACGCCCGCGGCCTCGAGGTCCGCTGCGAGGCCCGCATGCAATTCCGCCGCGCTTGGCCCCAGCTCGAGCATGTCGCCGAGCACGGCGACGCGCCGCCGCGCGCTCCTCTCCGCGCCGAGCAGCTCGAAGGCCGCGCGCATGGAAGTGGGATTGGCGTTATAGCTCTCGTCGATGAGCGTGAAACTCCCGCCGCCGATCGAGAAGCTCTCGCGCCGACCGCGCCCTTTGGGCGGGGTGAAATCGGCGAGCGTTGCGGCCGCCTGCTCGAGATCTATGTCGAAGATATGGGCGATCGTCAGCACGGCGAGCGAATTCACCGCGAAATGACGCCCCGGCGCGCCGATGCGATAACGCAGGCGGCGGCCGAAAATCTCCGCCTCTGCGAGCTGCTCCTCCGCGTCATAAGAGAGGAGCCGCGCCTGCGCGCCCTCGCTCTGGCCGAAGGAGAAGACATGCGCGGCCTTGGAGGCGGCGGCGCCTTCGAGCAGCGCCTCATAGCTGTCGTCGTCGCGATTGATGATGGCGACGCCGCCTTCGACCAGTCCTGAGAAAATCTCGGCCTTGGCGGCGGCGATGGCCTCGAGCGAATCGAAATGCTCGAGATGCACCGGCGCGACGCGCGTCACCACGGCGACATGCGGCGAGACGAGGGGCGCCAGCGAAGCGATCTCGCCCGCGTGATTCATGCCGACCTCGAAGAGGCCGAAGCGCGTCGACGCCGGCATGCGCGCGAGCGACAGCGGCACGCCCCATTGATTATTGTAGGAGGCGGCCGAAGCATGCGTCTCGCCGAAGCGCGAGAACAAGGTCTTCGCCATATCCTTGGTCGAGGTCTTGCCGACCGAGCCGGTGATGGCGGCGACATAGGCGGAGGAGCGCTCGCGCGCGCGGGCGCCGAGGCTCTCCAGCGACTCCTGCACGTCGCGCACGACATAGAGCGGCGAAAGGTCGCGAAACGCGCTCGCATGGGCGTCGTCGACGACAGCGCCTGCGGCGCCGCGCTCGAAGGCCAGGCGCACGAACTCATGCCCGTCGCGCGCCTCGCCCTTGATCGCGAAGAAGAGATCGCCCGGCGCCAGCGTGCGCGTGTCGATGGAGACGCCGGTGACGTCGCGCGGCAGGCCGCCGCTGATGCGCGCGCGCAGCGCGCCGATCAGCCCCAGACCCGTCCATAGCGCTTGCTGTTTCATTCGATCCCACCCTGCAAGGCCGCCTCGACCGCCGCCCGGTCGGAGAACGGCAGGATCTGATCGCCGACGATCTGGCCCGTTTCATGGCCCTTTCCGGCGACGACCAGCGCATCGCCCTCGCGCAGCCAGGAGACCGCCTCGCGGATCGCCGCGGCGCGATCGCCGATCTCGTGAATCTCCGCCCGCCCGGCGCCGCGCGCGGCCGCGAGAATGGCGGCGCGGATCGTCGCCGGCTCCTCGCTGCGCGGATTGTCGTCGGTCACGACGACGACATCCGCCGCGCGCGCCGCGATCTCGCCCATCAGCGGGCGCTTGCCTCTGTCGCGATCACCGCCGGCGCCGAAGACGACGACGAGCCGCCCTTTCGCCAGCGGCCGCAGCGCGGCGAGCACCTTGTCCAGCGCGTCGGGCTTATGGGCGTAATCGACGAAGACCGGCGCACCGTGGCGCGCGCCGACGAATTCGAGCCGCCCCGGCGCGCCGCGCAATTTTTCGAGCGCCGTGAAGACTTGCGCCGGCTGCTCGCCGCAGGAGATCGCCATGCCGGCGGCGACCAGCGCATTGGAAACCTGAAAAGCGCCGGCGAGCGGCAGAGCGACGTCGAATTCTTCGCCGGCGTGGCGAAGGCGCAATTGCGAGCCGAGCGCATTCGCCTCCACCGCGAGAAGCGAAATGGCGCTTCCCGTCTCGCCGACGCCGAAGATCGTAAGTCCACGCTTCTCGCATATATCGATCACGCGCGCGGCGACGGAACTGTCGGCGTCGATCACCGCCGTTTGTCCCGGCGCGAGCAGAGTGTCGAACAAGCGCATCTTGGCTGCGAAATACTCCTCGAGATCGCGGTGATGATCGAGATGATCGCGCGAGAAATTGGTGAAGGCGCCGACAGAGAGCCGCACGCCGTCGAGGCGACGCTGGTCTATGCCGAGAGACGAGGCCTCGATGGCGAGCCGCGTGACGCCGCGCGCGGCGAGCGCGTCCAAGGTCTGATGCAGCGCCACCGGCCCCGGCGTCGTCAGCGAGCCGTAATGCGCGCCATTTTTGTCGATTACGCCGATCGTGCCGAGCGAGGCGGCGTCGCGTCCGAGCGCGATCCAGATCTGGCGTAGGAAATCGACGACCGAGCTCTTGCCGCTCGTGCCCGTCACCGCCGCGACGATCTCCGGCTGACGCGCAAAAAGCTTCGCCGCCGCATGGGCGAGCGCGGCGCGCACATCCGCGACGACGACGAGCGGCAATTCGACCTCCGCCGCGCGCGGCGCGACGATGACGCGCGCGCCGCGCGCCTTCGCGTCAGAAGCGTAAGCGAGACCGTCGCCGGCGAAGCCCGGCACGGCGAAGAAAGCATAGCCTTCGCGCACGTCGCGGCTGTCGGCCGTGACACCGGCGATCTCTAGATCACCGAGCCCCGCCGCTTGCGCTTCGCCGAGAAGGTCGGAAAATCGCATCAATGCCCTCCCCCGCCATGGGCGGGAATATTGGCCATGCCGTAGCCGAGCCGGGCGAGCAGCGGGAAGGGCTGCGTCGGCGGGTCGAAGCGCGGCGGCAGGCCGAGCAGCGGGCCGACGCGCTCGATGATCTGCGCCGTCACCTGGCCCGAGTTATAGGCGGCCGTGGCGTAGCCTCCGGTCTCCGGCAGGCCCTGCGGCTCGTCCATTATGGTGAGGAACAGATACTTCGGTTTGTCGGAAGGCGCCACCGCCATGAAAGTGGTGAAGAGGCGGGTCTTGGAATAGTGGCCGCCGACCACCTTCTCCGCCGTGCCGGTCTTGCCGCCCACATAATAGCCGTTGATATTGACCTTCTTGGCCGTGCCGATCTCGGCGTTGAGCCGCATGAGATAGCGCATCGCCTCGCTCGTCTCGGGCTTGACCACTTGCACGGCGTCCTTCTTGGCCTCCTCCTCGCTGCGCTTCAGAAAGGTCGGCGCCATCAGATAGCCGCCGTTCATCAGCGCGGAGACGGCCATCATCGCCTGCAGCGGCGCGACGGCGAGGCCGTGGCCGAAGGCGATGGTCATGGTGTTGAGCTCGCCCCAGCTCCTCGGCACGATCGGCTCGGCGCTCTCGGGCAGCTCCGTTCGCATGCGCGTGAGCTGGCCCATCTTGCGCAAAAAGGCCTTGTGGCGCTCGACGCCCTGGCCCATGGCCATGCGCGCCGTGCCGATGTTCGACGAATAGGTGAACACTTCCGGCACGGTGAGCGCGCGGTTTTGCGCGTGATAATCATGGATGCGGAAACGGCCGAAGCTCAAGGCGCCGCGCGCGTCGAGACGCGAGTTGAGATTGACCTTGCCGGAGTCGAGCGCCATGGCGATGGTCAGCGCCTTGAAGGTGGAGCCCATCTCATAGACGCCGACATTCATGCGATTGATATAGCTCAGATCACGCATGTCCGGCGGCTTGTTCGGATCATAATCCGGCAGCGAGGCGAGCGCGATCACCTCGCCGGTGTTGACGTCCATGATCGCCGCGGCGCCGGCCTTGGCCTTGTAATGGGCGACGCCTTTCTCGAGCTCGTCGCGCACGGCGTGCGTCGCCTTTATGTCGAGCGACAGAGCGATCGGCTTCAACTCCTCGGGCGTGAGGCTGAAGCCCGCGTCATGGAGATCGGCGAGACCCTGCCCGTCGATATATTTCTCTATGCCGGCGATGCCGGCATTGTCGATATTCACATAGCCGAGCACATGCGCGGCGGCCGGGCCATTGGGATAGACGCGCTTGTTCTCCGGCACGAGGCCGACGCCCGGCAGGCCGAGATGAAACACCTCGTCGCGCTGCTTGGGCGTCACCTCGCGCTTCACCCAGACGAAGCCCTTGCGCGAGGCGAGACGCTCGCGCAAGTCGCGCGCGTCGACATTGGGCAGCACCGCGGTGAGCAGCTCCGTCGCCTCGTCCTTGTCGATGAGACGGCGCGGCTCGGCGAAGACCGACATGGTCTTCACGTCTGTCGCCAAAATCTCACCGTTGCGGTCGAGCACATCCGGCCGCGACGCCGCGATGGATTCGCCGGAGGCGCGACGCATCGTCGTCGGATCGGGCTTGAAGCCGATGATGACGAGCCGCGCGCCTATGCCGACATAAAGGCAGCAGAAGCCGGCGGCGACGAGGCGCATGCGCCTCCCGGTCTTGCCGAGCGAGGTGGCGAACAGCCCGCGCAGGCCCGGCTTCGCGCGCTTCACTTTGTCGGCGGTCGTCATCGCGGCTTTCCTTTCGGCGTCGTCGGCGCCTCGATCGCGGCGGGCGTCGTCGCCGCGCCGCCGAGGCCGAGCGCATCCAGCTTGCGGCCGATCGAATCTATGCGCTCGGGCTTTTCGGGCAGCGATTGCGCCGTCGCGATCTGCGTGACGGCGACCGCCTTCAGATCGAGATATTTGTCGGCGAGCTCCTGCACGCGCTCGGGGCGCGTCATGAAGGCCCATTCGGCGCGCAACACGGCGATGGCGTCGCGCTCGCTCTTGGCCTCGCGCTTCATCTTGTTGATCTGCTCGGCGCGCAGCATCGTCTGATATTTGATCGAATAGGCGTAGAAGCCCGAGCCGATCAGCGCGAGAATGGCGACGACATTGAGAAAGCGCAGCATCAGCGTCTCCCTTTCACGCGTTCCGGCAGGCGGGCGAGGCGCGCGAGCGTCTCGTCGATCGCGCGCGCCGGCGCCTCGCTGCGCGTCGCAAAACGCAGCTTGGCGGAGCGCGCGCGCGGATTTGTGGCGATCTCCCGTTGCGAAGGCGTCACCGGCTGGCGTCCTTCATTGGTGAAAGTCCGCGGCGGCGGAACCGGCTCGCCCGGCAGGAGGCGCGAGCGCGTCTCGCCGCGCCCCGAGCGCTCGGCCAGGAACTGTTTCACGATGCGGTCCTCGAGCGAATGAAAAGTGACGACGGCGAGCCGTCCGCCCGGCTTCAGCACGCGCTCCGCGCCGGCGAGCGCGGCGACCAATTCTCCGAGCTCGTCATTGACGGCGATGCGTAGCGCCTGAAAGCTCTTCGTCGCCGGGTGAATGTCGCCGGGCTTTCCCGGCGCCGCGCGCTCGATGATCTGCGCCAGCGCGCGCGTCGTCTCTATGCGGCCCTGCTCGCGCGCCTTGACGATGGCGCGGGCGATGCGACGCGAGGCGCGCTCCTCGCCGTAGTGATACAAAATATCGGCGAGCGCCTCTTCCTCCGCCTCGGCGATAATGTCGGCGGCGCTCACTCCGCGCCCCTCCATGCGCATGTCGAGCGGCCCGTCGTTGCGGAAGGAGAAGCCGCGCGCCGCCTCGTCGAATTGCATGGAGGAGACGCCTATATCGGCGACGACGCCATCGAGCGGCGCCAGCCCCATGCGCTCGGCGACCTGCGCCAGCTCGGAGAAGCGCGCCTCCACCAGCGTCAGCCGCCCGCCCGCCGCCTCCACCAGCGCATAGCCGTTGCGGATGGCGGTCGGATCGCGATCGAGCGCCAGCACGCGCGTGTCCGCATGCGCGAGCAGCGCGCGCGTGTAGCCGCCCGCGCCGAAAGTGGCGTCGAGATAGACGCCGCCCGCCTGCGGCGCGAGGGCGGCGACCGCCTCCTCGAGCAGCACGGGAACATGCCGCTCAGCGCCGCTCGCCGTCATCTCACCTCTCCGTCCGATCCGAAAATTGCGCCGCCCGGCCGGGCCGCGTCTGTCCGACGCGCCCCCCAGAGCGGATATTTGGCGTCGGCGCGCCCGCCTGCCGAGCCCGTGCGGGCGCGAAGACGCGCCAGCGCGCCCGCGCGGCCGGCCCGCCTTATTCCCGAAAGACGTGTCATCGCTCTGAACAACAACGCATATCATGAAAGACCACGGACGACGGAGACGGCGCGGGCGGCGCGACGCTTGCGATCATTAGGCGTCGTCAGGGTTAAGAGAGCGTTGACGCGGGCGCCGGTCCGACGAAAGCCGTTAGCCATGGGCTCTACGCGCCGCGCCGATTTCGGTCTACTATCCCTGCGGCCGCGTTCGCGCTCGCCTATTGCGACGAATTCTTTTTCGACGAGGACATTGCGATGGACATAGAGAAGCTCGCCCTTTTTTCCGCCGCCGTGGGCAAGATCTACGACGCTGCCCTCACGCCTTCGGCGTGGCCGCAGGCGCTGGAGGCGATCAAGGCGCTGCTGGAGACCCGCACAGTGGCGCTGATCTCCTACGATATTCTCGACCGCACCCCGCCCTGGGACTGGCATGTCGGCTATGATCCAGAGTTCACGCGCCTCTATTTCGAGAAATATTACATCCAAAATCCCTTCACCGACGAAGTCGCCCGGCTGGGCGCCGGCGAGATGGGCAATTCCGCGAGCCGGGACGATTATGGCGCGCTGCTCGAGACGGAGTTCTACAAGGGCTGGATGGAGCCGCAGGGCTATGTCGACGGCGCCGTGCTCTGCGTCGACAAGGCGCTGCGCACGCTGTCGACCATCGTCCTGGTGCGCGACGATACGCGCGGCGTCTTCGACGAGGAGGCCATGGCGATTCTCGCTCTGCTCTATCCGCATATCCGCCGCGCCGTTCTGATCGGCCGCGTGCTGGGCGAGGCGGAGGCGCGCGCCGAATCCCTCTCCGCCGTGCTGGACAGTCTCGCTTCCGGCGTCTTCCTGCTGACGCAAAAAGGCGGCGTCGCGCAGGCCAACGCCGCCGGCCTCGCCATGCTGGAGCCCGGCGGCCCGGCGAAAAACGTCAATGGCCGGCTCGACCTCGCCGAGGATGACGCCAATCGCGCCCTGCGCCGCGCGCTCGGCGGATCGGCTCAGCCGTCCGAGCTCGGCGGTCAGGGCGTCGCCATTCCCATCGACGTCCCCGGCGGCGAGTTCATGGCGCATCTGTGCTGCCGCTGGACGCCGAGCGCCGCAGCGCCGTCGCGGCGGGCGCTGAGGCGGCTTTCATCCTCTTCCTGCGCAAGCTCGATCCCACGGGCGCCGCGGCGGCGGCGGAGGTGGCGCGGCGCTTCGGCCTGACGCCGCAGGAGACGCGCGTGCTGCGCGCCGTGGTCGATCTCGGCGGCGTGCCGCTGGCCGCCGAAATTTTGGGCGTCGCCATCAGCACCGTACGCACCCATGTCACCAATATTTTCGACAAGACCGGCGTGCGCAGCCAGGCCGGTCTCGTCCGCGTGCTGATGGAGGCGGCCTCGCCCTTCGCGGAGCGGTAAGGAGAATTGACGCCAGTCGGCCTATAAGCCGGGTTCTGTATGGCGCGGTCGGGTCGCCCCTTCCACGCGCGATGGCCATTCCTCTGGGACGACGCTTGCGCGCCGCCTCTAGCGACCAACCCGGGCGACGGCCCGGAGACGGGCCGGGAAATATCGCTATTTCCAGTCGCCCCTATTCGGTCTTGCTCCCGGCGGGGCTTGCCATGCCTCGGACGTCGCCGCCCGAGCGGTGCGCTCTTACCGCACCCTTTCACCCTTACCGCGGGCCCGAGGGTCGCGGCGGTTTGCTTTCTGTGGCGCTTTCCCTGGGGTCGCCCCCGCCGGACATTATCCGGCGCCGTGTCTCCGTGGAGCCCGGACTTTCCTCTGCCCCGAAAGACAGCGGCCATCCAGCCGACTGGCTGAGGAGGGAATAGGGAGCCCGGAGGGGAAGGTCAAGCCGGGTCCAGAAACCGCGAGCCGATGCGCCCCGGGGCGGCCGGTGTCAGTAGAATCCCTGACAAATCCGCGGCCTACAGGCCTCTGCGGCGCCGCGCCGCGCGCCTTTTGGGGGAAAAGAGGGGTCGCCCGCTTGCATGCGACACGACCCTCACGGCAAAAAGGACTATCGTCCGGCCAGTCGGACCATTGGCGCAAGAGCGCCGCAGCGGAGCGAAAGTCGAGGTTGGCGACAGCGGTGAAACAAGATGCGAGACGTGTCGTGGTCGCGGGCATGGGCGCCGTCTCGGCCGCCGGCGTCGGGGCGCAGCCTCTTTGGGAGGCGGCGCGCGACGGCCGCTGCCAGGTCCGCCCGCTGAAGCTCGCGCGCCCCTATGGCGGGCGCATCAAGATCGCCGCGCAACCGCCCGATTTCGATCCCCTCGCCTATCTCGAGCCCGAGATTCTGCCCTATTGCGACCCCTTCACCCAATATGCGGTCGTCGCCGCCGACGAGGCGATGGCGCAGGCGGGCTTCGGCCGCAAGGACATCGGCGGGCCGCGAACGGCCGTCGTCATCGGCTCCGGCATAGGCGGAGCCAAAACGATCGACGACGAGGCCCATAAGGAATATCAGACCCATGAGCGCGCCGATCCGCTGACCGTGCCGCGTCTCATCCCCAGCGCCGCGCCGACGATGCTCGGCATGCGCTATTCCTGCAACGGGCCGACCTTCACCATCGCCAGCGCCTGCTCCTCCGCGAGCCAGGCGATCGGCGTCGGCCTGCAGATGATCCGCTCCGGCGCGGCCGATCGCGCCATCGTCGGCGGGGCGGAGGCGGCCGTCATCAATGGCTCGCTGCGCTCCTGGGAGGCGCTGCGCGTGCTGACGCCCGATTGCTGCCGGCCCTTCTCGGCCGGACGCAACGGCATAGTGCTCGGCGAGGGCGCCGCGATCTTCGTGCTGGAGACGGCCGAGCTGGCCCGCGCGCGGGGCCACGAGCCTTTGTGCGAGCTCGCCGGCTATGGCACGACGAGCGACGCCTTCGATCCGCTGCGGCCCAATGTCGAAGGGCCCTCCGCCGCCATGCGGCAGGCGCTCGAGGACGCCGGGCTCGGGCCCGACGACATCGACTATCTCAACGCGCATGGCACCGGCACCCACGCCAATGACATCACCGAGTCGGAGGCGATTTTGCGCGTCTTCGGCGAGCGCGGCGCGCGTCTGCCGGTCTCCTCCACCAAGCCGATCCACGGCCATGCGCTGGGCTCCTCCGGCGCGCTCGAGCTCGCCATCACCATTTTCGCGCTGCGCGCCCAACTCGCCCCGCCGACGATCCACTTCAAGGGGCCGGACCCCAAATGCCCGATCGACCCCGTGCCGCATGAGGCGCGCCGCGTGCCGATCCGCGCGGCCATGTCGAATTCCTTCGCCTTCGGCGGCATCAACGCGGTGCTGGTGGTGCGGCGGGCGTGACGCCGTCACGCGGCGAGAAATCGCTCCACTTCCCGCCAAAAAATCTCCGGCGCTTCGTCGGCGACGAAATGGCCGCTCTCTTCGACGATGATCGAGGAGAGCGCGCTCGCCTGCGGGCGTAGCGCCTCGGCGAGCCGCGCGCCGACGCCATGGCGGCCGGCGATCGCCAGCGCCGGCATGTCCAGCCTGCGATCCGCTAGCTGCTGCACGAAACGCGCATCCTCGGGAAGCGCGCGATAATAGTCGAAGCCCGCCGTCATGCCGCCGGGCCTCGCATAATGACGCGCGAATTCCGTGATCGCCGCCTCGCTCACCGCATCTTTGCGAAAAGACCAGGCGCGGATTTGCGCGGCGATATAGTCCCTCTCCCGCCCCTGCGTCAGCAGCTCGGGAATCTCGCGCGCCATGTGAAATCCGTAATGCCAGGCGCCGCCGCGCCGCGCATCCATATTCTCGGTTCCCGGAACGAGGCAGTCGACGAGAATGAGCCGGGCCACTTTCGCGGGATGCAGCAGCGCGAGCACATAGGCGGCCTTGCCGCCCATGTCGTGGCCGATCACATGCGCGCGTCCGCCCGCGACGCGATCGATGAGCGCGGCGATATCTTCGGCGATGCTGCGCTTGTCATAGCCGGAGGGCGAACGCTCGGACGATCCGAGCCCCCGCAGATCGGGCGCGATGACGGTGAAGCGGCGCGACAGGCGCTCCATCGTCGCGCGCCAGGCGAACCATGTCTGCGGCCAGCCGTGGAGCAGCACGACCGGCGGCCCCGCGCCGAGCGCGACATGATGCAGCCGCAGGCCATCGACCTCGAAGAACCGGCTCTGAGCCCCCTCCGGCAAGAGCCGTTCCGACAAGAGCCGCTCCGGCAAGAGCCCATCCGACAAGCGCCCCCCCGACTCCTGCGCGCGCGCAAAACCCTGCGCCGCTGCGGCTCCGGCGGCGGCCAGAAATACGCGCCTGTCGATCGTCATCGTCTCTCTCCCGGTTGAAATCGTCACCGAAGAGAGTTGCCGATCCTCCGCCATGCGTCTATCGACAGGCGCGACACGATTACCATAACCGATGGTTATGCATGGACGTCGCCGCCGCCCTCCGCGCTTTTGTCCGCATCGTCGAGCGCGGCTCGATGACGGCGGCCGCCGCCGATCTCGGCGTGTCGCAGCCGGCCATCAGCAAGCTGCTGCGCAATCTCGAGGCGCATGCGGGCGCGCGCCTCCTCGAGCGCGGCCCGCGCGCGCTGCGCCCCACCGCCCAGGGCCTCGCGCTCTATGAGGCGGCCGGCGGCCCGCTCGCGGCCATAGACGCGGCGCTCGAAGCGCTGCGCGGCGACGGCGCCGCGATCTCCGGCGAATTGCGCCTGCACGGCCCGAGCTGCATCGGCGAAGGCCATTTGCATCGCATCGTCATGGCGTTTCAGGATTCGCATCCCGCCGTCGCCGTGACTCTCTCGCTCGAAAATCGCGCGGTCGATCTCATATTCGAGAATGTCGACCTCGCGCTGCGCATGGGTCGGCCGAGCGAGCAGTCGCTGATCCAAAAGCGCATCGGTTTCAGCCGGCGCATTCTCGTCGCCTCGCCCGCCTATCTCGCGCGCGCCGCTCCCCTGCGCGATATCGCCGATCTCGCGACGCACGACCTCCTCGTCACCGACGCCTCGCTGCGCAATGGCGCGCTGCGCCTGCGCAAAGGCGAGACCGCGCGAGACATCGCCGTGCGGCCCAAGCTCACGACCAATAGCGCGCAAGTCCTCGTCGATGCGCTGCGCGCCGGACGCGGCGTCGCCACCGCGCAACTCCTGCTCGTCGCCGACGAGCTGCGCAGCGGCGCGCTGATCCGCGTGCTCCCGGACCATGAGATCGAGCCGAGCGAATTCTTCCTCGTCTATCCTTCGACGAAATTCCTGCGCCCCGTGGTGCGCGCCTTCGTGGATTTCGCGACGCCGGCGCTGCGCCGCATCGAGGGGATTTTCTGAGCAGCAGGCCTCACGCTTCGCAAATCGGCAGCCACAGGCGCATGCGTCCGTCCCGCCCGAGATGCTGATCGATCATGCCGACGGCGCGCGATTCCGCAAAGCCGCGCCGGTCGCGCTCCTTCATCAGAAGGGTGTAGGCGGCGCTGGCGTCGCCACCCGGATGCGAAATGACGAGACAGCGCAGCGTCGGCGCTGCGAAGACTGCGAGATCGGGCGGCGCCGTCTCGCGCCGAACGCCGCAAAAATGCCGGAACCCGTCGGCGCGGTCGATCCAGGAGAGGCCGAAGACCTGTTCGTCCTCCGCGAGCTCGAGGCGCAGGCGAAGCGCCTCCATGCGCGCGACGATCACGCCGGTCGCAGCCTCGGCGAAGGAGCCCTCCCAAGAGAAACCGACGAGCCGCGTGGCGGGAAAATCCTCGAGCGTGATGGGTGAAGTCGTCGCGTCGGTCATGCGCCGTCCTATCAAAAGACCCGAAACGCGGCAAATCGCTCCGGCCTCACGGCTTCGCGCAGGCGGTGATGAATTTGCGCAGCTTTTCCGCCGCGCCTGTCAACGGCGCCGATTGCTTCGACGGCGCGATCGTCGCGACCAGCGTCTCGCCGGCGGCCATGGCCTCGAAGATCGGATCGCTCACGGAGAGCCGCCCCTCGAAGCTCGGAACGCCCGCCTCCTCATTCGGCAGCAGCTTGCCGGCGACTTTCGCCTGCGTCGCGCCGACCGCCAATAGGGCCGTCACACGCGCGCCGGCCTTCAGCCTCTCGCTCGTCTCGGCGATGAACAGCGTCGCGAAGCCGCTCCGCCGCTCGCAATGAAACCCGCCGAAGGAATCGTCGCTCTCCGGCAGGCCATAATTCAGATAGGCGCGGCCCGGCTTCGTCTCGTCCACGGAGAATGTCCAGACGCGCCCCTGCTGCGCCGCCGCGAGCGGGGCCGCCACGAGAAAAGCCAGAACGAGCGCGGCGCGCCTCGCCTGCGCGAATTTGCCGATCATTTGCGTCTCCCTGTCCAGTCTCTGCGCATGCGCGACGATCGCGTGGGCGCTATAATCGCGCAAAACATCCGACGAGAGAAAGCGAGACAACGCATGGCCACTGTCACTCTGCTCGCCGACGACGCGCTCTCGCCGGAGGCGCGCGCCGTCTTCGACGATATTCGCGCGACGCGCAAAAGCGATTTCGTGAATAATTTCTGGCGCGCTCTGGCGCATGATCCGGTCACGCTGAAGCGCACATGGGAGAGCATAAAGGCGGTGATGGGACCGGGCGTATTGGACCCGAAGGTGAAGGAGATGCTCTATATCGCCGTCTCCATCGCGCATGGCTGCTCCTATTGCATCCACTCCCACACGGCGAGCGCGCGCGCCAAAGGCATGACCGAAGCCGAATTCCACGAGCTGCTCGCCATCGTCGGCATGGCCTCGGAGACCAACCGCCTCGTCACCGCGCTCGGCGTGGAGGTGGATGCGGAATATGAGGTGACGTGAGGGGCCGCGCGTGACACAGACGCATCGAGCGTCGACTTCGACGCCCAATTCGCCCGGCCGCGCGTCATTGCGAGCGCAGCGAAGCAATCCAGAGCCGCGCCGCGAAGTTTCGCCAGCATGCGCTCGCGACCCTGGATGACTTCGTCGCTTCGCTCCTCGCAATGACGGCGGGATAGCGGGAACGAGTTGAGTTTCCGAGATGCGCCAAAAGCTGACCTTCGCTTGATCGGGACCAGATTTGATGTGACAGTGTTTCAAGTCAAAATTCCGAAAGTCGCATGCACAAGAAAGCGGATTTCGCCCGAACATTGGTTCTGGGAAACAGCGGCTCTGGCAAAAGCTGGCTGTCAGAACAACTTGCCAAGATGCTCGGAGTTCAAGCCATTGACCTTGACTCCATTCACTGGGAGCCGGGCGGCTATGGCGTCGCTCGCGACAAGCAACTCGCCGTTAACATGGTCCGACAAACCGCCACAAGAGAAACCTGGATTATCGAAGGTGTTTTTGGTTGGCTTGCACAAGAAGCCGTCTCAAGGGCAACGACGCTGATCTGGCTTGATATTCCCATCAGTGAGTGCATCGACAATATACAACAACGTGGTCCACGCCGAGGCGGGGACGAAGAGGCCTTCGCCGCTCTACTGGCTTGGGCGACAGACTATTCACACCGAAAAACGTCGAGTTCATTCGCGGGACATGAAGGGCTTTTTGCGGCTTTCCTCGGCCAGAAGGTACGGCTCTTTTCCCGCAAGGACGTCAGCCAATTTCTTTCCAACGTTCAGCGCCTCTAGTCCGCTTTGGGTCAAAGACGGAAATCCGACCGCCCGCACAGCCCGCCTTGACACATCCTGAAAATATTCCTATATCCCTCCCACTCCCGCCCACAAAGGGCGCGTTCCTCGGGTCGTGGGGCGCGGGCGGGGGGCGGCTCCATCCGGGATGGCGACCCCCCATCCATGGACAGGCAGCGCGTCGCCGGACGGCGTTCTTCTCCCGTCCATAGGGAGAAACAAGAACCGCTCCGTGATCCCAGGCCGTCGGACTCGATCGCGTCTTGATCGAGAAACCCCAGGATTCGCGGGTCCGACCAAGCCTCGGGATGTCGACGAGAACGACAACCGCGGTTCGGGACGCTTCGGACCCGATGAAACTCTTCGCGCACCGGCCGTAAGGGGCCGGAGCGTCCTGAACCGCCCTTTCCTCCTCCGCGCCGCGTGAGCCGCCCGGGACGCTTCGGCGTTGCTGAATATGTTCCTATATCACCAAAAGCTCTGCGGATCGACATCCACCGCCACGCGCACGCCGCCGCGCTCTTTGGGCGCAGCCGCCAGCATGGCGCGCAGATAGGCCTGCAGATCGGCGCTTTTGGGCGCCTTCACCAGCAGGCGGAAACGATAGCGCCCGCGGATGAGCGAGATGGGCGCCTCGGCCGGGCCGAGCACCACGATCTCATCGGCCTCCGGCAGGCCGCCGGCCGGCGCGACGCGATAGCGATCGGTCGAGGGCAGCGAATGCCCGGCCCGCGCCAGCGCGCGCGCATGGGTCTCGGCGGCGCCAGCGTCCTTGGCCGAGACGATCAGCGCCGCCAGCCTTCCGAAGGGCGGCAAGCCGGCGCGCTCGCGCAAGCGCGTTTCTTGCGCGTAAAACGCCTCCGCCTCGCCGGAGAGGATCGCGCGAATGACCGGATGATCGGCCTGCCAGCTCTGGATCAGCGCGCGGCCCGGCCTGTCGCCCCGCCCGGCGCGGCCGGTGACTTGGTTCAAGAGCTGAAACGTGCGCTCGGCCGCGCGCGGATCGCCGCTGCCCAGGCCAGAATCGGCGTCGACGACGCCGACCAGAGTGAGAAAGGGGAAATTATGCCCCTTGGCCACCAATTGCGTGCCGATGACGATATCGAAAGCGCCGGCCGCGATCTCGGCGAGCTCGCGGCGTAAACGCTCCTGCCCGCCCGGAAAATCCGAGGAGAGCACCAGCACGCGGGCGTCGGGAAAGAGGATCGCCGCCTCTTCGGCGAGTCGCTCGACGCCCGGCCCGCAGGCGGTGAGAGAATCCTCCGCCTCGCATTCCGGGCACACATTCGGACGGCGCTCGACATGGCCGCAATGATGGCAGACGAGCGCGCGGCGAAAGCGATGCTCGACGAGCCAGGCGTCGCAATTCTCGCAGCGGAAGCGATGGCCGCAGCTGCGGCACAGAGTCAGCGGCGCATAGCCGCGCCGATTGAGGAAGAACAACACCTGCTCGCCGCGCGCGATCGTCTCCTGCGCCTCTCTGGCCAGTCGCGGCGCGATCCAGCGTCCGCGCTCCGGCCCTTCGCGGCGCATGTCGATCGCCTCGATCAACGGCATGGGCCGCGCATTGGCGCGGGCGGTGAGGCGCAAATGCTCATAGCGGCCCGTCTGCGCATTGACGCGCGTCTCTATGGAGGGCGTCGCCGAGGCGAGAGCGATTGTCGCGCCCACGAGCCGCGCGCGCACAACGGCCATGTCGCGGGCGTGATAGGCGACGCCGTCCTCCTGCTTATAGGCGGCCTCGTGCTCCTCATCGACGACGATGAGCCGCAGATTCTCAAAGGGCAGGAACAGCGCCGAGCGCGCCCCCGCCACCACCTTCACATCGCCCAGCGCGACGCCGCGCCACAGCCGCGCGCGCTTGCGCTCGGAGACGCCGGAGTGCCATTCGGCGGGCTTGGCCCCGAAGCGCGCGGCGAAGCGCTCGAGGAATTGCGCGGTGAGCGCGATTTCCGGCATCAGCACCAGCGCCTGGGCGCCGGCGCGCAACGCCTCGGCGACGGCCTCGAAATAGACTTCCGTCTTGCCGGAGCCGGTCACGCCCTCCAGCAGAAAGGGCCGATAGCCGCCCAGCTTCACCGCGCTCGTCAACGCCTGCGCGGCCAGTTGCTGCTCGGCGTGGAGCGACCCAGGCGCGTAATCGGGATCGAGCGCGGCGGCGACCGGCTCGGGCGGCAGCGCGATGGCCTCCAGCGTGCCCTCGTCGACGAGCGCGTCCACGACGCCATTGGAGCAGGCGGCGGCGCGGGCGAGCTCGCCCTTGGGAAAAGTCAGCCCGCCCTTCGCCGCGGCGATGACGCGCGCGCGCGCCGGCGTCATGCGCTCGGGCGGCGGGCCCGCGAGCCGGTAGCCGATTCGGGGCGTCTCGGGAGCCGCCTCCTCCACCGCGCGGGTGGCGAGACGGAGCGCCATGCCGCGCGGCGCCAGCGTCCAGCGCGCCACCCAATCGACGAAGGCGCGCAGCTTGTCGTCGAGCGGCGGCCGGTCATATTTGGCGATCACGCTCTTGAGATTGCCGGGCCCGGCGGCGCCCGCCTGCGCCACCGACCAGACGACGCCGAAGGATTTGCGCGTCGCGAGCGGGACTTCGACACAGTCGCCGGGCGAAAGACGCAGCGCCGGGGGCGCGAAATAGGAATAGGCCATGTCGACGGCGACCGGCAGCAGAATCTCGACGATCTGCGCGCCTTCGAATGTGTCCGCCTCGCCGCTCATGGGCGCTGTCTTAGCGCGCTTTGCGCTCGATCGAAAACGGTCGAGCGCGAAGACGGCTCGCGGAATTGGACGCGTCAGCGGGCGGCGATGCGCTGCGGCTGATCGCGGCGCGTCTTGGAGAGCTTTTCCTTGGACCTCTGGCTCGCGGGCTTGTCCGCAATGGGCGGAGCCCCCACATCGAGCTCGCCGGCGAAATAGCGCGTCAATTCGGCGACGATCATCGATTTCACATCGGCGCCCGCAGCGGTGACGACGGTCTGATAGCAAGCGCTCGGGCGCCCGAACTGGGGATGGACTTTTTGATCGATGAACTCATCGCGCCGCTCGATCTCGATCAGCTTCTTTTCTTCGAGCGATTTGTCGATGACGGCGTAGAGGCGCGTTCTGGCGTCGGCTTTGTCATAGTCACATTTGATCGCCTCGGGGCCGAGCTTCGCCATATTGGTTTCGTCGAGCGGCAAGAGATGGATCAGCCGCTCGACCTCGCGCGGGCCGAGTCCGCGCGCGCGCTTGATGAGATCGGCCCGAACCTCATGAGTCTTCGTCTCGCCGAGATCGGCGTTGATCTCGAAAGCCTTCTGCCCCAGGGCGACCTTGAAATCGCCGATCTCGACCGACTGCACCTTGGAGAGCAGCAGGAGGATCGCGTCCGGCCGCTCATAGGCGAAAACCCCGGCGGCGACGCTCGGCGCGCCGAGCGCCGTCACCAGGGTCGCGCTCTTGATGAAATCGAACAGGTTCTTGGCAAAATCGGTCATCGCAATGCTCCGTCCCAAATCTCTTGGCGTTCTATGGCTCGTTTCGAACGCCATGATATTGCGGGACGGGGCTGCGAAATTCTGTGTGTCGGCGCACAAGTCGATGAACGACTTGTTAAGAAATCTCCGACGGTCGACGACCGGAGGCGTGCGGCGTCGGCGGTTCGCGGCGGGTCGCCGCGCTGTCTCGCATCGCGTTTCGCGCGCGCAGAAGATCGATCTCCTTCGAGAGCGGTCCGCCACGATCGAAAGCGAGCTGAGTCAGCGGCGCGATCAAAGTCTGCCGCGCCCCGCCGCCGAAGGCGAATTGCGTGACGCACATCACCGATTCGCCCATCTCGAATATGGAGGTCACGATACAGTCGGGCGCGAGATCGCCGCGATGAACCAGCGATTGCGCCTTACGGCGCAGAGTGGGCCGCATCCTCGCCCGGGCCGGAAGATGATGCGACAGGTCGCGCCAGCCGCCCTGGGCGCCGCGCGAGACATGGTCCATCTCGAAATCTCCTCTGAGCGAAATTCTCATGATCCGACGATCGCCGCCGACCGAATGGTTTCGATTATACGGAAAGAGCCTGTCATCGTCCTGACGTGGGAGCGTATCGGTCGGGAATTTTTGGCGGTTTCGAACGAAATTTGGCGTCACGGCAAGACTATGTGATATTCGCGTGACTTTCGTGAAATATTCGCGTTATGCTTCCGCTACGTAATGGAGAGTAATATTGAAAAGTGAGACGCGGCCGCGGCGTCGATGCGCCACGCGTCTGGCTGCGCCGCTCACGCGAGCATGGCGGCGGGGTGCTCGATCAGCCGCTTGAATTCGGCGAGCAGGGTCGCGCCGAGCGCGCCATCGACGGCGCGATGATCGACGGAGAGCGTGACGCTCATCACCGTCGCCACGGCGGGCGCGCCATTCTTCACGACGACGCGCTCCTCTCCGGCGCCGACGGCAAGAATCGTCGCATGCGGCGGATTGATCACCGCGGCGAAATTCTTCACGCCGAACATTCCGAGATTGGAAACGGCGGTCGTTCCGCCCTCATATTCATTGGGCTTCAACTTGCGCTCGCGGGCGCGCCGCGCGAGGTCTTTCAACTCTATGGCGATCTCGCGAAAATTCTTGGTCTCGGCGTTGCGCACGATGGGCGTCACCAGCCCGCCGGGAATGGAGACGGCGACGCCGACATCCGACGATCTATGCTTCAGCATCGCCGTCTGCGTGAAGGTGACATTGGCGTCCGGGACAGTCTGGAGCGCCAGCGCCATGGCCTTGACGATAATGTCGTTGACCGAGACTTTCCACTCGGGCTCGCCATTGGCGCCCTTGGGCGCGGCGCTATTGTAATCCTCGCGCAGACGCAGCAGCGCGTCGATCTCGCAATCGGTCTGCAGAGCGAAATGCGGGATGGTCCGCACCGCCTCGGTCATTCGCCGGGCGATCGCCTTGCGCATCGAATCATGCGGGACTTCGGTGAAGGAGCCCGGCGCGAAGAGCTGGCGCACCACCGCGTCGGACATGCCGACCAGCGCCTCGATCGCCGGAGCGGAAGAGGCCGCCGCCACGGGACGAGCGCCCGAGCCCAGCGCCGATTTCACATCGCGCTCTATGATGCGCCCATGCGGGCCGGAGCCCTTCAGCGCGGAAAGATCGAGACCGCCTTCCTTGGCCAGCCTGCGCGCCAAGGGCGAGGCGAAGATGCGTCCATCGGCCGATCGCTCGCCTACCAAGAGAGTCATCGTCGTCAGTCCCCAATATTAGAGCCGGTAGGAGGCGGCAGAAGGACCGTTTCGTCCCCGGGTGGGAGAGAAACTCCTTCCTGTCTCGCCCGCGAACGACTAACAATCTTCATCATGTCTTTTACTTCATCAAATAGCGGCTTTGCCTTCTTTGTCATATCGCCTGCGACAAATGCGATGTCACCGAGAAATGCGAAGAATCTATCCGTGCGCGTTCCATACGCATCAACCTCGGACACAAGGGAGTTCAGCCGGTCGAATAAAGCATTTTTCTTTTTTTGAGAAATCTCACTTTCTTCAATAAGATTCCTTATATTTGAAAGATGGTCATGTATCTTTTGCTTTTCCTGCGAATTCAACCTCGCTACACCAAAACCATCGTCGTCAACCGACGCAGAGAATACAGAAATAACATCATCAACTTCGGAAGAAATTGATGCCTCTAAAATTTTTGCCTCGTTAGATATAATGCGGTCTGTTACCTCAGTTACGGCATCCTGAGCTACAGATTGCACCCTATCTGTATCTATAGAAAAATCAACATAAATATCAAACCTACGAATAAACTTTGCATAAAATAAAAATATAGCTACGGCATCCTTCTGTTCCAATTTATTTGGTGAAATTTTTCTGCAGTAAGCGCGCACTGTTCGCGCAAATTGCAAAATTGCGAGTTTTGGATCCCTGGGTAGTTCTTTAGTAAGATCTTGTATAATCGTCGAGTTACTCATGTCTAAAAGTCCATGAAGCTTATCTATAGAGAACGGCCTTCGCCGCCGCGATCACTTCGGCGACGGAAGGCAGAGCGAGCTTCTCGAGATTGGCGGCGTAGGGCATGGGCACATCCTTGCCGGTGACGCGCAAAACCGGCGCATCGAGATAGTCGAAGGCCTCCTCCTGCACGCGGGCGGCGATCTCCGCGCCTATGCCGCATTGCGACCAGCCCTCCTCCACCGCCACGCAACGGCCGGTCTTCTTCACCGATTCGACGATGGCGGGAACATCCATCGGCCGCAGCGTGCGCAGATCGACGACCTCGGCCTCTATCCCCTCCTTGGCCAGCGCCTCGGCGGCCGAAAGACAATGGATGACGCCGATAGAAAAGGACACGAGCGTCACATCCGTTCCCGGCCGCGCGATGCGCGCCTTGCCGATCGGGATGAGGAAATCCTCGAGCATGGGCGTATCCCATTGCTTGCCGTAGAGAATCTCATTCTCCAGGAAGACGACGGGATTGGGGTCGCGAATGGCGCTCTTCAAAAGCCCTTTGGCGTCGGAGGCGTTGGAGGGGGCGACGACCTTCAGCCCCGGCACTTGCGAGAACCAGGCCGCATAATCCTGGCTGTGCTGCGCGGCGACGCGGGCGGCGGCGCCGTTCGGCCCACGAAAAACGATCGGGCAATTGATCTGCCCGCCGGACATATAGAGCGTCTTGCCGGCGGAATTGACGATATGGTCCATCGCCTGCATGGCGAAATTGAAGGTCATGAATTCGCAGATCGGCCGCAGCCCGGCGAAGGCGGCGCCGACGGCGAGGCCGGCGAAGCCATATTCGGTGATCGGCGTATCGACGACGCGGCGCGGGCCGAACTCCTGCAGCAGTCCCTGCGTGACCTTATAGGCCCCCTGATATTCCGCGACCTCCTCGCCGATGACGAAGACATTCGGGTCGCGCCGCATCTCCTCCGCCATGGCGTCGCGCAGCGCCTCGCGCATGGTCATGGGGATGAGAGTCGTGTCGGCGGGGATTTCCGACGCGACGACAGCAGGCGACGGAGCGGCGGGAGCGGCCTTCGGCGCCGCCGGAACCGTGGCCGCCGCGGCCGCGGCTTGGGGAGCGGACGCAGGAATGTCCGGGGCCTGCGCGGGAGCGGGAACGGCGGCCGGCGACGGCGCGGCGGCCTCCGCAGGGCCGATCTCCTCGCCCTCCTCGGCGATGACGGCGATCGGCGTGTTGACGGCGACATTCTCGGCGCCGCCCGGCACGAGAATGCGGGCGAGCACGCCCTCGTCCACGGCCTCCACCTCCATCGTCGCCTTATCGGTCTCGATCTCGGCGATGACGTCGCCGGGCTTGACCTTGTCGCCTTCGTTCTTCAGCCATTTGGCGAGCTTGCCCTGCTCCATCGTCGGCGATAGCGCGGGCATGAGGACATTCACGGTCATGAATTTATCCGCCGAGTGAAACCAAGGCGCAGGCCCCCTCCCTCACCCTCCCCCGCTGCGCGGGAGAGGGGGCGGCGGGCGTGACGCGAACCCTCGATGAAGCGCCGAATCTGCTCCCTCTCCCGCGCAGCGGGGGAGGGCTGGAGAGGGGGCGACAGCGCCTCCCTCATAGAACCACATCCGTCCACAATTCGCTCGGATCGGGCTCTGGATCATTGGTCGCGAAATCCGCCGCCTCGGAGACGATGCGGCGAACGGCGGCGTCGATCTGCTTCAGCTCGTCCTCCGTCGCGCCGCCGGCCAGCAGCCGGGCGCGCACCTGCTCGATCGGATCATGCTCCTCGCGCACGCGCTGCACTTCTTCCTTGGAGCGATATTTGGCCGGATCGGACATGGAATGGCCGCGATAGCGATAGGTCTGCGCCTCGATCAGAAACGGTCCCTTGCCCGCGCGGCACCAATCCAGCGCCTCGCGGGCGGCGGCGGCGACGGCGCGCACATCCATGCCGTCGATCTGCCGGCCGGGAATGTTGAAGGCCGTTCCGCGCATCGAAAAATTCGCCTGCGCCGATGAGCGCTCGACCGATGTGCCCATGGCGTAGCGATTATTCTCGACGATGAAGACGATGGGCAGCTTCCAGAGCTCCGCCATATTGAAGCTCTCATAGACCTGGCCCTGATTGGCGGCGCCGTCGCCGAAGAAAGTCAGCGAGACGGAGCCGTCGCCGCGATAGAGATCGGCGAAAGCGAGGCCGGCGCCGAGCGGGGCCGGCGCGCCGACGATGCCGTGGCCGCCATAAAAATTCTTCTCGCGCGAGAACATGTGCATGGAGCCGCCCTTCCCTTTGGAATAGCCGCTCCGCCGCCCGGTGAGCTCCGCCATCACGCGCCTCGGCTCCATGCCGCAGGCGAGCATATGGCCGTGGTCACGATAGGCGGTGATGAACTGATCTGTGGATTGCGCCGACATTCGCGCGCCGACGACGACCGCCTCCTGGCCGATGTAGAGATGGCAGAAGCCGCCGACGAGGCCCATGCCATACATCTGGCCGGCCTTCTCCTCGAAGCGCCTTATCAGCAGCATGGCCCGATAGGCGGCGAGCTCCTGCTCGCGCGAGAAGGCCAGAATCCCGCCCTCGGCGGCCGCCCCCTCGGCGGCGCCGGCGACATCGGCGAATTTCGCGTTCTTGTCCGCTGCCGGCATGGCCGCCCATCCTCGTCGTCTTCTGACATATCTGGGAGCGAATGAGGCGATGAGCGAGCCCTCGTCCCCTCCCGCATCGCGGCAAGAGCCCCGCCTCCGGCAGAATAGCTCGAGAGCGCGCCGAAAACGAGCGGTCTCGCGAAAGCTCCTCAGCGACGCGCGGGCGGCGAGGACGGCGTGAGAATCACAATATCGTTGCGATGCGCGCGGCCGAGCACGGAGCGCGCCTCCTCGTCCAGAATATCGGCGTCGACGACATCGCCACGCACCAGCGCCAGCTTGCGCTCCCATTGCGCGCGCTCGGCCTTCAGGCCGCCGAGCTCGGCGCGCAACTCGGCGATGCGCTGCTCATATTCGACGCCGGCTTTGAGGCCGCGCTGGCCATTGACCCCGTGCCAGACGAAATAAGCCGCCACGAGCCCCGCCGCTCCGTAGAGCAGCAAGGGGATCACGAAGGAGCGCAAAACATGACGAGCGAACATGCCCGCACTTTGCGCCGAACAGAGTATAAGCGCCGTTAACGGCCTCGGTCTCGCCGCTTCGGCGCGGAGCTGTCAGCGCCGCCCGCGCGCCACCCGCTCGATCTCCGCGCGCACGAGGCGTTCGACCAAATGCGGCAGATTGTCGTCGAGCCATTGCTTGAGCATGGGCCGCAACATGTCCTGCGCGTAGCGCTCGATGAGATCGGCTTCACTGATGACGATGCTCGCCGCTAGCGCCTGGAAATGGGCGCCGATCGACATGGCCGCATCGGTCGAAACGAGCGGTGTGGGCTCGCTGTCATTGGCCGGCTCGGCCGGGCTCGGCTCGACGATGCTCGCGCTCACCGCCTCTTCGGCGATTTCGTCGTCGATATCCTGGACATAGGGCTCCTCTTGCGCGGCGACCGGCTCGTCGAGCTCTTCGTCCACGACTTCCTCGACCGTATCCACCGTCCAGCGACTCTGATCCTCCGACTCTGGCGCGGGCTCGGGCTCGGCGACCTCGGGAGCGGCGCTCGGCCGCATCCAGAAATCGGCGGGCTTCACCGGCTCGACCGCAGGGACAGGAGCAGGAGCAGCGGCGGCCGGCGCAGGCGGCCGCACGGCCACGGGCGCGCGAGCGGCAAGCGCAGGAGCGACGGGCGCTGACGCGATGGGCGCGGGCGGCGCATCTTCGCGCTGGGGCGGCTCGGCCGGGCGCTTCTCCTTGTCGCGCTCGCGCCTTGCAGCCGGCAGGGCGTCATCGTCGGCGATAATGCGCCGAATCGATGCGAGGATCTCCTCCATCGAGGGCTCATGCGACCGGCGCTCGGCGTCGAGCGTCGGCGCATTGATCGAAGCGTTCACTGCGCTCATGAGATGTGCTGCTTCCCGTCTCGCGGCGACGCGGTCTCGCGACATCGTCGCCGCTCGCTCTTCTTGTCCGCTCGGGTCGAGCGTCGAATCGCATCATCCGATGATTCCGCCTTTCGGTAAAACCATGGGGATTGCGCTTACGGGAGTTTGCACACGATTTTTTTACACAAAGCCGCTAACGGCGCGCCGCTCAACGCTGGGCGGGCGTGTCGACGCCGAGCCACAGACCTCTCACCTGCTCGAAATGCGCCGCCGGATCATAAGCGACCACATCGAGATTCAGACTCTCGGCCGACAGGCGCCCGATCGAGCCGAGCGCCGCATAGGAGGCGACGACGCGATCGCGCTGCGCGATGATCAGGCTGACGCGCGCATTGAGCAGAGCATATTGCGCATTCAGCACATCGAGCGTCGTGCGCTGGCCGACCTGCGCCTCCTCGCGCACGCCGCGCAGAGCGATTTCCGCTGCTTTGACAGCCGCTTGTCCGGAGACGATGGAGGCGCGCGCCGTGTCGAGCTGGGCGTAGCTCGACACCACGCTGGCGCGCACGCTGTCGCGCTGCAGATCGGCGTTGAAACGCGCCTGGCCCAATTGCTCTTTGGCCTGGCGGATGGAGGCGTATTCGGCGCCGCCCTGATAGAGCGGCACGTCGAGCCGCCCGGTCGCGGCGGCGGAGAATTGCCGCGTCGAGGGCGAGCCGAGAAACGAATCATATTGCTGCGAGAGCTGCGCGCCGACCGAGACAGTCGGCAGCAGCGCACCTTCCGCCACCTTCACCGCGAGCGCGGCGACATCGACCTGATGCTGAGCGGCGACGACGCCGGGGTGCTCGACGATGGCGACGGTGATCGCCTGATCGAGCGACTTCGGCAGCAGCGCCTCGACCGATTGCGCCGGCTGCAGATTTTTCGCCTCCGCGCCGATGATCTGGCGATAATTGGCGACGCTGGTCTTCAACTGGCCCTGAGCGCCATAGAGCTCGGTGCGCGCTTGCGCGAGAGTCGATTCGGCCTGCGCGACATCGGTGCGCGTCACCTCGCCGACCGCGAAACGATCGCGCGTGCGCTCGAGCTGCTGCTCGAGCACGGCGACATTGTTCTTACGCAGATCGAGCACCGCCGTGTCGCGCAGCACATTCATATAGGCGGTCGCGCCATTCTGCAGGGTCGCCTGCTCGGTGAGCCGCATCCCCGCGCGCGCGGCATAGACGCCCGATTCGGCCTGCCGCACCGAATTGCCGGTGCGCCCGCCATCATAGACCGTCTGCGAGAGGCTCAACGTCGCGCCGCGCGGATAGCCGACATATTCGTCGTACATATAGGTGCGCTGATTGGTCAGCTGATTGCGGCCGGCCGGAATCTTGATGTTGGAGTTCTGCGGCCCGGCGCTGGCCGAAATGCTCGCCCTGGGGCGCATTCCGGCCGCGGCCTTGGGCGCGTCCTCGTCCTTTGCGCGCACATTGGCGCGCTGCTGATTAATGTCCGGATTGCCGTGATAGGCGCGCGCCAGCGCCTCTTTCAGCGTCTCCGCCGCGGCTGCGGACGGGTGAGCGAGGCCCATGGCCAAAAGCCAAAGCCCGAGCCAGGGCGACGGACGCAATTCGACGATACGCATTCCACAAAGACCCGCTCTGGAACAAGGCGCGCCCGACGCTCGACGCAAGCGCAGGGCGAGCCCTTCGGCCTACTCACGGAACACGACGCTCGAAACAGGGCGAATCCAAGACTTTGGATCGAAGACGTCAGAACACGAAACCCGGCGCTTTTTCAAAGCCCTCCAGAACGGGCGCAGCGGCGTCGAACAGCGCCCGCGCGCCAGCCGGCGCGCCGCCGGAGCGATCGAAACGCGTGACGGCCCAGCCGGCGTCCGGCTCCGACCGGGCGATGGCGAGCAGCCGGCCATTGGGGGTGAGCTGCTCGAAGAGACGGTCGAGACCCGCCTCGACCGCGCCCTGGATGACGATGACGTCGAAGGGCGCCGCGCCGGGAACGCCGGCCGCCAGCGGCCCCGCCTCGACGCGAACATTCTCCGCGCCGATGAATTGGAGATAGGAGCGGGCCGTCGCCGCGAGCCTCGAATCGTCCTCGAGGGCGACGATCTCCCGCGCGAGCGGCGAGAGCAGCGCCGAGGAGTAGAAAGTGCCGCCGCCGATGTCCAGCACACGATCGGTCTCGCGAATGTCGGCGTCCTGCAGCAGGCGGGCGAGGACCAGCGGCGGCAGCAGCGAACGCGCCGGCCGGCCGTTCTCGTGGACGAGCGTCAGCGCGAGATCGGAATAGGCGAGCGGGGCGATATCATGCGGCAGGAAAATCTCGCGCGGCACGGTGAGGAAACGCCGCAGGAGCGGCAGGTCCGTCACATCGAAGGTGCGCAACTGCCGCTCGACCATCGTCTGGCGCAGCGCGGCCGTCGCCGAACCCGGTTGCGAACTCGTCTCTGCTTTGAGCTGGGCAGCTTCGGCCATCGACCTTCCGGCGTCGCGCCGGCCTCTCGCGGGGGGTCTCGACGACGGCCGCCGGTCCGCCGCGGGCGCCCCGCCTATTGAAAGACGCCAAAATTCCAAAGAAGGCGTTCGGACGGGCCGGCTCCTCTCGCCGAACGCTTTCGCTTCGCCGGGCTGCAAGAGCTCGGCCGTGCGCTTTATAGGTTCGCGCCGCGCCCATGTCCATGGCGGCCCGGCGTCCTCCCCCGCGATTCCACTCGAGCTCGCCCGCGTTTCCCCTCGAGCGCGCCCTCAATTCCGCTCGAGCTCGGAAATCAGCGCGCCGGCGGGATCGTCCTCGGCGAGCGCGCGCATCTGCGCGAGCGTGCGATTGTCGAGCACATTGGCGATGGCGTCGCGCGCCTCCAGCATCAAGAGCCGCACAGTGCAGCGCGCCTCGTCCTCGCAGTCGTCGCAGCGCCGATAGACGGTGCGGCTCGCGCATTGGATCGGCGCGAGCGGCCCGTCGAGCACTCTGATGACCGCCCCGACGCGAATATCCTGCGGCGAGCGGGCGAGCGTGTAGCCGCCGCCCTTGCCTTTCTTGGAGTGGACGAAGCCGGCGTTGCGCAGCTCGCCGAGGATGGCGTCGAGAAACTTCTTGGGGATCTGATTCGCCGTGGCGATATCGGTGACGAGCGCCGTCCGCCCCGGCTCGAAGCGCGCCAGATAGACCATCGCCTTCAATCCGTATTTCGCTTTTTTCGTCAGCATGGAGCGGCGTCTCCTTGAGTCCGCCTCGTCGGCGTCATGGTGAATTCTTCTACAGCCAGCGGGTTTTACAGCAAAATGGCGCCATTTCGCGCCGATTGTCCACTCGGCCGACGTCGCCGTCCGCGCCGCGCCCAAAGGCGAATTTCTTCTACAGCCTATAAAAATCATCGAAAAAACAGCGCACAAGACCCGAGCGCCGGAACGACGCCGCGAAAGCCCCCTCCCCGGCCCTCGCCCGCGCGGCGTTTCATCGGTTTCGTCACGGCCAGGCCACAGTCCCGGCGGACGGGCTCGGGCTTCGCTTCTTACCTTGACATGTTATAGTATTTTTGTGGACTATAGGAAAATCATTCTCCAACGCCACGGGACGAGCCAATGGACGCCATCGATCGGCATATTCTTTCGATTCTCCAAGAGGACGCCTCTCTCTCGATCGCCGACATAGCGGCGCAGGTCGGGCTGTCGCAGACGCCCTGCTGGAAACGCATCCAGAGGCTCGAGGCGAGCGGCGTGCTGCAGGGCCGTGTCGCCCTGCTCTCCCCCGAGAAGCTCGGCCTCGGCCTCAGCGTCTATGTCTCCATCGTCGCCGGCGAGCATTCCGACGCCTGGCTCGACCGCTTCACCCGCGCAGTCGCCGCCATGCCCGAAGTCGTGGAGTTCTATCGCATGGCGGGCGACGTCGATTACATGCTGCGCGTGGTCGTGTCCGACATGGTCGCCTTCGACGAATTCTACAAGCGGCTGATCGCGGTCGCGCCTTTGCGCAATGTCGTGTCGCGCTTCGCCATGGAGCGCATCAAGGCGACGACGGCGCTGCCGCTGGAAACCGCGCCGCAGATCGCCTTTCCCCGTGCGCGCCGGGTGGCCGAAGAGGCCGTGGCAGGCTAAAGTCAACACAAGCGCGTCAGCGACCAACACCATTCGAGGAGCAACCCATGTCAGAGGCAGTAGCAGCGCCGATTTTCGTCCGATCGGAAAAACCGGGACGCGGCCGCGTCTATGATTCGATCACCCAGACCATCGGCGACACGCCCCTCGTGCGTTTCGACCGTCTCGCCAAGGAGAAGGGCGTCAAAGGCAATCTTCTCGGCAAGCTCGAATTCTTCAATCCGCTCGCCAGCGTCAAGGATCGCATCGGCGTCAATCTCATCGACTCGCTCGAGAAGAGCGGCCGCATCGCGCCGGGCCGCAATCTGCTCATCGAGCCGACCTCCGGCAACACCGGCATAGCGCTCGCCTTCGTGGCCGCCGCGCGCGGCTATCGCCTCATTCTCGTCATGCCCGAATCCATGTCGATCGAGCGCCGGCGCATTCTCGCCGTGCTCGGCGCCGAGCTGGTGCTGACCCCCGCCGCGCAGGGCATGAAGGGCGCCGTGGCCAAGGCCACCGAGCTCGCCGCCGAAAATCCCGACGCGGTCATTCCGCAGCAATTCGAAAATCCGGCCAATCCCGAGATCCATCGCGCGACGACGGCCGAGGAGATCTGGAGCGACACCAATGGCGAGGTCGATTATTTCGTCTCCGGCGTCGGCACGGGCGGCACCATCACCGGCGTCGGCCAAGTGCTAAAGCCGCGCCGGCCGGGCCTCAAGGTCGTCGCCGTGGAGCCCGAGGATTCGGCGGTGCTCTCCGGCCGCCCGCCGGGACCGCATAAGATTCAGGGCATCGGCCCGGGCTTCGTGCCGCCGATTCTCGACCGCACGGTCATCGACGAGATCATCACCATCGGCAATCAGACGGCCTTCGACACTGCGCGCCAGCTCGCCAAATTCGAAGGCATTCCGGTCGGCATCTCGTCGGGCGCCGCCGTCGCCGCCGCGCTCGAGATCGCCGCGCGTCCAGAGGCCGCCGGCAAAAATATCGTGCTGATCATCCCCGACTTCGCCGAGCGCTATCTCTCGACCGCGCTGTTCGAAGGCGTCTGACCCATGCGAGGACGATCCGGGCCGTGGGCCCGGATCGTCACGCAAAGCTTCAGTGCGTATGGGGCTTTTGCGGAGCGGCCTTGCCGCGGCGCTCCAAATGGCGACGGCCGAAGCGGCCGCTCCAATAAGCGACGAAGACGATGAAGAAGTAGATCAACAGCATCCAGGGCCAGCGCTCGCTGGCGCTCTCCGCCTTGTCGGAGAATTTGATCCAGCCTTCGAAGAGATATTCGACGCCGAAGCCGAAGATGAAGGTGAGGATCAGCACGCTCTTCCACCAGGACAGGCGAAAGAAGCCGACAGTGAGCGCGACCATCAATGCGACGACGCCGACGCCATTGATGAACTGCTGCAGAAGCCCTTCGGAAAACAATGTGATCAGGCGAACGACAAAGACCATGCGGCGCCCCTCTGCGATCGACGAAACAAGCGCATACTACACATTCGGCAGATGCTGCGCGAGCGCCGCCAGCACCGCCATGCGGACGGCGACGCCCATTTCCACCTGATCTCGAATGAGCGAGCGGCTTCCATCCGCCACGCTCGAGTCGATCTCGACGCCGCGATTCATCGGCCCCGGATGCATGACGAGAGCATCTGGCGCGGCGAAGGCGAGCTTCTCCTCGTCGAGACCGAAGAAATGGAAATATTCGCGGCTGCTCGGCACGAAGGCGCCATTCATGCGCTCGCGCTGAAGCCGCAGCATCATCACAATATCCGCGCCGGCGAGCCCCGAGCGCATATCGTGGAACACTTCGACACCGAGCCGCGCGAGCGAATCGGGCGCGAGAGTCGAAGGCCCGACCGCGCGCAGCCGCGCGCCCAGCGCGCTCAAGAGAATGATGTTGGAGCGCGCGACGCGCGAATGCAGCACATCGCCGCAGATCGCCACGGTGAGCCCCTCGATGCGGCCCTTGTGGCGGCGGATCGTCAGCGCGTCGAGCAGCGCTTGCGTCGGATGCTCATGGGCCCCGTCGCCGGCGTTGACCACGGCGCAATCGACCTTGCGCGCCAGCAGATGCACGGCGCCGGCGCGAGCGTGGCGCACCACCAGAATATCCGGCCGCATGGCGTTGAGCGTCATCGCCGTGTCGAGCAGCGTCTCGCCCTTCTTCTCCGAGGAATTGGCGACCGACATGTTCATCACATCGGCGCCGAGCCTTTTGCCGGCGATCTCGAAGGAGGCCTGGGTCCGCGTCGAGGATTCGTAGAAGAGATTGACCTGCGTGCGGCCGCGCAGAGTCGCCCGCTTCTTCTCCACCTGGCGGGAGACCTCGATCGCCTCCTCGGCCATGTCGAGCAGAGTGCCGATGTCGATGCGCGACAGCCCCTCTATGCCGAGCAGATGGCGATGCGGGAAGGCGGGATGCGATTTTTGCGGCATGGCCGCCGTCTATAACAGTTTCTCGCGCGCTGGCCAGCCTCGCGCCATCATGGTTGAGGAATCCTCGAGACGATCCCTCGAAAGCGATGGCGGAACCAGAGGGGATGAAAAAGAGTTCTCGAATCTGCCCGACATAGAGAACGTCCTTTCCCACAATTCTTCGCGAAACAGGAGATCGCCATGCAACTCCGGCTCGGCTCGCCGCTCTTCGCGGCGGCTCTCTCCCTTAGCGCCGCCACGGCCATGGCGGCTCCCACGGTCGCCACGGATTTCTCCAATATGAGGTCAGGCCCCGGCGCGCGCTGGCCCGTCATCGCGCAAATCCCGGCCGGCGCCAAAATCCGGCTCGACAATTGCGGGCCGGGCTGGAAACACGATTGGTGCCAGATCCGCTACAAGGGCAAGCGCGGCTTCGTCGCCGCAAACACGCTGGAGCCGACGATGAAGAATGTCATTGTCGCCCCACTCGTCACCCGCGACATCACCGCCGTGCGCTCCGGCCCCGGCGAGAGCTGGAAAGTCGTCACCAAAATACCGCCCGGCCAGAAGGTGGTTTCCTCCGGCTGCCAGAAGGGTTGGATGACGAGCTGGTGCAAGGTCGCCTATGAGGGCAAGTCCGGCTATGTCGACCGCAATTATCTGAAGCGAAAAGGCGCTGTCTTCGCCCGATAAGCCCGTCTCCTTCCGCGACGCAAAGAGCCCGAGACCGCGAAATCCGGCTCGACAATTGCGGGCCGGGCTGGAAACACGATTGGTGCCAGATCCGCTACAAGGGCAAGCGCGGCTTCGTCGCCGCAAACACGCTGGAGCCGACGATGAAGAATGTCATTGTCGCCCCACTCGTCACCCGCGACATCACCGCCGTGCGCTCCGGCCCCGGCGAGAGCTGGAAAGTCGTCACCAAAATACCGCCCGGCCAGAAGGTGGTTTCCTCCGGCTGCCAGAAGGGTTGGATGACGAGCTGGTGCAAGGTCGCCTATGAGGGCAAGTCCGGCTATGTCGACCGCAATTATCTGAAGCGAAAAGGCGCTGTCTTCGCCCGATAAGCCCGTCTCCTTCCGCGACGCAAAGAGCCCGAGACCGCGGGGAGCGGCGCGGGCTCTTTTTGCGTCGGCGCGCATTTGACATATGCTCATCGGGAGCATATGTCTCGGAGCAACGGATCGGCGAGGGTTGCCGAAACGTCATATCGCTTCTAAGCTGAAAACCATTCTCCGTCGGGGGGCCCCGGTGGAGTTTTTGATTGGCCAACTTATGCTCGAATTGAGCATAAGTAAGTTCGGAGCAAGCCAATGGCCATCCCGTTCCAGACCGCCGACAAAGAGCGAGCGCCCGCTCCGGCTTTGGGCGCGCTCGAGGGCGCGGCGCAGCGCTTTCCGGTGCTGCCCATGCCCAATCTCGCCTGGAACAAGGAGGTCGAGTCCGCGACCGCCCATCTTTACGAACGGGTGGCGAAGGTCATGCCGGCGATCGAATGGGCGTTCCATGCGCCTTATGTGAAGGCGATCAACGAGCTGAAGCGGGAACGCAACGCCGTCATCCTCGCCCATAATTACCAGACGCCAGAAATCTATCACTGCGTCGCCGATTTCGTCGGCGACAGCCTGCAGCTCGCCAAGCTCGCCGCCTCCTCCGACGCCGAGATCATCGTGCAAGGCGGCGTGCATTTCATGGCCGAGACCTCGAAGATTCTGAGCCCCGAGAAAGTGGTGCTGATGCCCGATCTCGAGGCCGGCTGCTCGCTCGCCGCCTCGATCACGGCGGCCGATGTTCGCGCGCTGCGCGCCGAATATCCGGGCGTGCCGATCGTCGCCTATGTCAACACTTCGGCGGATGTGAAGGCCGAGGTCGACATTTGCTGCACCTCCTCCAATGCGCTGAAAGTCGTCGAGAGCCTCGGCTCCGACCGCGTCATCATGCTGCCGGATCGCTATCTCGCCGAGAATGTCGCTGCGCAGACCAAGGTGAAGATCATCGCGTGGCGCGGCGCCTGTGAGGTTCACGAGCGCTTCACGGCGGAAGAGCTCGAGACCTATCGCGCCGATAACCCCGGCGTGAAGATCATCGCCCATCCCGAGTGCCCGCGCGAAGTGGTGGAGATTTCCGATTTCGCCGGCTCGACGGCGGCGATGATCGATTATGTGCGCACGAAAAAGCCGGCGCGCGTGCTGCTCGTGACCGAATGCTCCATGGCCGACAATGTCGCCGCCGAGACGACGGGCACCGAGTTCATCCGCCCCTGCAATTTCTGCCCCCATATGAAGCGCATCACACTGCCGAAGATTCTCGATGCGCTGGTCCATATTCGCGAAGAGGTGACGGTCGATCCGCTGATCGCAGCGCGCGCGCGCGTCGCCGTGCAGCGGATGATCGATCTGGGGTGATGGACTCCCTTCTCGCGCTTGCGGGAGAAGGATTCTTCAAGGAGCGCGGCCATGACGGCTCGATACGAGGCTCTGATCGCAGCGATCGACGCCGCCAATGCCGATGATCCACGCCGCGTGACGATCGACGGCGCCGAGCGCGCTTTCGAGATCGTCTACGCCGAGCGCATGACGGCGCGCCTATCCGCGCTCTATCCCGAGGCTTCGGAGCTGCTGCAAATCGCGACGCGCGCGCAGCATTTACGGCGCTGGGATATTCCGCGCGAGAAATTCCCGCTCGGCCGCCACGGCTATAATGATTGGCGCAAAGAGTGCCGCGTGCATCACGCGCGCCTCGTCGGCGAGCTCATGCGCGCGCAGGGCTATGAGGAAGAAGAGATCGCCCATGTCGGCGCGATCATCCGCAAGGAGAAGCTGAAGAAGGACCGCGACTCCCAGGCGTTGGAGAATGTCGCGGCGATCGTCTTCCTCGAGCATTATTTCGACGACTTCCACGAGAAATACAAAGATTACGACGATGAGAAGATCGTCGACATTCTCGGCAAGACGCTGTGCAAAATGTCGCCCAAGGGCCATGGCGCCGCACTCGCCCTGCCCCTGCCGGAGCGCACGCGCACACTGGTGGCGGCGGCCATCGCCAAGGAGAGCGAGGCGCTCGCCAAGCTCGCAACCGTAGCGATCGACTAGTGGCCGGCGCGCCCCCTCGGGAGCTTTCACAGTGGTGACGCAGGATCCCATCCTCATCGTCGGCGGCGGCCTCGCCGGCCTCTTCTGCGCATTGAAGCTCGCGCCGCGTCGCGTCGTCGTACTGACGCCCGGCTCCATCGACGAAGGCGCCGCCTCCTTCTGGGCGCAGGGCGGCGTGGCGGCGGCGGTGCTCGACACGGATTCGCCGGAGCGACACGCCGAGGACACGCTGAAGGCCGGCGCCGGCATCGTCGATGCGGACATTGCGCTCGGCATGGCGCGCGAGGCGCGCGCGCGCATCGAAGACCTACTCTCCTATGGCGTGCCCTTCGATCGCGTCGACGGAAAATTCACGCCCTCGCGCGAGGCTGCGCATTCGGAGCGGCGCATCGTGCGCGTGAAGGGCGACACGGCCGGCCGCGCCATAATGGAGACGCTCGTCGCCGCCGTTCGCGGAACGCCGTCGATCGAATTATTGGAAGGTTTTTCCGCGCAGGAATTACTGACCCATGACGGCCGCGTCATCGGCCTGCGCGCACGCGGCCGCGATGGCCTGCTTCGCGATTTCCTCTCCCCCGCCGTAGTTCTGGCGACGGGCGGAATCGGCCATCTCTACCGCGTCACCACCAATCCGAACGAAGCGCGCGGCATCGGCCTCGCAATGGCGGCGCGCGCCGGAGCGCTCGTCGCCGATGCGGAATTCGTGCAATTCCACCCGACCGCCATCGACATTGGCGTCGATCCGGCGCCGCTCGCGACCGAATCGCTGCGCGGAGAAGGCGCGATCATCGTCGATCGCTCCGGCCGTCGCTTCATGGCGGAAATCGATCCGGCCGCCGAGCTCGCGCCGCGCGACATTGTCGCGCGCGGCGTCTTTGCCTCCATCGCGGCGGGAGGCGGCGCCTTTCTCGATGCGCGCACCACGGTTGGCGCGGAGTTCCCCGCGCGCTTTCCCACGGTCTATGCGAGCTGCATGGCCGGAGGCGTCGATCCCGTGACCGCGCCCATTCCGATCGCGCCCGCCGCGCATTATCACATGGGCGGCGTCGCGACCGACGCGCGCGGGCGAACGTCGCTCGCCGGCCTCTGGGCGGCCGGAGAAGTCGCCTCCACCGGCGTGCATGGAGCCAATCGCCTCGCCTCCAACTCCCTGCTCGAGGCGGTGGTGTTCGCGGCGCGCATCGCAAATGATATCGGCGAGCAGAATGTCCAGGCCATGCCCGCCCCTGCCCCGTCGCCCGACGCAGAGGACGCGCCCGAGCAAGGGCTCGTCGACGAGCTGCGCGATGTGATGGCGCGCGATGTCGGCGTCATCCGAGATGCGATCGGGCTCACGCGCGCGGCGCGGGCGATTCTGCGCATCGAATCCGCGACGCCCCACGCGCAATTGCGCAATATGGCGCTGACCGCTCTGCTGGTGACGAGCGCGGCGCTAGTGCGGCGCGAGAGTCGCGGCGCGCATTTCCGCTCCGATTTTCCGCAGGCGGAGGACGCTCTCGCGCATCGCTCCTATATGACCATGGCGCAAGCGCGCGCCATCGCAGAGGAGGCGCTGAAATGACGGCCGCCCCATGGACGCTCCCCGCTCCGCCCGTCGAAGATGTCGTGCGCGCCGCTCTCGCCGAGGATTTCGGCCGCGCCGGCGACATCACCACTCAGGCGACGATCCCCGAGACCGCCCGCGCCCGCGCTGTCATCGCCGCGCGCGAGGAGGGAATCGTCGCGGGCCTCGGCGTAGCGGCTTGCGCCTTTCGCCTCGTCGATCCTTCCGTCACCTTCACGGCTGCGACGCAGGATGGAGCGCGCATCGGCAAGGGCGATGTCCTTGCCCATATCGAAGGCCCCGCGCGCGCTATTCTCTCGGCCGAGCGTGTCGCGCTGAATTTTCTCGGCCGGCTCTGCGGTATTGCCTCGCTCACGGCGCGCTACGCCGAAAAAATCGCGCATACGAAAGCCAGGGTCTGCGACACGCGCAAAACGACGCCGCTGCTGCGCGCTTTCGAGAAATATGCGGTGCGTTGCGGCGGCGGCGCCAATCACCGCTTCGGCCTCGACGACGCGGTGCTGATCAAGGACAATCACATCGCCGTCGCCGGCGGCGTCGGCCCGGCGCTGCGTGCGGCAAAAGCCTTCGCCGGCCATATGGTGAAGATCGAAATAGAAGTCGACACGCTGGAGCAGCTCGAGGAAGTCCTCGCCGAAGGCGCCGATATCGTGCTGCTCGATAATATGGCCCCCGAGGCGCTGCGCGCCGCCGTCGCGCTGATCGGCGGACGCATGCTCGCCGAAGCGTCCGGCGGCGTCACGTTGGAGACGATCGCGGCTGTCGCGGAGACGGGCGTCGATCTCATCTCCGTCGGCGCGCTCACCCATTCGGCGCGGACGCTGGACCTCGGCCTGGACATAGAGATCGGCTGAGCTACGCGCAGGCGTCACACCTCGCGTCTCAGACGGGCGAGCGCGGCGCTGCGGTTCGTCATCACCTCCTCGAAGCGTGGCGAGAGGAGAAAGGCGAGCTCCTGCTCGCGCGTCACCGTCACCGGGTCTTGCGCGCGCAAATCCTCGTCGACGCGGCCGGGATGGCACATGACGAGATGACGCTCGCCCGGCGCGCGCAGATAGGCTTCGAAGCGGGCGGCGTAATCGCTATCCGGATCGAAATCGGAGAAGCCGGCGAAGCCCTCGTTGAGCAGAAAGCCGCGCGCGAGCGCCTCGTTGCGATAGCCGCGGCCGATGGCGCGGACGGCAAGAGCCTTGCGGAGGTCGGAGCCGCGAATGAAGATGCGATGCATTCTGTCGCCGGCGTCGCGCAGCCATATCTTCTCGCCCTGCAATCCGCGCTTCTCCAGCGCGTCGAACAGAGCGGAGCGCACGCCCGGCAGCGCATGGACATGCTGATGCCCGTCGAGATGGTCCGGCGCGCGGCCCATCACCGCATAGAAGCGGTCGATCTGACGATCGACCTCGGCGCGGATTTCGTCCATCGGCAGCTTGCCGCGCATGGCGGCGCGAATCACCTCACGCAGCGGCGGAAACACGCCGCCCGGCGCGAATTTCGGCATATTGGTGAGCGGGCGCCCGAGCGTCAGGTTGAAGTGGACGCCGATATCGGCGTCGTGGTTGCGGCGCGCCAGCTCCCGTCCCATGGCCGGCCAGCGCTCGGCGTTGGTCAGCGCCGAGACCGCCGAAAGGCGGCCGGCGTCCAGCGCCTCCAGAATGCCGAGGCTGACGCCCATGGAGAGCCCGTAATCGTCCGCGCAGAGCGCGATCGAACGTTGCGCCGTCATTCTTGGTTCCCTTCCCCGCCCCAGTTCTCGCGCTTGCGCATTTTCGCGCGCCCGCCTAGGTCTTGCCCGGTTCGAACCTATAAGGCGAGCGATGGACGATAAAGCCGAAAATCCGCCTCCGGAGATATCCGTAGCTATCCCTGTCTTCAATGAGGCGGCCAATCTCCGTCCGCTCGTCGCTAGGCTGAAGCCCGTGCTGGAGCGCTGCGCCGCCTCTTTCGAGATCGTCTTCGTCGACGACGGCTCCTCGGACGCGACGCTCGTGGGGCTACGCGAATTGCACGCCGAGGACGCCCGCGTCAAAGCCGTCTCCTTCAGCCGCAATTTCGGCAAGGAGATCGCCATAGCCGCCGCGCTGGACCACTCCCGCGGCGCGGCCGTGGTGCTGATGGACGCCGATCTGCAGCATCCGCCCGAGACGATCGCGCAATTCATCGCCAAATGGCGCGAGGGCTATAAAAACGTCTATGGCGTGCGCCGCGACCGCGCCGGCGAGCCGCTGCTGCGCACGCTCTTCGCCAATCTGTTCTACGGCCTGTTCGATCGTTTCGGCGAGACACCTTTGCCGCGCGGCGCCGGCGATTTTCGCCTGCTCGACCGCCAGGCGATCGACGCGCTCTCGCGCATGCGCGAGCGGGCGCGCTTCTCCAAAGGCCTCTTCGCCTGGATCGGCTTCAAATCGATCGGCGTGCCCTTCGAGGTGGAGGAGCGCGCCTCCGGCCGCTCCAAATTCAATTACGCCAAGCTCATCCGCTTCGCGCTCGACGGGCTCATGTCCTTCTCCTCCGTGCCGTTGAAGGTCTGGGCGGTGGTGGGAATCATCGTCTCGACCTTCGCGCTCGCCATGGCCGCCTATTATTTCTGGCGCACGGTGTTCTATGGCGTGGATGTCCCCGGCTACGCCTCGCTGATCGTCTCCATCGCCTTTCTCGGCGGAATGCAGCTGTTCTCGCTCGGCGTGCTCGGAGAGTATATCGCCCTCATTTTCGCCGAGGTGAAAGGACGTCCGCTCTATCTCGTCGCCGAGCGGGTGGGGGTGGAAGAACAATGACGATCCAGCACGCGCGCCTCACCTCCCTCTCGAGGGCTATTGAATGCACACATCCTCGCCCCCGCGACGTCATGGCCGGGCTTGTCCCGGCCATCCACGCCAGGACGCCGAGACGTCTCGAGAAGTTTGGCGCGACGCCGAAGCTCCGGCGGCGCCCGCCGTGGGATGAATCCGTCGATAGCGGGCGCTTTCCTCCGGTTTCTCAGCTGCTCGGCGTGGATGGCCGGGACAAGCCCGGCCATGACGGCCATAGCGTCTCGCGATGTGTGAATCCGATAGCCCTCGAGGGGAGTGTGTATCGCGGGCGCCGCCGCCGATGATTCGCAATCTCCTCTCCGTCGGCGGCTTCACGCTGCTCTCGCGCATCACGGGCTTTCTGCGCGATGTGATGCTGTCGGGCATTCTCGGCGCCGGGCTCGCGGCGGACGCTTTCTTCATCGCCTTTCGACTGCCCAATCATTTCCGCGCCATTTTCGGCGAAGGCGCCTTCAACGCCGCCTATGTCCCCTGCTATTCCAAGGCGCTCGAGCAGCAGGGAAAAGACTCGGCGAAAGAATTCTCGAGCGAGGTGTTCACGCTTCTGCTCGCTTCGCAGATTCTGCTGCTCATCCTCGCTTACGCCTTCATGCCGCAATTCGTCGCCCTGCTCGCGCCGGGCCTCGATGATCGGCCGGAGAAATTCGCGCTCGCCGTTTCGCTGACGCGCATCACCTTTCCCTATCTGCTCTGCATGACTCTGGTGACGCTGCATCAGGGCACGCTCAACGCCAATGGCCGTTTCGCCGCGCCCGCCTTCGCGCCCAATCTGCTCAATCTCTCCATGATGGCGGCGCTCGCCGTCGCATTCCTCTTTCCGAGCGCAGCCTTCGCCGCCGCCTGGGGCGTGACGATCTCCGGCGTGCTGCAGCTCGCTCTGCTGATGGCCAACGCCCGCATGATCGGCGTGATGGAAGGCTTCGCGCGGCCGCACTGGAAGCGCGTGCGCGAATTCTTCCTGATGCTGGGGCCGGCGGTGATCGGCTCCGCGAGTGGGCAAATCGCCATTTTCGCGGATACGATCATCGCGTCGATGTTGCCGGACGGCGGCGTCTCCTCGATCAATTACGCCGATCGCATCTATCAGCTGCCCAATGGCGTCATCGGCCTCGCGGCCGGCACTGTGTTGCTGCCGGAGATGAGCCGCCGCATCGCCGCCGGCGACGAGGACGGCGCCCAAGCGGCGCAAAATCGCGTGATGGCGCTGACCATCGCCCTGGCCGCGCCTTTCTTCATCGCCTTTGTGACGATCCCCGAGCTCATCATGAGCGGCGTCTTCCTGCGCGGCGCCTTCACCCATGCCGACGCCGCAGCCGCCGCCGATGTGCTAGCGGCCTATGGCGGCGGGCTGATGGCGCTGGTGCTGATCGCCTCGGCGCGCGCAAGCTTCCAAGCGCACGGCGACACCAAGACGCCGATGTATGTGGCGCTCGGCGCTGTCGTCGTGAATGTGGGGCTGAAGATCGCGCTCTATGAGCCCATGGGCGCGCCGGGCCTCGCGACGGCGACCTCCGTCGGCCTCTGGATCAATCTCGCGGCGCTGATCGGCCTCGCGCTGCATCGCGGGGCGATGCGCTTCGACGAGACGTTTCTGCGCGTCTCCATCGCGAGCCTTTGCGCCAGCGTTCCGCTGCTGGCGACGGCGATCTACGGCTATGGGCCGGCGATGGCGCTGGCGCGGCATCTCGGCCCGTTGCGCGACATTGTCGCGCTGCTGCTGCTCGGCGCGGCGGGAGCGCTCGTCTATGGGAGCGTTCTCGCCATCTGCCTGCGGGCATTCGGCCTGCGCCTGTCGCAACTGCGACGCTCCGCGCCTTCGCCGCGCTGAGCGCGCCCCCTCCCCAAACCCTCCCCCGCTATGCGGGAGAGGGGGCAGATTGCGCACTTCATCGAGATTTCGCGAAACGCCTGCCGCTTCCCTCTCCCGCGAAGCGGAGGAGGGTGAGGGCGCAAACTCACAAGAACTGGGAGAGACCCGGCACCGAATCGGTGATTTCCTTCAGCTTCTCCTTGCCGACCAACCCCTCGGCATGGGCGAAGAATTCCTTGGCCAGCGCCTGGCTCTGATCCATCGAGAGTCCGACGCTGGAGAGCCGTCCGGCGAGCGCCATCAGATCGCCCTTGGAGCCGCCGACGAGGCCGCCGAGCCCACCCAGCAAGCCGCCGAGCAGCCCGCCATCCGCCGCCGGAGCCGCCTCGGCCGCCGCGATCGCTTCCTCCGAGCCGGGTAGTCTGGCGATGAGATCGGCCGCCGGACCGTCCGGGAACTCCTTGCGGAAAAAGCCGAGCACATGGCCGGCGGCGAGCCTCGCCGTCTCGGGCTCGACGCCCAGCGCTGCGGAAATGCGGGCGATCAATTCATCCATGCTCGGCTCCTACTTTAAAAAAGCTGGGTCTCGACAATTACGCGGCGATTGCGACGAATTCGCAGCCGGCCTCACTCGGCGTCGAGGCCGTAGAGCGAGTGCAGCGTGCGCACCGCGAGCTCTGTATAGGCGGCGTCGATCAGCACGGAGAATTTGATCTCCGATGTGGTGATGGCGCGAATATTCACGCCCTTGTCGGCGAGCGCCTTGAAGGCGCGGGCGGCGACGCCGGCATGGCTGCGCATGCCTATGCCGATCGCCGAGACCTTGGCGACATCCTTGGCGCCCGTCAGCCCGGCGTAGCCGATCGAGGATCTGGCCTGCTCCAATATGGCGACGCAGCGCTCATATTCGGCCGCCGGCACGGTGAAGGTCATGTCGGTCGACGCATCTTCCGAGGCGACCTGCACGATCATGTCGACATTGACGCCGGCCTCGGCCAGCGGCACGAAGACCGCCGCCGCGACGCCCGGCTTGTCGGCGACGCGGCGAAGCGTGATCTGCGCCTCGTCGCGCGAGAAGGCGATGCCTGTCACGACCTGGGCTTCCACAATATCCTCCTCTTTGCAGATCAGCGTGCCGCTGTTGGGACGGGCCGGATCGTCGAAGGACGAGCGGACGAAGGTGCGGACCCCATGCACCATGGCCACCTCCACCGAGCGCACCTGCAGCACTTTGGCGCCGAGCGAGGCCATCTCCAGCATCTCCTCGAAGGCGATGCGCTCCATGCGCCGCGCCTTGGGAACGACACGCGGATCGGTGGTGTAGACGCCATCGACATCCGTATAAATGTCGCAGCGATCCGCCTCTATCGCCGCGGCGACGGCGACGGCGCTGGTGTCCGAGCCGCCGCGGCCGAGCGTGGTGATGCGGCCGCTCGGCTGGTGGATTCCCTGGAAACCGGCGATGACGGCGACCTCGCCACGATCGAAGCCGGCGCGCAAGGCGGAGCCGTCGATAGATTGGATGCGCGCCGAGCCATGAGCGTCGCTGGTCAGGATCGGAATCTGCCAGCCGAGCCAGGAGCGCGCGGACAGGCCGATATTCTGCAAGGCGATGGCCAGCAAGCCAGCGGTCACCTGCTCGCCGGAGGCGACGACCGCGTCATATTCTCGCTGGTCGTGCAGAGCGGAGGCGTTCTTGCACCAGGCGACTAGTTCATTGGTCTTGCCGGACATGGCCGAGACCACGACGGCGACCTTGTATCCCGCCTCCACCTCGCGCTTCACATGGAGCGCGACATTGCGGATGCGCTCCACATTGGCGACCGAGGTGCCGCCGAATTTCATCACCAGACGAGCCATGACCGACCTAGATTAGAAACACGGGCCCGGCTCGGGCGAGCCGGATGGCCGCTCGCATCCGACCAAAAGCGGGCGTATATGTGACGCCCCCGCCGCCGGTGTCAACGCCGCGACGGGGTTCCGCGTGCTTCGAGACGCCCGCTACGCGGGCTCCTCAGCATGAGGAGCGCCACTGGTGAAGGGAGCAATCCTCTCCCTCATGCTGAGGAGGCTCCGAAGGAGCCGTCTCGAAGCGCGAGGGAGAGCTCCAGATCGCGAGAGCGGCCGCCGAGGCCGAACAAAAGAGGATCCGCGTGCCGCAGCATCATGACCGCCCCCATTCCGCCAGCGTCGATCCCGCCGACGTCGACCGTTTCGACCGGCTCGGCGAGCTGTGGTGGGACGCCACGGGCAAGATGGGCATTTTGCACGACATCAACCCGGTTCGCGTGAATTACATCCGCGATCTCGCCTGCCGGCATTTTCACGTCGATGGCGCGCCGCGGGACCGCCATGACGCGCAGCCGCTGGAAGGTCTGCGCCTCGTCGATATCGGCTGCGGTGGCGGCATATTGAGCGAATCGCTGGCCGAGCTCGGCGCAAAGGTCACGGCCGTCGATCCCGCCCCCAATAATATAGAGGTGGCGCGCCGCCATGCGGAGCGCTCCGGCCTCGACATCGCCTATCGCAACAGCACGGCCGAGGCGCTCGCGGAAGAAGGCGCGCGTTTCGATATCGTCGTCGCCATGGAGGTGCTGGAGCATGTCGAGGGACAGAGCGACTTCGTCGCCACGCTCGGCTCGCTGGTGGAGCCCGGCGGGCTGCTCTTCCTCGCCACCATAGACCGCACGCTGAAGAGCTATGCGCTCGCCATCTTCGGCGCCGAATATGTGCTGGGCTGGGTGCCGCGCGGCACGCATGATCACGACAAATTCGTGCGGCCGGGCGAATTGGCGACCTGGCTGCGCCGCGCCGGGCTGCGCGAGATCGATCGCGCCGGGATGAGTTTCCAGCCGCTGACGCGCAGCTGGCGCAAGAGCCACGACACCGATGTGAATTACATGATGGCGGCGAAAAAGGCCGGCTGACGGTTGCCCCCTCCCTCACCCTCCCCCGCTGCGCGGGAGAGGGAGACGGCGACGTTTCGCGAAACCTCGATGAAGCGCCTAATCTGCCTCCTCTCCCGCAGAGCGGGGGAGGGTTGGGGAGGGGGCGCGCGAACATCTTCACTTTCATCGACGCAGGCTGCGAGACCAGCCTGACGTCAGCTCGGCGCGGCAGACTATGTCCCGTTTGTTTCGGGAGCATAGCATCATGAGTCTGCATATTTCTCCGCCGTCTCCGCCGGACCTCGTCGACACGCTCGCGGTCTGGCGCGCGCGCTTTCCACGTTTCGCTGAAATGATCGACGCTGGCGAGTCACCGGTCAAAGCGTTGCGCTATCTCGGCCTGGGACTCTGGCAAGAAGGCGATGTGACCGGTGCCGTCGCCGCTCTGACGACCGCCGCCTCGCTGACGCCGGAAGACGCCGCCCTTCTCGCCGACCTCGGCGCTGTGCTCTGGCTCGACGGCCGCAAGGCGGATGCGCTGGCCTGTTTCATCGCCTCGATCGAACGCGATCCGAATCGCGTCCAGCCTTGGCTGACGGTCGCCGGCCTCTGCAATGAGATCGGCGAAATCACCACGGCCGAGCATGCCTATCGCGCGGCGCTGGACCTCGACCCAGCCTCCGCCGAAGCCGCGACGGGGCTCGGCCTCATCTGCCTCGAGAGCCGGCGCTATGACGAGGCGGTCGCGCTGTTGCGCGCCGCTTTGGAGCGCGGCGTCTCCACCCCGGCGCTCGACGCCTGCTATGGTCAGACTCTCTTCCTGATCGGCGAGTTCGCCGCCGCGCGCGCCGCATTCGAGCGCGCCGCCGAGGCCTTGCCCGATGAAGCGCCGATCATCCGCAAATATGCGCTCGCCGCATTCGTGGAAGCGGCCCTAGACGAAGCGCCCGAACAGGCCTTCGCCGCCTATCGCCGCGCGGCCGGCGTCCATGCGGAGAGCGACGATCGCATCGGCCGCTCGGTCTTTCAGGCGCTCTGCGGCTTCGGCCACAAGGCGGCGGCGATCCGCTTCGGCGAGGCGCTGCTGCGCGCAGCGCCCGAGGATCAGATCATCCCCTTCCATCTCGATGCGCTGCGCGGCAGGCGGCATGAGCGCGCCTCACGCGCCTATATCGCCGCCTGCTTCGACAAATATGCGCCGGACTTCGACCGCCATCTCGTCGAGACGCTGGGCTACCGGCTGCCGGAGACATTGCAGCCGCTGCTGGCAGCAACCGGACGCGCCTTCCCACGCATCCTCGACCTTGGATGCGGCACTGGCCTCGCCGCGAAAATGCTGGCCTCCTTCGGTGAGGAGATCATCGGCGTCGATCTCTCCCCCCGCATGCTGGACAAGGCGCGAGAGCGCCAAATCTATGCGCGGCTGATCGAGCAGGATATCGAAGAGTTCCTGCCCGGCTCCGGCGAGCGCTTCGATCTCGTCGTCGCGCTCGACATGGTCATCTATCTCGGCGACCTCGCGGCGCTGTTCGCCGGAGTGGGCGCGCGGCTCGTCCCCGGCGGCGTCTTCGCTTTCAGCTTCGAGACTGGCGCCGGAGCCGATTATGCGCTCGCGCCCGCGGGACGCTTCGCGCATGACCCGGCCTATATCGAAAAACTGTGGGAGAAGGATTTCGTCCCGCTCGTCTCACAGGCGACGACGATCCGCATCGAGGCCAACCGGCCGGTCGACGGAAGGCTGGTCCTGCTGCGGCGGCGCGAAGCTCTATAATTCGTCGAGCGCCGCCTTCGCCTGCTTCAGCAGCGCGTCGGCGGCGATGATCTTGTCCTTGTCGGGATCATGGGCGATCGCGTCGAAATCCTTGGCGAGCGCGGCGCTGAAGGCCAGCGCCGCGATCTTCTCGCGGGGATCGCTCGACCATTTGATGGCGAGCTGCGCATCGCGGCCGCCGATCGCCGCGGCGAGCTCGGGCGACAGCTCCGCGCTGGGATCGCGCTCCGAGAAACGTATGTCGAAGCCGGCGTCCTCGCCGTCGAATGTGCAGGGCAGATAGCCCTCGACGGCGAAGGGGACGTAGTCGTGATCCAGCGCGACGCCGATCTTGGTCGCGTCGATCGCCTTTTGATGAGCGGCGCGGTTCGGCAGCTTGCCGCGCTCGATATAGAGAATATGCCGTCTGGCCATGGAAACATCTCGTCTCGCGCGCGTCTGCCGCGCGCCCGCGCCAAGCAGGAAACATTCCACTGCGGCGACCATCGGACGCGCCGCCGCCACTGGTTCGCCACAGGCTCGGACGATAAACTCGGCTCTATGATTCGCCCAGCTTTCCTTCCCCTCCTTCTCGCCGCCGGCCTCGGCCTCACTGTCGCGGCGCCGGCCCTCGCGAAAGAAAAGCCGGCGGCCGAGGATGCGGCCTCCGACGCCAAGGCCGACAAGAAGAAGCCCGCCAAGCCGGACGCCAAGAATGCCGAGGCGGCCAAGAAAACAGAGGCGACCAAGAAAACCGAGACGGCCAAGCCCGGCGAAGCAAAAAAGCCCGAGGCTTCCAAGAAACCCGCAGACGCGAAGAAGACCGCCGAGGCGAAAAAGCCTGCAGAAGCCAAGAAGCCTGGAGAAGCCAAGAAGCCTGCAGATGCGGAGGACTCCGCCGAGCCGGAACAAAAGAGCGCCAAGGACAAGAACGGCAAAGACAAGAACGGCAAGGCCGCCAAGGACAAAGGCGTCAAAGACGCCAAGAGCCAGGACGTCAAAAGCCAGGACGTCAGGACCGGCAAGGACAAGCCCGCCGAGAAGGACAAAGCCGTCGCCAAGACGCCGACCGCCATCGGCTCCTATGGCGATTGGAACGCCATGACCGCGCATGGGCAGGGCAAGGACAAGACCTGCTATGCGCTCGCCGAGCCGAAGGACCGCCAGCCCGCGAAACTGCAACGCGACAAAGCCTATGTCTTCATCTCGACGCGGCCGGCCGAGGCCGTGCGCAACGAGGTGGCGATCATCCTCGGCTTCGCCTCCAAGGACGGCGGCGCCGCCAGCGCCGACATAGACGGCGATAATTTCGAGCTCGTCACCAAAGGCGCCAACGCCTGGGTGAAGAATCCGGCGAAGGAGAAGGAGTTCGTCGAGGCGCTGAAGAACGGCTCGAAGCTCGTCATCAAGGCGCCCTCCGCCAAAGGCAATGTGACGACCGACACTTATTCGCTGAAGGGCCTCTCCGACGCGCTCGGCCGCGTGCAGAAGGAATGCCCGTAGCGACGCGAAACGCTCGCGCGCCTCACTTCACGGCGATGACCATCGAATCCGGCCCGAGCAAATGCTCGACGCGCGTCTGCGAGAAGCCGGCCTCGCGCATCCAGCCCTGGCAATCCGCACCGGTGTAATCGAAGCCGCCGGGCGTCTCGATCAGCATATTGAGGCTCATCAGCAGGCCGAAGGCGTTGGTCTTGCGCTCATCGTCGATGAGCGCCTCATAGACGATGAGCGCTCCGCCTTTCGGAAGCGCGTCATAGGCCTTGGCCAGCAGAATGCGCTTCTGCTCGAGATTCCAATCGTGGAGGATGTGCCCCATGACGATGACGTCGACCTTGGGCAGATCGTCCGCGAAGAAATCGCCGGGATAGAAGCGCAGCCGATCGGAGAGGCCGTTCTGCGCGATGAAATCCTCGAAGATCGACTTCACCTGCGGCAGATCGAAACCGCCGCCGGTCAGATGCGGATGAGCGCGTGCGACGGTCGCCGGGACCATGCCCTGCGCCACGCCGACATCGGCGAAACTCTTATAATCCTTCCACGGGAATTTCGCGGCGATGGCCTGCGCCGGCCCGGCGCTGATGCCGCTCATCGCGGTGAGGAAGCTGCGCAGACGATCGGGATCGGCATAGAGGGCGCCGAAGAAATCCTTGTCGCCGGCGCTCTCGCTCTGCGCTTTTCCGGTGCGCAACGCCTCGGTGAGGCGGTTCCAGCTCGCGAACAAGCGCAGATTGGACATTTCCAATATTTGCCCGACATAGCTCGGCTTGGCGCGATCGAGGAAGAGGTCCGCCTCCGCCGTATTACGATAGAGGCCGTTGTCGCGCTCGAGCATTCCGAGCGCGACCAGCGCGTCGAAGAAGTCGAGCGCCGAGCGCTCATGCAGGCCGAGGCGGGCGCGCAGCGTCTGCGCATCCGCAGGCCCTCCCGCCAGCACGGTGAAAAGGCCGAGCTCGACGGCCGAGAGCAGGGCCTTGGAATTCCAGAAGCCGAGACCGAGACCGAGGATTTTTTCCGGAGAGAGTTCGCTCGTCATCTTTGTCCTCACATAGAGATCAAACTGGAATCTCGACGCGCGCCCTACTTTGAAAATGGCGGGGCGATCTTACCATTTCGCGCAGCGCCGGTCGACTTCGCCCCCTACTGCCCCGTTCGAGAAAACCATTCCTCTTCGCTGATGACCTCGACCCCGAGCTCCTTGGCCTTTGTCAGCTTCGATCCCGCCCCCGGCCCCGCGACGACGAGATCGGTCTTCTTCGACACGGAGCCCGAAATCTTCGCGCCGAAACGCTCGGCCTGCGCCTTGGCCTCTTCGCGCGTCAGCCGCTCCAGCGCGCCGGTGAACACCACCGTCTTGCCGGCGACGGGCGAGGCGCTCTCGATCTGCGGCAAGGGCTCCAGCGTCACATGCTCCAAAAGCGCATCGATCTCGCGCTCATTATGCGGCTCGGCGAAAAAGTCGTAGAGCGCCTCGGCGACGACGCCGCCTATGCCTTCGATCGACTCGATGCGCTCGCGCGCTTCGCTCTCCGGCGCAGCCTCGCGCGCTGTGTCACGCAGGCTGGCGAAATCGACGAAATGCCGTGCGAGGCGCTTGGCGTTGGTCTCGCCGACATGGCGTATGCCGAGCGCGAAGAGAAAGCGATTGATCGGCACGCTGCGCCGCGCGTCGATCGCGGCGAAGAGATTGCGCACCGAGGTCTCGCCATAGCCCTCGCGGTTCTCGAGCTTGGTCAGGCTCGCTCTGTTTCGTTCGGCCAGCGTGAAAATTTCGGAAGCCGTGCGAATGAGCCCTTCCTCGAAGAAAGCCTCGATCTGCTTGTCGCCGAGCCCTTCTATGTCCATTGCGTTGCGCGAGGCGAAATGCTTCAGCCTCTCGATCGCCTGCGCCGGACAGACGAGCGAGCCCGTGCAGCGGCGCACGACATCGGCCTCGCCTGTCTTCTCGTCGATCTCGCGCACGGCCGCCGAGCCGCAGGCCGGGCACACATGGGGAAACTCGTAAGGCTTCTCGCCGCGTGGCTTATCGACGACGACCTCGACGATCTGCGGAATGACGTCGCCGGCGCGCTGCACGACGACCGTGTCGCCGACGCGAATATCTTTGCGCGCGATCTCGTCCTCATTGTGCAGCGTGGCGTTGGAGACGACGACGCCGCCGACCGTCACCGGCTCCAGCCGTGCGATCGGCGTCAGCGCGCCGGTGCGGCCGACATTTATGTCTATGCCGCGCACGATGGTCTTCGCCTGCTCGGCCGGGAATTTATGCGCCACCGCCCAGCGCGGCGCGCGCGAGACGAAGCCCAGACGAATTTGCAAGCCGATATCGTCCACCTTGTAGACGACGCCGTCTATGTCATAGCCGAGCGTCGCGCGGCGCGCTTCTATGTCACGAAAATGCGCGAGCATCTCCTCGGCGCCGGCGCAAATTTGGGTCAGCGGATTGGTCGGCAGGCCGAAGCTCGCCAAGGCCTGCACCATGCCATATTGCGTATCGGAAGGCATGACGCTGACCTCGCCCCAACTATAGGCGAAGAAACGCAATGGCCGGCTCGCGGTCACATTGGGATCGAGCTGGCGCAAAGAGCCCGCGGCCGAATTGCGCGGATTGGCGAAGAGCGGCTTGTTTGCGGCCGCCTGTCTTTCATTGAGCGCGAAGAAATCCTCGCGCCGCATATAGACTTCGCCACGCGCCTCCAGCACATCGGGCCAGACCTCGCCGCGCAGGCGCTGCGGGATTTCCTCGAGCGTGCGAATATTGGCGGTGATGTCCTCGCCCTCATAGCCGTCGCCGCGCGTCGCGGCGGAGACGAGCACGCCTTTCTCGTAACGTAGCGAGCAGGAGAGGCCGTCGATTTTCGGCTCGGCGGTGAAGAGCAGCGGCGCCTCGTCCGAAAAGCCCAAGAATCGCCGCACGCGCGCGACGAATTCATGGACCTCCTCGTCCGAAAATACATTGCCGAGCGAGAGCATCGGCACGACATGTTTTATTTTTGCGAATTTCTCCGTCGGAGCGGCGCCGACCTTCTTCGTCAGCGATGCGTCGGAGGAAAGCTCGGGAAAGGCTTTTTCCAGCGCCTCATAGCGCTGGCGCAGCGCGTCATATTCGGCGTCTGTGACGCTCGGCGCGTCTTCCTGATAGTAGCGGCGATCATGCTCGGCGATCTCTTCCGCGAGCCGTGAATGTTCGAGCTTCGCCCGCCGCGGCGAGAGATCTTCGATCGGCGTGGGCTTTCTCTCGCCGCGCTTGCGGGAAGGAGCGTCATCAGAGGCCATGACAACATCCGAGCATCAAAAACCAGCGCGCGCCCCTTCTCCCTCCTGCGGGAGAAGGTGGCCCGACGAAGTCGGGTCGGATGAGGGCTCGCGCCACTTCAGCCGTTTACGATTATTTGCGCGATGACGCAAAGCAGTCGAGATTCGGATATTCGCGGCGCCCCCTCATCCGACCTCGCTTCGCGGGGCCACCTTCTCCTGCACGCGGGAGAAGGAGTCGCGCACCACGATCACGCCAAATCCGGGAACAATCCGCGTAGTCCCGCCTCGCTCGCCGCGCACACCCCGCGTTCGGTGATCAGTGCGCCGACGAGGCGCGCAGGCGTCACGTCGAATGCGTAATTGGCGGCTCTCGAGCCTTTCGGCGTCACTTGTACGCGCGTCACCGCGCCATCCTCGGCGAGGCCGGAAATATGCGTCACTTCGGAAGCGTCGCGCTGCTCGATCGGAATTTCGGCCACGCCGTCGCGCATGCGCCAATCGATCGTCGAGCTCGGCAGAGCGACATAGAACGGCACGCCATTGTCATGGGCGGCCAAGGCCTTCAAATAGGTGCCGATCTTATTGCAGACATCGCCCGCGCGCGTCGTGCGGTCGCTGCCCACGATACAGAGATCGACGAGACCATGCTGCATCAAATGGCCGCCGGTGTTGTCGGCGATGACCGTATGGGGAATCCCCTCGCCTAAAAGCTCGAAGGCGGTGAGGCTCGCGCCTTGATTGCGCGGACGCGTCTCGTCGACCCATACATGCAGATCGACGCCGTCGCGGGCGGCCTTGTAGATGGGCGCCAGCGCCGTGCCCCAATCGACGGCCGCGAGCCAGCCGGCGTTGCAATGGGTGAGAATATTGACCGGCCGACCGCGGCGCTCCGTGGCGGCGGCGCAGATGAGCGCCGCGCCATGATCGCCGATCGCCTCGCAGCTGAGCGCGTCCTCGTCGGCGATCGCCCCGGCCTCGCCAAAGGCGAGCGCTGGCCGCTCGGAGGGGGCCGCGGCGAGGAGCAGACGGCGTAGCCGATCGAGCGCCCAGCGCAGATTGACCGCCGTCGGCCTTGCGTCGGCCAGCCGCGCATGGGCGGCCTCGATCGCCTCGTCGCTGGGATCGGCGGCGGCGGCGAGAGCGAGGCCATAAGCGCCGGTCACGCCGATGAGCGGCGCGCCGCGCACGACCATGGTCGCGATCGCCGCGACCGCATCGTCGAGCGAGGCGAGCCTCTTGGTCTCGAATCTATGGGGGAGCTTGGTCTGGTCGATCGCTTCGACGCTTCCGTCGGCGTTCTCCCAGATGGTGCGATAATGGCGTGAGTCGATGCGCATTGCGGCGGCGGGTCCGGCGGAGCTCTGCTCCACGCCTAGCCTATGGCCGCCGCCCTGTCGACCTTCCCTCGAAAACGAGCGGACGGCAGGGGCGCCGCCGTCCGATCGTTCCGGTCCGCCCTCGCGATCAGGCGGCTCGCTTCAGAGCCGCCGGGAAGAAAGCCCGCGCGCGGTCGAGAACTGCGGTCAGACCCTCATGAGCCTCGACCGGCTGCGGCGTGGCCCAAGTGCTGGCGACAATCGCCATTTGCGCGCGCAGGGAACGCTCGTTCCACCACCAGACGAGGAAGCACACGGCGCCGATGCCGAAGAGCGCGGTGAAGGGTTCGCCGGGGAGGAAAGACAGGTCGGGCGCGCATTCCTTGGCGTATTCGCAGGCGTCGGACCAGTCCTGAAACCAAGTCTTGATCGATTCCATAGTGACCTCGTCTCGCCTTCACAGCCACGGACGTGCGGGTCGGAAGGCCTTTAGAAATTTCAATTCCGGCGGCGCGGCTCGGGAAGGATGCTCGACGGAGCGCACCGAAATTCAGTGACGATAGAATATTGCGCCGCACAAAAAATTCAAGGAAAAATTCCCGTAGGCCTATAGAGGACAGTAATAGACCGGCAACCCCGACGACCTCTGAATTGTGTATTTTATTGTTTTAAATCATATAATTATATGCAATGCGAAGCGCCTCTCCCCCACCCCTGTGGCCGAGCCGTGACGCCCTGCAACAAAATGTCACAGCCCCGGCCGGGCTGGCGCAACGCGGCGCCCTGAACTCATAGACGCATCGTCTTTCCTGGCGGCTCGAAGGCCCGACCGGGAAATCCAGAGCACGGACACGAAATGTCGGCTATCGCGCGGGAATCCCGATCGCGCGCGCCGGGAATGACACGCTTCCAAATCGGATGATGCGGTCCACTCGCCGGATCACACGCTGCATTGGATGTGGTCGCGGACCACCGGATAGATTTGATTGTCCCAGCGCTTGCCATTGAAGACGCCGTAATGGCCGACGCCGGCCTGCAGGTGGTGGGACTTCATATAGGGGCGCAGGCCGCTGCACAGATCCTGCGCGGCGAGCGTCTGGCCCACGGCGCAAATATCGTCCTTCTCGCCCTCGACGGTGAGCAGAAAAGTCTTCTTGATCGCGCGCGGCGTCACTGTTCGCCCCCTAAAGAGCAATTTGCCTGCAGAAAGGGCATTCTGGTGGAAGACGGTCTCGATCGTCTGCAGGTAGAAATCCGCATCGAGGTCCATGATGGCGAAATATTCCTCATAGAAGGTGCGGATGCGATCCGCCTTCTCATGATCGCCCTCGACCCTGTGGCGGAAGAGGTCGATGAAAGCGTTGGCGTGGCGCTCGATATTCATGCTCATGAAGCCGGCGATCTGCAGAAAGCCCGGATAGACGCGGCGCCCGGCCCCCGGCAGCGCGCGCGGCACGGTGCCGATGACATTGTTGCGGAACCATTCGATCGGCTTGGAGACGGCGAATTCATTGACCTTGGTCGGCGAGACGCTGACGTCGATCGGCCCGGCCATAAGCGTGAGGCTCGCCGGCTGGGCGGGGTCATTGTCCTCGGCCATGACGGCGACGGCGGCGAGCGCCGCGACGGTCGGCTGGCAGACGGCGACGACATGCGACGGCGGGCCGAGGAAGCGCAGGAAATCGATGAGATGCTGGACGAACTCGTCCATGCCGAACACGCCTTCCGCGAGCGGAATGTCGCGCGTGTTGGTCCAATCGGTCACATAGACGTCGTGGTCCTGCAGCAACGTGCGGATCGTGCCGCGCAACAGGGTCGCGAAATGCCCGGACATGGGCGCGACGAGCAGCACGCGCGGCAGATTCTCTGCATCCTTGCGCACGAAACGCTGCAATGTGCAGAAGGGCGTGGAATAGACGGGCTCCTCCACGATGTCGACGACCGCGCCATTGTGCAAGGCGAGCTGCGTGATGCCGTAATCGGGCCGCTCATGGGTGAAGCCGAGCAATGCGATCAATTCGCAATAGGCTTCGAAACATCGTAGTGGCGACGCATAGGGCGTCGATTTCCACAGACTGAGCAATCGCTCGCTGCTCGCCGCCGCCGTCCGAAGTCGATTGCTCACATCGGCGTAGCTCTGATAAGCGTCATACATCATGCGGCTGCGCGAAACCTCGTTACCGATAGGGCTCGTCGAGCAAGCCCCGTGCCATTGATCGGCTCTAGCATGGCACAGGGCTTGCTGCGCAGTCCACAATAAGGAGAAGGAGGAAGCGTTTCTCATGCCGGCGACGACGCTCACGATCAGCAGCAAGAATTACTCGTCCTGGTCCTTGCGGGGCTGGCTGATGACCAAGCTCTCCGGCCTCGCTTTCGAGGAGCTGGTCGTCAGCCCCGACGATGTCGCGGCGCGCGCGGAAATTCTCCTGCTGTCGCCATCGATTCTGGTGCCCAGCCTCACCTATGACGGCGCCAAAATATGGGACACTCTGGCGATCGGCGAGTTTCTGAACGAGATTGCGCCAGCTGCGGGCCTATTGCCGGCCGAGCGCCTGCGCCGCGCCCATTGCCGCTCGATCTGCGGCGAGATTCATTCGGGATTCACATCGCTGCGCTCGGCGCTGCCGATGAATTTGAAAGGGCATTTTCCGAAATTCAAAGTGTGGTCGAAGGCGCAGGGCGACATTGCGCGCGTGACGCAGATATGGCGCGAATGCCTGGAGACCTATGGCGGGCCCTATCTCTTCGGTCCGCTCTCCATGGCCGACGCCATGTACGCGCCGGTGGCGACGCGTTTCCGCACCTATGACGTGCCGCTCGACGATGTCGCGCAAGCCTATTGCGACCGTATTTTCGAATGGCCGGCGATGCAGGAATGGATCGCCGCCGCTCTCCTCGAGAAGGAAGAGATCGAGGAGCTCGAGGTCGAGTTCTAAAAGGAGCGTCTCGGCGCCTCAGTGGCGCCGACGCCGCGGCGCGAGATAGATCGAGCGCCCCGTGTAGAGCGGCTGACCATAGCTCGGATAATAATAGAATTGCGGCTCATAGTAGACCGGCGACTGCGGGGTCGCCGCGAAATATTCCGCGCGATCGGTGAAGTCGTTGTGCGCGTCGGCCGCGCCCGCGCCGGAGAGCGCGGCGACCGTGGACAAGATGAAGACGGTTCGTTTCATCGATGCGGCCTCCCCCTTTGCGCCCCTGCCCCCGACGGCGTAGAAAACGCGCGAGCAGGACGCCGGTTCCGGCCGCCGCGCGCGCGACCCGCGGCTCCGAACGACGGCTCGAGCGAAGAATCTGTGGCTTGCTCATCATTATGTATCGTTGTTACATAGCGTAACCGAGCCACATAGCCGAGCGCGCCTATGACCGACCCGACCTCCGAAGGCCCCTCCTCTTTCTTCAACGCAATGGCGCAGGCCTTCGACGCGACGATCCGCGAGCGCCGCGCCCGGCCGGAGTTCATCGGCGCGCTCTGCCTCCAGGCCTTCGACAGTTTCGAGGGCAATCTCGCCATTCAGACCGAAGGCGCGCCGGCCATCGCCTGCGCGGGCGATTGTCCCGCCTGCTGCGTGCTGCGCGTCGTCGCGACGGCGCCGGAAGTGTTTCTCGTCGCGCGTTTCGTCACCGCCAATCAGCGCGCGCTGGCGCAACGCGGCGTCGATCTTCCGGGGCGCATAGCGGCGATCAACGCCTTCGCCAATGGCTGCTCGGAGAGCGCGCGCATGTCCCTGCGCCAGCCCTGCCCCTATATAGAGGCGGGCCTTTGCCTGCTCTATCGGCTGCGGCCGCTCGCCTGCCGCGGCCACGCCTCCTATGACAAGAACGCCTGCCTCGCCGCGACGGCCGGCGCCGACGCCGACACCAGCATTTCGACGCCGCATCTCGTCGTGCGCAGCCTCGTGCAGAATGCGCTGATGTCGTCGCTGCGTTCCGCCGGACTCTCTTGGCGTCTCTACGAGCTCAACGGCGCGGTCGCTCTCGCTCTCAATTCCGCCGAGGCCGAGAAGCGCTGGATCGAAGGCGATGATCCGCTGCTGCCCGCCGCTATTGCGGAGTTCGACGCCGCGGAGATCGGCGCGACATTCGACACGCTTCGCATCTGAGATCGAGCTCGCCGCAGCGCATTTGCCGTGCAGGGCCAGAATGTGGAATATGAGCGTCTTACGATAGGCGCACCCACTGGCTACGCTCATGCTCTCGGCCGTCATCCTCGCATTCGACACGCCGCCGGCGACAGGCGGGCGCGGCCGGGAATCGGCCGAGCGCGAGGCGATCGTGCGCACTCTGGCCTCGCTCGTGGACGCCTGTGTGGCCGGCCTCGTCGCCGACGCGGTTCTGGTCGGCCCGCCGGACTCCGGCCTCGGCGTCATCGCCGAGGAGGCCGGCTGCGGGCTTGTCGAAGCCGTCGACGCGCGTTCTGGCCTCGCCCGCGCGCTGCCCGCCATGCGCTATCCCGATGTTCTCGTTTTGCGCGCCGGCCATGCGCCCGAGCGCGGCTTCGTCGACGAATTGCGCGACGCCCTCGCCTATGGCGAGCGCGACCGCGCCATGGTGCTGCGCGCCGCGCCGAACTCGCTGCTGACACGCCTCGCGCCGCGGCTGGCGGAGCCCGTCGGCCTCGTCGCGCGCCGCGAGGATTTCGGCGCAGCCGGCGATCTGGCGACGCTCGCCAAAAAGCTGCGCGCGATGGAGCTGACGACGAAAGCGCGACGCGCGATCTGACACGGCGCGAGCCGCCGCTACGGCAGCGCGAGTTCCGACGCCCCCTTCTCTATGCGCAGACTGCTCTCCTTCAGCTCCTCCGCCCGCACCGGCTCGGCGCGGCCGCCGAGATGACGGGCGAGGAAATTCTCGGCGATGGCGTGGAAGGAGAGCGAGTTTTCCGGCCGCGCGAAACCATGGCCCTCGTTCGGATAGAGCAGATAGGCGACCGGAATCTTCTTGCTCTCGAGCGCCGCGACCATCTGCTCGGCTTCGGCCTGTTTCACGCGCGGGTCATTGGCGCCCTGCGCGATCAGCAGCGGCTTGGCGAGACGGTCGGCGTGATAAAGGGGAGAACGCTCGCGCAGCAATGCGCGCCCCTCCTCCGTCGCCGGATCGCCGATCGCCTTCACGAGCTGCGCGCGAAACGATTCCCAATAGGGTGGGATCGTCGCGAGCAGCGTCTCGAGATTGGAGGGGCCGACGATGTCGACGCCGCAAGCATAGAGCTGCGGATTACGCGTCAATCCGACGAGCGTGGCGTAGCCGCCATAGCTGCCGCCCATGATCGCGATGCGGCTCATATCCGCGATCCCTTGTCGGATCGCCCAATCGACGGCGTCGAGAAGATCGTCGTCCATGCGCCGACCCCATTCGTGGTCGCCGGCGTTGACGAAGGCCTTGCCGAGGCCAGTGGAGCTACGAAAATTCACGCTGAGCACGGCGTAGCCGCGATTGGCGAGCCATTGATGTTGCGCGTCATAGCCGAAGGAGCCGCGACTCCACGGCCCGCCGTGGACGAGCAGCACCATAGGCTGAGGGGCCTTCGCCTCGGCCGCTTTCGGCAGAGTGAGATAGCAGACGAGATCGAGCCCATCGCGCGATTTGATCGTGACCGGCCGCATCGGGCGCAGCGGCGCGCCCACGAGCTCCGGCCGCGCGCGATGCAGAATGCGCAGCGTCTTCGCGCGACGATCATAGAGATGATCGACCGACGGACTCGTGTCGGAGGCCGCCGAGACGACCCACAACGAATCATCCTCCGTGCGGCTGGCGATTCCCCAATCGCCGATGTCACGCGCATTCAAAAAATCGATATCCGCGCGGATGCGATCGTCGAGCGCGAAATATTCGAGGCGCTCGCGCTCGACCCCGTAAGCCAGCGGCAGATAGCTTTCGCGATCGGTAATGACATGGCCGATATCGGCCTTGTCGCTCTCGGCGACGAGCGTCGTCGCGCCGGAGGCGAGATCGACGCGAACGAGCGCCGCCTTGTCGCGATTCCGCGAGTCGCGCAGGAACAAAGTCTTCGCCTCGGCGTCCAGATGCAGCGGCGATGAGGAGCGCGCATCCGCCGCATCGAAAACGATCCAGGGCGCCCAGGCGCCGCCCTCGGAACGCAGAATCTCGCTGCGTCCGTCCGGCGTGTTCCGCAGGGCGAGACGGGGCCGGTATTCGTCATCGAGGATGAAGCCGGCGTATCCCGGATTCTCCTGCACGAGCGATAATTCGCCGGTCGCGAGCGTGACGGCGTAGACGTCGTGGAAACGCTTGTCGCGGCGATTGACGCTGAGAATGACGCGGTCGCGGATCTTGCGGCTGATCTTGCCGATGCGCGCGGCGACGCCGTCGAAGGGCGTGAGATCGCGCGCCTCGCCGCCCTCGGCGTCGACGACAAAGACGTGGAAATTCTCGTTGCCGCCTTCGTCCTGCATATAGAGCAGGCTGCGGCCGTCATAGGCCCAGGAGAATATCCGCACGCCGCGCTTGCGATCCTTGGTGACGGCGCGCGCTGCGTCGAGGCCCTCGAGCGGCGCGACGAAAATATTGAGCACGCCCTCGTCCGGCTGCAGCCAGGCGAGCAGCCGCCCGTCGGGACTGAGCCGCGCCGCCGCCTTTTTCGGATTGCCGAACAGATGCGCGCGGGGAATGAGCTCGTCCGCCATGAGATTTTCCGCAATTGGAATGAACGCTCGACCGACCCCAGTCGTGCCAAAAATTCAGCGCTGCGCCGAAAACGTATTGCAGGCGTCGATCTTGCCGGTCTGGAGCCCGCGCTGGAACCACTGGACGCGCTGCGCCGAGGAGCCATGGGTGAAGCTGTCCGGAACGGCGTAGCCCTGACCGGCCTGCTGGAGTCGGTCGTCGCCGATCGCCTGCGCGGTGTTGATCGCCTTCTCTATGTCGCCCTTCTCGAGAATCTTCCAATTCTGATCGGCATGCGCCGCCCAGACGCCGGCGAGGCAATCGGCCATCAGCTCGACGCGGACCGAGAGATTATTGGACTCCGAGCGGCTCGACGCCATCTGCTGTGCGCGCTGGACCTTGGGCAGAATGCCGAGCAGATTTTCGATGTGATGGCCCATCTCATGGGAGATCACATAGGCGTAGGCGAAATCGCCGCCGCCGCCGAAGCGTCGATCCATGTCGCGGAAAAACGATGTGTCGAGATAGATTTTCCGGTCGATCGGGCAATAGAAAGGCCCCATGGCCGATTGCGCGCGCCCGCAGGCCGAGCCGGTGACGCCGTTGAACAGCACGAGCCGCGCCGGATCGAAGCGAATCCCCTTCTGCTCCGGCAAAATCTGCGACCACACGCGCTCATTGCCGGCGAGCACGGCGGAAATGAACTGTCCCTGGCGATCGGCCGGCGCGCCGGTCGGCGCCTGACGCGTCGGCCGGTCGAGGCGCTGCTGCGCCACCTGCCCGCCGCCGCGCATATTGCTGAACACTTCCGCGCCGCCGATGAGCAGCGCGGGATTTATGCCGAGCGCATAGGCGATCACCCCGAGAATGACGATCGTGCCGAGCCCGAGCCCGCCGCCGCCTCCGAAGCTCGGCCCGGCGCCGGCGTCGGCAGTCTCCTGGCGACGATCCTCTATATTGTCGGACTGGCCGAGCTGATCCCATCTCATCGCCTTGGCGCTCCGATCGCTTCGACGAGCCCCGCGCGGGTCTCGTCCTCCACCTGCCAGAAGTCCGGCTTGGCCTGCGCCAGCCGGCCGCCGATCCGCACCGGGGCGATGCGCCGCGCGAGGCCGTCGGCCGAAAGCTCCACCGCGACGCCGCAGAGCGTCGCCTCGCCCTGGGCTGGCTCGAAGCGGGCGCCCGGCGTTTTGCGGGTGAAGCGGCGCAGCGGCTCCTCCTTCTCCATGCCGATGACCGAATCATAGTCTCCGGTCATGCCGGCGTCGGTCATATAGGCCGTGCCATGGGGCAAGATATGCCCGTCCGCCGTCGGCACATGCGTATGTGTGCCCACCACCAGAGAGGCGCGTCCGTCGACGAAATGGCCCATCGCCATTTTCTCGCTGGACGTTTCGGCATGTATGTCGACGATGAGCGCGTCGCAAGCCATGCCCAGCGGACAGGCGCCCACCTCGCGCTCGATTGCCGCGAAAGGATCGTCGAGCGCATCCATGAAGACGCGGCCCTGCACATTGACCACCAGCACCTGGCGGCCGTTCTCGGCCGTGTAGAGATTGGCCCCGCGGCCGGGCGTGCCGGGCGGATAATTCACCGGGCGCAACAGCCGCGGCTGGCGCTCGATGAAGACGAGCGCCTCGCGCTGATCGAAGACGTGATTGCCGGTCGTCACGCAATCGGCGCCGGCGGCGAGGATTTCGTCGCAAATGGCCTCGGTTATGCCGAAGCCTCCGGCGGCGTTCTCGCCATTGACGACGATGAAATCGAGCCCCCAGCGACGGCGCAGCTCCGGCAGCCGCTCCTGTATGGCCTTGCGCCCGGCCCGCCCCACCACATCGCCGATGAAGAGGAGGCGCATTCCGCGCTCGCTCGGCGAATGATCGGGGGAATGGGGCATCTTGCGCTCATGGGACGGGAGGAAAGCTCCGCTGTTCCATATAGCGCAATGGGGCGAGGAGCAATTTTCCGCGGGGGTCGACGCTACCAGTCCAGTCGCCCGGCAGGCCCCCAAAAGCCGCCGCTCGGCGGCGCCGGGTCCAGCGTCGCGAGACGCACGGCGACTTCGGCGCCCTCCGCCGGCGTCACCCCGCCCGCGCGATAGCCATTGAGCGCGGTCGCCACCTGCCCCGGCGAGGTCGCATAGACTTTGACCGAGGTTTCCCTCAAATGCTTGGCGTATTCCAGCGTGATCGAATTCAGCGCCGCTTTCGAGCTGTTGTAGGCGAGCCAATTGAGCTTCACCAATGGCGGCTCCATGCGCGCCGTCATGCTGTGCGAGCCGAGCGCGGCCGATTGATTTATGATGCGGCCATCGTCCGACTTCATGAGCAACGGCAGAAACGCGTTCGTCACCGTGGCCACGCCGAAGACATTCGTCTCATAGGTCTCGCGAAAATCCTGCAATGTCGTTTCCGTCGGGCGCTTGTGCTGGTCCCTGGCGACGCCCGCATTGTTGATCAGCACGTCCAGCCGGCCGATCTCGCCGGCGAGCCGAGCGGCGGCTTGCGAGACGCCAGCGGAATCGGTGACGTCCAGCGCGAGCGCGACGACATCCCCTCCCCCGGAGCCGAGCTCCTCGGCGACGCGAAGGCCGCGCTCGACATCGCGCGCGCCGATGACGACCTTCAGCCCCTTAGCGGCAAGCTGGCGGGCGATTTCGAGCCCCATGCCGGCGGTGGCTCCGGTTATAAGAGCGACACGGGCGGTATCGCCCTTTCGATCGGCGAAATTGACGACGGACATGAGCGCTCCGATGGCTTCGGCGAGATCCCCATATACAAGGAACCTTATATATTGATCCGCGCATCTATGCAAGGAGCCTTATATGCTCGATGACCGTTTGAGGCTGGCGGCGCTCGGTCTGAAACGCGCGCAAATCGCCAAGAGCGCCGCTTTCGATCGATGTCTGGCGAATGTCGGCCTGACGATGGCGCTCTGGGTCGTCCTCGAGCGAATTCGCGCCAGTCCGGCCCTATCCACCCACGCGCTCGCGAAAGCGAGCATGATGACCGATCAATCCGTCGGCGAGCTGGTGAGCAAATTGGCGAAACGCAGTCTCGTCGAGCGCGTGAGTGGACCCGGCCGCGCGATCCGCCACCATCTGACGGATTCGGGAAGAGAGCTGCTCGAACGCGCGGCGCCTCTGCTGGCCGAAGCCTTGCGAAGCGCCTTTTCCGAGCTGAGCGCGGCCGAGATCGAGCAGCTGATCCGGCTGCTCGACAAAATCGCGCCGTCGAAAAGCCCCGACGCCGCGCCATGAAGCACCAACTCGCGGCTTCATCCGCGGGCCCGGCTGATATAAGATGCGCTTTCCGAACCGGAGCGCCGCGCCCCCCATGTTCCATATCGCCGAGCTTCGCGGGCGCGAGCCTTTCGATCCCAATAAGGCGCCCGATGGCCCCTTCGTCGTCTTCGAGGACGGACGAAACGGCGCCGCTCTGCTCTTCGACGAGCCGGAGGAGATCATCCGCGCCGACACGGCGGCGGAAGTTCCGCAGGCTTTCGCGCGCATGGAGGCGGCGACGCGGCGCGGGCTCTTTCTCGCGGGCTACGCCGGCTATGAGCTCGGCTATGCGCTGGAGGCGAAATTCGCGAGCGGCCCGCTGCCGCAGGCGCGCACGCCGCTGCTGCTCTTCGGCGCCTTCCGCGCGCCGCGCCAATATGAATGGCGCAACGCCGCATCGCTGGCTACCGAGACGGCGCCGGTCGAGATCGCGCTGACCCCGGCCTGGAGCCTCGCCGACTATACCGAGCGCTTCGACAAATGCCGCGAATTCATTTTTGCGGGCGATGTCTATCAGATCAATCTGACCTTCCCGCTCCATGGCCGCTACGAGGGCGAGGCGACGGCGCTCTATCGCGCATTGCGCAAGCGCCAGCCGGTCGCCTATGGCGGCGTCGTCGCGCTCGGCGAGGAGAGGATCGTCTCGCTCTCGCCCGAGGTCTTCTTCGACGTCTGCGAAGGCGCGATTCGCGCCCGGCCGATGAAGGGAACCGCGCGACGCGGCTTCATGCCGAGCGAGGATATGGCGCGCGCCGCCCTGCTGACGCAGGACGAGAAATCCCGCGCCGAAAATCTGATGATCGTCGATCTGCTGCGCAATGATCTCTCGCGCCTCTCGGAGGTCGGCTCGGTGCGCGTGACCGATCTCTTCACCGTCGAGACCTATCCGACCTTGCATCAGATGACCTCCGGCATAGAGGCGAAGCTGCGCGACGGCGTGACGCTCTCCGATCTCTTCGCCGGGCTCTTTCCCTGCGGCTCTGTGACCGGCGCGCCGAAGATTCGCGCGATGGAAATTATCCGCGATCTCGAATGCGCCGCCCGCGGCGTCTATTGCGGCTCGCTCGGCCTCATCGCGCCCGACGGGGCGATCCGATTCAATGTGGCGATCCGCACGCTCACCCTTTTCCCGGATGGGGAGCTCGTCTGCAACGTCGGCTCTGCGGTTGTCGCCGATTCGCGGGCGCGCGAGGAATATGAAGAATGTCTGATCAAGGCGAAATTCCTGACCGGAGCGCTGACGAATTCGGCCTGATCGAAACGCTGCTGTGGACCGAGAGCGGCGGTTTTCTCTATCTCGACGAACATATCGCGCGGCTCTCGGCCTCGGCGCGCGCGCTCGGATTCGTTCACAGCGACGAGGCCTTTCTCGCGGCGTTGAACGAGGAGGTCGCCGACCCGCTCGATGACCGTCTGCGCGTGCGCTATGCGCTCGGCCACGACGGCCGCTTCGAGGCGAGCTCGCTGCCGATCGACGCCATCGAGCCGGACACGGTCTGGCGCGTCGCCATCGCCGAGGCGCGCTTCGAATCGGATGATCCGATGCTGCGCCACAAGACGACACGGCGCGAGCTCTATGAGCGCGAGCTGGCCGAAGCGGCGATGCGCTGCCGCGCCGACGAGGTGCTGTTTCGCAACGAGCGCGACGAAGTCTGCGAGGGCGCGCGCACAAATGTGTTCCTTTCGCGCGACGGCGTGCTGCTGACGCCGCCGCTCTCCAGCGGGCTCTTGCCGGGAACATTGCGCGCGCATCTTCTCGCCAGCGGCGAGGCGCGCGAGAGCCTGCTGCGGCTCGAGGATTTTTCCGGCGACGCGGAATTCTATTTCGGCAATTCCGTGCGCGGGCTCGTTCGCGCGGCTCTGATCGTCGAGGATAAGATCGTCGAGGAAACGCAGGCGTGATCCACATCCGCCCCGCCGCGCGCGAAGACAGCGCGCTCGTCGCCGCTTTCGTGCGCGAGCTCGCGGAATATGAGCAGCTCTCGCATGAGGTCGAGGCGTCGGAGGAGATGCTCGCCGAGGCGCTGTTCGCGCCGAACCCGCGCGTCTTCTGCGACATCGCCGAAAGCGACGGCGCCCCCGCGGGCTTCGCTCTGTGGTTCTATACTTTCTCGTCGTTTCGCGGCCGGCATGGCGTTTGGCTCGAGGATATTTTCGTGCGGCCGCAATTTCGCGGCGGCGGCATAGGCAAGGCGCTGCTCGTCCATCTCGCGCGGCGCTGCGTCGCCGAGGGACTCGGCCGTTTCGAATGGTCGGTGCTGGATTGGAACACGCCATCCATCGCCTTCTATGAGGCGCAGGGCGCAAAGCTCATGCACGAATGGAAAATCTGCCGCATGACCGGCGCCGCGCTGGAAACGCTCGCGGAAAAATGAAGCCGCGCCTTCTTTCTCCCACTCGTGGGAGAAGGTGGCCCCGCGAAGCGGGGTCGGATGAGGGCGCTTCGGCGTGGAGCGGACGTCAAAAACCATGCGCCGATATTGACCGCCATTCGACGCATGGGGATAGATTTTTTTGAGGAGCGCCAACCGCGGCGGCCCTCATCCGACCCGACTTCGTCGGGCCACCTTCTCCCGGAACGGGAGAAGGGGCGCGGTTGTGAGACTCAGCCCTTTTCGGGCAGGTTCAGGCGGATGTGCAGCTCGCGCAGCTGCTTGGGCGTCGCCTCGGAGGGCGCGCCCATCAGCAGATCTTCGGCGCGCTGGTTCATCGGGAACAGCACGACCTCGCGCAAATTCTCCTCGCCCGCGAGCAGCATCACGATGCGATCGACGCCCGGCGCGATGCCTCCATGCGGCGGGGCGCCATATTGGAAGGCGCGATACATGCCGCCGAATTTCTCGAGCAGCACATCCTCGCCATAGCCGGCGATCTCGAAAGCCTTCTTCATAATGTCCGGGCGATGATTTCGGATCGCGCCCGAGGACAATTCGATGCCGTTGCAGACGATGTCGTATTGATAGGCGAGAAGATCGAGCGGGTTCTTATTCTCCAGCGCCTCGAGGCCGCCTTGCGGCATGGAGAAGGGATTGTGCGAGAAGTCGATCTTCTTGTCGTCCTCGTTATATTCGTACATCGGGAAGTCGACGATCCAGCAGAATTCGAAGACATCCGTCTTCGACAGGCCGAGCTCCGTGCCGACGCGCAGGCGCGCGGCGCCGGCGAGCTTGGCCGCCTTCAGCTCCTCGCCGGCCGAGAAGAACAATGCGTCGCCGGCCTTCACGCCGCCCTTGGCGGCGAGCGCGGCCAGCGCCTCCGGCGGAATGAATTTCGCGATCGGGCCCTTGCCGATCAGCGCGCCATTCTCCTCGTCGAAGATGATGTAGCCGAGGCCCGGCGCGCCTTCCGAACGCGCCCAATCATTGAGCTTGTCGAAGAAGCTGCGCGGCTGCGACGCCGCGCCCGGCGCCGGAATGCCGCGCACGACCTTGCCCTTGAAGGCCTTGAAGCTCACATCGTCGCGCGCGAATTCCGCGCTGACATCGGCGATGATCAGCGGATTGCGCAGATCGGGCTTGTCGGAGCCATATTTCAGCATGGCGTCGCGGAAGGCGATCTTGGGGAAGCTCTGCGTCACCGGCTTGCCGCCGCCGAATTCCTCGAACACGCCGCGCAGCACCGGCTCGACGGCCTCGAACACATCCTCCTGCGTCACGAAGCTCATTTCGATATCGAGCTGGTAGAACTCGCCGGGGCTGCGGTCGGCGCGGGCGTCCTCGTCGCGAAAGCACGGCGCGATCTGGAAATAGCGATCGAAGCCCGCCACCATCAGCAGCTGCTTGAACTGCTGCGGCGCCTGCGGCAGCGCATAGAATTTGCCCGGATGCATGCGCGAGGGCACCAGAAAGTCGCGCGCGCCCTCCGGCGAGGAGGCGGTGAGAATCGGCGTCTGGAACTCGAAGAAGCCCAGGGACTTCATCCGCTGGCGCAGCGAATCGATGACCTTGCCGCGCAGCATGATATTGGCGTGCAGCTTCTCGCGGCGCAGATCGATGAAGCGATAGCGCAGCCGCGTCTCTTCCGGATAGGGGATGTCGCCGAAGACCGGCAGCGGCAGCTCGGCCGCCGGGCCCAGCACCTCGATCTCGGTCACATAGACCTCGATCAGGCCGGTCGGCATATCGGGATTCTCGGTGCCGGCGGGGCGCTTGCGCACCTCGCCGTCGAGACGCGCGACCCATTCGGAGCGCAGCTTCTCCGCGTCTTTGAAGGCCGGCGAGTCGGGATCGACGACGCATTGGGTCAAGCCGTAATGGTCGCGCAGATCGACGAACAGCACGCCGCCATGGTCACGAATGCGGTGGCACCAGCCGGAGAGGCGGACGGTCTCGCCGGCCTTTGTCTCGCGCAGCTCTCCACAATTATGCGAACGATAGCGATGCATCTCGAGTGTCTTTATGTTCATAGGAGGGATGTTTCTAGCCGCGGAGAAGCGCAGGGGGAAGGGGCGGTGTCAAGCTGCAACGGCGCCTTCCACCCTCCCCTTCAGCGGCTATCGGATTCACCCATAGCGAGACGCTGCGGCCGTCCTGGCCGGGCTGGTCCCGGCCATCCCCGCCAAGCAGCTGAGAAACCATAGGAAAGCGCCCGCCATCGACGAATTTCATCCCGTGGGGCTCCGCCGGAGCTTCGGCGTCACGCCGAACTTGTCGAGGCGCCTCGGGGTGTTGGCGTGGATTGGCCGGGACCAGCCCGGCCAGGACGTCGCGGGAGGCGAGGAAGAGGCGGGCGCGCGCCTTTGCGCCCGCCGCCGAAATTTGGCGCGGGAGGATGGGAGGTCCGGGACGCCGCGGCTCCGTTTCGGCCGTGGCGTAAAAGGAGACGCGCATCGAAGCCGGAAGCATCCCGGACCACGGCCGCCTTTTCTGTTCGCCGCCTGCGGGCTCAGGGTTGTTTTCCCCTTTCGGGTAATCTATCCCCGCGCGAGCCTCGGATATTCGGCCGACTTTCGCATGTGTTCCCACATGCCTCCGCACGAAGGAGAAGCCGTGCCGGCGGCGTGGCGTCGCTTCGGCGAACGAGGGTCTGCGCCCGCCTCTACGAACCGTGCCCCCACCGACGCCGCCCGACCCTTCGGACGACGCCCCATGCGGCGGAGGCGAGGAGGAAGATAGGAATTTAGTCCGCATTTGTCAAGGATGGGACCATCACGCCTTCCGCTCGAACGGGTTCAGCGTCGGCGCCTCCAGCGCTTCGAAATCCCGCATATTGCGCGTGACGACGGTCAGCCCGTGGACGATCGCCGTCGCGGCGATCATCGCATCCTCGATCAGCCGATCCGGCTTGCGATGCATGAGACGCGCCCATTGGCGAAAGGCGGGCGCATCCATGGCGAGAACATTGTAGGTCGCCGCGACCTGCTCCAGCCAGGCTTCGATCGCAGCCGCGCGTTCGGCGTCGCGCACGCGTGTGATCTCAATCCCCGCCTGAATCTCGCCGATCGTCACGGCCGACAAATGAAGGTCATGGTCGGCGACGCTCTCCAGCCAAGCGAGGACGCCGCCATGCGGCCGGGTGCGCCGCAATTCCGAGACGACATTCGTGTCCAGAAGATACATTAATCGAAGCCGCGGGGCGGCCGACGACGCCGAGCGCCGCGCTCCGGCAGGTCCAGATCGCCGCGCGCCGAGTCGGACAGGAGCAGGGCCTTCAATGTCGGCGGCGCGGACTGGCGAAGCCTGCGCCACTCGACGATCGGGACCAGAACAGCGGCCTCCGCGCCGCGCCGCGTGACCATCTGCGGACCCTCGTGGAGGCAGGCGTCCAGCAGCTCGCTGAAACGCGCCTTCGCATCCTGCACGGCCCAGCTCTTCATGATGACCTCCACAGACTAGTCAGATAACTAGTCATTTTGTCGCGTCAGCGCAAGCGACGAGCGACGCCCAAGGCCGCGCAGACGGTTTCCTCGTCCTTCTAGACGCCGGCTCCTCAGAATGAGGAAATCTTTCCCAGTCGCTGGGGTGCTGGACGCCGAATCTCGCCTCGGGCTATCACCGTTCCGCGCAGCGCCCGCCCCTCCCACCAAAGAGCCCCTTTATGATCCCCTGGACCCTGCTCGATACGGCCCCCGTGCCCGGCGGCGAGGGCGAGCTGCGGCTCCGGCGGCGGGGCGCGGAATTTTCCATCCGGCTCGGCGCCGTCGAGCTGATGAACAGCCGCATCAGCGGCTCGGAGGAGGCGCTCGCCACGCTCACCTGCGCGAAAATCGCGACGCGGGCGCAGCCGCGCATTCTCATCGGCGGGCTCGGCATGGGCTTCACCCTGCGCGCCGCGCTGGGCGTTCTCGGGGCAAAGGCGCAGATCGTCGTCGCCGAGCTCGTGCCGGCCGTCGTCGCCTGGGCGCGGGGGCCGATGGCGGAGCTGTTCGGCGACAGCCTGACCGACCCGCGCGTCCGCATAGAGGTCGAGGATGTCGGGCGAGTGATCCGCTCGGGCCGCGGCAGCTATGACGCTATTCTTCTCGATGTCGACAATGGCCCCGAGGCTCTCACCCGCGATTCCAATGACGGGCTCTATGGCCAGGACGGGTTGCGGGCGGCGCGCGCCGCGCTGCGCCCGGGCGGCGTGCTGGCCGTATGGTCCTGCGCGCCGGATCGCGATTTCGCCGCGCGCCTGCGCAAGACCGGCTTCCGTGTGGAGGAGGTGAAGACGCGCGCCAGAGGCCGAGACGGCGGCGCGCGGCATGTGATCTGGCTCGCCGCCCGCGCCGATTCGTCGTCGCCGCGGACGCGGGCGGGAGCCGATCCGAATTGACGCGCAAATCGACGGAGGCCGAGCCTTTTTTCTGGTGGGAAGGCGAAACTCTAGTGGTCAATATTCTGGGGCGGCCGGCCGCCAGTCGCGACGCCATCGGCAAGCCCAGGGGCCATCAGCTCGAGGTCAGCGTGACCACGGCGCCGCGCCGAGGCCGGGCGACCGATCATATGGTCCGCTTTCTCGCCGGCGAGTTCGGCGTCGCTCCCTCGGCGATCGAGGTGGTGTTCGGACGCATGAACGTCAACAAGCAATTGCGGATCGCCGCGCCGCAGAAGCTTCCAGGCCCGTTTCGGCGATCCTCGCCGCAGGGCGGAGAGGGCTGAATCGCCGCGCGCAGAACCGGGCTTCGAGCCTCTGCGCCCGCGCGGGCCCCATGGCGGATCGGGCCTTTGCGACGCGCCTCATGGCTCGCATTCAGGTGGACGGCCCCGCCGATCCGCGCCGACGGCCCCTTCCCCTGCCGCGGATTCTCGTCTAACACACGCCCGACCGCCGGGCCGGGCCTCTCGCCCCGCCGGGTCTCGTCTCACGGAGGGCGCGCTGAACCTAAAAAGGCTGCGGCGCGGCCTTTTTTTGTGCGCGGCCCTCGCGATACAGGACGACAGCAAGCGACGAGACGCGCGCGTTCCCCCATTCTGGGGAATGTCCCGTGAAGAAAGGATGACAGACGGACCGACATGCCGAAGCGAACAGACATCTCGACCATTCTGATCATCGGCGCCGGCCCCATCGTCATCGGCCAGGCCTGCGAATTCGACTATTCCGGCACACAGGCCTGCAAGGCCCTCCGCGCCGAGGGCTATCGCATCGTCCTCGTCAACTCCAATCCCGCGACCATCATGACCGATCCCGACATGGCGGATCGGACCTATGTCGAGCCGATAACGCCCGAGATCGTCGCCAAGATCATCGAGAAGGAGCGCTACGCCATCCCCGGCGGCTTCGCGCTCCTGCCCACCATGGGCGGCCAGACGGCCTTGAATTGCGCGCTCTCGCTGAAGCGCATGGGCGTGCTCGACAAATTCGAGATCGAGATGATCGGCGCCAATGCGCAGGCCATAGACAAGGCCGAGGATCGCGAATTGTTCCGCGAGGCCATGACCAGGATCGGCCTGGAGACGCCGCGCTCGCGCCTCGCCAACGCCACCGATCTCAAAACCGCCGACAAGGCCAAGCGCAACGCCGAGATCGCCGAGATCGAGGCTTCCGCTTTGCCGCCCGAGGAGAAGCAGAAGGCGGTCGCCGACATCCGCCGCCGCTGGGAGACGGGCGAGCCCGAGCGCAAGCGCCGTTATATTTCCAAGGGCCTGACCGAGGCGCTGGAGGCGCTGGAGGACATCGGCCTGCCGGCGATCATCCGGCCGTCCTTCACTTTGGCCGGCACGGGCGGCGGCATCGCCTATAACAAGGCGGAGTTCATCGACATCATCGAGCGCGGGCTGGACGCCTCGCCGACCACCGAAGTGCTCATCGAAGAGAGCGTCATCGGCTGGAAAGAGTATGAGATGGAGGTCGTCCGCGACAAAGCGGACAATTGCATCATCGTCTGCTCGATCGAGAATATCGATCCGATGGGCGTGCATACGGGCGATTCGATCACCGTCGCCCCGGCGCTGACGCTGACCGACAAAGAATATCAGATCATGCGCGACGCCTCGATCGCCGTGCTGCGCGAGATCGGCGTCGAGACCGGCGGCTCGAATGTCCAATTCGCCGTCGATCCCGCCACCGGGCGCATGATCGTCATCGAGATGAATCCGCGCGTGTCGCGGTCCTCGGCGCTGGCCTCCAAGGCGACGGGATTCCCCATCGCCAAGGTCGCCGCCAAGCTCGCCGTCGGCTACACGCTGGACGAGATCGCCAATGACATAACGGGCGGCGCGACGCCGGCCTCCTTCGAGCCGACGATCGATTATGTCGTCACCAAGATTCCGCGTTTCGCTTTCGAGAAATTCCCCGGCGCCGAGCCCATTCTGACGACGGCGATGAAATCCGTCGGCGAGGCCATGGCGATCGGGCGCAATTTCGCCGAATCGCTGCAAAAGGCGCTGCGCTCGCTGGAGACCGGCCTCTCCGGCCTCGACGAGATCGAGATCGACGGCATGGGCCGCGGCGACGATATGAATGTGCTGCGCGCCGCGCTCGGCACGCCGACGCCGGATCGGCTGCTCGTCGTCGGCCAGGCGCTGCGGCTCGGCATGGATCCGCAGGAGATTCACGAGGCCTGCAAGATAGATCCCTGGTTCATCGCGCGGATCGAGGAGATCGTCGCGCTGGAGGCGCGCGTGCGCGCCTTCGGCCTGCCCAAGGACGCCGAGAATTTCCGTGCGCTGAAATTCGCCGGCTTCTCCGACGCCCGCCTCGCGACGCTCACCGGCGCCGGCGAGAAGGAGGTCCGCGCCGCGCGACGGGCGCTCGACGTGCGGCCGGTCTATAAGCGCATCGACACTTGCGCGGCGGAATTCGCCTCGCCCACCGCCTATATGTATTCGACCTATGAGACGCCTTTCCTCGGCGCGCCGGCCAATGAGGCGCGGCCGTCGAATCGGCGCAAAGTGGTCATTCTCGGCGGCGGGCCGAACCGCATCGGCCAGGGCATAGAATTCGACTATTGCTGCTGCCACGCCTGTTTCGCGCTCGCCGACGCGGGCTATGAAACCATCATGATCAATTGCAATCCCGAGACTGTGTCGACGGATTACGACACCTCCGATCGTCTCTATTTCGAGCCGCTGACGGCCGAGGACGTGGAGGAGATTTTGGACGTCGAGCGCAGCAATGGGACATTGCATGGCGTCATCGTCCAATATGGCGGCCAGACGCCCTTGAAGCTCGCCCATACGCTGAGCTCGGCGGGCGTGCCCATTCTCGGCACGCCGGTCGATTCGATCGACCTCGCGGAGGATCGCGACCGCTTCAAGCGCTTGCTCGACAAGCTCGGATTGAAGCAGCCCAAGAATGGCATCGCCTATTCTGTGGAGCAGTCGCGGCTCGTCGCCGGCGAGCTCGGCCTGCCGCTCGTCGTGCGGCCGTCCTATGTGCTCGGCGGGCGCGCGATGGCGATCATCCGCGATCAAAACACGCTCGACGATTATCTGCTCGGCACGCTGCCGAGCCTCGTGCCTTCCGACGTCAAGGCGCGCTATCCCAATGACAAGACCGGGCAGATCAACACTGTGCTCGGCAAGAATCCGCTGCTCTTCGACCGCTATCTGACCGACGCCATAGAGGTGGACGTCGACTGTCTCGCCGATGGCGAGGAGGCGGCCATCGCCGGGGTGATGGAGCATATAGAGGAGGCCGGCATTCATTCCGGCGATTCGGCCTGCTCGCTGCCGCCGCGCTCGCTCTCGGCCGAGACGGTGGCCGAGCTCGAGCGGCAGACGATCCAGCTCGCCAAGGCGCTCGGCGTCATCGGGCTGATGAACGTCCAATATGCGCTGAAGGACGGCGAAATCTTCGTGCTCGAGGTCAATCCGCGCGCCTCGCGCACCGTGCCCTTCGTCGCCAAGGTGATCGGCGCGCCCATCGCCAAGATCGCGGCGCGGATCATGGCCGGGGAGAAGCTCTCGGCCTTCACCCTGCCCTCCCGCGCGCCGAATCACGTCGGCGTGAAGGAATCGGTCTTCCCCTTCGCACGCTTCCCCGGCGTCGACACTGTGCTCGGGCCGGAAATGCGCTCGACCGGCGAGGTCATCGGCCTCGACCGCAGCTTCGAGGCCGCCTTCGCCAAGAGCCAGCTGGGGGGCGGCACCAAAGTCCCCCGCCAGGGAACCGTCTTCGTCTCGGTGCGCGACGCCGACAAGCCGCGCGTCCTGGCCGCGGTCCAGCAGCTGGTGAGCCTCGGCTTCACCGTCGTCGCGACCGGGGGCACGGCCCGCTACCTGCAGGAGCAGGGCGTGCCGGCGCAAAAGCTCAACAAAGTGTCGGAAGGACGCCCGCATATCGTGGACGCCATAAAGAACGGCTCCGTTCAGCTCGTGTTCAACACGACGGAAGGAGCCCAGGCGCTGGCGGATTCTCGTTCCTTGCGCCAAGCTGCGCTATTGCATAAAGTCCCCTATTATACGACTCTGGCCGGCGCGATCGCGTCGGTCCAGAGCATTAGGGCCTATGTATCGGGAGATCTCGAAGTCCGCGCCCTTCAGGACTATTTCGCGTCCGACGCGTAAATTTGCGCGCGCGAATCGGTGAGGGTCGCCGCATCCGCGGCTCGTTCATATCGAGGAAATCCGTCCGTCCGCCGCAGCTTTCGCTGGTCCGGCAGGCGTCCGGAATTTTTTTGGCCGGGTCCGGACGCATCCAGGAGCGAAAGAGCAAGAGATATGGTGGACAAGGTGCCTATGACCGCCGCCGGCTACGCCACTCTCGACCAGGAGTTGCGTCTACGCCAGCAGACCGAACGTCCGCGCATCATCCAGGCGATCGCCGAGGCGCGCGCCCATGGCGATCTTTCCGAGAACGCCGAATATCACGCCGCCAAGGAAGCGCAATCGCTGAACGAGGGCCGCATCGCCGACCTCGAGGACAAGCTGTCGCGCGCCGAGGTCATAGACGTCTCCAAGCTCACTGGCAATACGGTGAAATTCGGCGCGACGGTCACCGTCGTCGACGAGGACACCGAGGAGGAGAAGGCCTATCAGATCGTCGGCGAACCGGAAGCCGATGTGAAGAACGGCCGCGTCTCCATCGCCTCCCCCATCGCCCGCGCGCTGATCGGCAAAAAGGCCGGCGACACGGTCGAGGTGAAGACGCCGGGCGGCGGCAAGAGCTATGAGATTTTGAAGGTCGCTTTCGTCTGAGCGAAGACCTGCGCGCTCTCCTTCTCCCACTTGTGGGAGAAGGCAGCCCTCGCGTCAGCGAGGGTCGGATGAGGGCGCCTCCCGCAGTCCAATATTTTGACGAGCGGCGCGGACCCTCATCCGACCCGGCTTCGCCGGGCCACCTTCTCCCGCGCGCGGGAGAAGGGAGAGCCCCATGGCTCCGCCCCACGACAGCCTGGATTCTCTCCGACGGCCGCGCCGGGCATGAAGTCCAGAGCCTCGGCATAGCCGAAGCCCTCGACCTCGCCCCACGCCTGATCCGCCTCGCCCCGCGCGGCCTCATCGCCGCGCTCGCGCCTTTCGGCCCGATCGACCCGCGCGAAGCGGCGCTCCTCGCCCCACCCTATCCCGATCTCGTCATCGCCTGCGGCAGGCGGACAATCCCCTATCTTCGCCATGTGAAGCGCGCCTCCGGCGGCGCGGTCTTCACCGTCTATGTGAATCGTCCGGCGAGCGGCCTCGGGACGGCGGACGTCATCGTCGCGCCGCGCCATGACGGGCTCGAGGGCGAAAATGTCATCGCCCCGCTCGCGCCGGCGAATCGGCTGACGCCGCAGCGCCTCGCCGAAGCGCGTGCCGCGCTCGATCCGCGGATCGCGGCGCTGCCGGAGCCGAGAGTGGGGCTGCTGATCGGCGGGGATAGCCGGCATTTTCGGTATTCGGCAGGGGATGCGGAGAGGCTTCTCGCCGCCGTCGGCGCCATGCTGGAGCAAGGGTGGAGCGTCGCGGCGACTGTCTCCCGGCGCACGCCCGCGGGGCTGGTCGAAGCGTTGCGCGCGCGGCTCGTGGGCCCTCATCCGACCCCGCTTCGCGGCGCTGCCTTCTCCCGCGCGCGGGAGAAGGCAGCGCGGGCCTTTCTTTGGGCGGGGGACGGCGAGAATCCTTATCTTTCGATTCTCGCCGGCTCGCAGGCGCTGCTGGTGACGGCCGACAGCGTCAATATGGTCGCCGAGGCGGCGAGCACGGGCGCGCCGGTCCATGTCTTCGCGCCCGACGGCGGCGGCGCCAAGATCGCCGCCTTTCTCGATGGGCTCGAAGCGCATGGCGCTGTGCGGCGCTGGCGCGGCCGGCCCGAACATTGGCGCTACGAGCCGCTGAACGAGACGCCCTCCATCGCCGCCGAGATCGCGCGGCGCTACGCGCTCTTTCACGGCAAGCCTCTTGCAGCGCAAGAGCGGCGGTTGCGGCGCAACGCATAATGGATAGATTGCGCCCATCCGAACGCGCCGCGCCGTCCGCGCGGAGACTTTCGCAAAGGCCTCTTCATGTCCGCAGACGATAAAGGCCGCCTGCACGCCCGCGTCATCGTGCTGGGCTCCGGCCCCGCCGGCTATACGGCGGCGATCTACACTGCGCGCGCCATGCTCGAGCCCGTGGTCATCGCCGGCTTCGATCAGGGCGGCCAGCTCATGATCACCACAGATGTGGAGAATTATCCCGGCTTCGCCGAGCCGATCCAGGGCCCCTGGCTCATGGATCAGATGCGCGCCCAGGCCGAGCATGTCGGCGCCAAGCTGGTCTCCGACCATATTGTCGAGGCCAGGCTCGACAAGCGGCCCTTCGAGCTGCTCGGCGATTCGGGGACGCTCTATACGGCGGACGCGCTCATCATCGCCACCGGAGCCAAGGCCAAATGGCTGGGCATTCCGAGCGAGGAGGCGTTCAAGGGCTATGGCGTCTCCGCCTGCGCCACTTGCGACGGCTTTTTCTTCCGTGGAAAAAAGGTTCTCGTCGTCGGCGGCGGCAATACGGCGGTGGAGGAGGCGCTCTATCTCTCGCAGATCGCGGCCGAGGTGACGGTGGTGCATCGCCGCGACAGCTTCCGCGCCGAGCGCGTGCTGCAGGAGCGGCTGGCGGCGCGGCCCAATGTCAAAATCCTCTTCGATCACGCGATCGACGAGATTTTGGGCGGCGCCGCCCCGCCCTCGGTCACGCAGACGCGCGTGAAGAATGTGAAGACCGGCACGACGCAGACGCTGGATGTGGACGGCGTCTTCATCGCCATCGGCCATCAGCCGGCCTCGGAACTGTTCGTCGGGCAGCTGGAGCTGAAGCCGTCGGGTTACATCCAGGTGGAGCCGGGCACGACGCACACCAATATTCCAGGCGTGTTCGCCGCCGGCGACGTGGCCGACGAGACCTATCGCCAGGCGGTGACGGCGGCCGGCCTCGGCTGCATGGCGGCGCTGGACGTGGAGCGATATCTGCTGGAGACGCCGGCCCATGCGGGCGACGCGCTCGCCTCCGAGGAGCCTTTGTGACGATGGCCGAGTCCCCACCCTCCCCTTCAGGGGGAGGGTCGCGCCGAAGGCGCGGGGTGGGGTTCTCGCGACAAAGACTCGGGGGTCACCCCACCCCGGCCTGCTCCGCAGGCCGACCCTCCCCCTCGAGGGGAGGGTGAGCAGGACGGCCGACGATGCACGACGAGGACAGGCTTCGACGATTTCGTCTCGGAACGGCTCGCCGCCTACGCGAGAATACGACCAGCGCAGAACAGAGGCTCTGGCGCGAGCTGGATCGCGTGCCGCTGCTGAGGACGCATTTTCGAAGACAAGCGCCGATCGGGCCTTATGTCGTCGATTTCGTCTGTTTGCGGGAAAGACTCGTGATCGAGGTCGACGGCCCGTCGCACACGGAGCCCGAGGCGTCGCAGCGCGACAATGAGCGGACGCTCTGGCTCGAACGGGAAGGCTATCGCGTTCTCCGCTTTTGGAACCAGGAAGTTTACGAGAATGTCGGTGGCGTTCTCGACACGATCTATGCGGCGCTGTACGGCTCTCTCACAGTGGAGCCTGGCGCGCCACCGCCGCCGGCCAGTGAAGAGCTCTGAGACTCCCGATGGTCATCTCCGAGATATCGCAAGACCCGAGCCCCCACCCTCCCCTTCAGGGGGAGGGTCGCGCCGAAGGCGCGGGGTGGGGTTCTCGCGACGAAGACTCGGGGGTCACCCCACCCCGGCCTGCTCCGCAGGCCGACCCTCCCCCTCCAGGGGAGGGTAGAAACGCTCCTCGTTTCCGCACGCACGAGAAATAGATAAATCGATGCCCGACCTTCTCCTCGAACTCTTCAGCGAAGAAATCCCCGCCCGCATGCAGCGTCAGGCGGCCGATGATCTGCAGCGGCTCGTCTGCGGCGCGCTCGCAGAAAAGGGGCTGACCTATGAGGGAGCGGCCGCTCATGCGACGCCGCGCCGGCTCGCGCTGCATATCGCCGGCCTGCCCGGCCGCCAGCCGGATGTGCGCGAGGAGAAGAAGGGTCCGCGCGTCGGCGCGCCGGAGGCCGCCATTCAGGGCTTTCTGAAGAGCGCCGGCCTCGCGTCGATCGACGAGGCGAAGATCGAGAAAGACGCCAAAAAGGGCGAGTTCTACGTCGCCGTCATCGAGCGCGCCGGACGCGAGACGATCGACGTGCTGGCGGACGTGCTGCCGGGGATCGTGAAGAGCTTCCCCTGGCCGAAATCCATGCGCTGGGGCGCGGCCTCCACGCGGCTCGATTCGCTGCGCTGGGTGCGCCCGCTGCAATCGATCCTCGCCACCTTCGGCCCGGAGATGGAAACGCCGGACATCGTGCGCTTCTCCGTCGACGGAATCGAGAGCGGCAATATCGCCCATGGCCATCGCTTCCTCGCGCCGGCGAGCTTTCCGGTGAAGCGCTTCGACGATTACGTTCCCGCGCTCGAGAAGGCGAAAGTCGTGCTCGACGGCGCGCGGCGGCGCGACATCGTGCTGCATGACGCGCGCAATCTCGCCATGGCGCAGGGGCTGGAGCTGGTCGAGGACGCGGCGCTGCTCGAGGAGGTCGCGGGCCTCGTCGAATGGCCGGTCACGCTGATGGGCGCTTTCGACGAGAGCTTTCTCTCCATTCCGCCGGAGGTCATTCGCGCGACGATCCGCGTCAATCAGAAATGCTTCGTGCTGAAGCGCCATGACGGCGGCCTCGCCAATCGCTTCATCCTCGTCTCCAACATAGACGCGAGCGACGGCGGCGCGACGATCGTCGGCGGCAATCAGCGCGTCATCGCCGCGCGTCTGTCGGACGCCAAATTCTTCTATGAGACGGACCTCAAGACGCCGCTCGGCGAGCGTCTGCCCAAGCTCGACAATATCGTGTTTCACGAGAAGCTCGGAACGCAGGGCGAGCGCGTGAAGCGCATCGAGGCGCTGGCGCGCGAGCTCGCGCCCATCGTCGGCGCCGATCCCGACAAGGCCGCGCGGGCAGCGACGCTCGCCAAGGCCGATCTCGTCACCGAAATGGTCGGCGAATTCCCCGAGCTGCAAGGGCTGATGGGCCGCTATTACGCCGCCGCGCAGGGCGAGGACGCCGAGGTCGCCGCGGCGCTGGAGGAGCATTACAAGCCGCAGGGGCCGAACGACCGCATTCCGACGTCTCCGGTCTCGATCGCTGTCGCGCTCGCCGACAAGATCGACACGCTCGTCGGCTTTTGGGCGATCGACGAAAAGCCGACCGGGAGCAAGGATCCTTATGCGCTGCGACGCGCGGCGCTGGGCGTGATCCGCATCGCGCTCGAGAATGGGCTGCGGCTGCCGCTGCGCGAAGCTTTCGCCGCCGCGCAATGGCCGGTCTGGCTCGCGGCGCGCACGCCGCTGCGCGAGCTGGTGACGAGCGAGGTCAATCGCGTGGCCTCGGACCTCTCGCCCAATGGCGCAGCGACCCTCTCGGCCGACGCCGAGGCGCATCTGCGCCGCGACATAGAGAAGCAGCTTCACGCCGTCGGCAGAGAGGCGGGCGCCGAGGCGCCCTCGCCTGCCGCCGAGATTTTCTTGCGCGAGACGCTGCCGCCTCTGCTGGCCGCCAATGCGGCCGACCTCCTCGCCTTCTTCATCGATCGCCTGAAGGTCTACCTTCGCGATCGCGGCGCACGATATGACCTGATCGACGCGGCGCTCGGGGCCTCGGCCTCGGCGCAGTCTCGAGAAGGGAGCGCGCAAATGCCGGACGATCTCCTCACCATCACGCGCAAGGTCGAGGCTCTGGGCAAATTCCTCGACACCGACGACGGCAAGAATCTGCTCGCCGGCTTTCGCCGCGCCGCCAATATTCTCAAGATCGAGGAGAAAAAGGACGGCGCCGGCGCCTATGAGGAGCCGCATCACCCCAATCTGCGCATGGAGCTGCCCGAACATAAGCTCGCCGCCGCCATCAAGCGCGCGCGGGAGGAGACCTCCGAGCGGCTGGACGCCGAGAATTTCGAGGGCGCGATGCAGGCGCTGTCGAAGCTGCGCGAGCCGGTCGACTCTTTCTTCGACGCGGTGACGGTCAATTGCGACGATGCGAAAGTGCGGCTCAATCGGCTGCGCCTGCTCGCCGAGCTGCGCGAGGCGATGCTGCAGGTCGCAGATTTCTCGAAAGTGGCGTGAGGCCCCCTCCCCCTTCGCGCTATCGAATGCACATCCTCCTCGCCCCCGCGACGTCCTGGCCGGGCTTGTCCCGGCCATCCACGCCGGGACGCCGAGGCGTCTCGAACGTTTGGCGTGACGCCGAAGCTCCGGTGGAGTCCGACATGGGATAAAATCCGTCGATGGCGGGCGCTTTCCTTTGGTTCCTCAGCTGCTTGGCGTGGATGGCCGGGACAAGCCCGGCCAGGACGGCCGCAAGCGTCTCGCTATGTGTGAAATCCAGCGCGTGGCGGGGGAGCGTACGGGAGGGGGCTCTTACGCCCCATTCCCCGTGAAGGTGCGCGGCGCCGGCGACAGCACTTTCGCCGCTCCGCCGGAAATCTCCAGCACCGAGAGGCCGCGCTCGTTCATGCCGTCGGCCTTGAAGCGGAACACGCCATCGGCGCCGTTGAAGCCCGATGGATTGACCAGCACATTCTCCGAATAGCGCTGCGAGCCCTGGCTGCGCGACAAAGCGATGGCCAGCGACACGGCGTCATAGGCGAGCGTCGCGATGCGCGCCGGATCGGTGTTGAACTTGGCGCGGTAGCGCTGGGCGAGCGTGTTGAAGCCGGCGTTCTCCGGCGCGACGAACCAGGCGCCCTGCAGCGCCGGCAGCTTCAGCACGCGGGCGTCGTTCCAAAGGCCGGTGCCGAGCACCTGAATGCGCTTGGTGTCGATATGCGCCGCCTGCAATTCCTGCGAGACGGCGGCCATGGCCTCGGCCTGCTCGGGGATGAACAGCGCGTCGATCTGCTCGGCGGCCTGGGCGATGCGCTGCACCGAGGGCTGCACGGCGCCGGGCTTGTAGCGCTCGATCGTCAGCACGCGCATTCCGTGATTGGCCGCGCTCTGCTGGAATTGCGCCAGCGCCACCGTGCCGTAATCGTTCTCGGGCACCAGAGCGGCGATCGACTTCTTGCCGCGCTGCGCGGCGAAGTCGACGATGCGCTCGACATAGCTCTCGACGAGGAAGGAGAGCAGATAGACGCCCTTGCCGGCGACCGAGGAATCGGTCGAAAAGGCGATGATCGGTTTGCCCGCGCCGCGCGCGAGACGCGCCGCCTCCTTCACGCCGCCGGCGAAGACCGGGCCGATGACGATCTCCGCGCCCTCGTTGAGCGCATTCTGAGTCGCCTGAGCGGCGCCCGCCGGCGAGGAATGATCGTCCTTCACCAGAATGGTCACGTCATTCGCGCCGCTGTCGGCGAAGGCGAGCTTGGCGGCGTTCAGCAGCGAGGCGCCCACCTGGCTCGGACCGGAGGCCTGGGAGAGCGGCACGATGAGCGCGATGCGCGTCGCGCCATTGCCGATCTGCTCGCCCTCGGTCAGCTGGCCGACCTCCACCGGGCCGAGCGGCGCGGACAGGCGCAGGTCGCGCGCGCCGGGCACGCCGGGGCCCGCCGTCGGATTGCAGGCGCAGAGAACAACGGCCGAAGCAAAGGCGCAGAGAAGCCGCGCCGACGCCGCCGCGCCGCGTAGCCGAAACCTGTCAAGCCGACTCGTGACCAATAGAAGCCTCCCGCTCGAACGGCCCGATGAAATCGCCGTCTTATACGCGATTGCGGAAAGCGCACGGCAACCCCTAAATTGCAATAAATTCGAATTTTGCGGGGAAATTGCGGCCTTGAACGCGCTTCTCATGTTCTGTAAAAAGAACAGGCGGACGGTTCATCGAACGTCCGCATCGGCGGAGACCAGGCGATGGCCATGAGCGAAGACAGAGTGACGACGGCGCCGGCGGCCTATACCGCTTTCGGCCTGCGGGCGGAGGCGGAAAAAATCGCGCCGGGACTGCATCTCGTCGCGACGCCGATCGGCAATTTGAAGGACATTTCCTTCCGCGCGCTGTCGACGCTGGCGGCGGCCGACGCCGTGGTGGCAGAGGACACGCGCGTCACCAAGACGCTGCTCGCCCATTATGGGATTTCGACGCCGCTGGTCGCCTATCACGAGCACAACGCCCATGTGATGCGGCCGCATCTCATCGCGCGGCTGGAGTCCGGGGCGGCGCTGGCGCTAGTCTCCGACGCCGGCACGCCTCTGGTCTCGGACCCCGGCTATAAGCTCGTCGCCGAGGCGCTGGAGCGCGGCGTGAAGGTCACCTCCGTTCCGGGGCCGTCCGCGGTGCTGGCCGCGCTGGTCGTCGCCGGCCTGCCGACCGACCGCTTCTTCTTCGAGGGTTTTCTGCCGCATAAGGGCGGGCCGCGGCGCGCGCGGCTCGCCGAGCTGGCGCGCATCCCCGGCACGCTGGTCTTTTTCGAATCGCCCAAGCGCGTCGCCGAGACGCTGGAGGACGCGGCCGCCGTGCTCGGCCCCCGCGACGCGGCGATCGCCCGCGAGCTGACCAAAATCTACGAATCGGTGCGGCGCGGCAGGCTCGACGAGCTCGCGGCGGCGCTGCGCGAGGAGGAGCCGCCCAGAGGCGAGATCGTGGTGCTGGTCGCCCCGCCCGGCGCGAACGCCGAGGCGACCAGCGAGGCCGAGCTCGACGCCAAGCTCGAGGAGGCGCTCGCCGCCCATTCGCTGAAGGATGCGGCCAGCGTCGTCTCCGCCTCGACGGGACGGCCGCGCCGCGAGGTCTATGCGCGGGCGATAAAACTGGCGGCCGGGCGGACCGAGTGAGCCAGGCGGACGCGCGGCGCGCGCGCCATCGCGGCGGGCTGCGCGCCGAAACGCTCGCGGCGCTGTGGCTGAGAGCCAAATTCTATACGATCCTCGATCGCCGCTATCGCATTCGCGGCGGCGAGATCGACATTGTCGCGCGGCGCGGGCGGACCATCGCTTTCGTGGAAGTGAAGGCGCGCGCGAGCCTCGAAGAGGCGATGATTTCGATCACCGAGGAGAAGCGGCGGCGCATTTCCCGCGCGGCGTCGAAATGGCTGGCGTCCAATCCCTGGGCTGCGGATCATGCGCTGCGCGGCGATGCGGTCTATATCGCGCCGCGGCGATTGCCGCTGCATATGGAGGCGGCGATGGAATTGGATTTGGGCTGACAAGAGAGGCGAAGCGCTGCGAACCTTTTTATCTCGTGGCCAGTCTCAGCTCGCGAGGCTCTGCGCCAGCTCTTCGGTATGCGCCTGGGTGCGGCGGGCCATATGGTCGATCTCGCGCGCCAGAGTGACGATCGACTCGGCGCCGGCGCCCGTCATCGCCATGGCGCTCGCCACTTGAGAGACGTGCTGCGACATGGCCGAGGCGCTGTCGGCGGCCGAGCGCACGCTGCGGGTGATGTCCTTGGTGGCGGCGTCCTGCTCATGCACGGCGGAGGTGATGATCGCCGAAATATGCTCTACTTCCGCGATCTTGTTCTTGATCTTGTCGATGGAGGAGACGGAGAGATTGGTCGCCGCCTGAATCTCGGCGATCTGATCGGCGATCTCCTGCGTCGCCTTGCCGGTCTGGGTGGCGAGGCTCTTGACCTCCTGCGCCACCACGGCGAAGCCGCGGCCCGCTTCGCCGGCGCGCGCCGCCTCGATCGTGGCGTTGAGCGCCAGAAGATTGGTCTGCGCGGCGATGCGCGAGATGAGGCTCACCACATCGCCGACGCGATTGGCGGCGGCCGAGAGGCGCAGCATTTCCGCGCTGGAGCCATTGGTCTCCTGCACGGCCTGACGCACCACAGTGGTCGATTCGACCGCCTGTCGGCTGATCTCGCCGATCGCCTCCAGCAATTGCTCCGAGGCCGTGGCCACGGAGGCGACATCCGCGGCCGCCTGCAACGAGGCGGTGCGGGCGAAATCCGTATCCTCGCGGGCGCGCCGTTCCTGCACGATCATCTCCTCCGAAGCGCCGGCCATTTTTTTCGTCAGCTCGCCGAGCGCCGCGGTCGTCGCCGAAAGTTCATGGGAATAATGCTCGACCTGCTCGTGAATGGCGGCCTCGCGGCGCAGCCGCTGCTCGCGATCGTCGCGGGCTCTGATCTCGGCGGCCATCTCATTATTGGCGCGCACCGCGTCTCTGAGCACGATCAGAGCCTTGGAGATCGCGCCGATCTCATCTCCGCGCTCGGCGCCGCGCACGACGATGGTGGTGTCGCCGGCGGCGAGATCGGCCATTTGGCGGGCGATCGTCTTGATCGGCGCGGCGATGGTGCGGTGAATGGTCGGGATGGAGACGCCCACCACCAGAAAGGCGGCGGCCAGAGTGCCGAGCAGCAGCTCCAGCGAGAGCGTCGCCGCCGCCTGATTCGCGGTCACGGCGAGCTGCGCCGCGCGCGCGGCGTTGGCCGGATCGGCAGCGGCGGCGGTCAGGTCGCGGACATTGGCGACCGAGACATAGGCCGTCGCTCCCATGAGCAGCAGCAGAGCCAGAAAGAGGAACTGCCTGAGCGCGAGGCCGGCGCCGATCGAGGTGAACCGCATTTGAGAACCGTATCCCGTTTGTTCCTGTTTTCACAGTCGCGCACAAATTAGAGCAATCTCCTTCAAGCGAAGTTAACGTCTTCGTGGTCGCCCTGCGAATGAGGAAGCGCTTTCGCCCCGCGGCGAAACGCGTTACTTGCTCGGATGCGGCCCGACGGGGCCGGCGCGGAGCGCCCCGAAAGAGACATCGAGAGCATGATCGACGTCGCGGTCCAGATGGACCCCCTGGAAAAAATCAATTTCGCCGGCGATTCGACCTTCGCGCTGATGCTCGAGGCGCAGAGGCGCGGCCATCGCCTGTGGCACTACACGCCCGACAAACTGTCGCTCGGGGCCGGCCGGCTGAGCGCGCCGGCGCGGGAGATCGCCGTCTTCGACGATAGCGCGCGCTATTACGAGCTCGGCGAGGAGCGCGTCCTCGATCTCGCGAGCGTCGACGTCGTGCTGCTGCGCCAAGACCCGCCCTTCGACCTCGCCTATATCACCTCGACGCATTTTCTGGAGAAGATCCAGTCGCGCACGCTCGTCGTCAATGATCCTTCCGCCGTGCGCAACGCGCCGGAAAAGCTCTTCGTCATGGAGTTCGCCGACCTCATGCCGCCGACGCTGCTGACGCGCGACAAAGCCGCGATCGACGCGTTTCGCGCCGAGCATGGCGAGGTCGTCATGAAGCCGCTCTACGGCCATGGCGGGGCGAGCGTGTTCAAAGTGGCGGAAGTCGATCCCAATTTCGGCTCGCTGTTCGATCTCTTTTCCGCGACCTTCCGCGAGCCCTGGGTCGTGCAGCGCTTTCTCCCCGCCGTCAGCGAAGGCGACAAGCGCATATTGCTCGTCGACGGCGAACCGCTGGGCGCGGTGAACCGCATCCCCGCCGAAAACGACATTCGCTCCAATATGGTGCGCGGCGGCGCGGCCGCGGCGACGGCGCTGACCGAGCGCGAGCGCGAGATCTGCGCGCGGCTCGGGCCGGCGCTCCGGGCGCGCGGCCTGTTGTTCGTCGGCATAGACGTCATCGACGGCAATCTCACCGAGATCAATGTGACCTCGCCGACCGGCTTGCGAGCGCTCGCCCGGCTCGGCGGCCCGGACCTCGCCGCGCCGATCTTCGACGCGATCGAGGGCAAGCTCGCGAAGCTGCGCGCGAATGGCTGAGGCGCGCGCCGCCGGCGCGCTGCGCGCGTCCCGTGACGTCCCCACGCTCGCGCGGCCCGCGGAGCCGAGCGCGCAGGGCGCGCGCGCGGCGCTCGGCGAAAAAATCGTCGCGGTGAGCGCGGGCTCCAAGCCCGGCGAGCCGCCGCGCGCCGCGGTGGTCGAAATCCTGCGCGCCGCGCTGGCGGAGGGTCACGAGACGGCGCACGCCTATCTCGACGCCGGCGGCAAAGGGCTGGCCTGCGCGCGCTATCTCTCCGATCTCGAGGACGAGATCATCGGCGCGATCTACGATTATGTCGTCCGCTTCGTCTATGTCGCCGATAATCCGACCTTCGGCGAGCGACTGACCGTCGTCGCCGTCGGCGGCTATGGGCGCGGCACGCTCGCGCCGGGCTCCGACATCGATCTCTTGTTCCTGCTTCCCTATAAGCAGACCCCATGGGGCGAGAGCGTCGTCGAGGCGATCCTCTATATGCTCTGGGATCTGCGCCAGAAGGTCGGACATTCGAGCCGCTCGGTCGCCGAATGCCTGCGCCAGGCGCGCGCCGACGTCACCATCCGCACGACCATTCTCGAGGCGCGTTTCATTCTCGGCAATGTAGAGCTCTTTCACGAATTGCTCGAGAGTTTCGATCGCGAGATCATGCGCGTCGACGCGCGCGCCTTCGTCGCCGCCAAGCTCGCCGAGCGCGACCAGCGCGTCTCGCGCGCGGGCTCGTCGCGCTATCTCGTCGAGCCCAATGTGAAAGAGGGCAAGGGCGGCCTGCGCGATCTGCACACTCTGTTCTGGATCGCCAAATATGTCTATCGCGTGCGCGAGCCGGAGGAGCTCGTCGCCGCCGGACTGTTTACACGCAGCGAGCTGACCTTGTTCCAGCGCTGCGAGGAATTTCTGTGGCGCGTGCGCTGCCAGCTGCATTTTTCGACGGGCCGCGCCGAGGAGCGTCTGTCCTTCGATCTGCAGCCCATGCTCGCCGCGAAATTCGGCTATCACGACCGCGCCGGCCTCTCGCGCACCGAACGCTTCATGAAGCATTATTTTCTCGTCGCCAAAGACGTCGGCGATCTCACCGCCATCGTCTGCGCGGCGCTCGAGGCGCGCGAGGCCAAGCCGCCGGCGATGCTCGACCGCGTGCTCGGCCGGCTGCGGCGCCGCGCGCGCAAAATGCCGCCGGACAATTTCATTGTCGAGCACGACCGCGTCAATGTCGCCGCCGAAGATGTCTTCCGCCGCGATCCGGTGAATATCATCCGCCTGTTCTGGACCGCCGATCGCTATGGGCTCGCGATCCATCCGGACGCCGTGCGCGCCGTCACGCGCTCGCTGCGGCTCATCGATTCCGATCTGCGCGCCAACAAAGAAGCGAACCGTCTGTTCCTCGACATTCTGCTGTCGCACAATACGACGGAGACGGTGCTGCGACGCATGAATGAAGTGGGCGTGCTCGGACGCTTCATCCCGGAGTTCGGCCGCATCGTCGCGATGATGCAATTCAACATGTATCATCACTACACTGTCGATGAGCATTTGTTGCGCGCGGTCGGCGCGCTGGCGGCGCTCGAATCGGGCCGCGGGCCGAAACAAGCGGCGCTGGCGAACGACATTCTGCCGACGATCTCCAATCGCAAGGCGCTCTATCTCGGCCTGCTGCTGCACGATATCGCCAAGGGCCGCAAGGAGGATCACTCGCAGGCCGGCGCCGATATCGCGTATTCGCTGTGCCCGCGTCTGGGCCTCGACGCCGCGGAGACCGGCGCCGTCGCCTGGCTGGTGCAGCATCATCTGCTGATGTCGAGCATAGCGCAGAGCCGCGATCTCTCCGACCGCCGCACGATCGAGAATTTCGCCGGAATCGTGCAGACGATGGAGCGGCTCAAAATGCTGCTCGTGCTGACCATGTGCGACATTCACGCCGTCGGCCCCGGCGTGCTCGACGCCTGGAAGGCGCAGCTGCTCAACGTGCTCTATTGGGAGACGGAAGTGGTGCTCGGCGGCGGCCATTCGGCGGCCGATCGCAAGAGCAGAGTCGCCCAAGCGAAGGAGGAGCTGCGCGCCGCGCTCTCCGATTGGAGCGAAGCGGATTTCACGGCCTATGCGCAGCGCCATTATTCCGCCTATTGGCTGAAGGCGGACCTCGCCCGCAAGGTGCGCCATGCGCGCCTGTTGCGCGACCTCAACGATTCGAAGACGCCGCTCGCCACCACTGTCGATCTCGACACCAAGAGCGGCGCGGTGGAGCTCACCGTCATCGCGCAGGATCATCGGCGGCTGTTGTCGATCATCGCCGGCGCCTGCGCGGCGAGCGGCGCCAACATCGTCGACGCCCATATCTTCACCACGGCGGACGGGCTCGCGCTGGACACGATCTTCTTCTCGCGCGCCTTTCCGCTGGACGACGACGAATTGCGCCGGGCGCGCCGCGTCGCCGACTTCATCGAGAAAGCGCTGCGCGGCGAGATCGCCATTTCGGAGGCGGTCGCCGCGCGCAGCGCGCAACGCGCCGCGACGACGGCCTTCGACATCGCGCCCGACATCGTCATCGACAACAGCTTCGCCAATATGGCGACCGTCATCGAGGTCTCCGGCCTCGACCGCGTCGGACTGCTCTTCGATTTGACCAACGCCATCTCCAATCTCAATCTCAACATCGGCTCCGCTCATATCGTGACCTTCGGCGAGCGGGCCGTGGACGCTTTCTATGTGACCGATCTGACCGGCGGGAAAATCGTCTCGCCTTCGCGTCAGGCGGCGATCAAGCGCCAATTGCTGGACGTCTTCGCGCTGCGGGTGCGAAAATCGACCGGCGCGGGCGCGAGCGTCGCCCCGACTTGATTTTGCGCGCTCCCGCACTGATATCGGGGGCGTTTCATCGCCAATGGAAGAGATCATGAGCGACGATAAGAAAAAGGAAACTCCCGAGGAGGCCCGCATCCGTCAGGCGCAGGCCGGCGAGGCCGACGCCTCCGCTCTGGCGCAGCCGGGGGCGGAATCCGACATTGCCGAGCCCGAGCCCTTCACCGAGCTCGGCAATCTCCACGCCGAGGTCGCCAGCTTGAAGGACAAGCTGCTGCGCACGCTCGCCGATATGGAGAATCTGCGGCGACGGACCGACAAGGAGATCGCCGACGCCAAGACCTATGGGGTCGCCAATTTCGCCCGTGAAATGCTGCCCTTGGCGGATAATCTGCGCCGCGCGGTCGACAGCGTGCCGGCGCCGGCGCGCGAAGGCCTCGAGCAGAGCATTCTCACGCTGATCGAGGGCGTGGAGCTCACCGAGCGCGACTTCGTCTCCCGCCTCGCGCGCTTCGGCGTCAAGAAGATCGAGGCGCAGGGCCAGCGCTTCGACCCCAATCAGCACGAGGCGCTGTTCGAGATACCGGACGAGAGCGTGCCCAATGGCACGGTCGCGCAAGTGGTCGAGCCCGGCTATCTGATCGGCGAGCGCGTGCTGCGCCCGGCCAAGGTCGGCATCGCGCGGGGCGGGCCGAAGGCCTGATCCGGCTTTTCGGCCCCGAGCCATAGGCGATCGAGAACGCGCGACGGCATAGCGCCGCGCGTCACAGCCAGCCGTTGCGGCGAAAACGCCAATAGAGCGTGGCGCAGATCGTCGCCGTCGCGCCGAGAACCAGGAAATAGCCGTAGCGCCACTTCAGCTCCGGCATATGCTCGAAATTCATCCCGTAAATGCCGGCGATCGCCGTCGGCACGGCGAGGATGGCGGCCCAAGCCGCGAGCCGCCGCGTGATATAGGTCTGCTGCATCTGGCCGTTCATCAGGCTCGCCTCGAAGGCGAAGGCCAGCACCTCGCGCAATGTGTCGATCTGCTCGCGAACGCGCAGAATATGGTCGGTCACATCGCGAAAATGCGGCCGCATGGCGGCGTCGATCGGCATCACCTGCGTATGCTCGAGGCGTTGGCAGACGTCGACCAGCGGCGCGACGGCGTTGCCGAGCCGCAACAGGTCGCGTCGCAGCGCATAGAGCCGATCGACATGGGTCTTCTCCGGCGCCTGCGCGAGAATATGATCCTCGATCTCCTCGACTTCCGCATTGATCGTCGCGAGCACGGGAAAGTAATTGTCCACGATGAAATCGAGAATGGCGTAGACGATATAGTCCTCGCCCTCCGACAGGCCGTGGGGCGCCGCCTCGCAGCGCTCGCGCACCTGCGCATAGGAGCTCGAGGCGCCGTGGCGGATCGACAGAACATAGCCCTTGCCGACGAACAGATGCGTCTCGCCGAAGACGATGCGGCCACTCTCCATCTGCGCGGTGCGCGCGACGATGAACAGACCATCCCCATATTGCTCGAGCTTGGGATATTGATGCGCCTTGCCGGCGTCCTCTATCGCCAGCGGATGCAGATCGAACTGTCGCCGCACGCGCGCCAGCAGATCGAAAGAGGGCTCGTAGAGCCCGATCCACACGACATGGCCGGGACGCGCGGCGAAGGCGCCGGCCTCCTCGATCGCTATGTCCTGGAGCCGGCGGCCATCCGCATAGACGGCCGCCGCGACGACGCCGGGCTCCGCCCCGGCTGCGGGCGCGGCGATCGATGCATTCATGGTTCGAGGCCTCGTCGGTGACATCGGCGACGATCTAAGCGCCGCCGGCGTCGAAGGCAATCCGCTCGCACCCCCAGCCCTCCCCCGCTCCGCGGGTAGATTCGTGTCGTCATCGAGGCATCGCATCCCGCCGGGGGTGAGCCGACTTCCGCGCTCGATCACAATAGCGCGCGAAAATCCTCGACGGTGAGGACGCCGACGACAGCCTGCTCGTCGTCCAATATTTCGTAGAGCACGCCCTTTCCATAGATGGTGAAGAACACGACCACGTCCTGATCGCCGCCGCCTTCGCGATGCGGGTCGTCCGAAGGCGGGCTGACCTTGTAGCTGCCGACAGGCCTGATCTCCTTGATCTCGTGGTTCGCGTGATAGACGCGATGCTCGCCTTGAATCACGAAGGTCTTGTTCAGCGTCTTGTGACGATGCAGCAGGATTTTTTCATTGGCCGCGAATTTGAAGAGGACATGGAGAATCCCGGCGTCGTCGTCTATGTCCCGCACGCAGAGCCAGAGGTGATCCACTCCCTCGAGGCGCCGCCAGGCGATGTTGCTGTCGTCGAAAGCGAAATTCGGCATTTGTCGTTCCTCCCGGTCCGCGATGAACCCGAAGGAAAATCTGCCGTGAGCCGGGCCTCGCCCGCCATGGACGGGCTCCCTCGCCGCCTCGGGTGATTTGCCCGCGCGCCCGCTCGAGCTCGCGTCACGAGCGGAGCCTTACGAAAGTTTCATGCGGCCGCCACTGTGGCGTAAGCCCGCAAACCCCATCTTCATCGTCGACAGGCGGACGCCCCGCCGCGCCCCCGGCGGCGGCTCCTCGAAAAGCGAGCGCGCCCGAGGCAGATCGATGGAGACGGTTTGATGACCTTGCCCATGGTTTTTCGTCGAGCTCTCGCCACGACCCGAACGGCGCGATGGCGTCGTCCGGAAGGACGCCCGTTCCGCATGTCCCTCATGTCCGGCGCCGCCGCGCTCGCGCTCGGCGCGACGCTCCTCTCGCCGGCGCAGAGCTTCGCCTGGGGCCAGGCCCCCGCGACGCAGACTCAGACGCAGAACCCTAGCCAGAGCGCCCTCCCCGCCTCCGGCCCGCAATCCTTCGCCGATGTCGTCGAGCGGGTGAAGCCCGCCGTCATCGCGATCAAGACCAAGGCGCTGGAGGTCGGCGGCGGACCCGAGGAAGGCTTTCCCGGCGCGCCGCCCGAGCTCTCGCCAGACGATCCGCTCTATCGCTTCTTCCGCCGCTTCGGCGAGGCTCCGGGAGGGCGCCGGCAGAAGCATATGACCCAGGCGCAGGGTTCCGGTTTCGTCATCACCAGCGACGGCTACGCCGTGACCAATAATCATGTCGTCGAAAATGCGACGCAGGTGGAGGTGACCTTCGACGACGGCCGCACGCTGCCCGCCAAGATCATCGGCACGGACAAGCGCACCGATCTCGCTTTGCTGAAGATCAATGACGGCAATAATCTGCCGCATGTCGATTGGGCGACCTCGACGCCCCGCGTCGGCGACTGGGTGATCGCCGTCGGCAATCCCTTCGGCCTCGGCGGCACGGTGACGGCGGGCATCGTCTCGGCGCGCGGACGCGACATCGGCGCCGGCCCCTATGACGATTTCCTCCAGATCGACGCGCCGGTGAACCGCGGCAATTCCGGCGGCCCCTCCTTCGACGAGCGTGGCCAGGTGATCGGCGTCAATACGGCGATCTATTCGCCCTCGGGCGGCTCGGTCGGCATAGGCTTCGCCATCCCCGCCGAGGTCGCCAAGGATGTGATCGCCGCGCTCAAGGACAAGGGCCAGGTGGCGCGCGGCTGGATCGGCGTCTCCATTCAGCCGATCACCCCGGAGATCGCCGAGAGCCTCGGGCTCAAGACGAATAAGGGCGCGCTCGTCGCCCAGCCGCAGCGCGGCGGACCGGCGGAGGCGGCCGGGCTCAAGGCCGGCGACGTCGTCACCGCCGTGGACGGCCAGAAGATCGACGGCCCGCGCGATCTCGCCCGCCGCATAGCGACGCTCGGCCCCGGCAAGACGGCGGAGCTGACCTTCCTGCGCAACGGCTCCGAGAAGAACGTCAAATTGAAGCTCGGCAAGCTGCCCAGCGAGAAGGAGGCCGCCGCCGCCGAGTCCAATGACGATGGCGTCGAGCCCGGCGCGGCGCTCGCCGCCTATGGCATGGAGGTGGCGCCGGCGTCCGAGGTGCGCGGCGGCCGCGGCGGCGAAGGCCTCATCATCGTCGGCATCGACCCCAATGGCGCCGCCGCCCAGAAGGGCCTGCGCCAGGGCGATGTGATCGTCGAGGCCAATGGCCAGTCGCTCAAGGGACGCGGCGATCTGCAGGCGGCGATCGACGCGGCCAAGAAGGAGGGACGCAAATCCGTCCTGCTGCGCGTGAAATCGCCGGAGGGCGCGCGCTTCGTCGCCCTCTCGGTGAATCCGGCGTCCTGACGATTTAGCGTTTCCAGCCGAAGCGGACGCCGGCTCGGCGTCGGAAACGTCGAAACACGAGAGCTTCTTGCGCGGGGCCCGCTTTGCCCGCCCCCCGTGTAACGGGCGCCGCGCAATGGAGAACGCCGGGAGACGTCGTCTCCTCTCCCGGCGCATCAGTCGCGGCAGGCCGGCGCGTATCCGCCGGCCTGCCGTTTTTCTTCGAGGCGCGTTATATGAGAGAAATGCGAATATTGGTCGTCGAGGACGATTCGGACGCCGGCGCCTATCTGGTGAAGGCGTTCCGCGAGCAGGGCCATGTCGCCGATCATGCGGCGGACGGGCTCTCCGGCTATGCCGCGGCCGCCGACGGCCGTTACGACGTGCTCGTCATCGACCGCATGCTGCCCAAGCTCGATGGGCTCTCGCTGATCTCGGGCCTGCGCGAGCAGAAGATCGACACGCCCGCCCTCATTCTCTCCGCTCTCGGCCAGGTGGACGATCGCGTCCGCGGCCTGCGCGCCGGCGGCGACGATTATGTGTCCAAGCCCTACGCCTTCTCCGAGCTGCTCGCCCGTGTCGAGGCGCTGGCGCGCCGGCGCGGCGGGCCCAAGCCGGAGGAGACCGTCTATCGCGTCGGCGATCTCGAGCTCGATCGCCTCGCCCATAAGGTCGTCTCCGCCGGTCAGGAGATCGTGCTGCAGCCGCGCGAGTTCCGCCTGCTCGAATATCTGATGAAGCACGCCGGCCAGGTGGTGACGCGAACCATGCTGCTGGAGAACGTATGGGATTATCACTTCGACCCGCAGACCAATGTCATCGACGTCCACATCTCCAGACTGCGCGCCAAGATCGACAAGGGGCGCGAGACGCCGCTCCTGCACACGATCCGCGGCGCGGGATATATGATCCGTGAAGGCGCTCGTTAGACTCTTCCGCACGACGGCCTTCAAGCTGTCGCTCGCCTATCTCGTGCTCTTCGGCATCGGCGCCGGCATCGTGCTGAAACGCGTGCAGAGCCATGTCGAGGATATTTTCGACGAGCAGACCGCGCAGACGATCGACGCCGACATTCGCGGCCTCGCCGAGCAATATTCGGAAGGCGGAATCCGACAGCTGGTGGAGGTGGTGGAGCGGCGCGTGCGCGCGCCCGGCGCCTCGCTCTATCTGGTGACGACCTTCTCCGGCGAGCTCGTCGTCGGCAATATCGCCGCTCTGCCGCCGGACCTTCCCGATCAATCGGAACTCGTCGAGGCGCGCTATCAGCGACGCGGCGAGGCGACCGCCCATCACCGCGCGCTGATGCGGCTGTTTCAGCTGCCGGGCGGCTTTCGTCTGCTCGTCGGCCATGATCTGCAGGACAGAAAGCTATTGCGCGGCATTCTCGGCCAGGCGCTCGTCACCTCGCTGTTCTGGCTCATCGCCATCGGCACGCTCGGCGGCATCATCGTCGCGCGGCGCATTCTGGCGCGGCTCGACAAGCTCTCCGCCTCGGCCCGCCGCATCATGTCCGGCGACCTCGAGCAGCGCCTGCCGCTGATGGGCGCCGATGACGAGCTCGATCGCCTCGCCGGTAATCTGAACGCCATGCTGGAGCGCATAGAGCAGCTGATGACCGGCCTGCGCGAGGTCTCCGACAATATAGCGCATGATCTGAAAACGCCGCTGACGCGGCTGCGCAACCGCGCCGACGCGGCGCTGCGCTCAGAGTCCACGACGGAGCAATATCGCGAGGCGCTGACCGACATGATCGAGGAGTCGGACGCGCTCATCCGCATCTTCGACGCTCTCTTGATGATCGCGCGCGCCGAGGCCGGCTATTGCAGCGACTTCATGGGCGAATTCGACGCCGCCCGCGTCGCGGCGGACATCGCTGAAATGTACGAGCCCGTCGCCGAGGAGCATGGCGCGCGCATAGAGCTCGCCGCGCCGGAGGGGCTGACGCTACGCGGAAATCGCGAATTGCTCGGTCAGGCGCTCGTCAATCTCGTCGACAATGCGCTGAAATATGGCGCGACGCAGCCCGGCGCCGTGGTTCGCGTCGGCGCGCGGCGCGCCGGCGACGGCATAGAGATCGAAATCTCCGACCGCGGGCCCGGCATCGCCGCCGAGGATCGCGACCGGGTGATCGGACGTTTCGTGCGCCTCGAGAATTCGCGTTCGCGGCCGGGCTCCGGCCTCGGCCTGTCGCTCGCCGCGGCGGTCGCGCGTCTGCATGGCGGAACGCTGCGCATAGAGGACAATGAGCCGGGCCTGCGCGTCGTGCTGGCTCTGCCGCTCGCCGCGCCGGCCAAAGTCTGCCCGACGAATGTGTCGCCCTTGCCTTCCGTTCCGCTGGCGCCGCCGGCGGAGTGAGGCTCAGTCTCGATATTTCGCGATCAGATCCTCGGCGAGAACGCCATGGCCGTGCTCGTTGAAATGATTGTCGGCCCAGATAAAGAGCTCGCGGATGAAATCCGGATGCGCCCGCTCATAGCGGAAAAAGGCCGGAAAATGATCGAAGAAGCGTCGGCATTTTCCGGCGCACCAGTCGCGCCAAATCTGCGCCTGTCGCGAGTCTTCGAGGTCATAGAGCATTTGCTGCGGCCAGGGATAGACGCCGACGGAGAGCGCGACTCCCTTGGACGCGAGCAGCTCGTGAATTCGATCCATCTCGGCTTTCGCCTTTTCGATCGCGCCGGCCACGCCGCGTGGGCCGAAACATTCCGCCTGCGCGTCATAGGTCCAGCTCCCGCGGCCCCAATCCCGGCTGTAGACGCGGCCGGAGCGCATGAAATCGTCGAGGCTCGCCCGCGCGTCGGCAGCCTCGACGCGCCGCGCATAAAGCGCTTTGCTCAGAAATTCCGCGACGAAGGAATGCTCCTCCAGCCAGCCGCGCGCGGGCGGCGCGACGAGCTGCGCCGGCTGCGGCAGGCAGGCGACCGGGTCCACCGCGAAGACGCCGAGCTGCAATATGCCGCTCAAGTCGCGCCGATAGACGATCGCTTCGTCCTGAATGTCCGAAATGTCGATATAGACGATCGCCTCGTCGAATTTCAGCCCGGCGTCGAGATAGTATTTCAGCTTGGCGAAATAGGCGGAGGGCGCATAGGTCGAGACGCCCGCATTCAGCACATCCAATTCGGGAAAGGCCTGCGCGAAGCGGCCGACGAAGCTCTTCTCGTAAGCGACGCCGACGCCCTCCGTGAAAGAATCGCCGATGAAGAGGACGCGCCGACGATCCGCGACGAGCGGCGCGTCCCGCGTCGATGCGTCCTTGAAGCCCAGCGAATTGGTGAACACGCGCGAATTCGCCGGCCCCCATTTGTCATAGCCGTCGAATTTCGCCCGCAGCGTGTGGGTGAAGACGGGATGGCGCACGCGTAGTCGCGTCTCGCCATTGTCGAGAAACGGGTTCTTCCAATCGTAGACGCGATGGAGGACGAGTTCCGCCAGAACCAGCAGCCCGGCCGCGAGAGCCACATTGACGAGCACGACGGCCGCGGCGCGCAGCGCGGGCAAACTCTTGAACGACACCGGCATCACGTCTCCCGCTCGCCGACCGAAACGCGACGGCGCGTCAGTCGAGCTCGAATCTGTCCTTGTAATCGTTGCGCAGAGCGGGATCCTGGTCCTGCTTGCGCAAATGACAATTGCCGACGACGAGCGTCTCGATCTCCGTTCCCATGAAGCAGGCGAAAGCATCCTCCGGCGTGCAGACGATCGGCTCGCCGCGCACATTGAAGCTGGTGTTGACCAGCATGGGACAGCCGGTGAGCGCTTTGAAGGCCGCGATCAGCGCGTGGTAGCGCGGATTGGTCTCTTCATGCACGGTCTGCACACGCGCCGAGCAATCGACATGAGTCACAGCGGGAATGACGCTGCGCGGCCGGTGCAGCCGCTCTATGCCGAAGAGCGCCTCGTCCTCGGCGCTCGTCGCCAGACGGCGACTCTTCGCCACATCGGCGACGAGCAGCATATAGGGAGAATCCTCCTCGAGCTCGAACCAATCGGCGACATCTTCACGCAGCACGGACGGCGCGAAGGGACGAAAGGACTCGCGATATTTGACCTTGAGATTGAGCGTCCGCTGCATCTGCGGCGAACGCGGATCGGCGAGAATGGAGCGCCCGCCGAGCGCCCGCGGCCCAAACTCCATGCGCCCCTGAAACCAGCCGACCGCTCGGCCCTCGGCGAGATCGCGCGCTGTGGCGGCGATCGTCTCTTCGTCCGACAGCGTCGTGAAACGCGCGCCGCAGGCGGAGAGCCGCCGCTCGATCTCGCTTTGCGCGAAGGAGGGCCCGAGATAGGCGCCCTGCATGGCGTCGCCCTCGCCGCTCGCCTCGCGCGGGCCAGAGTTGAAATCATGATAGGCGAGCAGCGCCGCGCCGAGCGCGCCGCCGGCGTCGCCCGCAGCCGGCTGAATCCAGATGCGCTCGAAGCTCTTGTCGCGCAGCACTTTGCCATTGGCGACGCAATTGAGCGCCACGCCGCCGGCGAGGCAGAGATTGCGCGCGCCGGTCTCCGCCGCGAGCGCGCGCGTCAAGCGCAGCACGATCTCTTCCGTCACCGCCTGAATCGACGCCGCAATGTCCATATGGCGCTGCGTCAGCTGCTCCTCCGGCGCGCGCGGCGGACCGCCGAACAGACGATGCAGCTTCTCGCTCGTCATGCGCAGGCCCGTGCAATAATCGAAATAGGATTGGTCGAGCCGGAACGTGCCGTCCGGCTTCAGATCGACGATGTGATCGAGAATGAGGCTCGCATATTTCGGCTCGCCATAAGGCGCGAGCCCCATGAGCTTATATTCGCCGGAATTGACCTTGAAGCCCGCATAGTAGGTGAAGGCCGAATAGAGCAGTCCGAGCGAATGCGGAAAGCGCAATTCGCGCTGCATGGAGAGCTTGGCGCCGTCGCCGAGAGCGACGGAGGTCGTCGCCCATTCGCCGACGCCGTCCATCGTCAGCACGACCGCCTCGCGAAAGGGCGAGGGATAGAAGGCGCTCGCAGCATGGCTGAGATGATGCTCGGCGAACAACAGACGCTTGCGCCAGTCGATCTGCGGCGCATGATGCTTCAACTTCTGCACGAGCAGCGATTTTTGAAACAGCTTGTCGCGCAGCCACACCGGCAGCGCCGTCTTGAAGGATTGGAAGCCGCGCGGCGCAAAAGCGATATAGGTCTCGAGCAGGCGCTCGAATTTCACGAAGGGCTTGTCGTAGAAAGCGACGAAATCGACGTCCTGCGCCTGGACGCCCGCGGCGCCGAGGCAATAGTCGATCGCATTGGCGGGGAAGCGCGCGTCATGCTTTACGCGCGAGAAGCGCTCCTCCTGCGCCGCCGCGACGATGCGCCCATCCTCGATCAACGCGGCCGCGCTGTCGTGATAGAAGGCCGAAACGCCCAGAATACGCACGAGCGATCAGAACAGCGTGTAGATGAAAGGAGCGACCGCCGTTCCTTGCAGCAGCAGCAGCCCGCCGAGCAGCAGCATCACCGCCAGCACGGGCGCCATCCAATATTTCTTGCGGCTCGTCACGAAGTCCCACAGTTCGAGAACCATGTCCATAACGCTCATCTCCCGTCAGAATTGCTTGCGCATGTCGGAGGCGCCGTCCGCATCGCCCCGCCTCGTCCAATAGCTGTCCGCCGCCGCGTCGAAACGAAGCGCGAGAGGATCGCGCGAGAGTAGACGAAAGACGACCGCGATCGGCGTCAGCACGCCGAAGAACAACACGCCCATCACGATCGGATTGACGATTTTGTGAAGCGTCTGCCCGAGGGCGAACCACAGCGCATTGAGCCCGGAAAGACGCGAGGGCGCGACGATCGCGATCGCCGCGAAAGCGAAGGCGGCGACGAGCGCCCACAGATGCGGCGAGGCGTTCCGCGACAAGGGCGCCAGCGCCACAATGGTCAGCGCAGCGGCGATCACCAGACCGAAAGAACGATCGGACCCGCGTTCGACGGGCCGGTCGGAGGTCAAAGCTTCATGCGACATTTAACGGCTCTATCCCCCGAAAACATCCGTAGAAACACCTCTCGCCGCAGGCTCCCGAGGCTTAGGCGATGAGGCGACGAGCGTCAACTCGGGGCCCTCCCGCTCGGCGCCGGAGGGCGCGACACAGCGCGTTGAGGCGCAAGATGTTTCGACGTCTCGCGCGGCCTCGAGCCGCTATTGCGTGGCGACTGCGAGCCTGTGGAGAACCCCCGAACGCGGCCGCAGGGCGCCTCGCGAATGGGCTACGGAACGGGCGCTTCCCGCTTGCGCACAACTAAAAAAAAGACCTTAATTCGGCCCTTGTCGGAAAAGGGGCCCGCAATGACCTCATCCCTTTATATCATCAATCCTGCAGCTGATTTTCCTACTTATTTCGGAGCCGAAATCCTGCTCGCCACGGGGCGCCGGCCCGGCGTCATGATGGCCGATCTGTCCTCGACGACCGTCGCCGCGCTCGCGCCGCGGGACTTCTCCATTGAAATCAGCGACGAGGGCGTCGCTCCCGTCGATTTCGACCATGATGCGGATTGGATCGCCATCACCGGCAAGGTCAGCCAGCGCCGCCGCATGATCGCGATCGCCGACGAATTCCGCCGCCGCGGCAAGAAGGTGATCATCGGCGGCCCCTACGCCAGCCTCAGCCCCGATCATTTGCGCGAGCATTGCGACGTGCTCGTGAGCGGCGAGATGGAGGAGATCGCCGAGGAGTTCTTCGCCGATCTGCGCGCCGGGCGCCCGCGCGACCGCTATATCGGCGACAAGCCCTCGCTCGCGACGAGCCCCGTGCCGCGCTGGGATCTCTATCCCAATCATCGCGCCATGCTCGGCGCAGTGCAGACCTCGCGCGGCTGTCCGTTCGAATGCGAATTTTGCGACGTGATCCAATATCTCGGCCGCAAGCAGCGTCACAAGCCGATCGCCAATGTGCTCGCCGAGCTCGACGCGCTATGGGCGCACGGCTTTCGCGCGACATTCTTGGCGGATGACAATTTCACCGCCTATCGCGCCCATTGCAAGGAATTGCTCGCGGCGATGGCGCATTGGCGGCGCGACGGACATCCCATGGATTTCGTCACGCAGATCTCCATCGACGCAACGCGCGACACGGAATTGATGGACATGCTGGTCGAGGCCGGCGTGCATCAAGTGTTCATCGGCATAGAGACGCCCAATCTCGAGAGCCTGCGCGAGACCGGCAAGAGGCAGAATCTCAAGATCGACATCGTCGGCGAAGTGCAGAAGCTCATCGACCGCGGCATTTCGGTGATGGGCGGCATGATCGTCGGCTTCGATCACGACGGCCCCGATGTCTTCTCGCAGCAATATGAATTCGCCATGTCGACGCCGATCCCCATCTTCAGCCTCGGCGCGCTGATGGCCTCCGAAGCGACTCCGCTGTTCGATCGCATCACCAGAGAAGGCCGCCTCTTGCAGGGCACGGTGGAGACGCAGGCCGTGCCCTGGGGCTCCAACATTCGTCCCGTGACGATGAGCATGGAGGAGTTGAACGAGGGTCTGCACAATCTCTGCAACGCGCTCTATGCGCCTTCCGCCTTCGGCGAGCGCATGCTGAATTTCATCGACGCCTTCGGCCGCGCGCGCGGGCCGAGCGACGCGACGATTCCCGATGCGAGCTCTTTCCGCGAGATCGAGCAGGAGGCGGTGCAGATCGCCGCCGATGTGCGCAAGCTCGGCGGCGCCGAAGGCCGCATGTGGAACAAAGTGTGGGGCGCGGCGCTGCGCAAGCCGGAGACGGTGAAGATCGTGGCGCGCATCATGTTCCAATACGCCCAGGCGCGGCACATGTTCGACAGGGGCAATTATTGGGAGCCGCAGCTCGCCTTCGCGCCGCCGCGGCGGGAGGTTCTCGCGACGGCGGCCGTCGCCTGAGACGAAATCCGGCGCGAGGCGCGCGCCCGCCGCGTCAATGCAGCGAGGGCCGCGCGCCTTGGCCGGACATCGCCCGCGTCGTCGGCCGCATGGGTATGCGCAGCATGGCGACCGTGCCGATCCCGACATGCGAGCGAATGCGCAGCGCGCCGCCATGCAGCGCCATCAGCGAGCGCGCTATGGCGAGGCCGAGCCCCGAGCCTTTCATGCCATTCTCTATGACCGCGATCGGCTGCTCGAAGGGACGGCCGAGCTTGGGGATCGCCGCCTTCTCTATGCCGCAGCCGTCGTCCTCGACGAATATGGCGATGGAGCGCGCGAGCCGACGCGCGCGCACGCGCACGGCGCCGCCGGCCGTGGTGAATTTCAGACTGTTGGAGACGAGCACGCCGATCGATTTCACGATCGCGTCGTGATCGCCATAGCAGCGCAGCCCGTCGCGCGCGTCGACGCTGATCTCGACGCGCTTGGTCTCGGCGCTGTGGCGGTATCGCTCCACCGTCGCGCGCACCGCGCCGGAGACATCGACCTCGCGCTGATCGAGCCGCACGCGGCCGGCTTCGAGGCGCGACATGTCGAGAATATCGGTCAGCACATCGAGCAGATAGCGGCCGCCCTGGTGAATATGGTTGCAATATTCGACATATTTCGTCGAGCCGAGCTGGCCGAACACCTGCGCCTGCATCATCTCGGAAAAGCCGATGATGGCGTTGAGCGGCGTGCGCAGCTCGTGACTCATATTGGCGAGGAATTCGGATTTGGCGTGATAGGCGGCCTCGGCCTCGCCCTTCTGCAGATGATATTGCTCGGCGAGCGTGGCGAGCTGCTGCGCCTGCGCCTCCAGCGTCTGACGGGACTTCAACAGATCGGCGACGCTCGCCGTCAGCCGGCGCTCGGAGTCGATGAGCTTCTCCTGATTGCGCTTCAGCGCAGTGATGTCGGCGCCGACGGAGACATAGCCGCCATCCTTGGTGCGGCGCTCGCTGATCTGCAGCCAGCGGCCGTCGGCGAGCTGCGCCTCATAGGTGCGCTCGCTCGAGGAGGACGCCCGGTCCGAGACGATCTGCGTCTCCGCGAGCGCGGCGCTGGCGCCCGCCATGATGCGCGCATAGCTCGCGCCGGGCGCCGCGGCCTCGGCGGCGAGACCGTGCAGAGCGAGGAATTTCGAATTGCAGGCGACGAGCCGATTATGCGCGTCCCACAGCACGAAGGCCTCGGAGATCGTCTCGATCGCGTCGCGCAGCCGCATGTCGGCGGTGGCCGCGCCTTCCGCCAATGCGCGCTGCTCGGAAATATCGACAGCGACGCCGACGAGGCGCTTGCCGCCTTCCGAATCGTCGATCAATTCGGCGCAGGCGCGCAGCCAAACCCATTCGCCGCGCGCATTGCGGATGCGGAACTCGTGATCCATGCCGCTCGAGCCAGAGGCGACGATCGTCTCGACGATGGCGGCGAGATCGCCATCCTGCGGATGCAGCCGGACCTTCAATTCGCCGAAGGACAGCGACCGCGGCTCGGGATCGAGGCCGAGCAGGCCGAACATCGAATCCGACCAATGAATGCGGCCCCGCGCAATATCCCAATCCCACAAGCCGCAGCGGCCGGAGCCGAGCGCCGCGTCGACGCGCCGGCGCATGTCGCTCTGCGCGCGCTCGGCGAGCGCCGCGCGCCGCGCCTCGCGCCGAAAGGCCCAAAGCCCGAGCGCCGTCGCCAAAGTCGCCGCCGCCGACAGCGCCGCATAGCGCGCGACGAAGGCGCGCCAGTCGGCGAGCGCTGCGTCATAGGGGAGGATCGCAGCCACCTGCCCCGCCCCCGGCGCGAGATTGCGCACTGTGGCGAGCGCCTTGCGCCCGTCCGCCAGAGTGACGCGCATGACCCCCGCCTTGTCGGCGAATTCGGTCAATAGCGGCTCGGCGCCCAGCAGGCCGACGAGCGCGCCGGAGGCGTCGAGCGGCGGCGTCGCCGCGATGATGCGGCCCGTCCCGTCGGCGACGGCGACGCGGCGTCCGCGCGAGGCGGCGTAGCCCGGCAGCGCCGCCGCGCCGATGCGCAGCGTCGCGTCGACGTCGCGGGAAATGGCGCGGGAGAAAATCTCGAGATCCTGCGCGGCCTCGGTCAATGTCCGCTCATGGGCCGCCTCGGCCAGAGCAAAGAGCAGCGCGCCGAGCGCGGCGGCGCAGAGGCCGAGCGCCACGGTCACATGCCGGGCGCTCAGCTGTTCCGCGATCGCCCGGCCGATGCTCACGGAGCCCGCAGCGCTCCATGACGACTCCGCGCAGGTCGAATCCGCGCAGGTCGAATCGGCGCAAGTCGTCGTATCGGCCGCGCGCCCACGCGCCATTTTCGTTCGTCCCCGCAAGTTGTCGAAGAGGGGGAAAAACGCGCCGCATCCCGCCCCGAATCAGCCCCATTCGAATCCGGCGGAGGCCGTTTGTCCAGACCTTAAAAGGACGTAAACGCTCAACCGAGCGCGCGCGTCGCTATGTCCGAGACATCGGCGGAGAGGTCGGGAGTCGCGAGGATGCGACGCAGCGTCGCCTCGGCGATTCCACGGCGCCGCTCCTCGAGCGAACGCCAGGAGCGCAGCGCCGAAAGCAAGCGCGCGGCGAGCTGCGGATTTTTGGGGTCGAGCTCCAGCACCACGCGCTCGAGCAGCGCATAGCCGGAGCCGTCCAGCGCATGGAAACGCGTCGGATTGCCATTGGCGAAAGAGCCGACCACGGCGCGCACGCGATTAGGATTGGCGAGCGAGAAATCCTCATGCTCCATCAGCCGCGCGATGCGCGCGGTCGTCTCGACCTCCGGAATGGTCGATTGCAGCGCGAACCATTTGTCGAGGACGAGATGATCGTTTCTGTAGCGCTCGTAGAAGGCGGCGAAGGCCTGCTCGCGCGCATCGCCCGGCACATGCGACAGGGTCGCCAGCGCCGATATCCGATCGGTCATATTGGCCGCCTCGGCGAATTGCCGCTCGGCCAGCGGGCCGCCCCGCGCCGGGTCGCCTGCCGCCAACAGATCGAGCGCGACATTGCGCATGGCGCGCCGTCCGGCGCTGGCGGCGTCGGGCGAGAATCCCTCCTGGGGCGCGAAGCGCGCATGCGCCTCGACCAGCGCGGCCGACAAATGGCGACCGAGATCGCGCTTCAATCCGGAGCGCGCCGTGAAGATCACATCGGGATCGACATCCTTGCCGATCTCGCGCGCAATATCGTTCTCGGAGGGCAGAGAGAGCGCCTGGGCGACGAGGCTCGGATCGCCATCCTCCGCCTCGACCAAGCGTTTCAACGAATCGAGAAAGGCCGCGTCCTCCACCGGCGCCGAGCCGCCGCGGGCGGCCTCTATGCGCGAGAAGATGGAGCGCAGCGCGAGACTCTGCGCCGCCTGCCAGCGATTGAAGGAATCGCTGTCATGGGCGAGCAGACGCTCCAAATCCTCGGCCGATTGGGGCGGCGCGAGACGCACAGGCGCGGAAAAGCCGCGCAGCAGCGACACCACCGGGCGTGACGGCACATTCTCGAAAACCACCTTGCGCTTGCGCGTCGAGAGCTCGACGACGCCGCGCGCGCATTCTGCGGCGCTCGCGCCGCTCTCGCCCTGCGACGATTCGAGCGTCAGCTCGTCGCCATTCTCGCCGATGAGGCCGAGAGCGAGCGGAATGACGAAAGGCTTCTTCTCGCTCTGGCCAGGCGTCGGCGGCGTCGATTGCTCGAGAGAGAGCGTCAACGTCTTGGCGCCCGCGTCATAGGCGCTCTCGACGCCGACGAGCGGCGTGCCCGCCTGCTCGTACCAGAGCGCGAATTGCGCGAGGTCGCGGCCGGAGGCCTCGGCGAAGCAGGAGAGGAAATCCTCGACCGTCGCCGCCGTCCCGTCGAAACGCTCGAAATAAAGGTCCATGCCGCGACGGAAATCGGCCTCGCCGATCAGCGTCTTCAGCATGCGGACGATCTCGGCGCCCTTCTCATAGACGGTCGCCGTGTAGAAGTTGTTGATCTCGTGGTAGAGGCTCGGCCGCACCGGATGGGCGAGCGGGCCGGCGTCCTCGGGAAACTGCTGCAGACGCAGGCCGCGCACATCGGCGATGCGCTTTACCGCGCGGGAGCGCTGGTCGGCCGAGAATTCCTGATCGCGATAGACGGTCAGGCCTTCCTTCAGGCACAGCTGGAACCAGTCGCGGCAGGTGATGCGGTTGCCGGTCCAATTGTGGAAATATTCATGGGCGATGACCGACTCTATGCCGGCGTAATCGGAGTCGGTCGCGGTCTCGGGCGACGCCAGAACATATTTGTCGTTGAATATGTTGAGGCCCTTGTTCTCCATCGCCCCCATGTTGAAATCGGAGACGGCGACGATATTGAACACGTCGAGGTCGTATTCGCGGCCGAAGGCCTCCTCGTCCCAGCGCATGGAGCGCACCAGCGAATCCATCGCATAGGAAGCAAAAGGCTCCTTGCCGCGCTCGACATAGATGGCGAGCTCCACATCGCGGCCGGAGCGGGTGCGGTAGCTCTCCGAAATATGGCCGAGATCGCCGCCGACCAGCGCGAAGAGATAGCAGGGCTTGGGGAAGGGATCGCGCCACACCGCGAAATGTCGGCCGCAGTCGAGATCGCCGGAGGCGATCGGATTGCCATTGCCGAGCAGCACGGGCGCTTCGCTCTTATCGGCCTCTATGCGCGTCGTATAGACGCTCAGCACATCCGGCCGATCGAGGAAATAGGTGATGCGCCGAAACCCCTCCGCCTCGCATTGCGTGCAATAGGCGGAGCCGGAGCGGTAGAGCCCGCTCAATTGCGTATTGGCCGAAGGGTCGACCTCGGTCTCGATCTCCAGCGTGAAAGGCCCCTCCGGGGGCGCTCGCAGCACGAAGGAATCGGGCGTCGCCTCATAGGCCTCGGGCGCGAGCGGCGCGCCTTCGAGCGCTGCGCGCCGCAAGACCAGCCCGTCGCCGTCCAGCGTGAGCGGCGCGCCGCTGCGCCCCACTGGATTGCGCCGAATCGCGAGGCGCGCGACCACCCGCGTCTTGCTGCGATGCAGAGAAATATCCAGATCGACCGCGTCGATCAGAAACGCGGGCGGGCGGTAATCGGCGAGACGAACGGCCTGGGGGGGTGGGTTGCGCATGGGACCTCGATGCCCGTCACACCTACACGCGGCCGCGCGGCTTCGCAACGGGCAACGGAAACGACACGGGAAGGGCGCGGGCGATGCGCGTCAGGCGTTGCCGCGACGGCCGGCCTCGAAGAGGAACCAGACGCGCCTTTCGGCCTCGTCTATGTAATTCTCGAGAAGGCTCGCCGTGGCGACGTCGCCGCGCTCGTCGCAGACAGAATGCGCCTCGCGCATCCGCGCCGCCAGCACGCCATTGTCGTCGCGCAGCTCCGCCAGCATGTCCTGCGGATCGACATAATCGGCGTCATTGTCGAGGATGCGCTGGAGCTTGGCGATATGGCCGATGGAGCGCAGCGTCGTGCCGCCGACCTTGCGCACGCGCTCGGCGATTTCGTCCGTCGTCGCGAAAATCTGCGCGCCCTGCTCGTCGAGGAGCAGATGATAGTCGCGAAAATGCGGGCCCGAGACGTGCCAGTGGAAATTCTTCGTCTTCAGATAAAGCGCGAAAATGTCCGCCAGCACGGCGTTGAGCGCGCCCGACACATCCCGCGTAGCCTGGGCCGAGAGGCCGGTCGGCGTCTCCAGCGCGGCTTTTTGACGGGAGTGGATATCACGATTGGCCATGCGTCTTTCTCCTCGAGCGGAAGACAGGATCGCTATGACCAGATATGCCGCCGCGCGCGCCTTCCCATGGCCCCGCGCGGATTTTTTGAAGCTGCGCTCGGCCTCAGCCGGCGGAAGCGCTGGGGAGCTCGCTGTCGAGCTCTTGCGCCGGCTCGGCCAGAGCCGGCTCGGCCGCGGGGCGGCGCGTCGGCAGACGGTGAACCGTCGCCGTCTCGTGATCGTCGTCGCGCTCCATCCGCGCCAGATCCTGCCGAACCATCCACACGAACAGCGCGAAAGCGATCGCCGAAGCGGCCCCGACCGTCACGTCCAGAACCGTGAAGCGCCAAAGACGCGCCTCCACCACCTGCGGGCCCAGCCAATAGGCGAAAAGGCTCCAGGACGCCACCAATATGCGAAACTCCGTCGCGCCCATGCCGCCATAAGACAGGCGATGCACCCCCGCCGTCGCCACGCGCAGATAAGTGTAGGAGCTCATCAGAAGATAGAGCGACAGCACGAACAGCGCCGACGGCAGAGTGAAATAGGGCGAGACCCCGAGCCCCACCACGATCAGGCTCTGCGCGATCAGATCGCTCGAATGATCGAGAAGAAATCCGTAGCGCGGACGCTCGATCCCGCGATGGCGGGCCAGCGTCCCGTCCAGCGAATCGCCGAACCAGTTCAGGAACAGGCCGGCGACCACCGCCCATAGAAACCACGCCGACCAATGGGTCAGCGCGAAGCCGGCGGCCGTCGCCGCCGCCCCCGCCAACCCCACGGCGGTCAAATGATCCGGCGTCGTCCAGGCGGGAAGTCGAGGCGCCAACGCCTGCAGCACGCGCCGCTCGCCAGTCGCCAACAGGCTCGTATTCAATCGGTTCGCCAAGAAACCCCCTCGAAAACCTAGCCGGGTGTCGCAGCCCTGCGCGAATGAGACCAGCGCGCCCGGGCCGCGACATCTTTTGCATCGCAATATCGTCGACCGTCAGCTTGCCCGCGCGACGCCCTTGCGTCAACCGCTATCGCCGCCTCTAGGTCGGAATTCAGAGCTTTGCGCGCAACCCCATCAGGTCAACCGCCGATCACGTCACGGCTCACTTCACCGCCATGCCGACCGCCGCGCCCTGGATCGCCGGCTGCGTCAGCATGGAGATCAGCTGGAACGCCTTGCCCACCTCGGTCAGCGGCGCGTTGGAGACGAACAATATGTCCTTGTCCCGCATCGCGAATCTCCGCGCCGTGAACAAAGCCGCAGGATTGCGCATGTCGAGATGATAGGCCACCGGAACCAGCCGCTGCGCCGCCAGCAGCGGCGACACAGTCGGATAATCCGCGATCACCGCCGATTGCTCGTAGCGCAGCACGAACAGCCCGCCCGGATCGGCCCGCTGATCGGTGAGGCCGCCGGCCTTGCCGATCGCCTCCTCCAAAGTGATTCCCCGCGCATCGAAGGGCACCACGGCGTTCGCCCCCGTCGCGCCCGCCACTGTGAAGGTCTGCGGCGTGCGCTCCACCGTCAGCACATCGCCGGGGCGCACGAAAATATTCTCGCGCGGATTGGCGAGCAGCGCCTGGATCGGCGCGCGCGCGGTGCGGTCGCCGCGCGTCAGGCTGATGAAGGTCTCGTGAACCGGCGAGCGAAAGCCGCCGGCCTGGGCGATCACATCCATCACGCGGTCGCCGCGCAGCGTCAGCGGCACGCGCGCGCCTTGCGTCACCTCGCCGGTCACCGTCGCCGTATTGCTGATGTTGCGCGACACATTGACCAGCGCCTGCGGCTCGATCGCCTTGCCGCGCAGGCGCTCGACGATGACCGCCTCCACATCCTGCTGCGTGCGGCCGGCCACCTGGATGCGCCCGGCGTAGGGCACGGTCACCGAGCCGTCGCGCCCGACCGTCTGATCCGGTATCGCCGCCGAGCGCGAGCCGGGACTGCCGCGGTCCATCGCCGGCGAGGAGAACAGGCCGCCGGAGGCCGCCTCCCATAGAGTGATCTGCAGCGTGTCGCCGACGCCGATCGGCTGCGTGGCCGGCGGACGATAATCGCCGAAGGAGCCGCGCAGGCCCGGCGCCCCTCGCTTGGCCAGCGCCGCCGTCACTTGCGCGTCGATCTCGACGAGGGCGAAAGGCGTCTCCGGCTGCGATTCGGTCGGCGTGCCGGCGCTCATCACCGCATCGCCGGAAGGACCGCTGCCCGGAAGAAGGCTGCAGCCCGAAAGCAGGGCCGCGACCGCGCAAACACCGAAAATACGAAGTGTCTTCAAAACCACGCCGCCCCCGACCAATGCTCCGAGCCGCTCCCGGAGCTTCGCCGCGCGCCCAAATGACCCCGTCTCTTTGGCGAAGACAAGGCCTGCCGTGCGGCGACCGCTCTTTATCTCGCCCCTGTGACCCGCGCGCTACAGCCTGTGGTCAATGAATTTCGGCGTCGCCCGCGGATTGCAACCAATCGATGGTCTCCGCAAATCCGCGCGCCAAAGGCACGGCCGGCCGCCAGCCGGTCGCGCGCTGGATTCGAGAGATGTCGGCTTCCAGATGCATGATCTGGTCCGGTCGGTAGGGCGTGCGTCCGAAGCCCGGCTCGATTCCCGGCGCCACCAGATCGCGCAGCATCAAAACCGCGTCGCGCAGCGCGATGGGCTCGCCCGACCCGATGTTGAAGACGCCGCTCGCATCGCTGTCGAGCAGCGCGACGAGCGCCGCCGCGGCGTCGCCGACATGGGTGAACTCCCAAATCTGCTCGCAAGCGGTGAGATCGGGCGAGCGTCCCGCCGCGAAGGCGCGGATGAGCGAGGGCACGAGCCAGGGCCGCGCCTCGCCGGGTCCATAGAGAGAAAAGACGCGCCCCCAGGCGGCGCGCAGGCCGCGCTCCGCCGCGATGGTGAGCAGCGCCCGACCGGCCGCCAGCTTGGAGACGCCGTAGAGCGTGGTCGGCTCGGTCGGCGCGTCTTCGCCGACGCGGCCGGACAGGAGGCCATATTCGGCCTGCGAGCCGACGCCGATCGCAATGCGCGCGCCGGCCTCGGCGGCGGCGTCGACGAGCCGCCCGGTCGCGACGATATTGTCGAGCTGGCCGAGGTCGTTGCGGTCCGCGCCGGCGACGCCGCGCCAACCGCAATGGATGATCGCCTCCGGCGCGAAACGCGTGAGGGCTGCTCGATAGCTCTCGGGCGCGAAGAGATCGCCGGATATTATGTGAAGCCGTGCGGCGAGAGGCGCGAGCCGCGTCGCCGCGATCTCGCCGCGCAGCAGAACGGCGCATTCGTTACCCGCTTCGACGAGCCGCCGCGTCGTCTCCGCTCCGAGGAATCCCGATCCGCCTGTGAGAAAAACGCGCAAGGGGTCAGGCCCGGCCGACGCCGCGCGCATCGCTCCGCGCCTCGACCAGCGCGCGCGCCCGCGCGGCGATCGCCGCCGGATCGAGCCCGGCGCGCCGGCGCAATGTCTCGGTGTCGCCGACGAGGCTCGGGAAAACCTGCGGCGCGACGAGATCGACGAAGGCCTCGCCGCGCCCGCGCGCGAGCAGCGTCTCCATGATCCCGACCGACAGCGGATTGCCGCGATAGCCCTCGAAGACGGCGACGACAGGCGCGCCGGTCAAACATGCGGCGAAGGCCTCGACCGGGAAAGGCTGCGGGATCGGCACGCTGACGACCGAGGCCTCGACCCCCTCCGCCGCCAAAATCTCCGCGGCGGCGAGACATTGCGTCACCGAGCCGCCGCTCGCGGCCAAAATCACATCCGCCCCGCGACGCGCCTCGAAGGCGGCCGTCTGCGGCGAGAAGATCGGCGCGCCATAGGCCGCGCCGCTCTCGCGGGCGATGCGGAAATAGGCCGGCCGCGGATCGTCGAGCAGCGCCGCGTAACAGCGGTCGAGCTCCGCCGCATTGCCCGGATTGGCGACGACGAGATCGGGCAGCGCGGCCAGGATCGAGGCGTCCTCGAGCGCATGATGGGACGGCCCCAGCGTCCCATAGGAGAAGCCCGCGCCGACGCCGATCAGCCGCACGGCGCGACGCTGATAGCAAAGATCGTTGCGAATCTGCTCGAAGCAGCGCGCGCTCATGAAGGGCGCGATGGAATAGGCGAAAGGCCGAAAGCCGCTGGCCGCGAGCGAGGCGGCGACGGAGACCATATTGGCCTCGGCGACGCCCATATTGACGAAGCGCTCGCCGAGCGCCTGCTCGAGCGGCTCGACGAAAGAAAAGCCGAGATCCCCGGTCAGGAAGACGATCGACGGATCGACGCTGGCGTCCGCCTCTATCAGCTCTATGATCCGCTTGCGCATCAGGCGAGCTCCAGATCGGCGGCGAGCGCGGGCTTATAATGCGAGGCCACGGTGTTCTCTATGCGGGCGACGCCCTTGCCCTTCACCGTATGGGCGAGGATCGCGCGCGGGCGCCCGCGCGAGGGACGCTCCAGAGCCGCGACGAGCGCCGCCCAATCGTGCCCGTCGAGCTCGATCGTCTCGAATCCGAAACTGCGCCATTTGTCGCCGAAGGGCTCGAGATCGATGACCTCTTTCGTCGGCGCCAGCGATTGAATGTGGTTGTAGTCGACGATGGCGGTGAGCGAGGCGAGCTTGCGCGCGCCGGCGAAAAGCGCCGCCTCCCAGGTCGAGCCCTCGTCGCATTCGCCGTCCGAGAGAATGCAGAAGACGCGATGATCGCGCCCGCGCAGCCTTTGACCGAGCGCGAAGCCCGACGCCAGCGACAGGCCATGGCCGAGCGAGCCGCTGGTGGCGTCGATCGCCGGCGCGGCGTCGGTGAGGCCGACATGCCCCCAGAGCGGCGTGCCATTTTGCAGATAGGCGTCGAGCAGAGCCGGATCGACGAGCGCAAATTGCTCGAGGGCCGCATAATAGGCCATTGCCGCGTGGCCCTTGGAGAGAATGACGCGGTCGCGCTCCGCCGCGCGGGCCGTCGCCGGACGAAGATCGGAGACCGCGAGCACGGCGTCGAGAATTTCGACGACGCCGAGCGAAGAGCCGAGATGCGCCGAATTGGCCTTATAGGACATGGAGATAACGCGCCGCCGCGCCGCCGCGCAACGCGCCGCCGCCTCGATGTCGCGCGATTGGAGCGAACCCTTCGGCCCGTCGGCCGAGCCTGCTCTCGCCATCGGTCATGTCCTCGCCATTTTCGCAGGCACTATGCCTTTCGAAAGGTTAACGCTTGGCTTAAGGCCTGGTCGGCGCACCCGCGTTTCGCTCGGGCTTGCGCGCCGGCGAGGATGTGAGGCAATATAAAACAAGAACGCTGTCCATGGGATGGACGGCCGATCGCGCGGAGGCAACAGCGGAGTGCGTCGCACATGAAGACCGCCGATCATAAGTCGGGGCATCATCAGAGCTTTCTGGCTCCGGCCGAACAAAGGCTCGTGCGCGCGATCATCAGCGAGCTGCCGGAATCGGTCACGCCTCTGCAACTCACGCGCATCGGTCTCTTCGGCGCGCTCGTCGCCGCCGTGGCGCTCGTCGGCTGCCGCTGGTCGGCGCTGTGGATGCCGATGATCCCGCTCGGCGTCTTCCTCAATTGGTTCGGCGCGGCGCTTGACGGCCCTCTCGCGCTGCATCGCCAGACCGCCAATCCCCGGCTCGGCCTCGTCGAGCACACCTATGATCTCTTCTCGCAGATATTGATCATCGTCGCCTTCGGCCTCTCGCCGTTCTTGTCGATCGAGTCGGCTTTCATCGTCCTGATCTGCTATCTGCTCTTCTCCGCCTATACTTATATTCGGGCGATCGCCCGCCATGTGCAGCAGATGGCCTATATCGGCCTCGGCGCGACCGAATTCCGCATTCTCATGGTGATCTGGCCCTTCGCCGCCCACGCCATGGGAATCGACGAGACGGTCGACGCCGGCGTATCGCGGCTCGACGCCGCGATCATGATACTGGCCGCTTTCGCCATAGCCGGCCTCGTGATCAAGGCGCTCTCCGACGCCCGTCGGGTCGCCGTGGACGAGAACGGCCAGGGCGTCTGATCCCCGCCCCCACCCCGCCGCGCGCTCTTCTCCTGGAATTTGCTTCGATCCGCCTCGCCTCCGGCCGCGAACGTCGCTATGGACGCCCGCGGGAGAGAGAGGACAATACTTCCCGTCCAAGGCATGATTCGCGTCCGCCTCGGAAGCATCCGCTCCGCCGGCGAGGAGGATGCAAATAGAATTTGTCAGGGCGGCAGAGACGGGAAAGACGGACCAAGATGAAACTCGACAGGAGAAGCGCGGCTTTGGTCGCGGGCGCCGCGCTGGTCGCCGCGGCAGGCGTATTCGCTCTGAGCCGAGCCGGCTTTTTCTCGGCGCCTGACCTCGCCTCGCTCTGGTCCTGGTCTCTCGACAATTGGGAGACGACCGGCGTCGGCGCATCCGGCGAGGCTGTTCGCGTCGCGCATGAGCCCCTCGCTCTGGCGCGCAATCTCGCGCTCATCTCCCTCTCCTTCGTCGGCGTTCTGCTGGGGACGCCGCGCGTCGTCGAAATCGTCACGCGCACGAGCCGCGCCGGCGCCACGGGAGAGGCGCCGGAGGATCTCGTCAAGACGCGTCGGCTGATCGACGGCGAGCTCGGCACGATCCTCTCGCTCGTGCGCGCGCATCTCGAGAGCAACAAAACCTATTCCGCGGCTCTGATGAAAGGCCATAGGGAGCTCGCTGCGACGACGAGCCCGGACCAGATCCGCGCGGCCATCGTCCTGCTGATCGCCGAAAATCAGAAAATGCTGCGCGAGACGGAGCAACATCAGCGTCGTCTCGAGGAATCGCAGCGGCAGATCACCGAATTGCGCGCCGAGCTCGCCGAGACGCAGGAGCTCAATGTCCGCGACTCGCTCACGCAAGTGTTCACGCGTCGCTATTTCGACGAGACGCTGGCGCGTGAGGCGAAAGCTGCGTCCGCGACCGAACGCGCCTTGAGCCTCATCATGGCCGACATCGATAATTTCAAGAAGATCAACGACGGCCATGGCCATTTGATCGGCGACGAAGTGCTGAAGAATTTCGCCAAGACGATGTCGAAACATGTCGAGGACAAGGACACGGTCGCACGCTTTGGCGGCGAGGAATTCGCGATCATCCTGCCTTCCGTCTCCTTCGCGGAGGCGAAAGCGACAGCCGAGCGCATTCGCGCCGAATTCGAGAACAAGAAATGGGCGATCAAGGGCGGCGCGCCGATCGGGCGCATCACCGCCTCCTTCGGCGTCGCCCAGCTCGCGCCGCTCGAGAGCGCCGAGAGCCTGCTGCAACGCGCCGACGCCAAGCTCTATGTGTCCAAGTCGCGCGGACGCAACCTCGTCAGCGTCGACGCAGATTTGGCACCCCGTTGAATATTTCGACCAATCTGATAGATTTATCCGGCGTGGCGCGCGAGGCGCTTTTTCCTGATCGAAGGCGACGAGCATGGAGGCGAGCCGTTCCGGCGCTCCGGCCGATGGCGCGGCGACGATCGCCGAGCTCTATTTTCTGAAGCCGACCGACATCAAGCCGGTCTCCTATACATTCGAGCCGCCGCCGGGCGCGCCCCGGCAGAGCGGCGAATATGAGCCGTTGCCGACGCGGATCGCCGACGCCCGCCTCATCGCAGCCGGGGCTTCGATCGATCGCGAGGGCTTCGAGCTCGTCGAGGCGCCGACGCTCGTCGAGGATTTCTGGAACGAAGAACAGATGCGCGCGGTCTATTATCCGGAGACCGAGCGCCTGCTGAAACAAACGCTGCGCGCGCGCGACGTCCATATTTTCGACCATACGCTGCGCCGGCGCGCGCTTCCCGGCCCGCTGAGCTTCCGGCGCTCGGTCGAAGCCTTGCCGCGCGAACCCGTCGGCCGCACCCATGTCGACCAGACGTTGGACTCCGGCCCCCGGCGTCTGCGCGAAATTTTGGGGGAGGCGGCCGAGCGCTTTTCGCGCCGGCGTTTCGCCATCATCAATGTCTGGCGACCTTTGTTCGGCCCGGTGGAGGACGCCCCGCTCGCCGTCTGCGACGCGCGCAGCGTCGCGGCGCGCGACCTCGTCGCTTGCGATCTCATCTTCCGCGACCGCCGGGGCGAAACCTATGCGCTCGCCTATTCGCCCGAGCAGCGCTGGTTCTATTATCCGCGCATGCGGCGCGGCGAGGTCTTGCTGCTCAAATGCTATGATTCGCGCGCGGATGTGGCGCGTTTTTCGCCTCACACGGCCTTCGACGATCCGGCGACGCCCAAGGACGCCCGCCCGCGGGAGAGCATAGAGCTGCGCTGCTTCGTCGCTTTCGACGACTGACCGCGTCGCGGCCCCGCCGCGGCCGACACGCGAGGAAAAAGATGAACGACATTCCCTATCGCACCGCGCTCGTCGTCGGCGCCGGCCCTGGCGTCGGCGCCTCGCTGGCGCGGCGCTTTTCCGCCGCCGGATTGACGGTCGGCGTCGTCGCGCGCGACGCGCAGCGGCTCGGCGCCATCGCGGCCGAGACCGGAGCCGAGGGCTTTTCCGCCGACGCGACCGACCCCGCCTCGGTCGAACGACTGTTTGCGGCGGCCGAGGCGAAGCTCGGCGAGATCGACGTCGTCATCTATAATGTCGGCGCGCGCATTCGCGGGCCGCTCGCCGAGCTCGATCCGGAGGCGGTGCGGCAGGCGATCGACCTCAACGCCTTCGGCGGCTTTCTGGTCGCGCGGGAGGCGGCCAAGCGCTTCGTTCCGCGCGGACGCGGCGCGCTCTTCTTCACCGGCGCCACATCGAGCCTGAAGGCCTATGCGCTCTCGGCCCCCTTCGCCATGGGCAAATTCGCGCTGCGCGCTCTCGCCCAGAGCGCAGCGCGCGAATTGGGCCCCAAAGGCGTGCATGTCGCGCATGTCGTCATCGATGGGGTGATCCGCGACACCGGCCGCGCCGACCCCACCGACGCCACGCTCGAGCCCGACGCCATCGCCGACGCTTATCTCGATCTACTGCGCCAAAAGCGCAGCGCCTGGTCCTTCGAGGTCGAGCTTCGGCCGTGGTCAGAGAGATTTTGACAAAAGCTGAATCTGCAGAGCGACAAAATGTCGCAAATCGGACCAAGCCGTGTTACGGTGCGCCGTCGACCCTGGGCGAGCGCCCGCGAGGAGCGGCCGCTCGTCCCCATAACGACGAATAATGGGGAAAGCGCTCATGAACACGATTACGGCTATCCTATCGATCGTCGCGACCTGCGCCGCCGTCACTGCCGCGATCACCGCTTTCGCGAATATGTGACCTGAAGCGTTCGTCTGGGGGCCTGCGAGCGTTTGTTCCAACGCAGCCCGCCGTGCCCGTCCTCGCCGACGCAGAGAGCGCCGGCGAGGCGTTGGGTCTCGTGGAAAATCCCGTTCACAGCTTCGCTCTCACCAAGGAATGAGCGAACCGTCGAAATTCCAGAATCTGCCGGTTTCGACCAGGGTCAAACCGTCGAGGACATTTTTCAGACCTCGAGCGCTCTCTTTCGGATCGAGGTCCGCCATGGGGCCGCCCATATCGGTCCGCACCCAACCAGGATGGAGCGAGGCGACCGCTATGCCGTCGGCGGCGAGATCGGTCGCCAGGCACTGGGCTACTTTGTTCACCGCCGCTTTCGAAGCCCGATAGGCGATATGATCGGATTTGGCGTAGCCCAGAGAACCCATCTGACTGCTGATGATCGCGACTTTCGCGCTTTGCGCGCGACGTAGATTGCCCGACAAGGCCTGCGTCACCCGCAACGGGCCCAGCGTGTTGACGTTCAATGTCTCTAGGAAGCCCGAAAAGTCCATGTCTTCGCTCGATTGGCGCTCGGGTCCGATAACGCCGGCGTTGTTGACGAGCAGATCGACGCCCGCCCCTCCCAACGCCTCGGCGAAGCGCGTCACTGAACCGTCGTCGCTCACATCGAGCCGCAATTTCTTTCCCGGCGCAGGGCCAGCGCTTTCCGGATTGCGGACGCCGAGGATCAGATCGGCGCCTTCCGCGGCGTAGAGGCGCGCGAGCTCCAGCCCGATGCCGCGATTTGCCCCGGTGATCACCACGGTCGTCATTCCCGCTCCTCTCGCGAAATCGATTTCAGTCGAACTTCAGCGGCCGAAGCGCCGCGCCTCAAGGAATCTCGTCCACATCCGCGAGCCAAGCGCTCGGGCTCGAATCGCTCGGCGCGCGCCAGTCGCCGCGCGGCGACAGCGAGCCGCCGGAGCTGACCTTCGGCCCATTGGGCAGAGCCGAGCGCTTGAATTGGCTCGAGGCGAAGAAACGCCGCGCGAAAACGCCGAGCCAATGCTTGATTTCTTCTATGTCATAGGCGCGGCGCTTTTCCGCCGGAATATCCGCGGGCCAGCGTCCGGCCTCGGCGTCGCTCCAAGCGTGAAAGGCCAGAAACGCCGTCTTCGACGGCGCGAACCCATAGCGCGTCGTGTAGAACAGGTTGAAATCCTGCAGCGCATAGGGGCCGACGACATCTTCCGTGCGCTGGACGTTTTCGCCCGGCACCAGCTCCGGCGAAATCTCCGTGTCGAGAATGTCGCGCAGCACGGCGACCGTGTCGGCGCCGAAATGCGCGTCGCGGGCGCACCAGCGGATGAGATGCTGGATCAGCGTCTTCGGCACCGAGGCGTTGACATTGTAATGCGACATTTGATCGCCGACGCCATAGGTACACCAGCCGAGCGCCAACTCCGAGAGATCGCCCGTGCCCAGCACCAGCGCCTCATGGCGATTGGCGAGGCGGAACAAGAGCGAGGTGCGCGCGCCGGCCTGCACATTCTCATATGTCGTGTCATAGACCGGCTCGCCGCGCGCGGCGGGATGACCGATATCCTCCAGCATTTGCCGGCAGGCGGCCGTCACATCGATCTCCTGCGCGGAAACCCCCAGCGCGCGCATAAGCCGCCAGGCGTTGGCCTTGGTGCGGTCGGTGGTGGCGAAGGCCGGCAGCGTATAGGCGAGAATATTCTCGCGCGGCAGGCCGAGCGCGTCGAAGGCGGTGACGGCGACGAGCAGCGCATGGGTCGAATCGAGCCCGCCCGAGACGCCGATGACGAGACGCTGGAACTTCGCCGCCGCGAGCCGCTGCCGCAGCCCGTGCGATTGGATGTTGAAGGCCTCGAAGCAGAGTTCGGCGAGCCGGGCCTCGTCGTCCGGGACGAAGGGAAAGCGCGCGACCTCGCGCAGCAGGCCCAAATTCTTGTCCCGCGGCGCGTGCAGCTCGAAGGCGATGCGGCGAAAGCTCGTCGCGTCGGCTTCTATATCGGCGCAATCGCCGAAAGTGACCTGACGCATGCGCTCGGCCGTGAGCCGGCCGATGTCTATATCGGCGAGAATGAGCTGCGGCTCGTCGGCGAAACGCGCGGCCTTGGCGAGAAGCGCGCCATTCTCATGGATCATCGCCTCGCCGTCCCAGGCGAGATCGGTGGTCGATTCCCCCTGCCCCGCAGCCGAGTAGAGATAGGCGGAAAGGCAGCGCGCCGAATGAGCGGCGCAGAGCGTCGCGCGATAATCGGATTTGCCGACGATGGCGTTGCTCGCCGAGAGATTGAGCAGCACCGTCGCGCCGGCGAGCGCCGCCCGCGTCGAGGGCGGGATCGGAACCCAGACGTCCTCGCAAATTTCCGTATGGATCACGAGGCCGGGAAAATCGCTCGCCTCCAGCAGCACATCGGAGCCGAAGGGCGCGGTCTGGCCGGCGATCTCCATCTCCTCGCCGACGATGAAGGCGCCGGAGGCGAAATGGCGCTTCTCGTAGAATTCCCGATAATTGGGGAGATAAATCTTGGGGATCACGGCGAGGATCTCGCCGCGCCGCAGGATCAGCGCGCAATTATAGAGCCGCCCGCGCCAGCGCAGCGGCGCGCCCACCGCGATCAGCGGATGCAGCGCGCGGCTCGCCTCCAGCAATTCCCCGATCGCCGATTCGACAGCGTCGAGCAGCGCCGTCTGATGCAGCAGATCGTCGATCGCATAGGAGCTCAATCCGAGCTCGGGAAACAGAACGAGCGAAACGCCTTTCGCATCCGCTTCGCGGGCCATTTCGATCGTGCGCGCGACATTGAAGGCCGGATCGGCGACGCGCGTGCGCGGGCCGGCCACGGCGACGCGGACGAAGCCATGCGAGTGGAGCGAGAAGAACGGATGCGTCATGCGCCGATTATAGGGCCATGCGAGCCGCAGCGTGAAGGAGCCGCGGCCGGCCTATTTCACTGACGCTATTTCGCCCAGGCGTCCAGCGCGTCGGCGAAGACGCGCTCGCCTCCGGGGCCCTTCTCCAGCGAGATCGTCGCCGCGCGGCCGTCCTCTAGCTGCATGGGCAGGTCGAGCACCATGGGCGCGCGCAACAGCACGACATTGCGCGCCTCGCGATTGCCGCGCAGAAGGCCGATGAGGAAGGCGTTCTCGGTGATCGGCACGGGAACGCCGGCGACCTGCTCGCCCGACTGCGCCTCCGGCCGGCGCATCTGGATCGGCGCGATCGCCTTGATCGCTTTGAGCTCGTTCCCCTGGGCGAGGTGGAAGAACACATTCACCGTATGCGAGGCCGAAAGCGTCGGGTCGAGATTCTTCTGGATGACGAGCGTCGCTTTGAGCTTGGCGGTCGGGAAGTCGATCTCGGCGTGGATCGCGGGGGAAATCGGCTGTCCGGCCCCCGCCGGCATGCTGTCGAGCCGCCAGACCACGGTTCCCTGATAGGTCTTGACCTTGGACGCCTCCTCGGGCGCGGCGACCCAGAGCTCCGCCTTTTGAGCGACGGCGACCGCCTGGCTCTTGGGCTCTGGCGCGGAGCGCGAGGGCTGAGCGTCGCTATCGCCGCCGATGCGGTCGACAAGCTTCCCGCCCTCGCCGCTCTCTACCGCGGAGGGCTCGGGCTGCAGCTTGGCGAGATCCTCCGGCCGCTCGCGGAATTGGAGCGCCAGAACGGCGACGAACGCCACGACCGCGGCGAGCACGCCGCCGATCACGATCACACGGCGGGAGACGCTCGCGGGCTCGGGCAGAGGCGGCAGAGGCGCCGGAGGCCGCTGCGGCTGCGCCGGCGCGTCCTCGACCGGAGTCGTCCTCTCGGGGGCAGAGGCAGGATGGAACTTTTCGGCCTGCGGCTCGGAAGCGACGGGCTCGGAGGCGACAGATTCGGCGCTTTTCGGCGGCTCTCGCTTCTCGGGCTCGAGCGGGCGCTTCTCTGCCGAGTCTCCGGGAGCGGGCGCGGCGTCCCGGCCCGTCTGCTCGCGGACGATCTCGAGCTCGAGGCGCGCTATGGCCTCGTCCAGAGCGTGGCCCTCGGCCTCTATATCCTCCTCGGCGACGGGAGGCTGAATGCTGCGAAGCTGGTTGAACAGCGCCTTGCGGGCTCGTTCATAAACCGCTTGCCGCGACTCCGGCGCGGATTGCGGTAGAGCGGCGACCGCGCGAGCGAGCAGCGAATAATAGTCGGCCATGGAGCTTCTAAGACCACCTCGGGCGATTCCCGTCAATCCTCGAAAGGATTGCGCACGAGAATCGTGTCGTCGCGCTCGGGGCTGGTGGAGAGAAGCGCGACCGGAGCGCCGATCAACTCCTCGATGCGGCGCACATATTTGATCGCCTGGGCGGGGAGATCGGCCCAGGAGCGGGCGCCCCCGGTCGTTCCCTTCCACCCTTCTATCGTCTCATAGACGGGCACGACCCGCGCCTGCGCCGATTGCGAAGCCGGCAGACGATCGATACGGACGCCGTCCAAGAGATAATGCGTGCAGACTTCTATCGTCTCCAAGCCGTCGAGAATATCGAGCTTGGTCAAGGCGATGCCGTCTATCCCGGAGGTCTTCACGGCCTGGCGCGTCAGCACGGCGTCGAACCAGCCGCAGCGTCGCCGGCGGCCGGTGTTGGTGCCGAATTCATGGCCGCGGTCGCCGATCAGCGTGCCGATCTCGTCATGCAGCTCGGTCGGAAAAGGGCCGCCGCCGACGCGCGTCGTATAGGCTTTGGCGATGCCGAGCACATAGCCGATCGCGCCCGGGCCGAGGCCGGAGCCGCTCGCAGCCGAGGCCGAGACCGTGTTGGAGGAGGTCACGTAAGGATAAGTGCCATGGTCGACGTCGAGCAGCACGCCCTGCGCGCCCTCGAACAAAATGCGCTTGCCGGCGCGACGCAGATCCTCGAGCAGCTCCCAGACCGCGTCCATGTAAGGCAGAACCTGTGGCGCGACATCGAGCAGTTCCTGCCGCACGGCGGCGGCCTCGATCTCGGGCAGGCCGAGCCCGCGCCGCAGCGGATTGTGATGGGCGAGCAGGCGCGTGATCTTCTCATCCAGAGTGTCCGGCTCGGCGAGGTCCATCAGACGGACGGAGCGGCGGCCGACCTTGTCCTCGTAAGCGGGGCCGATGCCGCGCTTGGTGGTGCCGATCTTCACGCCATTGCCGGCCGCCTCCTCGCGATAGGCGTCGAGCTCGCGATGCAGCGAGAGGATGAGCGGGGCGTTTTCGGCGATCTTGAAATTCTCGGGGCCGATCTCGACGCCCTGCTCGCGCAGCCGCTCGATCTCGCCGACGAGAAAATGCGGATCGACGACGACGCCATTGCCGATGACCGAGAGCTTGCCCGGCCGCACTATGCCCGAGGGCAGCAGCGCGAGCTTATAGGTCACGCCGTTGATGACGAGCGTATGGCCGGCGTTGTGGCCGCCCTGAAAGCGCACCACCACATCGGCCTCGAGCGAGAGCCAATCGACGATCTTGCCCTTGCCTTCGTCGCCCCATTGGGCGCCGACCACGACCACATTCGCCATGGCGCTTCAGTCTGCTTTCTCGCGTGGGCCAAGCAAAAGCCCCGGCGCGTAACGCCGGGGCTCGTTACCGCAGTCGTTTAGCCCAAATTGTCGGAAGCGTCAAAGGCAAGTCGGGCGGGCAAGTCGGGCGGGCAGATCGGGCGAGCAGGTCGGGCCGAGAGGCGACCTATGAGCTCGAACGGGTCAGGAGGTGAAGACGAGATACATCATGACCCCGAACAACACGACCGCGACGATTTCGACGGTTCGGTTCAAAGTCTTCATAATCAGCTCGAATGAGACGGCGTTCATGGCGCAATTCCTGCGAAGCGTCGAGATCGGCCCCGCTTCTGCGAGCATAGTCGCGCCACGCGCATTGCATGATTGTTGTCTGCGCGTGAATGTTTCGTAATGGAGCGCCAACGAAAAGCCCCGGCGCGTGACGCCGGGGCTCGAATGATCCAGCAGTCAAAGGCGATCGATCTCGCGCCTTGGAGCCAGCGGCTCCTCGCCTGCGATCGTCGTGCGGGTCATCAATCTCCCGCTCTCCGGGTCATAGGGCGTCACGCGATGCATCACGCCGGTATTGTCCCAGATCAGCAAATCGCCGACTTGCCACTCGTGCCGATAGACGAAACGCGGCTGCGTCGCCCATTCGGTCAATTCGCGCAGGAGCAGCCGGCTCTCATCCGTGTCGGCCCCTTCGACATGCGAGGCCGTGCAGCCCAGCACCAGAGATTTGCGCCCCGATCTATGGGTCCAGACCAAGGGATGGGTTTTGGGCGCGTGGGCGCGCCAACGGCGCAGATCTTCGTAAGACGGCGTCGGATCGACGAGCCATTGCGCCATCTCGACGCTGTGGACGATTTGAAGGTCGGCGACCGCGGTCTTCACCGTCTCCGGCAGCTCCTCGAAGGCGACATAGCTGTTGCAGAATTCGGTCTGGCCGCCTGTCGGCGACAGTTTCTTCGCATTGAGGATCGACGCACGCGTCAGCACATCGTCGGTCGCGCCGTCTATGTGCCAATGGAAGGAGCCCTTCAGATAATCCGCGGCGGCGGCGCTCACCGCTCTGTCGAGCGTGATCCGCAATAGGCCGTCGTCGCCCTGCGGCAGCAGCTCGCCGATGGTTCGGGTGAAGGCGCGCTGCTGCGCGTCATCGAGATGGAGCCCGCGAAAGACGAGGACGCCGCGTCGCTCCAGAAGGTCGCGGATCTCTGGCGCATGACGTCCGCTCATCAGAGCGGCGACGTCGATCTCGATCATAGAGCCGATGCGCGGCGTCAGATCGAAAACATCGAGCTTCGTTTCGGCCGGGGTCGAATTCATGGGATGTGGCTCCGAGCGTCGGCGGGTCAGAAGGTCGTCGGATCGGCGAGCTGCGCGAGCAACGCTTCGGCGCCGTTCTCTATGCCCGCGCGCGCGGCGGAGAGCGCGCCTATGCTCGCCGGAATGTCGATCGGGCTCGGATAATGCTTGGCGACATGCGCGGCGAGCAGCCGGCGCGTCGAAGCGTCCTCGATCTCGACCGCATAGGTCGCCGAGCCGGTGAGCAGCCCCTCCCCGCCCCGCACCGTCTGCACGCCATTGTAGAGACCGCCGGCGAGATCGAAGCGCGACAGCGTGCTCGCGACCGGCGTGCTGGCCGCGGCGCCGGTCAGAGTCAGCTTCAAGCGCAGCACGCCCGGCCCGGGGACGCTCGTCACGGCATAGCGGCCTGCGAGCTTCTCGGCGAATTGGCGCTGCATGAAATCGGCGAGAGACGCCTTGTCGGCCTCCGACATATCCCCGAACTGATGGTCCGGGCCGCGATAAATCTTCACCGGATCGATGATCAGCCTCGTGTAGCTGCGCCAATCCGTGCGCGCCGAATAGCGATAACGGACATGCCGCTCGTCGTCTCTCCGATTGGGCTCGAGATAGGGCGCGGAGGCGATCCCGGAATAGACGACCGGCTCCACGCTCGAGCAGGCCGCCGCGGACAGGCAGAAGGTCAAGACGACCGGCCAGGCGACCTTGTGGGATTGCAACATTGTTGTCTCCTCGTCCGAGGCCGGACTCGCGGTCCCTCGACCTCTCTGGACGCAGGATTATCACCTGAGATACAAACCGTCTAGATGGTTTGTTTTTAAGTGCCGATGCAGCCCTATGAGTTTTACCTATTTATTTCAATATCTTGCTAGTCAGACGACGTAGACGAGGCCGGGGAGCCTCCGGATTTTTCCGTCAAGGCGGCCCAACGGCCCTCGTCGAGCAGCCGGTCGAACAGGCGCTCGCGCTCATCCTCGCCGAGCGGACACAAGCCGAGCAGCGCGCTCACCGCCAATCCTCGCGCCGCCGCCCAACGCAGCAAGGCCAAATCCTGATCCTTGGCCTCGGCCTTGATCGCCTCGAGCGCCACGCCATCGCTCTCGCGCGTGATCGAGAGGAGGCTCGGCTCCTGCGCGACGGCGCCGAAGATCGCGAATGCGACGGAATGCGGCTCGACGAGGGTTTCGCGCAGCGTCGCGATCTGCGCGGCGAGATGGGGCTCGGCCTGCCCGGCGCCATGCTCGGCCATATAGGCGCGCGAAAAATCCGCGAAATATTCGATCTGATGCTCGAGCAGAGCTTTCAGCACCGCTTCTTTCGTGCGGAATTGATGCATCAGCCCGCCCTTGCTGACGCCGCTCTCGCGGGCGATCGCGTCCAGCGTCAAGCGCCCCGGCCCATCACGCGCGATGATCGCCAGCGCGGCCTGAATGACCGCCTTGCGGGTTCGTTGCGACCTCGACGCGTTGTCCATGTCCCCTCGCGTGATCTGCGCCCGGCCCCATGGGAGAGGCGCTCACACTCATATAGTCGGGGATGCGCGAAACTTCACGGAAAACACCGCCCGAAAGCCGCGAGCAGCCGCGGGTCGCCGCGCAGCTTTATCTTGAAGGTGAGAAGCGCCCAGACCAGGCTCGTCTCCTTACGTAGGAAGCGAAGCCAAGCCTCGGCGTCCGCCGAGACGCTGAGATCGGCCTTGCCGACCAAACCTTCGTCGACGCTCAGCCTGCCCTCGGCGATGGCGACGGTGAGTTGCTTGCGCTCGGCTCCGCTGAAGGCGAAGTGATAGACGGCATGCAGCTCGCCCGCGCGCTTTTTCTGGAAGCGCAGCGACAGCCCGCGCGCAAAGGACGCGATCGAGACAGCGCGCATGCCATTGGCGACGCGCTTCACGCTCTTGTGCGGGAAACGGCGCTTCACATAATCCTCGGCGTCCGACTCCGGCGTCACATAGATCGTTTCCAGCTTCTTCTGCAGCGGATCGACGACGCTCTGCAAAAATCCCTTGCGATCGTCGCGATAGGCGCCGATCACATCCTCCCCCGCCGGACACACGGCGAGGCAATAGGCCGCTTTGTAATTGGGTCCATAGGCGAGACTCTGCCACATGGAGACGCTCTCGGCGTCGGTGACTTTCTCGCGATAGGAGACCGCCGTTTTGGCGTCGGCGATCGTCTCCACCCAATCCATGAAGCCGCCCATGAATTCTCGATAATTATGCGTGTAGCAGGCGGGAAGGTCGAAGGCGCCGTCGGGCGCGATCGCGCCGGTCGGGCATGCGGCCACGCAGAGCTTGCAGGAGAGGCAGGGATTATAGTCGAGCGGACGCGAATAGGACTCGAGCTCGACATCGACGACCACCGTGCCCAGCAAAATGAAATTGCCGAATTTCGGATGGATGACGTTGCGATGTATGCCCATTTTCCCGAGCCCGGCCGCGACGGCGACAGGCTTGTGCGAGACGACCCACATTTTTCCGGGCCAGCGCGTCGCCTCCATCGGAAAGGCCATGGAGGGATAGGCGGCGCGAACGCCCAAATCCTCGAGCATTCGCGAGAGGCGATGCGCGACGGCGTCCGTCTCGTCGCCGACGCGATGAAACTCCACATTGGCGGCGGATCGCGCCGGGCTGCGGATGTTCTCGCGATTCATCTTCATGACAAAGGAGACGAGGCTCTTCGCAAAAGGGAAGGCCGCGAGAATCTCCTCGCGCTCGAAAGCGATAACCGGATCGTCGATCGAGACGAAACCGACATCGTCGGCTCCGGCGGCGAGCGCCATTTCGCGTAACCGCCGCGCTTCGAAAACCGACGCCGGCGTCATCGGCGAACGGACCATCGAGAGGATTTCGTGAGCATCGGCAGACATGTGCATATACCCCTTTCTGCGCATGATTTTGCGCATGCAGGACGCGCGCAAACGTCACTCTTCCTGAACGGCCACGGCAAGCGCGCGCAATTCACCGACGAGACGCGCCAATCGTTCGGCGCCGAATTTCTCTTCCGCCCGCGTCTGCGCCGCGCGCCAGAGCGGCAGCGCTTTCGCCAGAGTCGCGCGGCCCTGTTTCGTCAGAGTCACCTCGCGGGTGCGGCGATCCTCGCCCGTCTTCACACGCAAGAGCCCACGCTTCTCCATCACCGCGAGATTGCGCGCGAGCGCGCTGCGGTCCAGCACGAAAATCTCGGCCAGCTTGCTGACCGTCCATCCTTCCGCGAGCGAACAGGCGACGAGCAGCGAATATTGCGTCGGCTCGAGATCGAGCCCACCGAGACTCTCCGCATAGAGCTTGCCGATCGCACGCGCCGCGCGGCGCACATTGGCCACGGCGCAGCTCTGCGCGCAGGCTCTGACTTCGGCCGGATCAGGCTCGCTCATGAGAAAGATGTATGTGCCTCTATTGCGCCGACGTCAAGCGCCAGAGCTGGATCGCTTCGCAATGCTGCGATTTTTCACGCCACCACTGTCAGCCGCCGCGCGGCGCGGGTGACGCCAGTGTAGAGCCAGCGCGCGCGATGCTCGCGAAAGGCGAAGGATTCGTCGAACAAAGCGACATCGTCCCATTGCGAGCCCTGCGCCTTATGCACGGTGAGGCAATAGCCGAAATCGAACTCATCCGTATCCTTGCGCTGCGCAAAGGGAATCTCGGCGTCGCCTCCTTCGAAGAACTGCGGCAGCACGCCGACGCGCTGGAATTTTCCCGCCGTCTCCTCCGGCTCGACCAGCAGGCGCACCTTGCCGCGCCGCAGAGCGCCGGCGCTCTTCACCTTGAACAGCGCGCCATTGAGCAGGCCCTTCTTGCGATTATTGCGCAGGCAGACAAGCTTCTCGCCCGATTGCGGCAGCGTGCCGACAAAACCACGCAGCTGCCGCAGCCGATTATTATAGGCGCGGCGCGTGCGATTGAGGCCGACGAGCACCTGATCGGCGTTGGTGATGAGCGCGGGATCGAGCGCGTCGCGCCGCACCACTTGCGTCTCGCCATAGACGCCGTAATCGAGCCGCCCGCCCTCGCGAATGATCATGGAGAGGCGCACGATCGGATTATCCGCGGCCTGCCGATGCACTTCCGTCAGCATCACATCGGGCTCCGATTCGGTGAAATAGCCGCCGCCCTTCACCGGCGGCAATTGCGCCGGATCGCCGAGCACCAGCACCTTCTTGCCGAAGGAGAGCAGATCGCGGCCCAATTCCTCGTCGACCATGGAGCATTCGTCGATGATGATGAGCTTGGCTTTCGCCGCGTCGCTGTCCTCGTTCAGCTCGAAGGCGGGCTCCTCGGTCTCCGTATCGGTGGCGCGATAGATGAGGCTGTGAATGGTGCGCGCATCCTTGCACCCCTTGGAGCGCATCACCAACGCCGCCTTGCCGGTGAAAGCGCCGAAGGCGACGTCGCCGTCGACGCTCTCGGCGATATGTTGCGCAAGCGTCGATTTGCCCGTGCCGGCATAGCCGAACAGACGAAACAGCTGCGCGCGGCCGTCCTTCAGCCATGCGGCGACGGCCGAGAGCGCGCGCTCTTGTTCATTGGACCAGACGGGCATGGGAAATTTTTCGACTCGATCGATTGTATCGCGGCCAGGATGGCGGAAGCGGCGGAGCGCGGCAAGTGTCAAAACAATTCCCGCGCCGAATGGACGCCCGCACCGCCCTTGACAAGCCAGTCCCAGGAAAATCAAATAGCTCAGGTTCAACAAAAATAGATTGAGAGCGGCCATGCGAAGTCTGTGGTGCGGAATCGCTATGCTTTTTGTGACTCCTCTACACGCTGACCCTGTCGATTTCGACGCGTTCTTCAACGAAGCAGCGAGCTGTCGTCAATCACAAGCTTTCGCGACTCTCCATAAAAATATCGGAGATCGCTACGGCAATGACGCAGACTCCAAGAATACGCAAGTAAACCAGTCGGTTCGCGTAAAAATTCCTCCCGAGATAAGAGCCGGAGTTGGCAAAGCGCGATCCGTCAACAAGGGCGAATATACGCAGGTCGTGGTGCCGCTGGACGGATTTTGGCGAGGACTCGAGTTGCAAGAGCTGGAGTTCGCGGTGGGAAATGGAAACGGCGTACAGCAATGGCGGATTCGATTCTCGGAACCGCGTTCCGCGGTGCTGCGCGTTTTCGGAACCGAAGTTTCGGCGGCGGACCACGCTCTAAAAGCAGACCCGGAGAGCGCTCCCTTTGGTCATTCCGCCAAAATTCCCAAGGGATCCAACGGCGAAATTGTTTGTGATTTTTCAACCTGACCAATAAAGGAGACGAACGAGAGATCGCCTATCTAGGCTTTCCCTTCACCAACTTCGCTATTTGTTCAGCTTCCCCTTGCCCGCCATGGATCGCGGCGCGGGGCGCGACAGCGGCCGCGCTTCGCCGCCGCCGAAATTATGCGGCCCCATATCGGCGTCGGTCGGCTTATGGGCGCGCGTGCCGGAGATCGCAGGCGCCTCCCCTCCCCTTCCGCGCGGGCGCATCAACGGATTGGCCTCGGCGAGAAGCTCGGCGCGTTGCAGGCGGGAAATCTCGTCGCGCAGACGCGCAGCCTCCTCGAAGGCGAGATCGGCGGCGGCGGCCTTCATGCGCTTCTCGAGATCGGCGAGCGTCGCCTGCATATTGTGCCCCGGCGCCAGCTCGGAGAGGCCTGCGTCCACGGTCACATGATCCTGCTCGGCGAGCGAGCCCAAGATATCGGCGATATCGCGCTTTATGCTCGCCGGCGTGATGCCATGCTCGGCGTTATAGGCCTGCTGCTTGGCGCGGCGGCGGTCGGTCTCGTCCATGGCGCGTTTCATCGAGCCGGTGACGTGATCCGCATAGAGGATCACGCGCCCGTCGACATTGCGCGCGGCGCGGCCGATCGTCTGCACCAGCGAGGTCTCGGAACGCAGGAATCCTTCCTTATCGGCGTCGAGAATGGCGACGAAGCCGCATTCGGGAATATCCAATCCTTCGCGCAGCAGGTTGATGCCGACCAGCACGTCGAAAGCGCCGAGGCGCAGATCGCGAATGATCTCGATACGCTCGATCGTGTCTATGTCCGAATGCATGTAGCGCACGCGCACGCCATTCTCGTGCAGATATTCGGTGAGGTCTTCCGCCATGCGCTTGGTCAGCACGGTGACGAGCGAGCGATAGCCGGCCTGGCTGACTTCCTTCACCTCGCCGAGCAGATCGTCGACCTGCGAGCGCGCGGGACGTATCTCCACTGGCGGATCGATGAGGCCCGTCGGGCGAATGACCTGCTCGACGAAGACGCCGCCCGTGCGCTCCATTTCCCAATTGCCCGGCGTCGCCGAGACGGCGACCGATTGCGGGCGCATCGCGTCCCATTCCTCGAAGCGCAGCGGACGATTGTCCATGCAGGACGGCAGGCGAAAGCCATATTCGGCGAGCGTCGCCTTGCGGCGAAAGTCGCCCTTATACATAGCGCCGATCTGCGGAATGCTCACATGGCTCTCGTCCGCGAAGACGATGGAATTGTCCGGCAGATATTCGAACAAAGTCGGCGGCGGCTCGCCGGGCCTGCGCCCGGTGAGATAACGCGAGTAATTCTCGATGCCGGCGCAAGAGCCCGTCGCCTCCATCATCTCGAGATCATAGCGCGTGCGCTGCTCCAATCGCTGCGCCTCGACGAGGCGCCCGGCGTTGTTCAGCTCGCCGAGCCGCCCGCGCAGCTCGTCCTTGATCGCCTTGATCGATTGCAACAGCGTCGGGCGCGGCGTCACATAATGCGAATTGGCGTAGACCTTCACGAATTCGAGATCCTGCGTCTTCTTTCCCGTCAGCGGATCGAATTCGCAGATCGACTCCACCTCGTCGCCGAAGAAGGAGATGCGCCAGCCACGGTCTTCATAGTGGGCCGGGAAAATATCGACCGTATCGCCGCGCACGCGAAAGGTGCCGCGCGTGAAATCCGAGCCGATGCGCCGATATTGCAGAGCCACGAGATCGGTGACGAGCTGGCGCTGCTCCAGCTTCTCGCCCATGCTGACGCCGAAGGTCATCGCCGTATAGGTCTCGACCGAGCCAATGCCGTAGATGCAGGACACGGAGGCGACGATGATGACGTCGTCGCGCTCCAGCAGCGAGCGCGTGGCGGCGTGGCGCATGCGGTCGATCTGCTCATTCACCGAGGATTCTTTTTCGATATAGGTGTCGGTGCGCGGCACATAGGCCTCGGGCTGATAATAATCATAATAGGAGACGAAATATTCGACGGCGTTATTGGGAAAAAAGCTCTTGAACTCGCCGTAGAGCTGAGCGGCGAGCGTCTTGTTCGGCGCCAGCACCAGCGCCGGCCGCTGCGTGCGCGAAATCACCTGCGCCATGGTGAAAGTCTTGCCGGAGCCGGTGACGCCGAGCAGCACCTGATCGCGCTCATTCGCCTCGATGCCGGCGACCAGCTCCTCGATCGCCTGCGGCTGGTCGCCGCGCGGCTGATAGTCGGAGACGAGGTCGAATTTGACGCCGCCCTCGCTCTTTTGCGGCCGCTCCGGCCGATGCGGCGTCCAGGGCTTGGTCTCGCGCAGGTTCGGATCGCCGAGCTTCAAAAGCTGCTCGAGGCTCTCCATCGTCGCCGACACGCCGCCCGAACCTCCGAGGTCGAGCGTCTCGGCCGGCGCCTCGTCCCCGCCGGCGTCATAGGCGGCCTGCGGCGCCTCCTCGAAGCCGGCCTGCCGCTCGGCGAGACCGGGATTGAGCAGCGCCTGCAAATGCGGCGCGATCGGCGACACCTCGGGCTTGGCGGCCTTGGCGCGCGTCGGGCGGGCGGGGTTTTTCGGCTTTTTCGGAGCAGAGGCCATGGCCGCGAATATGACCCCGGACGCGCGAGGATGGAAGCGGGAAGAGGAGTCCCGACGAAACGGATTTCACTCGCCTTCAACGCGGGCGAGCAGCTTGGCGAGCAGACGATCGAGCGTCTTCTGCTCGTCATCGCTCAGCGCCGCCAGTATCGTCCGCTCGGTCTGGACATGAATCGATAGGGCGTCGTCGATCAGCGACTTGCCTTCGTCGGACAGAGCCACCAACGTGCCGCGCCGATCCGTCGGGTGTTTGACGCGCCGGACATGGCCGGCCTTTTCCAGCCGGTCGATGCGCGCGGTCATGCCGCCCGACGAAATCATCGTCGCCTCATAGAGCGCCGTGGGCGTCAAGGCGTAAGGCGGACCCGATCGGCGCAGCGTCGCCAGGACATCGAACTCGCCATTCTGTAGTCCGAAGCGGACGAACACAGGGTTGAGCCGGTCGCGGACGATGAGCTGCGCCAACTCGAGCAGCCGGCCCACCGCCTCCATCGGGAATGAATCCAGATCCGGCCGTTCGCTCCGCCATTGGCGGGCGGCGATCGCCGCGCGGTCCTCTGACCTATCGGCATTCGACATGATATATCTCGATATCAAGATACTTTGTGCAAAGATAGTAGCGGTCCGGCGATCGGATGGCAATCGCCTTCGACCCCGGGCTTTCGACGGAGAAATCTCATGACTACACAATTAGATGACGCCCTGGACCCGCGTCCGTCCCATCCGGCGAGCGCGGTCGGCAATGGCCTGATCCTGACCGCGATCATCCTGCTCGCGCTCAATCTCCGCCCGGTCATTGCAGGACTGGGACCACTGCTCGATCTCATCGAAAGCTCCACCGGGCTGACTTCGGCCGAAGCGGGGCTTCTCACCACGCTGCCTGTTTTTCTCCTGGGGCTCGGCGCCTTCGCCGGCGGGCGCCTGCGGCGGCGCTTCGGAACGAAGCGCATCATTGCTCTGGGAATAGCGACGATCGCTCTGGCCTGCGCGAGCCGGGCGGTTTGGAACGACGCATCCGGAATGTTGTCGACGGCCGCCGGCGCCGGATTGGGCGTCGCCGTCATCCAGGCGCTTCTGCCCGGCGTCATCAAGGAGCGCTTCGGCGCCGGCGTCGGGCGCGCCATGGGACTCTACACCACCGCCATAATGGGCGGCGCCGCACTTGCCGCGGCGTCGGCGCCCGGACTGGCGAGAGCGCTCGACTGGCCCGGCGCCCTCGCGGTCTGGGCGCTTCCGGCCGTTGTCGCGACGATCGGCTGGCTGGCGCTGCCGCTCGCGTCACGAACGACCGAGGCGACGCCCGATGACATACACGATCCGCTCTGGCGCAAGGGCCGCGCCTGGACATTGATGTTGTTCTTCGGGATCGGCACCGGCGCTTACACGCTGGTTCTCGCCTGGCTGCCGCCCTATTACATGAGCCTCGGCCAGAGCCGCGAGATGAGCGGCTATCTGCTCGCCGCCGTCACCGTTGCGGAGGTCGTGGCGGGTCTCGGCGTTTCCGCCGTCATCGGCCGCTTTCCCGATCGCCGCGCGCCGCTCGTCGCCGTGCTGCTCTGCATATTCGCAGGCCTCGTCTGTCTCGTCGCCTCGCCGCTGTCTCTGGCGACGCCGGCCGCGCTGCTGCTCGGACTCGGCATTGGCGCATTGTTTCCGCTGTCGCTGATCGTCACGCTGGATCATGTCGACGATCCCGTCCGCGCCGGCGAACTAGCGGCCTTCGTCCAAGGCGGCGGCTATATCGTCGCGAGCCTCGCGCCGTTTCTCGCAGGCGCGATAAGGGATCGCTTTGCCGATCTTTCCGGAGCCTGGGAAGCGATGGCGGTCGCGATTCTTCTCTCGATCGCGATCGCCAGCCGGTTCTCGCCGGGCGACTACCGGCGACTATCCCGCGATTGAGCGCGTCGCCGCGCATCCTCGCGGGCTCAGACCTGTTCGGGCTCGCGCTGCGCCTCGCCGCCGCCGGCGCGTCGCAGTGCCTCCTCGACTTCGTCGGCCTGACGCTGACGACGCCACAAAGCGGCATAGGCGCCGCCCTTCTCCAACAAGCCGCGATGCGTGCCGCGCTCCACGATGCGGCCGCGATCCAGAAACAGTATTTCATCCGCATCGACCACGGTCGACAGACGATGCGCGATGACGATCGTCGTGCGCCCGCGCGAGACTCGCGTCAGCGCCTCCTGAATTTCATGCTCGGTGAAACTGTCGAGCGCCGAGGTCGCCTCGTCGAGAATGAGCAGCGGCGGCCCTTTCAAGATCGTGCGCGCAATGGCGACGCGCTGCTTCTCGCCGCCCGAGAGCTTCAGACCGCGCTCGCCGACCTGCGCCTCATAGCCGTCCGGAAGCGATCGGATGAAGCTGTCGATCTGCGCCAGCTGCGCCGCCTCGCGCACCTCCTCCATGCTCGCATCCCAGCGGCCATAGCGAATATTATAGGCGATGGTGTCGTTGAACAGCACCGTATCCTGCGGCACCATGCCGATCGCCTCGCGCAGCGAGCGCTGCGTCACCGCAGAAATATCTTGCCCGTCTATCGTGATGCGGCCGGATTGCGGCTCGTAGAAGCGGAACATGAGACGCGAGATCGTCGACTTTCCCGCCCCCGAAGGGCCCACGATCGCAATCGTCGCGCCAGGCTCGGCGACGAAGCTCACGCCCTGCAGAATCGGCCGCTTGCGGTCATAGGCGAAGACGACGTCGTCGAAGACGACGCGCCCATCCAAAATCTCGAGGTCGCGCGCGTCCGGCCGATCGGCGATCTCCGGCTGCTGCGACAAAATGGCGAACATTTTTTCGATATCGACGATCGCCTGCCGCGTCTCGCGATAGAGCGTGCCCATGAAGTTGAGCGGCTGATAGAGCTGGATCATCATGGCGTTCACCAGCACGAAATCGCCGACGCTGTTGCGCCCGCTGCGCACCCCCTGCACGCACAGGATCATGATGACCGCGAGGCCGACCGTATAAATCACCGCTTGCCCGGCGTTCAGCAGCGCGAGCGATATATAGGAGCGTATGCTGGCGTTCTCATAGATCGCCATGGATTTGTCATAGCGCTCCGCCTCGCGCCGTTCGGCGACGAAATATTTCACCGTCTCATAGTTCAAGAGGCTGTCGATCGCCTTCACATTGGCGTCGACGTCGCTCTCGTTCATCGAGCGGCGGATGGCGATGCGCCAATTGGTGGCGATCAGCGTGTAGAGCAGAAAAGCGGCGATCGTCAGCGCCGCGACGAGCGCATAATCCCAGTCGAATTGCACGACGAGCACGCCGACGACGAGCGCGAACTCGACGATGGTCGGAACAGCCGTCGACATGACGAGCCGCGTGAGCGTCTCTATGCCGTCGCGGCCGCGCTCCAGCACGCGGGTCAGGCCGCCCGTCTTACGGCCGATGTGAAAGCGCAGCGACAATTGATGCATATGCACGAAGACGTGATTGGCGAGCCGCCGCACCGCATGCATGGCGACAGCGGCGAATAGGGCGTCGCGCGCCTGCGTCAAGAGCGCATAGACCGCCCGCAGCACGCCATAGAGGATGGTGAAGCCGACCGCGCCGCCGAGGATCGTCGAGACGGCCGCGTCGGCCGTCAGGCTGTCCGCCGCCCATTTGAAGGCGAATGGAACGGCCATATTCACCAATTTACCGACAATGAGCAGAGCGAGCGCGATGAGGACGCGTCGCTCGAGGTCGCGCCGCCCTTTCGGCCATATATAGGGCCAGAGGTTGCGAATGGTCCCGATGACGGACTCCCGGCCGCTAGGCTTTTCGAGCTCCTCTACCACCCCATGTATCGAGACCTGCGCCAAAGCCTGCTCTTCTTCTCCGTCGACCTGTCGCATCATCCTTTTCCAGTCCTTGCCATGGAGGCGCCGAAATGACATCTGGATTTCATATAGGTGGTTTGGAGCGCCAACGCACGAGCGCTCCGCTCACGCCGCCGGCGTCGGGCGGCCTTGACGCGGGTGCTCGGGCGGGCCATCAAATGAAAATGAGCGATATTCGAAAAATCGAACGCGTCTGCGTCTATTGCGGCTCCTCGACCGGCGACGATCCCGTCTTCGTCCACGCCGCGGAAGCACTCGGCGCCGCGCTCGCGCGCGAGGGAATCGAGCTCGTCTTCGGCGGCGGCTCTTGCGGCCTGATGGGCGCCGTCGCCCAGGCCGCGCTCGCGCAGGGCGGCAAGGTCACCGGAATCATTCCGAGCTTTCTCGACGAGCGCGAGATCGCCCTCTCCTCGGTCACCGATCTTCAAGTCGTGCCGGACATGCATACGCGCAAGCGTCTGATGTTCGAGAAGTCGGACGCTTTCGTGGCGCTTCCCGGCGGCATCGGCACGCTCGAGGAGCTGACCGAGCAATTGACCTGGATTCAGCTCGGCCGCCACAGCAAGCCGCTCGTCATCGCCGACATAGGCGGCTTCTGGAAGCCGCTTTTGTCGCTGTTCGCGCATATGCATAACGCCGGCTTCATCCGCCCGGGCTATGAGGTGCGCTATATGGTCGCCGAGCGCATAGAGGATGTGATCCCCATGCTGCGCGCGACACGCGTCGCCAAGAGCGAAGGCGACGAGAAAGCCATTGAGCAGCATTTTTGAATGCAGCGCGCTTCCTTCTCCCATGAAATGGGACAAGGTGGCCCGACGAAGTCGGGTCGGATGAGGGCTGCTGCGGTTCGCGGAAATTCATTGAGCTTTTCGCTACGGCGCCGGCCCTCATCCGACCTCGCTTCGCGAGGCCACCTTCTCCCGCGAGCGGGAGAAGGAAAGAACGGCTAGACCGCGCCGGACCTCACCAGCTTATAGACGATGGCGTCGACCAGCGCCTCGAAAGACGCGTCGACGACATTGGGCGAGACGCCCACGGTCGACCAGATATCGCCTTTGGCGTCCGCGCATTCGACGAGCACGCGCGTCACCGCATCGGTGCCGCCCTGGAACACGCGCACGCGATAGTCGACGAGCCGCACATCCTCGATGAAGGATTGATATTTGCCGAGATCCTTGCGCAGAGCGACGTCCAGCGCATTGATCGGGCCATTGCCTTCGGCGGCGGAGATCGTCGAACGACCGTCGATGCGCAGCTTGACGATCGCCTCCGCGCCCGCCTCCTCGACGCCGAGATTGGCGCCGAAGCGACGATCGACGGCCACGCTGTAGCGTTCGATATCGAAATAATGCGGAACCTCGCCGAGCACGCGCTTGGCGAGCAGATAGAAGGATGCGTCGGCGCCTTCATAGGCGTAGCCTTGCGCCTCCTTCTCCTTCACCTCGTCGAGCAGGCGCGTGAGGCGCGGATCGTCCTTCGACAAAGCGATTCCGAGACGCGCGAGCTCGGCGACGATATTGGACTTGCCCGCCTGATCCGACACCAGCACGCGGCGCTGATTGCCGACGCTCTCCGGCGGCACATGCTCATAGGTGCGCGGATCGGTCAGCACAGCGGAAGCGTGAATGCCCGCCTTGGTGGCGAAGGCGCTGGCGCCGACATAAGGCGCGTGCCGGTCGGGCGCGCGATTGAGCAGCTCGTCGAGCGCATGGCTCGTGCGCGTCAGATGCGTGAGGCTGTCGCGCGTCACGCCGATCTCGAAGCGATCCGAGAACTCGCTCTTGAGCAGCAGCGTGCCGATGAGCGTCGTGAGATTGGCGTTGCCACAGCGCTCGCCGAGGCCATTCAAAGCGCCCTGAATCTGCCGCGCGCCGCCGCGCACCGCGGCGAGCGAGACGGCGACCGCCTGCCCCGTATCATCGTGAGCGTGAATGCCGAGCTTCTCGCCGGGAATGACGCGCGCGACCTCGGAGACGATGCGCTCCACCTCATGCGGCTGCGAGCCGCCATTGGTGTCGCACAGCACGATCCATCTCGCGCCGGCCTCATGCGCGGCATTGGCGCAGGCCAGCGCATAATCGCGATTGTCCTTATAGCCGTCGAAGAAATGTTCGCAATCGACGAGCGCTTCCTTGCCGCGCGCGACGGCTGCGGCGACCGATTGCCGAATGCCGTCGAGATTGTCCTCGAGCGTCGAGCGCAGCGCGACGCGCACCTGATAATCCCAGGCCTTCGCGACGAAGGTCACGCAATCGCAATCGGCGTCGAGCAGCGCGGCGACGCCGGGGTCGTTGGACGCCGAGCGGCCTTGTCGCCGCGTCATGCCGAAGGCGGCGAAGCGCGCCTTCAATCGCGGGCGCGTCGCGAAGAATTCCGTGTCGAGCGGATTGGCGCCCGGATAGCCGCCCTCGATGTAATCGAGGCCGAGCTCGTCGAGCAGACCGGCGATCTGGCGCTTGTCGTCGAGCGAAAAATCGACGCCTGTCGTCTGTGCGCCGTCGCGCAGCGTGGTGTCGAAGAGCGTCAGCCTCTCCCGTGTCATTTCGTCTCAGCCTTGCTCTCGAGTGTCTTTTTCATCGTGGTGTTGGCGAGCCATTCGCCGCGCAGCTCGCGCATGTTGCGCTGATAGGCGACATAGCCGCGCTGGGCGAAGAAATCCTTCGCCGCGTCGGAAGCGTCGACGCTGATCTCGCGCGCCCCACGCGCGGCGGCGAGTTTTTCCAGGGCGTCGGCGAGCGCCGACCCCACGCCCCGCCGCGCAGCGCGCGGATGCACATAGAGCATGTCGAAGAGCTTATTCTCGCGCAGCGCGGCAAAGCCCGCGAGCTCGCCATCGAGCGAGGCGACGATGGTGAGCGCTCCCGCGAGCTTATTGGCGAAAGCCTCCGCGTCATCGGCCGCGGCGGCCCAGGCGGAACGCTGATCCTCGTCGTAATCCTCCGCCGCGAGCGTCTCGACGCTCGCGCGAAACAGCTCGGCGAGCCGAGGCGCGTCGGTCGGCAGCAAGGGCCGCAGGCCGGGGATGGAGGCGGCGCGCGCCATGGCTAGATGATCTCGAAGGCGGCGAGCACATGCCACGCGGCGATGGCGGCGAGCGCGAGGATGATGAGCTTGAACACGAGATAGGACGCCCAATGCCCCGGAAAGGGAAGAAATCGGCGCCAGTCGTTTCTACGCATGGGCGTGGTCTCCTCTCGTGATTTTTGTGCGCGTCTCCTTCTCCCGCTTGCGGGAGAAGGGGCGCGCGTCATGATGGTTGTAGATCGATCGGGACTCATGAAGCGTCATCGCTTCACCTCCCATGTCGTCGTTCCATCCTTATTGTCCTTGAGCGCGACGCCCATCGCCGCCAGCGCGTCGCGAATGCGGTCGGACTCGGCCCAGTTCTTGGCGGCGCGGGCGGCGAGGCGCGTCGATATCAGTGACGACACTTTTTCCGCATCCACTGCTTGCTTCGTCTCCCCATCGACCCAGCCCCGGTAGGCGCGAATGTCTATGCCGAAGAGCTTCAATGCGCCGTCGAGCCTCGCCGCATCGAGCTCATGCAGAGCGGCGAGCGCGAGAGGCGTGTTGAGATCGTCTGCGAGCGCGTTCGATATCTCGCTGGATGCAGCAGGCGCGCTCGACGCCTCACCGATCTGCGCGCTCCATTTGCGCAGGCTCGCTTCCGCCTCCTCCAGCGCCTTCACGGTAAAATCGATCGGCTGGCGATAATGCGTGCGCAACATAGCGAGGCGCAGCACTTCGCCCGGCCATTTCCGCCCGCCGAAATTCTCCGTGTGCAGCAGCTCATGGATGGTCACGAAATTCCCCAGGCTCTTGGACATTTTCTCGCCCTCGACCTGCAGGAAGCCATTGTGCATCCAATAATTCGCCATCGCCTCATGACCGAAGGCGCAGCGCGTCTGCGCGATCTCGTTCTCGTGATGTGGAAAGACGAGATCGACGCCGCCGCCATGAATGTCGAAGATCTCGCCCAAATGTTTCCACGACATGGCCGAGCATTCGAGATGCCAGCCGGGACGCCCGCGTCCCCAGGGCGAGTCCCAACCCGGCTCGCTCTCCTTGGAGGGTTTCCACAGCACGAAATCCATGTCGCCGCGCTTATAGGGCGCGACATCGACGCGTGCGCCGGCGATCATCTCGTCCAGGGGACGACGCGACAGCCGGCCATAATCCGCCATCGACGGCACGTCGAACAGCACATGCCCGTCCGCGGCATAGGCGTGGCCGGCGGCGACGAGCTTCTCGATGATCGCGATCATCTCCAGAATATGCTCGGTGGCGCGCGGCTGCACGCTCGGCTCGAGGCAGCCGAGCGCCTTCACATCCTCCTGGAAGATTTTATTGGTGCCCTCGGTCAGCTCGCGGATCGTGATTCCACGCTCGGCGGCGCGGGCGTTGATCTTGTCGTCGACGTCGGTGATGTTGCGGACATAAGTCACATGATCCGCGCCATAGAGATGACGCAGCAGGCGAAACAGCACGTCGAAGACGATGATCGGCCGCGCATTGCCGATATGGGCGTAGTCATAGACGGTGGGGCCGCAGACATACATTCGCACATTCGCCGGATCGAGAGGACGAAACTCCTCCTTGGCGCGCGTCAGCGTATTGTAGAGCTTCAGAACGGGAGCGTCGGACGACATGAATTTCCCCTCGGCCTGCCGGCCCGGGGCGTCATTGCGTGTCATAGCGAGGGACGTGACGGCTCCGGCCAGCTTTTGCGCTAGCTGATAATGATCCGACAAAGGATGCAGGAACGGAGCGTGCTCATCATGGGCCTTAACATGCTCGCTCCCCGGCCGTCCGTCAAGTCGCAGTCCCGATCGACTGTCCCGAATTCGCCGCGGCTTCTCCGCGACGCCTCGCCGGACGCGAGCGCGGGCTTGCTATATATATCGTTCTACGATAGGAAATATCTCGTAGAACGATGTAATTGCCGATGCCGGCCCGCATCGTCGATTGCGCCTGTTCGCATCCTCGCTCTTCCTCCGGCGGCCGCCCGTTGATCCCTCTCGAAGCGGTCGATCCGGAGAGAGCGCGGCGATGCGGGCCGGGGGCGCGCGTCGCTGTCGCTTCTCGTCGCCGGAGGCGCGCTCCCCGGTCGATCGAGCCGCCTTCGCCCATCCCGCAGGTCGAAGGCGGCTCGAATGAAAACGAAAGAAGAAGGCCTCGTCGGCCTCGCGATCGGCGCGAGCGGCGTTTCGAGCGCCCGCAAATGGAGGAAACGAAATGAAAATACGCCTCGTCGTCACACTCGCCCTGGTCGCCGCCGCAGCCGGCGCGAGCGTCGCTCGGGCCAATCCCTATCGGTTGGGCGATCTCTTCTCCCCGCGATTCGTCGAAAAAGTGAGCTGCGACATGCGTGGAGACGACAAGCAGGCCCATTGCATGGAGAGCTGTGACGAAGTCTGGATCAAGGCGACGCAGGCCTATAATGGCAATATCGACAAGGCCAAGGTCGAGAAGACGTCCTGCGAGGCCAAATGCGGCTGCTGACCGGCCGGCGCTGAACCGCCGAGGTCCATGATTCGGCGCGCCGCCGCTCGCGTTCGGCGCGCCGCCCCCGGGAAGGCTTTCCTTGATCCGCCCGCCGGAATAAGTCACAACAGCCCGCGCCGGGGCCTCGCGTCGCGGCGCGAACTCTTTGTCCGGAACAGTGTCAAATGGCGGAAATCTTGCGCGTCGGCGTCGCGGGCTTGGGCACGGTGGGCGCTTCTGTCGTGCGGCTCCTGCAGCGGCAGGCGCAGGCGCTCGCGGGCCGCACGGGGCGCGACATCGTCGTCACGGCCGTTTCCGCCCGCGATCCCGGCAAGGACCGCGGCGTCGACCTCGGCGGCGCGACCTTCCATGACGATCCGGTCGCCCTCGCCGCCTCCGACGCCATCGACCTTTTCGTCGAGCTCATCGGCGGCGCCGAGGGGCCGGCGCGCCTCAGCGTCGAGACGGCGCTCGCCAAGGGCAAATCCGTCGTCACCGCCAATAAGGCGCTGCTCTCCGCGCATGGCTCGGCGCTCGCCGAGCTCGCCGAGAGCCGCCATGTCGCGCTCGCCTTCGAGGCCTCGGTCGCCGGCGGCATCCCCATCGTCAAGACGTTGCGGGAGGGGCTCGCCGGCAATTCGATCGAGCGCGTCTACGGCATTCTCAACGGCACCTGCAATTACATCCTGTCCCGCATGGAGGCGGAGCGCCTCTCCTTCGAGGAATGCCTGAAGGAGGCGCAGCGCTTGGGCTACGCCGAGGCCGATCCGACCTTCGACATAGGCGGCTTCGACACGGCGCATAAATTGTCCATTCTCGCCTCGCTCGCCTTCGGCGCACGCATCGCGCCCGAGGCCGTCGAGATCGAAGGCATAGAGCGCGTCACCTTGGCCGATATCGACGCCGCGGGCGAGCTCGGCTTCCGCATCAAGCTGCTCGGCGTCGCCCAGCGCACGGCGCAGGGCATAGAGCAGCGCGTGCATCCGACCATGGTGCGCAAGACGACGGCGATCGCCCAGGTGATGGGCGTCACCAACGCCGTCACCATAGACGCCGACGCGGTGCATGAGCTGACGCTCGTCGGCCCCGGCGCCGGCGGCGACGCCACGGCTTCCGCCGTCGTCGCCGATATAGCGGATGTGGCCAGAGGCGTGCGCTCGGCCCCCTTCGGTCTGCCGAGCGCCTCGCTGCGCAAGCTCGAGCGCGCGCCGGCGGCGCTGCACGAGGGCGGCTATTACATTCGCCTGTCGGTGCCGGATGTGCCCGGCGCCTTCGCCGCCATCGCCACGCGCATGGCGGAGCGCAAGATTTCGCTGGAGAGCATCATGCAGCACGGCGCGCGCACCGCGCGGCGCGTCGGCGAGTCGCCGGTCGGCGTGATTCTCATCACCCATGCGACGACGGAGCGCCTGGTGCGCGAGGCTCTGGAGGCGATCTACGCCGACGGCACCATCGCCGAGCCGGCGCAAGTCATCCGCATCGAGCGCGAATAGAGCGCATCGCCGGAGATAAAGGCATGGCGCGCGCCCCATCGGCCGTCGACAAATCCCTCGACCGCAATCTGACCCTCGAGCTCGCCCGCGTCACCGAGCGGGCGGCGGTGGCGGCGGCGCGCTGGCGCGGGCGCGGCGATGAGATGGCGGCGGATCAGGCCGCCGTGGACGCGATGCGCAGCGAATTGGACAAGCTCGCGATTCGCGGCCGCGTCGTCATCGGCGAGGGCGAGCGCGACTCGGCCCCCATGCTGTTCATCGGCGAGGAGGTCGGCGCCGGCGGCGGCCCGCGAGTCGACCTCGCTGTCGCCCCGCTCGAGGGCTCGACGCTCTGCGCCAAGGATATGCCAGGCGCGATCTCCATCGTCGCCATCGCCGCGGCGGGCTCGCTGCTCTATGCACCGGACGTCTATATGGACAAGATCGCGATCGGCCCCTTCTATCCCAAGGGAATCGTCGATCTCGACAATGAGCCGGGCGCCAATATCGCCGCGCTGGCCGAGGCCAAAGGCGTCGCGGCTCAGGATGTGACCGTCTGCATATTGGACCGGCCGCGCCACGCCGAATTGATCGCCAAATGCCGCGCCGCGGGCGCGCGGGTGCGGCTCATCAGCGACGGCGATGTGGCCGGCATCATCTTCACCGCCCAGCCGGCCGAGACCGGCGTCGACATGTATCTGGGCGCGGGCGGCGCGCCGGAGGGCGTGCTGGCGGCGGCCGTGCTGCGCTGCGTCGGCGGCCAAATGCAGGGGCGCCTGCTGCTCGACAGCGCGGCCAAGGTCGCGCGGGCGGCGGAGATGGGCGTGCTCGAGCCGCGCAAGAAATATGAGATCGAGGAGCTCGCCTCGAGCGACGTCGTCGTCTGCGCGACCGGCGTCACCGACGGGCCATTGCTCTTCGGCGTCGTCTTCGGCAAGGATTTCATCGAGACGGAGACGCTCGTCTATCGCTCCTCGACCGGCACGGTGCGGCGCATCAGCGCCCAGCATCGCGTGGCGGGGAAATTCGTGGCCGAATGACATTCGCCGAAGCTGCGCGCTAGAGTCTTTTCATGTTTCATCGGAACATGAAAAGACTCTATGCTTTTTGTTTAACCCAACTGCCCGTTCCGACCGGGAAACGCATCGCGCAGGCTCCGCCGGAGCGTGCGAACGGATACGCCCAGCCCCACCGCCACATCCTGCAACTGCGTTTTCTCGTCTCGAATGGCTTCGAAGGCGTCGGCGATCTGATTAGGGCTGAGCGATTTCGGCCGGCCGAGCGTGCAGCCGCGCGCGCGCGCGGCGGACAGCCCCGCCCGCGTTCTCTCGCTGATGAGGGAGCGCTCGAACTCGGCCAGCGCCGCCATCATATGGAACATCAGCCGGCCGCCCGATGAGGTCGTGTTGATGTTCTCCGTCAGAGACTGAAAATTGATCCCTCGCTTGCCGAGTTGATCCATCAGCACGACGAGAGCCGGCAAAGACCGGCCGAGCCGATCCAGCCGCCAGACGATCAAAGTATCGCCCGACTTCAAATTTTGCATCGCCTTCTCCAGACCTGCGCGACCAAAATCGAGTCCTGATCGCCCATGATCTGTAAAAATTTCATCACATCCTACCTTTTCTAAGGCTTGGATCTGCAGATCGAGTTTCTGCTCGTCCGTCGATACTCGCGCATAGCCGACGATCATTATTTGTTCTCGTGTCTCGATGCCAAAATAGCGCCGTTACAGCGTAAAGAATCGGTTTTTGTCTACCAATCAATCTCATTACGAGACAGAAAGGCTTGACAAAATCGGTCCTTTCTTTCCAGCGCCTTGAAATATGCGCTCGGTTAAAATAATCCTGTAATTACAATGCTAACATGCGCACGATGTCACAGGATTTTTACGCGCTAGTTATGGTCACAAAGGACCGTTTATGCCGCGAAATCGAGAGTTCGACGCTGCCGCCCAGCGCCGACGCGGGAATGAAAAAATGTCTTCTTTCCCTTCGACCTTAGGCAGCAACGAGCTTGCTGTCCCGGACGAGCGCGCGCGCCCCGGCGACCTCGAGGCCGGGGATATCCGCGTGTCGGACACTGTCACCGGAATGATGATCGCCGCGATCTCCGGCGCTGTCGTCGGGCTTCTGGCGGCCGGAGGGGCCGCTTGTGCGGCGCTGGTCTTCGTGGCGGCGGTTGTCGGCGTCTATGCGGGCTGGCAGGCGCGAGGAGGCGCCTGATGTCGGGCCGCTCCACACGCGCCTGCGCCAGCGCAACGCCCTTCGGACGGCGTGGACTGCGTCGTGACGAAGAATCGGGAAGCCGGCGATCCGGCGACGATCAGAGCAAATATCGCCGCGTCAGGCTGCGGGCGCTCGGCGCGGAGCTGACGCTCGTCTATGCCGTCGATTTCCAGGGCCTCGCGCCGCAATTTCTGGTGCGGTTCGACGAAGACGGACCTTATCTCTCCGTCGGCGATCCTGTCGCATTTTCGCTGGCGTCGAAGGGCGAGCCGATGGGAGCCGATCGGAGCAAACGTCCTCGCATTCCGACGGACGGGGATTCGGACCAAAGCCGAATCCTGCTGATCGCCGGAGAGGAGGATGCGATCGATCGCGCCGCCGCTCAACCTACGCAAAATCACGGACAAATTCCGCTCGACACTGCGGACATAGCCGTGGATATGCTCATCGGCTATTCGATCGAGGCCGTTGAACGCCGCCTGGTCCTGCGCACATTGCGCCGCTTCAACGGCGACTATCGACAGACCGCCTTCGCTCTGGGCCTGTCGACGCAAGAATTGTCGGCGAAACTGCTGGCGCTGCTCTACGCGGACGCATCCTCGTCCGCGGAATGACGCTGAGGGGCGATCTTCGCCGCGCGGATCGTCTTTTGACGACCCGCGACGGCGAAGCGAAAATCAATATTTGCGGCCGGTCTCGAGCTGCGTCTTCGCGTCGAGCGGCTTCTTCGGCGGCGGGGTCAGGTCGGGCTGCGACTGCGCCGCGCAGGCGGCGAGCGAAAGGGCGATCAGAATAGCGGCGAGCGGACGAAGAGAGCGCATTTTGGCTTCCGTCGATGGGGGGTGGAAAATGCCGTGATTTTCGCGGCGCAACATGACTTGAGCGAGGCCATTGAGGCCAGAATGTGGCCATGAGCGCGACCATGGCTATTTTCTGAGACTTTTTGTTTTTCCACGCGCTATCTGCTCTCGAGGGGCGTGCAGGCGCTGGCCTGCGGGCCCCAGAGGCCGTAAAGCTGGACCGACCATGACGCCAGCCGCCCAAATCTCCGCCGCCATTGAAATCCTCGCCGGACTCGCCGAGCGCCGCCGTCCCGCGGCCGATGCGATCAAGGATTGGGGTCTCTCCCACAGATTCGCCGGCTCCAAGGACCGCGCGTCCATTTCGAGCCTCGTCTTCGACGCGCTGCGAAAGCGCGCCTCTGCGGCCTTTCTCATGGGCGCGGAAACGCCGCGGGCCGTCGTGATCGGCTCGCTGCGTGAGGCGCGCGGCCTCACGGGAGAGGAAATCTCGGCGCTGTTTTCCGGCGAGGGCCACGCCTCCGCCCCGCTCACGGACGAAGAACGCGAGCGCCTCGCCACAGTGACGCTCGAAGGCGCGCCGGCTTATGTGCGCGGCGACTATCCCGAGTGGCTGGCCGAGCGCTTCGAGACGGCCTTCGGCGAGTCCGCCGCCGATGAGGGCCGCGCGCTCGCCGAACGCGCGGCGGTCGATCTGCGCGTGAATATTTTGAAATCCTCGCGCGAGGACGCTCTGCGCCGTCTCGCGCATCTTTCCCCCGAGCCGACGCCGCTCTCGCCGCTCGGCCTGCGCATCGCGCCGCCGGCCAAGGGGCGCGGCCCGGCGCTCACGGCCGAGCCCGCCTATGTCAAAGGCCTCGTCGAGCCGCAGGACGAGGGCTCGCAGCTCGCCGCCCTGCTCTGCGCCGCCGAGCCCGGCGAGCAGGCGCTCGACCTTTGCGCCGGCGGCGGCGGCAAGACGCTGGCCCTCGCCGGGCAGATGCACAATCGCGGGCAAATCTACGCTTTCGACGACGATGGCCGGCGCCTCACGCCCATCTATCCGCGCCTCGAACGGGCCGGCGCGCGGAATGTGCAGGTCCGCGCCCCGCGCGGGCAGGCCGATGTCCTCGCCGATCTCGAGGCCCGCTGCGGCCTGGTGCTGATCGACGCGCCCTGCACCGGAACCGGGACTTGGCGACGCCATCCGGACGCCAAATGGCGCATCGCCCCCGGCGCGCTCGAGGAGCGCATCGCCGAGCAGCGGGAGCTGCTCGACAAGGCGCCACGCTTCGTGAAGCCCGGCGGACGGATCGTCTATGTCACCTGCTCGCTGCTGCGCGACGAGAACGAGGATCAGATCGTCCGCTTTCTCGCCGATCATGCGGATTTTTCCGCCGTTCCGGCCGAGGAGGCGGCGGCCAAGGCCGGGCTGCCGGAGCTGGCGCGCTTCGCCTCGCCGCTCGGGGCAGGCATTCGCCTGACGCCGCACAGGGCGGGGACGGATGGGTTCTATGTGTGCGTGCTGAAGCGCGGGTGAGCGGCAGAAACTATCGTCTCACAGACGCCGTCGAGGCTTCGATAGATTTCCGAATTGGTCACGCGCAGCAAACGATAACCATTGGCGGCGAACCATTCGTCACGACGCCTGTCGTAGGCGATTTCTTCTTCGGTCGAATGAGTGGCCCCATCCACTTCGACCACGAGCCACGCTTCGGCGCAGAGAAAATCTGCGATGAACGGCCCGCAAGGCGCTTGGCGGCGGAAGGACAGGCCTGCGAGTCGATGCGCGCGCAAAGCGTACCAGAGCTTACGTTCCGCGTCCGTCAGCTTGCGTCTGAGACTCCTTGCGCGCTTCGTCATGAGGCGTGTCTGTCGCATCCGGGGCCCCCTCCGGCTCGCTACGCTCGCCACCTCCCCCGCTGCGCGGGAGAGGGGAAGAACGGCGCGGTCGTTGTTCTACAGACATTTTTTGCGCAATTTCGATGAAGCGCGCAATCTGCCCCCTCTCCCGCGTAGCGGGGGAGGGTTGGGGAGGGGGCACGCCGCGCTCTTGCGCATGACCGACCGCGGGAGTTAGTCAGAACCGCAACCGCCCCCACACACGAAAGACCAGCATGACCGCCACTGAGAGCTTCCACCACGACATCGCCGATCGCCACGACAAGCTGCTGATCGTCGATTTCGGCTCGCAGGTGACGCAGCTCATCGCGCGGCGCGTGCGCGAGGCCGGCGTCTATTGCGAGATCGCGCCCTTTCAGAGCGCCGAGCGCGCCTTCGCCGAAATCCGCCCCAAGGCGGTGATCCTCTCCGGCGGCCCCTGCTCCGTCACCGAGGACGGCTCGCCGCGTGCGCCGCAGAGCATTTTCGACGCGAAAATCCCCGTGCTCGCCATTTGCTACGGCGAGCAGCTGCTGGCCGCGCAATTGGGCGGCGCGGTGGAGGGCGGCCATCATCGCGAATTCGGCCGCGCCGAGATCGGCGTCGTCGAGGAGAGCCCGCTCTTTTCCGGCGTGTGGGAAAAGGGCGGCCACTATCCCGTATGGATGAGCCATGGCGACCGCGTCACCCGCCTGCCGGAAGGCTTTCGCGTCATCGCCGCTTCCGAGAACGCCCCAATGGGCGCCATCGCCGACGAGGCCCGCCGCTACTACGGCGTGCAATTCCATCTCGAGGTGGCGCATACGCCGGATGGCGCCAAGCTCATCTCCAATTTCGTCCATAATGTCGCGGGGCTGAAATCCGACTGGACCATGTCGGCCTTTCGCGGCGAGGCGATCGAGGCCGTGCGCCGCCAAGTCGGCGCCGGCCGCGTGCTCTGCGGGCTTTCGGGCGGCGTCGATTCCGCCGTCGCGGCCGTGCTGATCCATGAGGCGATCGGCGACGCGCTCACTTGCGTCTTCGTCGATCACGGCCTGCTGCGCGGCGGCGAGGCGGAGGAGGTCGTCACCCTCTTCCGCGATCACTACAACATTCCGCTCGTGCATGTGGAGGCGCAGGAGCTGTTCCTGCAAGCGCTGGAAGGGGTCGAGGACCCGGAGGTCAAGCGCAAGACGATCGGCCGCCTCTTCATCGAGACCTTCGAAGAAGAGGCCAGGAAGATCGCCGCAGACGGCCGCGGCGCGCCGCAATTTCTGGCGCAGGGCACGCTCTACCCGGACGTCATCGAGAGCGTGTCCTTCTCCGGCGGGCCTTCGGTGACGATCAAATCGCATCACAATGTCGGCGGCCTGCCCGAGCGCATGAATATGAAGCTCGTCGAGCCCTTGCGCGAATTGTTCAAGGACGAGGTGCGCGCGCTCGGCCGCGAGCTCGGCCTGCCAGAGGCTTTCGTCGGCCGCCACCCCTTCCCCGGCCCCGGCCTCGCCATCCGCTGCCCCGGCGGGATCAGCCGCGAGAAGCTGGAGATTTTGCGCAAGGCGGACGCCATCTATCTCGACGAGATCCGCAAGGCCGGGCTCTATGACGTGATCTGGCAGGCCTTCGCCGTGCTGCTGCCGGTGCGCACAGTGGGCGTGATGGGCGACGGCCGCAGCTACGACCATGTCTGCGCTTTGCGCGCCGTGACGAGCACCGATGGAATGACGGCGGATTTCTATCCCTTCGACATGAATTTCCTCGGCCGGGCGGCGACGCGCATCATCAATGAGGTGCGCGGGGTGAATCGCGTGGTCTACGATGTGACCAGCAAGCCGCCGGGGACGATCGAGTGGGAGTGAGGGCTTCGAGCCGCTACGGTCATTCGACCGCAGGGATCGCCGCCTCGCGAGCCCGCGCCGCCTCCACGGAAGAGCGCGCGGCAATCCGCGCGACATAGGCGCCGATCTTCGGCCAACGCCCGAGATCGATCGAGAAGCGCGGCATCCAGCCGAGCACGGTGAAGAGATAGGCGTCGGCGACCGTGAAGGCCCCACCCATTAGAAATGGACGGTCGACCAATGCCGAATCGAGCCAATCGAAACGCTTGAACAGTCGCGCCTCGAAGAACTCTCGAGCCGCCTTCGGCAACGCGTGATCGAACAAAGGGCTCGAACCGGCGTGAAGCTCGCTGGCGATGAAGTTGAGCCATTCCTGAAGACGCACGCGCTCCAATTCGCCGTTCGGCGGCGCGAGCCCCGCCTCCGGTTTCAGATCGGCGAGAAATTGGAGAATCGCCGGCCCTTCTGTCAGCGTCTCGCCACAACCCACGCGGAGCGCGGCGACATAGCCTTTCGGATTGACCGTCCAGAAATCGCCGCCCTCCGACGTCCTCTTGGTTCGATTGTTCACCCGTACGAGCTCGTAAGGCAGCCCCAGCTCCTGCAACGCGATATGCGGAGCGAAAGAGCAGGCGCCGGCGGCAAAATACAGCTTCATCCAGACATCTCCGTCGAAGAAGGACGCGGGCATGTTGACATGGCGCAGTGGAGAAGAAAAATTACGGTAAAAGATTTCTCATATAAGCAGCTCTAATATGAAGTTGACACAGCTCCGCGGCCTGATCGCCGTAGCGGAATCCGGCAGCATCACCGCCGCGGCCGAAGCGATCGGCGTCACGCAGTCCGGCCTGAGCCAGGCGCTCGCGGCGCTGGAGGAGAGTCTCGGCGTCAAATTATTGGTGAGGAAAGCAAACGGAATCGAGCTGACGGCGTTCGGAGAACGCGTTCTCGAGCACGCCCGCGCGGCGTTCACTCATGTGGAGGCGATCCGCCGAGAAGCGGCGCTCGCGGCCGGGGAGCAGTTCGGCGCGCTCCGCATCGCCGCCTTCCCCAGCGTGTTCGCGACCTTTCTGCCGCCCCTGCTCCGGCGCTTCCGCACGCTCCACCCCGACATAGACGTGATCGCGCTGGAGACGGATGATCGGGAGGTCGAAATCTGGCTCGACGAGGGATCGGTGGACCTCGGCGTCGTATTGAATCCGCCACCAGAGAGAAACACGATCACGATTGGGCGGGACGCCTGGGTCTGCGTTCTGCCCTCCTCTCATCGTCTGGCGCGACGTGGATCATCCGTGTCGCTCGCCGAACTGACGGCGGAGCCTTTCGTGCTCGCGACCGGAGGATGCCATATCCATGCGCGCACGCTCGCCGAACATGCCGGCTTGTCTTTGACGAATATCCGAATGGAGGTGCGCGACTGGACGAGCGCCATTGCGCTCGTCCGCGAAGGCGTCGGCGTCGGCCTCGCGCCCGAGTCGACCTTGCCGGAAAAGCGGAAGGGCTTACGTGTCGCGCGGCTCGATCCGCCGCTCTACCGCAAATTCGGCTTGGCCGCCGCGCCGGGACGCACGCCCTCGCGCGCCGCGCGGCTCTTCATGGATCTACTGCAGGCAAAAACGTGAGCCTGCGGCCCCGTCACATCCCCGTGACCACCGGCTCCCCGGCCTTCTGCCAGCCGATGATGCCGCCGCCGAAATGCGTGCTCACGTCGCGGCGGCCGAAGAGGCGGGCCTGCTCCATGGCGTTCACCGAGCGCTTGCCGGAGCGGCAATAGATCACCACCTTCTGCCCCTCCGCCGGCGTCGGAATCTTGGTCGGATCGAAGGCGGACAGAGGCACGAACAGCGCGCCGTCGATATGACCCTGGGCGTATTCGTCCGCCTCGCGCACATCGACCAGAATGATCGACTTGTCGGCAATGCCGCTCTTCAAATCCTCGAGGCTGATCTCATTATACCAGTCGGCCATGTCGTCTTCCCAAATCGAGGCGCGGCCGTGCGGTCGGCTCTCTCGCCGCGGCCGTAAAGGCTCAGGCGGGCGGCTTGAAGCGTCGCGCGGGCGCGTTAGGTGGCAAGCCCTCGGGGGCGTTGTTTCCGCCATTTGACACAGGAGCTCCACAAATGTCCAGGAACGCATCGCTGAATGCATCGCTCGCGCTCGCGGCCGCAGTCGCTCTGGCCTTCGCCGCCTTTCCCGCCGCGGCGGAAGTGCAGATGTTCAAGGGCGATCTCAGCGGCGGGGCGGAAAATCCGCCGAGCGCGAGCAAGGGCGTCGGCTCCATCGCCGTCACGCTGGATCCCAAGACGCGGAAAATCAGCTGGAAGGGCTATTTTGTCGGCCTCGAGGGCCAGGAGCTGAAGGCGCATTTCCACGGGCCCGCCAAGGCCGGCGAGAAAGCCGCGCCGGTGCTGCCGGTCGAGGCCGTTGAGGAGACATTCCAGGGCTCGGCGACGCTCGACGCCAAGCAGGTCAAGCAGCTGGAAGATGGCCAATGGTATTTCAACATCCACTCGTCCAAGCATCCGGAAGGCGAGCTGCGCGGGCAGTTGAACCGCGTGCGGTGACGGGCGCGCTTATTGCGGATTTTCCAGGCTGAAGGTCTGCGCGCCTTCGTCATAGGCGAAAATCTCGCCATAGCGGCCCCAGGTGGTGACGCTCCGCAGCGTCATCTCCGCATAATCCTCGCTCATATAATCCTCGAGCTCCTCGCGGAAGCGCGTGGCGGGCGCGTAATGCGACGGCCGCTCGTCGAGCACGCGGCGGATACGCTGCGCCAGCGGCACATAGGCGAGCAAATGGTCGCCGAACAGCTTCTTGCGCTGATCGACGTCCATCTCAGCGAAGCGCTTGCCGGCCGTCGTCAGCTTGATGTCGCCCTCGGCGAGCTCGGCGAAGCGCAGGAGCTGCAAAGTCTCGGCGACGGGGAAGAGATCGTCGATCTCGAGCTGCAGGCTGTCGGCCAGCGCCGGCAGATCGGCCTTGCCGTCATAGGGCGGCGCCGCCACCTCCTCGATCATGCCGGCGAGCGTGTTGGTGGAGACCGTCGGCAGCGCCATGCCGAGGCCGAGGCCCGGGAAGGTCCCCTCGCGCTTGGGCGGCTCGGCGCGACGCGTCATCAGCGCATAGATCTGGTCCACGAGCTGGCGGAATTCGGGATCGAGCCGATTGCGCGGATGCGCCAGCGTCACGCGGATTTCCGCGGCGATGCGGCCCGGATTGGAGGAGAGCACGACGATGCGGTCGCACATCAGCACCGCCTCCTCGATATTATGCGTGACCATCAATATGGATTTGATGGGCATGCGGCCTTCCACCCACAGATCGAGCAGATCGGTGCGCAGGGTCTCGGCGGTCAGCACGTCCAGCGCCGAGAAGGGCTCGTCCATCAGCAGAATATTGGGTGAGACGACGAGCGCCCGCGCAAAGCCGACGCGCTGGCGCATGCCGCCGGAAATCTCCTTGGGAAAAGCGTTCTCGAAACCGTCGAGGCCGATGATGTCGATCGCCTTCAGCGCGCGGCGGCGCGCGTCCGCCTCGCGCACGCCCTTGGCGCGCAGGCCGAGCTCCACATTGGCGAGCACGGAGAGCCAGGGAAACAGCGCGAAGCTCTGAAACACCATGGCGACGCCGTCGACCGGGCCGTCCACCTTCTCGCCGCGATAGAGCACCTCGCCGCCGGTCGGCCGCGCGAGGCCGGAGACGATGCGCAGCAGCGAGGATTTGCCGCAGCCCGAGCGGCCGAGCAGGCCGACGATCTGGCCATCGTCGAGCCGCAGGGAAATATCGTCGAGCACGATCGGGCCTTTTTCGCCGCTCGAGCGACCATAGGCCTGGAAGACGTTGCGGAGCTCGAGCAGAGGCGCTTTTGTCGCGGACATGGCGGAACCCTTCAGGAGAGGCGCAGGCGCCGTTCGACGAAGCCGAACAATTGGCGCCAGAACAGCCGGTTGAACAGAATGACCACGACGCTCATCATCGAGACGCCGAGCACGATCTTCGGATAGTCGCCGGCCGCCGTCGCCGCGGCGATATAGGCGCCTATGCCCTGCGCCTCTATCGTGTCGTTTCCCCATTTCACATATTCGGCGACGATGGAGGCGTTCCACGAGCCGCCCGAGGCGGTGAGCGCGCCGGTCACGTAATAGGGGAAGATCGCCGGTAGAATGACATTCTTCCACCAGGCGAAGCCGCGAATGCGGAAATTGGCGGAGACCTCGCGCAGATCATTGGGAAAGGCGGAGGCGCCGGCGATGACGTTGAAGAGAATATACCATTGCGTGCCGAAGATGATCAGCAGCGACAGCCATATGTCGGGATCGAGCCGGAAGGTGAGAATGCCGATGACGGCGATGGGAAAGAGCACATTCGCCGGAAAGGCCGCGAGGAATTGCGCGAGCGGCTGGATCTTCTCGGCGACGCGGGGGCGCAGGCCGATCCAGACGCCGATCGGAACCCAGACGAGCGTCGCCAGCGCGATCAGCACGACGACGCGGATCAGCGTGTAGAAGGTCAGCAGCAGCGCATGGCGGAACTCGTCCACGCTGACGGCGCTGCGCACGAATTCGAATACGAGGAAGAGCGAATAGAAGAAGACCGCGCCGATGGCCGCGAACCAGACGACATCGAAGACGACGACCGCCCGGCGGCTCTGCGGCATGCGCGGCGCCGAAAAGGGCAAGGCCAGCTTCCACAGCGAGGCGCGGCGGAGCAGCGCGGCCGGCCAGGCCGCGGCGACGCGCAGCCAACGCGTGCGGACGAAGAGGTCGCGCACCCAGCTCTCCGCCTCGTCCTGCGAGGCCGACAGCTCGACGCGGAATTTTCCCGAAAAGGCGACGATGGGGCGAAACAGCAATTGGTCATAGGCGAGAATGATGAGCGCCACGGCGACGACCGCCACCACGACGCAGTCGATGCGCTTGCTCTCGATCGCCAGCGCGAGATAGGAGCCGACGCCCGGCAGGCGCACATTCACATCGCCGACCGTGATCGCCTCCGAGGCCACGACGAAGAACCAGCCCCCAGACATGGACATCATCATGTTCCAGATGAGGCCCGGCATGGCGAAAGGCGCCTCGAGCTGCCAGAATTTCTGCCAGGGCGTGAGGCCGAAGCTCGCGGCGACCTCGTCGAGATCGCGCGGCACGGTGCGCAGAGACTGGTGAAAGGAAAAGGCCATGTTCCAGGCCTGGCTGGTGAAGATCGCGAAAATGGCGGCGCCCTCCGCCCCGAGCGTCGAGCCCGGGAAGAGGCCGAGGAAGAAGGTCACAGTGAAGGAGAGAAAGCCGAGCACCGGCACCGATTGCAACACGTCGAGCAGCGGCACGAGGATCATCTCGGCGCGTCGGCTCTTGGCGGCGAGAGTCGCATAGAGCAGCGTGAAGAGCAGCGAGAAGCCGATCGCCGCGAACATGCGCAGCGTCGTGCGCAGGCCGTAATAGGGCAGCGCCGAATAATCGAGCGTCAATTGCGCGGTCTCGGGCGCCTCGAGCGGCATCGCCATGCCGCGCCAGCCGAGGGCGGCGAGCGCGAAGACCCCGAGAACGAGGCCTAGGGCGACGAAGTCCCAGAGATTGGGCAGTGTGCGGCGGCCGAGCGCAGTGAGCGAGACGAAACTATTCAGCATGAACGACCGGCTTTCGGCGAAGCGAGGCGCGAGAACGCCGGCGGGCTGAGCCCCGGCGGGAGAGGATGTCGCACGGCCAGCCGTTTCCGTCACCTCCCGAGCGCGCGGAATCGAACGGCGCCGAAGCGCCGCCGTCCAATGGCCAAGGCGTGTGACGATTGCGTGTCGGCGCGACCAGAGATCAGCGGCCGTCCCGCGCGCTGGCGCCGGGCGCCGGGCGGGCGTCCCGGCGGAACTCGCCCCTCGGCGCGACAGACCCGGTCGGCATGGGATCGATCCGCACATTTTCGAGCCGATCGAGCCGCGACTCGAGCCGCTCCAGCCGCGTCGCGCCCAAATCGCGGGCAGACTCCAGCGCGCGCAGCCGCGTCCCGGCGCGCAACGCCTCCTCGTCATGGCGAAGCGCTTCGATGAGCGCGCGCGTCGTCCGCGCTTCGTCGAGCAGGCGGGCGATCTCGCGACGCTGCTCGAGGCCGACAGAAACCTCCGGCTTCCAGTCGAGCGCCTTGGCGAGAGTCTGAGCGTCTATGCTCTGCGCGGCGTGGAGCGCGTCCTTGACCCCGGTGCGCGCGCCGAGGAGAAAGCCGGCCGTCGCCCCCGCCCCGACAGACAAAGCGACGAGACCGAGAAGCCACGAAAGCCGAATGCCGTGGGGCCGCGAATGGGACGCTGCTCGGCGCGCCTCTGGCGTCGACATGGGAGACCTCCTGAGCGACGCCGCAGCGATGTCTCAGGACGAAGAGTCTCCGCGCCCATGGTTAACCGAGCGTTAACGCCGCCGCGCCGCTCAGAGCCCTTGTCTCCCCAAACCATTTCTAAAATGGCGATTTCCAGAAGCGCCGCGCGCGCCGAACGGCCGCCGGCGCAGCGAATGCGTCCGGCGGCGCGCAGAGCCCGCGCGGGCCATGAGGTTTCGGCGGTCAGCGAGCGGCCGGCGCTCCGTGAGAGCCGTGAGCGCCGCCCTTCATGATGCGATGCGGAATGTCGCTATAGGGCGCGATGCCATGCCCGCCGACCGAGGAGCGGCCCTGGCTGGACGAGCGACCTTGAAGCGCCGAGCGACCTTGGATCTCGGAGCGACCTTGGGCCTCGGAGCGACCTGGCGAACCGCTCTGGCCGGCGACGCGCGCCTTGCCGGATTTCCAGCTTTTCTGCAATGCCGAGTTTCCGCTATAGGCGGAGGAGCGGCCTTTTGTCGCCTTGGAGGCGCGCGAGCCCGGATAGTCCTGATAACGAGCCTTGGCGATATCTGAGGCCGCGCCGGCGGCGAGCGCCGGAACCGCCGAGGGCAAAGCCAGCGTCGGAACCGTCATAGCGAGGAGTCCGAGCGCGACCGCGCCCATGGTCAGATTCGTGAGGTTCATTTGCACACTCCCGTATCGCGAGCTCTACGCGAGAGACCGCGGCGTCCCCCCAGGGCGTCCAAACGTGCGGAGGCGACGACGGTTCCGCCGTCACAGCCGATCGCCGCCACGCCATAGCCCGCCCGAAAGGGTGGCGAGGGCAAGATTGCAAGTGGAGGCGACGCTACCTATAGTCCGCGCCAATTCCGGCCGTGAGCACACGAAAGAGCCGGAGACCGCAACGCCCAAGGGAAGCCCCACATCATGCTGGAAGGCCTGCGCATCGCCTCGCAACACCGGATCGGCCGCATCGTCCTCGGGCTCGTCATGGGCTTCATCGCGCTGAGCTTCGCGGTGTGGGGCATAGGCGACGTGTTCCGCGGCTTCACCTCCACGCGGCTCGCCAAGGTGGGCTCCGGCGAAATTTCAGTCGAGGCCTTCCGCGGCGCCTATCAGAACGAGCTGCGCCGCCTGCAGCAGCGCGCCCGCCGCGCGATCACCAATGAGGAGGCGCGCCGCTTCGGCCTCGACCAGCAGGTGCTGCAACGCCTCATCACCGAGCTTTCGCTCGACCAGAAGGCGAAAGCGCTCGGCCTCGCCATCTCCGAGGACGAGACGCTGCGCCTCACCCGCGAAGAGAATGTCTTCAAGGGCCCCACGGGCAAGTTCGACTCCGACCGCTTCAAGCAGATCATCCGCGACGCCGGCTATACGGAGCGCAGCTTCCTCGTCGAGCAGAAGGGCAGCTATCTGCGCAAGGAGCTCACCGACTCCATCGTCGCCGGGCTGGAGCCGCCGCGCCTCGTGCTCGAAGCGCTGCATCGCTTCCGCAGCGAGACGCGCGAGATCGATTATTTCCTCCTTCCGGCCGCGGCCGTCGGCGAAGTCGCCAAGCCGACCGACGAGGAGTTGAAGAAATATTTCGACGACCGCGAGCAGAGCTTCCGTGCGCGGGAATATCGCAAGGTCACCCTGCTCACGGTGACGCCGGCGTCGCTCGCCAAGCCGCAGGAGATCGGCGAGGCGGAGGCGCGCAAGCTCTATGACGAGGTCAAGGCCAAGCGCTACGGCACGGCCGAGAAGCGCCATCTGCGCCAGATTCTCTTCGCTTCGAAGGATGAGGCCGAGAAGGCGCTGGAGCGGCTCGGCGGCGGCCTCGCCTTCGATCAGCTGGCTACCGAGCGCAAGCTCTCGCAGAAGGACATAGACCTCGGCCTGCTCGAGGCGCGCGACCTCGGCGACAAGCAGATCGCCGACAAGGTCTTCGCCTCGCCTCAGCCGGGATTCGTCGGCCCGATCCAGACGGCCTTCGGCTTCGCCATTCTCCAGGTCGAGAAGATCGTCCCCAGCGTCTTCACCCGCAGCTACGAAGAGGCGAGCGACGAGCTGCGCCGCGAGATCGCGCGGGAGCGTTCCGTCCCCTCCGTGCGCAAGCTGCATGACGCGATCGAGGATCAGCGCACCGGCGGCAAGGCGCTCGGCGAGGCCGTCAAATCGGCCGGGCTCGACGTGACGACGGTCGAGGCCGTCGATTCGACCGGCCTCGACCCCGCCGGCAAGGAGATCGCGGGCCTGTTCGGCTCCGAGGATCTGCTGAAGGCGATCTTCGCCTCCGACGTCGGCGTCGACAATGACACTGTGCCGACGCGCGACGGCGGTTATGTCTGGTTCGAGATCGCCAAAGTGGAGCCGGCGCGCCAGCGCAGCTTCGCGGAGGTGAAGGAGGCCGTCGAGGCGGCCCTGCGCGGCGAGAAGCAGCAGAAGGCGCTGACCGAGCGCGCCGATGCGCTCACCGCGGAGCTGCGCGCCGGCAAGGCGATCGAGGACGTCGCCAAGGGCTCCGGCGCCGAGACGCGACATGTGAACGACGTGAAGCGCGCGCCGCATCCCGAGCTCTCGACCGCGGCGATCGTCGCGATCTTCGACGCGCCGCCGCATGGCGCCGGCTCGGCCGCCGTCGAGGGCGGACGGCTCGTTTTCCAGGTCAAGAGCGCGTCGACGCCGGCTTACGATCCCGCCTCGATCGAGGCGAAGGCGGCAGCGGAACAGCTGCGGCCGGCCTTCACCAATGATATTCTCGAGCAATATGTCGGCGCGCTCGAGAAGGTCTTCAACGTCTCGATCAACGAGCATGCGTTGCAGGCGGCGACCGGCGGAGCGGATCAGAACCAGTGAGCGCATTGTCGGAACCGGCGTTCGACGAATTCGCCGCCGCCTATGACGCGGGCCGCGCCTCGCTCGTAGCGACGCGGCTCGTCGCCGATCTCGAGACGCCGGTCGCGGCCTATCTGAAGCTCGCGCGCGAGCGGCCGGCGAATGTCTTCCTGCTCGAATCGGTCGAGGGCGGCGCCGCGCGCGGCCGCTATTCGATGATCGGCCTCGATCCGGACGTCGTCTTCCGCATCCGAGGCGAAAAAGCCGAGATCAATCGCCGCGCGCTGCGCGAGCCCGCCGCCTTCGAGCCCTGCGCGAAGCCGCCGCTCGACGCGCTGCGCGAGCTGCTCGCCGCGTCGGCGATAGAGGAGGTCGCGCATCTGCCGCCCATGGCGGCGGGCGTGTTCGGCTATCTCGGCTATGACACTGTGCGGCTGATGGAGCGCCTCCCGCCCGCCAAAGCGGACGCGATCGGCGTGCCCGACGCCATACTGCTGCGCCCCACAGTGATGGTCGTCTTCGACAATGTGCGCGACGAGATCATCGTCGTGACGCCGGCGCGGCCCGCGGCGGGCGTTACCGCCCAGGCCGCCTATGAGGCCGCGCTCGCGCGGCTCGACGGCGTGGTCGCGACCCTCGAGGCGCCGCTCGAGCAGCGCGAGGCCGAGGCCGATCCGCTGCTGCTCGCCGAGGAGCCCGTCTCCAACACGACGCCCGAACGTTTTCTGGAAATGGTCGAGCGCGCCAAGGACTATATTCGCGCCGGCGATATTTTTCAGGTCGTGCTGTCGCAGCGCTTCACTGCGCCCTTCACCCTGCCCGCCTTCGCGCTCTATCGCGCGCTGCGCCGCGTCAATCCGGCGCCCTTTCTCTGCTTTCTGAATTTCGGCGATTTCCAGATCGTCTGCTCCTCGCCCGAGATTCTCGTGCGCGTCGCCGAGGGCAGAGTGACGATCCGCCCCATCGCCGGCACACGCTGGCGCAGCGCCGTGAAGGCGGAGGACGAGCGCCTCGCCGCCGATCTTCTCGCCGATGAGAAAGAGCGCGCCGAACATTTGATGCTGCTCGATCTCGGACGCAATGACGTCGGCCGCGTCGCGGCGACGGGAACCGTGCGCGTGACCGACAGTTTCACGATCGAGCGCTACAGCCATGTGATGCATATCGTCTCCAATGTGGAAGGCGCGCTCGATCCCGCGCGCGACTGCATAGACGCGCTGGCCGCCGGCTTTCCGGCCGGCACGGTCTCCGGCGCGCCGAAGGTGCGCGCCATGGAGATCATCGACGAGCTCGAGACAGACAAGCGCGGCATTTATGGCGGCTGCATCGGCTATTTCGGCGCCGGCGGTCAGATGGACACATGCATCGTGCTGCGCACCGCCATAGTGAAGGACGGCAAGATGCATGTGCAGGCGGGCGCCGGCGTCGTCTATGACAGCGATCCGGATTATGAGCATCGCGAGACGGTGAACAAATCGAAGGCGCTGTTCCGCGCCGCCGAGGAAGCGGTGCGCTTCGCGACGCGCGCCAGGCGCGGGCAGTAGCGAGACCCGAGCGAAAGAGGCCGCGTGTGACCGACAATTCGCTCTATGACGACGCCGACGACCCTCACCGCCCGATCCGCCTCGGCGATGCGGGCGCGGCCGGGGCGGCTGCGCGCTGGGGCAATATGCTCACGCTGTTCATGCGGATAATGGCGCTGTTCTGGCTGCTGCAGGGCGTGATGCAATGGGTCATCGTGCTCACCGCGAGCAAGCCGATCTTCGACGAAGCCCCGACCAACGCCGCCATCGCGGTCGTCTTTTTCGCCGTGCTCGATCTCGTCGCCGGCGTCGGGCTCTGGCTGGCGACGCCCTGGGGCGGCGTGCTGTGGCTGCTCATCGCCGGCGCGCAAATATTCGTGACCTTGAGCGTGCCGGGGTTTTTCGCCGGCGGCTATTGGCTCATCGCCCTCGATCTGGCGCTCATCGGCCTCTATTTCTTCCTCACCTATGAGGCCGGCCGGGACTATGAGGCGCAGCGCCTGCGCGAGAAGCGGCGCAGGCGGCGCGCTCCCGAGTTCGAGGCTGTCGACGGCGTCCTCGGCCGCTTGCAACGCCATGCGCGCGCCCTCTTCGGCCGGCTCGGCGATTAGGCGCGCAAACGCTGCGCCGCAACAAGCCTAATACAATTCTAACGATTTGATTTACCGACCGTTCACCCCGTCGACGGTAGTGGAGGTAAACGACGGATTCAGGCTGTTGTTTAAAGCGGTCTTCATTCGCGGCGGATAGGTTCGTGTCCATGGAGAGCGGACCGGACCAACGACATCCGGCGCATAAGACGAGACGGAGCTTGTTCATGAATACGGCGTCGAAGACCGAGGCGGCGCAGGCCCGCGCGGAGAAGATCAACGAAATTCGTCCGATCTATCTCGAATCCCTCACGCTGGTGGAGCGTCTGCATCGCCGCCTGCTCGACGTGATCAAGGACGAGTTCGACCGCCGCAATCGCGGCGATGTCAATTCTGTGCAGGCGCTCCTGCTCTACAACATCGGCGACAAGGAGCTCACTGCGAGCGAGTTGCGCACGCGCGGCTATTATCTCGGCTCAAACGTCTCCTACAATGTGAAGAAGCTCGTCGAGATGGGCTATCTCCACCACGCCCGCTCGCGCGTCGACCGCCGCTCCGTGCGCATCAGCCTCACGCCCAAGGGCAAGGAAGTGCATGACATCGTCGCCGCGCTCTACGAGAAGCATGCAACGACCGTCGAGCAGATCGGCGGCGTCTCCACCGCCGAGTTCCGCAGCGTCAACACCGCCCTGACGCGCCTCGAGCGCTTCTGGACGGATCAGATTCGCTATCGCCTCTGACGCCTCTCCTCCTCGAGACTTTCTCCGCCTTACTCGGGCGATCGTCGCTTCCTGCGTCGATCGCCCTTTTTCATGTCCGCTTTCTCGACCCGCTCGTCGAACCTCGGGATTTCCTCCGGGATTTCTGCTATGAGAACGCATCGCGGACGTCACGTCGAGACAGAGGCCTCCTCAATGCGCTGGGCGATCACTCTCGGATCTTTCAAAGGCACCGCCGTCCGCATTCACATCACCTTTCTGCTGCTGCTCGCCTGGATCGGCTTCTCCGCCTATCGCAGCGGCGGCGCGATCGCCGCGCGCGACAGCGTCATCTTCATCACGCTCATATTCACTTGCGTCGTGCTGCACGAGTTCGGGCACATATTGATGGCGCGCCGCTTCGGCATCGTCTCGACGGAGGTCACGCTGCTGCCGATCGGCGGCGTCGCCAATCTCGACCATATGCCCGAAAAACCCTATCAGGAATTGCTCGTCGCGCTCGCCGGCCCGGCGGTGAACATCGTCATCGCGGCGATCCTCTTCGCCGCGCTCGGCACCTTCCAGCCGGAGGCGCTCACGCAGCTCGACGACCCGCATCTCAATGTCTTCGCGCGTCTCGCCGCGGCCAATCTGTTCCTGGCGCTGTTCAACCTGATTCCGGCCTTCCCCATGGACGGCGGCCGCGTGCTGCGCGCCGCGCTCGCCATGTGGTTGCCGCGCGCGCGGGCGACGCGCATCGCCGCCTTCATCGGCCAAGGCTTCGCTTTCATGCTCGGATTCTTGGGCCTGTTCGGCAATCCGCTGCTCGTGTTCATCGCCATCTTCGTCTACATGGCCGCCAGCGGCGAGGCGCAGATGACGACGGCGAGCGAGGCCGCGCGCGGCCTCTCGGTCGCCGACGCCATGGAGACGCGCATCGCCGCGATCGGCTGGGGCGCCGATCTCGGCGAGGCGGTCGAAACCCTGCTCGCCACCTCGCAGGACCAGTTTCCGGTGGTCTCCGCCGACGGCCGCTTCATGGGCCTACTCGACCGCTCGGACATTATCGGCGCGCTGAAGGGCGACGACCGCGGCGCGCCGATCGCGCCCTATGTGCGGCGCGACGCGCCGACCGTGAGCGCAGGCGCGCCGCTCGACAAGACGATCGAGACATTCGCCGGCGCCTCGGCCATTGGCGTGCTCAACGCTGAGGAGACGCTCGTCGGTCTGCTGACGCGCCAGAGCATCGGCGAGATCATGCTCATCGCCAATATGCGGCCAGACTGGCGGCTGGCCCGGCGTGAGTAGAAATATGAATATAATTCAAATAGATGTAGCGCAGACCGCGACCTCGGACGAGCGGCGTGTCGCGAAGGCCCGAAGCGTGAATTGACTTGAGCGGCCGAAGAGCCGAGAAAATCGCGCCACGGCGGGTGGAAGCGCCGTGACCGCCGAGAACCGGACCCGCGCGAATGACAAAAGTCACGCTCATCGACAATTACGACAGCTTCACCTTCAACCTCGTGCATTATTTCGGCTCGCTCGGGGCCGAGGTGACGGTCAAGCGCAATGACGCGGTCTCGGTCGCCGAAGTGCTCGCCGCCGGCCCGGAGGCCATCGTGCTCTCGCCCGGCCCCTGCACGCCCAAGGAGGCGGGCATCTGCCTCGATCTCATCGCCGCGGCCTGGGCCGAGATTCCGATCTTCGGCGTCTGTCTCGGCCATCAGTCCATCGGACTGTCGTTCGGCGGCGATGTGATCCGCGCGCCTTTGCCGGTGCATGGCAAAATGGCGACGATCCTGCACAAGGGCGAGACGATTTTCCGCGGTATCGAGGGGCCGTTCCAGGCGACGCGCTACCATTCGCTGATCGTCGCGCGCGAGACGCTGCCGTCCTGCCTGCGCGTCACCGCCGAGACGCCGGACGGACTCATCATGGGCCTCTCGCATGAGAGCGCGCCCGTGCATGGCGTGCAATTTCATCCCGAGAGCATCACCTCCGAGCACGGCCACAAGATTCTGCGCAATTTCCTCGATCTCGCGCAGGAGTGGAACGCGACGCGCCGCCCCGCCAAAGTCGCGTGAGCCTATGCGAGCCTGAAGGCTCGCACTCCTCATCAGAGACCTGCGACCGAGACCTGCAACCATGACCGACCTCGGGCCCTTTCTGACGACCATCGCCTCCGGCGCGACGCTATCGCGCGAGGAGGCCCGCGCGGCGATTTCGGTCGTGCTCGAGGGCCGCGCGACTCCAGCGCAGCTCGGCGCTTTTCTGATGGGCCTGCGCCAACGCGGCGAAACGATCGAGGAGATCGTCGGCGCAGCGCAGGCGATGCGCGCCGCAATGGCGCCGGTCGAGGGCGCGGCGGACGCCATCGACATCGTCGGGACGGGCGGCGACGGCGCCGGAACTTATAATGTCTCGACCTTGGCTGCGCTCATCGTCGCCGGCTGCGGCGTCCGCGTCGCAAAGCACGGCGGCCGCGCGGCCTCCTCTCGCTCGGGCGCGAGCGACGTTCTGGCGGAGCTCGGCGTCAAGGTCGGCGTCACGCCCGAACACGCCGCCTTTTGCCTTGCGGAAACAGGCATTTGCTTCATGGCGGCCGCGACGCATCACCCGGCGATGCGCCATGCCGCGCCGATTCGCGCCGAGCTCGGCCTGCGCACAATCTTCAATCTGCTCGGACCCTTGTGCAATCCGGCGCGCGTCGAGCGGCAGCTGCTCGGTGTCGCCTCTCGCGCGCTGCTGGAGCCGCTGGCGCGCGTGCTGGCCGAGCTCGGCTCGAAGCGCGTCTGGCTGGTCCATGGCGAGGACGGGCTCGACGAATTGACGACGACCACAACCTCGCAAGTCGTCGCGCTCGAAGGCGGCGTCGTCAAAAGCTTCGCCGTCACGCCGGAGGAGGCCGGCCTCACGCGGGCGACGCCGGACGCGCTCGTCGGCGGCGATCCGGCCCATAACGCCCGCGCGCTGCGGGCCGTGCTGGCGGGCGGGCGCGACGCCTATCGCGACATAGCGGTTCTCAACGCTGCGGCGGCGCTGGTCGTGGCGGGGGCGGCGGCGGAGCTTCGCGAGGGCGCGGAGCTGGCCGCAAAAGCGCTCGACAGCGGCGCCGCGCAGGCGAAGCTCGAGGCGCTCATTCGCGTCTCCAATGCGCAAGGCGCGCCGAAGCCTTGAAATTCCCTGCGACGCGCGGCCGCGCTGGCGGGAAATGCTTCGTGTCCTTCGTGTCTTCGTGGTAGAAAACCTTTCGAAGGCGCGAAGGACCAAAAGCGGCATGACCGACATTCTGAGCAAGATCGAAGCCTATAAGCGGACCGAGATCAACGACGCCAAGGTGCGTATGCCGCTGGCGACGCTCGAGCGCAATGTGCGCGACCATGATCCGCCGCGCGGCTTCGTCCATGCGATCGAGGCCAAGCTCGCGGAAGGCCGCATCGCGCTGATCGCGGAAATCAAGAAGGCGAGCCCGTCCAAGGGCGTGCTGCGCCATGATTTCGATCCGCCGGCGCTGGCCCGCGCCTATGAGGCGGGCGGCGCCGCCTGCCTCTCCGTGCTGACCGACGGCCCCTCCTTCCAGGGCAAGCTCGAGGATCTCGAAGCGGCGCGCAAGGCGGTGAACCTGCCGGCGATTCGCAAGGATTTCCTCTACGACCCCTATCAGGTGTTCGAGGCGCGCGCCTATGGCGCCGATTGCATCTTGATCATCATGGCCGCCGTCGGCGACGAGGAAGCCGAGCGCCTCAACACCACGGCGCATGATCTGCGCATGGATGTGCTCGTCGAGGTCCATAATGAGGAAGAGCTCGACCGCGCGCTGGCGCTCGAGACGCGGCTCATCGGCGTGAACAATCGCGACCTGCACACATTCGATGTGACTCTGGAGACGACCGAGCGTCTCGTCGAGCGCATTCCCAAGGACAAGATCATCGTCGCCGAGAGCGGCATCACGAGCCATGAGGATTGCCTGCGGCTCGAGAAGGCGGGCGTCTACACATTCCTCGTCGGCGAGAGCCTCGTGCGCAAGGAGGATGTGGCGACAGCGACGCGCGAGCTGCTGCATGGCTCCGCCAATGGCGAGCACAGACGGACGCGCGCATAGACATGGGATCGCTGACGCATCTCTCGAACAAGGGCGAAGCGCATATCGTCGACGTCTCCGACAAGGCGGAGACGAAGCGCGTCGCCATAGCGCGCGGGCGCATCGTGATGGATGCGGCGACGCTCGCTCTCGCGGTCGAGGGGCAGGCGAAGAAGGGCGATGTGTTCGGCGTCGCGCGCGTCGCCGGCATAATGGCGGCGAAGAAGACGCATGAGCTGATCCCGCTCTGCCATCCCCTGCCCGTCACCAAGATCGCCGTCGATCTCGAGGCGGACGCCAGCCTGCCGGGCGTGCGCGCGACGGCGGAAGTGTCGGTGACCGGCAAGACCGGCGTGGAGATGGAGGCGCTGACCGCGGTCGGCGTCGCCTTGTTGACGATCTACGACATGCTGAAGGCCGTCGATCGCGGGATGCGTATCGAGGGCGTCGAGCTCGTCGAGAAACGCGGCGGACGCTCCGGCGAATGGCGTCGCGACGAAGTGGACCAAAATGGCTGACGACAAATTGCTGTCCGTGGACGAGGCCCTCGCCCGCGTGCTCGCCGGCGTGACGCGCCTCTCTGGAGAAGAAGACGCCCCCCTCGCGAAGGCGCTCGGCCGCACTCTGGCGAAGGATCTCGTGTCTCGCCGCACGCAGCCGCCGGTCGCGGTCTCCGCCATGGACGGCTATGCCTTGCTCGCCGCCGATCTCGCGGCGCCCGGCGCGCGGCTCAGACTCGTCGGAGAGAGCGCCGCCGGCCATGGCTATCATGCGCCGCTCGGAGCGGGCGAGACCGTCCGCATCTTCACCGGCGCGCCCGTTCCCGAAGGCGCCGACACGATCCTCCTGCAAGAGGACGCGACTGTCGACGCCGCGGGCATCGGCGCCGCCTCCCCACCCCCGGCCGGACGGCACATTCGACCGCGCGGCCTCGATTTCCGCGAGGGCGACGCCGCGCTATTCGCCGGCGCGCGTCTCGGCCCCAGCGAGCTGGCGCTCGCCGCCGCGATCAATCATCCGCTGCTGCCGGTGGCGCGCCGTCCCCGCGTCGCGCTCATCGCCTCGGGCGACGAGCTGGTTCCGCCGGGCGCCGAGCCCGGGCCGAGCCAGATCATCGCCTGCAATTCCTATGCGGTCGCGGCCATCGCCGAAGCCGCGGGCGCGGAGGTGATCGATCTCGGCATTTTCCGCGACGACATAGCGGAGCTGGAAAAGGGCCTCGAGCAGGCACGCGCGGCGAAGGCCGATGTGCTGGTGACGCTCGGCGGCGCCTCGGTCGGCGATCATGATCTGCTGCGGCCGGCGCTGGCCCACCAAGGCATGACGCTCGACTTCTGGCGCATCGCCATGCGGCCGGGCAAGCCGCTGATCCATGGGACGCTCGGCGACACACGCATTCTGGGCCTGCCTGGCAATCCGGTGGCGGCTTTCGTCTGCGCTCTGGTGTTTCTCGACCCGCTCATTCGCGCGCTGCAGGGCGATCCGCACGCAGGCGCCGACGAGAGCGAGGCCGCCATCGCCGGCGCGCCGCTGAAAGCCAATAAGGGAAGGCGCGATTATATGCGCGCGACGCTCTCGCGCGACGCCGAGGGACGCCTCGTCGCCACGCCGCAAGCCTTGCAGGATTCCTCGCTGCTGACTGAGCTCGCGCGCTCGCAGGCGCTGCTCATTCGCGAGGCGGGCGCTGGCGCGGTGGAGGCGGGCGGCGCCTGCCGTATATTGAGGTTGCCGGGGGCTTTCGTCGCCGGGGCGTGAGCCGCCGCCTCGGTGAGTCGTCATCGCGAACGCAGCAAAGCGATCCAAGGGCGGCCTCACGGCTCTGGATTGCTTCGCCTGTGGCTCGTAGGCCTCGGATTTTCGTGCTTTTCGGCCGCGTTTAGCGGTAAAATCAAAGCTCTCGAATCGTCCTGTTCACCCCTGAGGAGTCCCCGACCATGACCGACGACGCCGATGCGACGACGCCGCAAGAATATGGCGCGGATTCGATCAAGGTGCTGCGCGGGCTCGACGCCGTCCGCAAGCGTCCCGGAATGTATATCGGCGACACCGATGACGGCACCGGCCTCCATCACATGGTCTACGAGGTCGTCGACAATGCGATCGACGAATCGCTCGCCGGCCACGCCACGCTCGTCACCGTGACGCTGAACGCCGACGGCTCCTGCACCGTGACCGACAATGGCCGCGGCGTTCCGACCGGCATCCACAAGGAGGAAGGCGTCTCGGCGGCGGAGGTCATCATGACCCAGCTGCACGCCGGCGGTAAGTTCGACCAGAACTCCTACAAGGTCTCCGGCGGCCTGCATGGCGTCGGCGTCTCCGTCGTCAACGCGCTCTCCGTATGGCTGAAGCTGCGCGTCTGGCAGGAGGGGCGCGAGCATTTCATGGAGTTTTCCAATGGCGACGCCGTCGCGCCGCTCGCCGTCGTGGGCGCCGCGCCGATCGAGGACGGCAAGCCGAAGCGCGGCACGGAAGTCACCTTCCTGCCCTCCTCCGCCACTTTCACCATGATCGAATTCGATTTTGCGACGATCGAGCGCCGTCTGCGCGAGCTCGCCTTTTTGAATTCCGGCGTGCGTATCGTGCTCACCGACATGCGCCATGCGGAGCAGAAGCGCGAGGAACTCTATTACGAGGGCGGGCTCGAGGCCTTCGTGCGCTATCTCGACCGCGCCAAGACGCCGCTGCTTTCGGCGCCGATCCTCATTCACGGCCAGCGCGATCAGATCAATGTCGAAGTGGCGCTGTGGTGGAACGACTCGTACCACGAGAATGTTCTGGCCTTCACCAATAATATTCCGCAACGCGACGGCGGCACGCATCTCGCGGGCTTTCGCGCCGCGCTGACGCGGCAGATCACCGGCTATGCCGAGCGTTCCGGCCTCGCCAAGCGCGAGAAGGTCGATCTGACCGGCGACGATTGCCGCGAGGGCCTGACCTGCGTCGTCTCCGTGAAGGCGCCGGACCCGAAATTCTCCTCGCAGACGAAGGACAAGCTCGTCTCCTCCGAAGTGCGTCCGGCGGTGGAGAATGTCGTCAATGAATTGCTCGACCAATGGCTGGAGGAGCGCCCGCAGGAGGCCAAGACCGTCGTCTCCAAGGTCTGCGAGGCGGCAGCCGCGCGCGAGGCGGCGCGCAAGGCGCGCGAGCTGACGCGGCGCAAAGGCGCGCTCGACGTCGCCAATCTGCCCGGCAAGCTCGCCGACTGCCAGGAGCGTGATCCGGCCAAAGCCGAGCTCTTCATCGTCGAGGGCGATAGCGCCGGCGGCACCGCCAAGCAGGGCCGCAATCGCGAGTTTCAAGCCGTCTTGCCGCTGCGCGGCAAGATTCTCAATGTCGAGCGCGCACGCTTCGACAAAATGCTGTCGTCCGAGCAGATCGGCACGCTGATCACCGCGCTCGGCACCGGCATCGGACGCGACGAGTTCAACGCCGACAAGCTGCGCTATCACAAGATCATCATCATGACCGACGCTGACGTCGACGGCGCCCATATTCGCACGCTGATCCTGACCTTCTTCTATCGGCAGATGCCGGAGTTGATCGATCGCGGCCATGTGTTCATCGCTCAGGCGCCGCTCTACAAAGTGACCAAGGCCAAATCGACGCAATATTTGAAGGACGAGCGCGCGCTCGAGGATTATCTGATCGACTCGCTGCTGGAGGGCGCAGTGCTCCGCTGCGGCAATGGCGAGGAGCGCGCCGGCAAGGATCTGCGCCAGGCGCTCGAGGATGCGCGCGCCTTCCGGCAGATCATGACCAGCCTGCATTCGCGCTACGACCGCAATGTGGTGGAGCAGACGACCATGGCCGGCGCCTTGCAGCCGCCGCAGGACGAGGCGCAGGCCGATGCGAAGGCGGCCGAGGTGGCGAACCGCCTCAATGCGATCGCAGAGGAGACCGAGCGTGGCTGGACCGGCGAATTGCGCGAGGGCGGCTATGTCTTCCACCGCACTTTGCGCGGCGTCGCTCAGGCGGTGACGCTGGACGCCGCGCTGCTCGCCTCGAGCGAAGCGCGCAAGCTGCAGGAGCGCGCCGAGACCTTGCGCGAGATTTTCTCCGGCCCGGCGGCGCTGGCGCGGCGGGGCGACGAGACGCCGCTCTCCGGCCCGCTCGCGCTCTATGACGCAATGGCCGCGCAGGGCCGCAAGGGCCTCGCGATCCAGCGCTACAAGGGCCTCGGCGAGATGAACGCCGAGCAATTGTGGGAGACGACGCTCGACCGCGAGGTGCGTTCGCTGTTGCAGGTGAAGGTGAAGGAGGCCGCCGAGGCCGAGGATATTTTCGTGAAGCTGATGGGCGATGTCGTCGAGCCGCGCCGCGAGTTCATCCAGGAGAATGCGCTCAACGTCGCCAATCTGGACGTGTGATGACCGAGAGTCCCTGCGTCAAAATCTGTCGGATCGACCAGCAGACCGGCTTCTGCATCGGTTGTGCGCGGACGATAGCGGAGATAGCCGGCTGGGGCGCCGCCTCCGAGGGAGAGCGTAAGCGCATCCTCGCCGCCCTCCCCGCGCGGCGCGCGCGCCTGCCGCGCCCGCAGGAAGAACGTCAGGCCTCGCCGCCCTCGTCGTGAGCGAAGACCGCGGCCCGGCGAACGCCGACGCGCTGGCCCGCGATCTCCACGCAGCCAGCGAAACGACTTTGGGCGCGACCGTCTGGCGGCCACGCCCCCGCAAGGCTGAGCCGCCGCCGGCGATGGATGATCGGATCGAGCTCGCCGTCGTCGGCGCGCATCTTACGGGCATGCCGCTCAACGATGAGCTGCGCTCGCTCGGCGCGCGCTTTTTGCGTGCAGCGCGCACGACCAGCGGCTATCGGCTCTTCGCGCTCGTCGGACAGACGCCGCCCAAGCCCGGCCTGCTGCGCGACGAGACCGGACGCGGCGAGGTGGAGGTCGAAGTCTGATCACTGGATCGCGCGAATTTCGGCGCCTTTGTGGCCGCCGTTCCGCCGCCGCTCTGCATCGGCGCGCTTCGCCTCGCCGACGGCTCGTCGCCCAAGGGTTTTCTCGTCGAGCCGGCGGCCCTCGCCGGCGCGGAAGACATCACGAATTTCGGCGGTTGGCGCGCCTTTGTCGCGCAGGACGGCGGCCGCGTGTGAGCCAGCGCACACCACGATAGCGCGGCCGACTTGCCAAGCTCGGAGGGTTCATCCTATAGCTCGTCCAGTCGTTGGCGGAAGGCCGCAGGGACGGGACCTGCGCTATAGAAGCGCTCGATCTATTAGAGAAAATTCTGATAAACGGCTTCCCTCTCATGATCTGCCCCCGCCGAATCATCCCTCGACCGAAAGGCGAGACATGACAAAAATTCTGCCTGTCATTATGTGCGGCGGGGCGGGCACGCGCGTATGGCCCGAATCGCGGGAGTCGCTCCCGAAACAATTTATCCCGCTCATCGGCGAGAAATCGACCTTTCAGACGACCATCGAGACGCTGTCGGACGAAGCCTTCGACAAGCCGGTCATCATCTCCAACGCCGATTATCGCTTCCTGGTCACCGATCAGCTGCGTGAGATCGGCGCCTGCGCCGATATCGTCCTCGAGCCCACGCGGCGTGATTCCGCCGCCGCCGTCGCCGTCGCCGCAGGTCTCGCCGCCCGGCGCTCGCCGCAGACGATCGTCGTCGTGCTGGCCGCCGACCATGTCGTGCGCGACAGACAAGGCCTCGTCGAGCTCTGCAAAAAGGCGGCGGCCGCCGCGGCCGAGGGCCATATCGTCACGCTCGGCGTCAAGCCCGACAGTCCGGCGACCGGCTATGGCTATCTGCGACCGGGCGAACGGCTTTTCGGCGAGGTCTCCAAGCTCGAGGCCTTCGTCGAAAAACCCGATCGCGACACGGCGCAGCGCTATATCGACGCCGGCTATCTGTGGAACAGCGGCAATTTCATCTTCCGCGCCGATGTGATGCAGGAGGAGATCGCGCAATTCGAGCCGGCGATCTTCGAGGCGGCCGAAAAAGCGATCGACGCCGGGCGCCGCGATCTGGATTTTCTGGTGCTGGACGCCGAAGCTTTCGCGCGCGCGCCCAAGACCTCCATCGATTACGCGGTGATGGAGAAGACGCGCCGAGCCGCGGTGATCGAGGCGGACATCGGCTGGTCGGACGTCGGCAATTGGCGCGCCGTTTGGGAGCTGACCGAGCGCGACACGGCCGGCAATTCGGTGCGCGGCAATGGCGTGATCCGCGACTCGCGCAATGTGCATGTGCGCTCGGACGACACTCTGACGACGGTCGTCGGCGTCGACGACGTCATTGTGGTGACGACGCAGGATGCGGTGCTGGTGCTCGGCCATGAGCATGGCGACAATGTCAAGCAGCTCGTCGATCAATTGAAGCGCGAGAACCGCCGCGAGGCGGGCGAGCACAAGCGCATCTTCCGTCCCTGGGGCTATTATCAGTCGGTGGATTCCGGCGATCGGCATCAGGTGAAACGCATCGTCGTGAAGCCTGGCGCGCGTCTGTCGCTGCAGAAGCATTTTCATCGCGCCGAGCATTGGATCGTCGTCAAGGGAACGGCGGAGGTCGGCCGCGATCAGGAGACGCTGCTCGTTCACGAGAACGAATCGATCTATCTGCCGATCGGCTGCATTCATCGCCTGAGCAATCCCGGCAGAATCGACCTCGAGCTCATCGAGGTGCAGACCGGCTCCTATCTCGGCGAGGACGATATCGTGCGTCTCGCCGATTTGTATAGCCGCGCCTAGAGGGCCTATAGAGGCCCGTTCGAACGAATTTTTTACGCCGCGAGAGCGGATTACAAATAAAGAGGGGTGCATGACGAAACGCGCGCTGTTGACGGGCATTACCGGGCAGGACGGAGCCTATCTCGCACAACTACTGCTCGGCAAAGGTTATGAGGTCTATGGCGTGATCCGGCGCTCCTCGCATCGGGGCGTCGAGGACCATCGGCTCCGCTGGCTCGGCGTCGCCGATGACGTGCATCTGCTCGACGGCGATCTCGGCGATCTCTCGAGCCTGTTGCGCATCGTGCAGGAGGTGAAGCCGGACGAGATCTACAATCTCGCGGCACAGTCCTTCGTCGCCTCCTCCTGGCGCCAGCCGATCCTCACCGCCAACATCACCGCCGTCGCCGTCGCCAATGTGCTCGAGGCGGTGCGGCTCGGCGCTCCCGGCGCGCGCTTCTATCAGGCCTCCTCCTCCGAAATGTACGGCCTCATCCAGGAGCCGATGCAGAGCGAGAAGACGCCCTTCTATCCGCGCAGCCCCTATGCCGTCGCCAAGCTCTACGGTCATTGGATCACCGTCAACTATCGCGAGAGCTTCGGCCTGCACGCCTCCTCGGGCATTCTCTTCAATCATGAGAGCCCGCTGCGCGGCATAGAATTCGTCACCCGCAAGGTGACGGACAGCGTCGCGCGCATCAAGCTCGGCCTCGCCAAGGAGCTGCGCCTCGGCAACATAGACGCCAAGCGCGACTGGGGCCATGCGCGCGATTATGTGCGCGCCATGTGGCTGATGCTGCAGCAGGAGACGCCGGACGATTATGTGGTGGCGACCGGCGTCACCACCACTGTGCGCGACATGTGCCGCATCGCCTTCGCGCATGCCGGCCTCGACATGGAGGCGCATGTGGTGATCGACCCGAATTTCTACCGCCCGGCGGAGGTGGAAATTCTGCTCGGCGACTCCTCCAAGGCGCGCAAGGCCCTGGGCTGGGCCCCCGAGACCTCGCTCGACCAGCTGATCCGCGAAATGGTCGACGCCGATCTCGAGCGGCTCAAACCCTTGGCGAAAGCCTGAGGCCGCGAAAGCGGCCTCTCGTAAATCGTCGATCACACAAGGCGGGAGCCGGGATCGATCCCGGCTCCCGCCTCGAGGGCGCCCGACCGGCCGCCCAGTTTCCTTTCGAGAATCGGCGCACGAATTGACGCAATGGCAGAGCCGAAGACCGATCAGCGAGAAGGCGTGACCCTGTCATCCGACAGTCTCACCGCTTTCGTTTCCCCGAAAGGCGCGGAGCTGCAATCGCTGCGCGACAGCGACGGCGTGAACTACCTTTGGGGCGGCGAGCCGATCTGGCCAAAGCATAGTCCGCTGCTGTTCCCGATCGTCGGCCGGCTGGCGAACGACCGCTTCGACTATCGCGGCGAGAGCTATGCGATGCCCAAACACGGCTTTGCGCGCGACAGCCTGTTCGAGATCATCGGCACTTCGCCGAATTTCGCGCGCTTCTCGCTTCGCTCCAACGCCGCGACGCGCGCCGCTTTTCCCTTCGACTTTCTGCTCGAGGTCGAATTCACTCTGTCGGATCGGCGCCTCGACATTCGCCATGGCGTGACCAATCTCGGCGTCGACGACATGCATTTTTCGATCGGCGCGCATCCGGCCTTTCGCTGGCCGCTCGGCGACGCCGCCAAGCAACAGAGCAAAATCCGCTTCGAGCGCGACGAGCCCGCGCCGGTGCGGAGGCTGGTCGGCGGACTCGTCGGTCGAACGGAGCCGTCTCCGGTGGAGAATGACACGCTCTCCTTGCGAGAAACGCTGTTTGCGGATGACGCGATCATTTTCGACGCGCTGGAGAGCCGGCGTCTCGTCTATTCCTGCGGGAGCGGGCGGTCGGTCGAGGTGGGCTGGACGGGTTTCGCGCATCTCGGCCTCTGGTCCAAGCCCGGAGCGGATTTCTTATGCATAGAGCCCTGGCGAGGCTATGATTCGCCGATCGAATTCGCTGGCGAATTCGATCAAAAACCAGGAATCGCGCATGCCCGCCCCGGTGAGACGCTCGATTTCACCTTGTCTATCCAGGTCGCGTGACGAATATGGGCGTCGCCCAGCGCCGAGCGATCAAGCTCATTCGCCTCTCGCTCGGCCTTCCGACCGACGATCTCGACATCGTCGGGCGCCTGGACGGATGCCGCGACGGCGTCGTCCATGGCTGGGCCTATCGCCCCGCGCATCCGAGATTGCGCGTGCTCGTCGATATTTTCGCGGACGATGTCTTCGTCTGCCGACGATCGGCGGATATGCCGAGAGACGATCTCGCCGCCCATGGCATAGGCGACGGCCGCCATGGCTTCGACGTCGCAATTCCCGCGACCTTCTCGCGTGGCGCCGAAACGAAGATTCGCGTCTACGCCGTCGCGGAGACGCCGCTCGAGCTGACATCGACGGAAGCGCGCGCGCTGTTCGTTCGCCGCCTCGGTCGGGACGATTATCTTCGCGCGACATTCGCAACGGCTTTCGCCTCACGCGAGCACGAGACGGCGGAAGCCTCTACGCCTCGCGCGGCGCAGACGTTGCACACGACGGAATTGCTGTTCGCGCCGACGTCGGTTCCCGCCCCGCCGCCCATTCTGGGAGAAGCGCTCTGCGCCTATCTCGACCATAATCGCTATAAATGGGATCTCGCCGACAAATTCGACGCGACCATTTCGATCGCGGATCGCGAAGCCTTTCTCGCCCATTATGTCGAATTCTACGGACGCGCGCGGCGACCCTTGCGCATACCGCTCTCGGCGCGAGACATCGAATTTCTAAATGACGGGCCGACCGCGGGCGATCGCTTCGCGCCGAGCCGAGCGATGCGCCTCTTCGCCGAAGCGCCGCCCGAGCGCGCGACCGAGGCCGAGCGTCTCGACGCGATCTTTCGATGGGCCGCATTCAGCTGCGCTGCGTTCAATGTCGAGGATTGCCTCGTCGCGGAAGCGCATGCGCAGCTGCTGCGCTCCTGCGAGGATCATTACCGCTTCCCGCTCTCGGCCTTCATGAAGCGCTTCCTCGACGCGCATCCCCTCCTACGCCGCATGAATATCGCGACGGAAGCCGATCGGCGCGCCGCCTATTTCGCCATGCTCCTCTTCGCCGCCCGGGCGCCGCATTATCTGAGCTTCATTCCGCGAGATTGGCTCGAGGCCTTTCTGTCGCCGCAGCAGGACGGCGTCGCGCCCTTCGACGAAGAGTCGCGACGCCTGTTCGGGACCGGCGGCGTCGAAGTGTCGGGCTGGCGCGCGTCGATCGACGCGCTCGGCTATGACGATCGCGCGAAGCGTTTTCGTTCGCGCACGCCGTCGGGACATCGCGCGCATGCGGTCACGCTGCCCGCGCCCGAAGGCGAGACGGTCGACATTCAACTCATCGGTCCCTTCAGCCGACAACTCGGCATAGCCGACAGCTGCCGCGCGCTCGCCGCTGCGCTCGAACGCCTCGATCATTCCGTGCGGCTCTGCGACTTCACTCTGGATTATCCGAACCGGATTCGCTCCGACGCCGCGCCTCTTTCGACGACGCCCGGCCGCGCCAAGATCAATATTCTTCACCTCAATCTCGAGGAGTTGCCGAGCGCGATCGCCTATCTGCCGGACGTGTGGTCCGACAGCCGGACCGTCGCCTTTCCCTATCTCGAAATGCCGACGCCGCATCCGGCGCAAATGCTCGGCCTGACGCTGGTCGACGAGCTCTGGTCCGCGTCGGACTTCACGACGCAGGCGCTCAGCGGCCATAGACCGACCTTCACGGTCGGCACATCGCGCCGCTCCTTGCGCAAAAGGGGGCGCGAAGCGGCGCGTTCGCTCGTCTATGGAGATTTCGCGCGCGCGGATGATTTCGTCTTTCTCGCCTCCTGCGACGCGCTCTCCGGCGTCTATCGGAAAAATCCGCTCGGGACGATGCGCGCCTTTCTCGCGGCCTTTCCAAAAGAGGCGAGGGTCAAGCTCGTCATCAAGACGCATAGCGTCGACAGAGTGCGGGCGACGCGCGAAATGGACGTCTGGCGATCCATTCGCAATGTCGTCGAGGAATGCGATCGGATCATTCTCGTCGACCGCATTCTCGACGATGACGAGCAGATGGCGCTGATCGAAGGCGCGGATTGCTATGTCTCGCTGCATCGCGCCGAGGGCTTTGGCTATCATATGCTGGAGGCGATGACGCTGGAGACGCCGGTGATCGCCACCGCCTATTCCGGCAATATGGAATTTTGCGACGATCGGACGGCGTTTCTCGTGCCCTATCGCCTCGTTCCGGTCGGCCCCGGCGAATATCCGCGCACGCGTGGCGACCAGCTCTGGGCGGAGCCGAATTTCGCCGACAGCGTCGAAGCGATGCAGACGGTCTTCGCCGACCGCAAAGCGCGAGAGGCCAAGATCGCCGCGGCTCGGACGCTCGCCGAGACCAGATTTTCGACCGAGGCCTTCGCCCAACGTCTCGACGCGCGCATAAAAACGATTTTGGGCCGCGGCGCGTGAACGTCAGCGCGCGCCGCCGATGAAGCCGCGCGCGCCTTTCTCGATCGCCATTCCGGCGAGCATGGCGAGAACGAAGACGGCGACCTGCGGCTCGAGAAAGGCGAGATCGACGATCGCTGGGCCGGGGCACACGCCTGCGAGCCCCCACCCTGCTCCGAAGATCGTCGCGCCGATGACGAGCGGCGCATCGATGCGATTATTCGTTGGCAGGCGCATCTCGTCGCCGAGCAGCGCGCGCGAGCGGCCGCGCGCGAAACGAAAGGCGATCAGCCCGACGCCGATGGCGCCGCCCATGACGAAGGCGAGCGAGGGATCCCAGGCGCCGGCGACGTCGAGAAACCCTTTCACCTTGCTGGGCAGAATCATGCCGGAGACGCAGAGGCCGAGGCCGAAGAGGAGGCCGATGGCGAAAGCGGCGATCGTCGATCTGGTCATGGCCGACCCATGATGTGGCGAAGAACGAAAATGGTGAGCGCGCCGCTCGCCATGAAGGCGAGCGTGGCGACGAGCGCGCGCGGCGACAAGCGCGAGAGGCCGCAAACGCCATGCCCGCTGGTGCAGCCGCCGCCGAGCCGCGTCCCGAAACCGACGAGCAGTCCGGCGACGATGGTCGCGTCATAGCCTATGTCGAAGACCGGCGTCGCCGCCGCGCCGGCGAGGCGCAGGAGCGCGGCCGAGGCGACGAGGCCGAGGATGAAAGCGACGCGCCAGGAGACGTCGCCTTTCGCGGGCGGCAGCAGACCCGCGACAATGCCGCTGACGCCCGCTATGCGCCCGAGCAGCAAAATCATCAGGCCCGCCGCGAGGCCGATCGCCACGCCGCCCGCCGCCGCACTCCAAGGGGTGAAATTCGTCCAGTCGATATGCATCCGCAACCCCGCCTTCTCTCGCCCCGGCTCAATAGCCGCGCGCCGCTCCCGCCGCCGAGCGCGGATCATTGACGCCCGTCATCACGCCGTCGCTGATCGCGATCGCCTCCGATGCGCCGAAGGGCGCGTGATCCTCGATCTTGTGCCCCATCGCCTCGAGCCGCCGGCGCGTGTCGGCGGAGAGCGCGCCGGGCTCGGCCAGCACGACATCCGGCAGCCATTGGTGATGAATGCGCGGCGCCGCCACCGCCTGCGCCAAAGACATGTGATGATCGATGACATTGAGCGCCGTCTGCAACGTCACCGAAATAATGCGTGGCCCATTGGGGCTGCCGAGCACGAGCACGGGCTTTCCGTCTTTCATGACGATGGTCGGCGACATGGAGGAGAGCGGCCTCTTGCCGGGCGCGATGGCGTTGGCGCTTCCCTGCACCAGGCCGAAGCCATTGGCCGCGCCGGGCGCGGCGGCAAAATCATCCATCTCGTCATTGAGCAGCACGCCCGTTTCCGGCGCCATGATCTGCGCGCCGAAATAGCCGTTGAGCGTATAGGTGACGGCGACGGCGCCGCCCTCGCCGTCGACGATCGAATAATGCGTCGTCTCCAGCCGCTCGCGCGGCGCGGCGCCGGGCGAAAGATCGGCCGAGCGTGTCGCGTGATCGGCGCCGATGTTTTTTCGCAGCGCGGCCGCGTAAGATCGAGATGTGAGACGCGCGACCGGATTGTTCACGAAATCCGGATCGCCGAGAGAATTATTGCGATCGAAAAAGGCGCGACGCTCCGCCTCGACGAGAAGATGCGAGGATTGCGGCGTGTGAAAGCCGAGAGCGGCGAGATCATAGCCTTCCAAAATATTCAATATTTCGCACAGCGCCACGCCGCCCGAGCTCGGCGGCGCGGAGGAGTAGAAATCATAGCCGCGATAGACGCAATGGACCGGCTCGCGCTCCATGACGTCATAGAGCGCGAAATCATGCGCCGCGATCACGCCCTTCTCGGCCTGCGCGGCGCGCTCGATCGCCTGCGGAATGCGCCCTTCATAAAAGGCGCGCGGCCCCTGCTCCGCAATCTCGCGCAAGAGACGCGAAAGATCGCTCTGGACCAGACGATCCCCCGCCTGCAACGGCGAGCCATCCGCGCGCGAGAAGATTTTCGCCGCGGCGGGACTGTCTTTCAATCGCGTCGCCGCCCGCAGCAGGCGAATGTCGGCCTCCTCGAGAACAAAGCCCCGCTCGGCGAGCGCAATGGCCGGCGCGATGATTTTTTCGCGCGGGAGGCGGCCGTATTTCGCATGGGCGGTCTCGAGACCGAGCACGGTTCCCGGAACCGCCACGGCGCGATAACCGATGCGGCTCGCCTGCTTGTCGACATCGCCTTTGGCGTCGAGGAACATATCCGGCGTAGCGGCCGAAGGCGCCGTCTCGCGAAAATCGAGGAAGCGCTCGCCGCGCCCCGGCAGATGCAGCAGCAGAAAGCCGCCGCCGCCGAGATTGCCGCAGCAAGGATGCGCGACGGCGAGCGCATAGCCGACAGCGACCGCAGCATCGACGGCGTTGCCGCCCGCCTTCAATATGTCGAGTCCGATATCGCTCGCGAGACGATGCTCGCTCACCACCATGCCGCGCCGCCCGGTCGCGACCGGCTCGGCCGTAGCGGTGAGAGCCAGAAGGGAGAAAATGAGAGAGAGAAGCAATCGCATCGAGGACTCGTGTGTGGAGCAATGCGCAGCGGCCGACTATTGCCCGCTGCCTATTCCCGCCGCCGGGCCGATGAGAACGAAGCCGCGGCTGCGGCCCTCATTGCCGGCGTCGGTCGTATTCATCGCATCGAATAGATCATGGGCCGAGATCCAGACGGGCGGATATTTGTAGCGCGCCACGTCGAGAAGAAGGAAGCGATCCGTCTTGGCGTCATAGGCGGCGAGCGGGGAGATATGTCCGCTGCGCGCCTGCCCCAGCGCGGCGCGCTGATAATTGACGACGACATGGCGCCTCTTGCGCGAGAGATGTTCCACCGCGCTCGCGCGGAATTCCTCCAGCGAGCTCTGCGCGGCATGCGTGACCTTCGCCTCGAGGCCGAAGCTCGCGACGAGGCCGCCGAACTCGTCGAGCGTCATGCCTCGCCGCAGAACGCTCTCCCGCTTCACCACCGCCTCGGTCTTCTCGCTGAAGACATTGTCCTGCGAGAAGCTCCCCATGCCATCGCCGGCGGGCGCTGGAATGTCGAGGCCGTTGAGCAGCATCACCAGAGTGGCGACGCCGCAAAAGGAGCCGTTCTTCTGAGTGACGAATTCCGAGGAGAGCGGCCAATAGGCCTCGCGCGCCTCGGCCTCGAGGAACCACTCGCGCCCCTGCGCGCTGCGCAGATCGACGAGATTGTCCGAAAGCGGCAGGCGCTCCGCCAGCGCCGGCGAAAGCGCAGCCGCGCAAAGGGCGAGAGCCGGAAAGAGAAGAGAAAAAAATCGTCGTCGGAGAATCGACGTCTTCGTCATTTCATCCTCGGAGAAGCTGGCCGATCGACAGCGCGCGATGGCGCGAGCGGAGCGGGCGTAAGGATGCAGCTTAGAGGCGCCGGCGACGCTATGCAATTTTCGTCCCGCTGGCGCGAGCGCGGCCCTATCGCGAAACCGCCTCGAGCGCAGCCAGAAGACTCGCCTGATCCGGCGCGGCGGCGACGCGAATCTCGGCGCAGCCCGCCTCGCGCAACACGCGCGCGACCTCCTCCGACAGAGCGAGATGCGCGATGCGCGCGCGCAGCGGCGGGGGCGCTCCGGCCGCATCGGCCAGAGCGAGGAAGATCGACGCGCTGCGCGCCGAATAATGCAGCACGGCGTCGATCTCGTCGGCGATCAGCGCGGCTATTGCCTCGCCGCCGAGCGCCGGCGCCGCGCGCGCCTCATAGGTCTCGACGACCGTCGCCGCATGGCCGCGCGCGCGCAGGAAGGATTCGAGATCGTCCTTGCGGTCGTGGCCGGCGAGATAGAGGAAACGCGACGGCCCGGCGAAGCGCGATTGCAACAGCGCCGTCAGCGCCGCCACATCCGGCGCGCTCGCCTCCGCCTGCGCGCCACGCGCCGCGAGCGCCTGCGCCGTCTTGGCGCCCACGACGAAAAACGGCGCGCGCAAAGCCGCCAGCCCCTCGCCCACAAAAGTGATCGCGCGGGCGCTGGTCGCGAGGATCGCGTCGAAAGTCTCCGTCGGAATCGGCGCGCCGCTCGCGGCGATTTCCAGCACGGGCGCGATCAGCGACGCAAATCCGCGGCGCCGCAATTCTTCCGCCGTGCGCTCGGCGTCCTCTCTCGCCCGCGTGACGAGAACGCGCCTCATGTGAGGCCCGCGACCCCGTTCGGCAGGCGCAGCAAAATTTCATTGGCCGCATCGTCGCCGATCAGCGCGGCGTCTATGGCGGGCCCGCGCCGTCGCGCTTCATAGACCTGCGATCCATCCGCCCGCAGCGCCATGCCATGGAACGCGATCTCCTCGCCGTCGAGCCGCGCATGGGCGGCGATGGGCGTGCGGCAGGAGCCGTCCAGCACGGTGAGAAAGGCGCGCTCGGCCGCCAGCGCCGCGGCGGTCGCCGGATCGAGGATGGCGGCCAGCGCCTCGCGGACGCGGGCGTCGCCAGCGCGCTTGGTCACGGCGATGGCGCCCTGTCCGGCGGCAGGAAGAAAATCCTCTATCGGCAGAATGGCGGTGGCGTGGCGCTCGAGGCCGAGCCGCTTCAGCCCGGCGAGCGCCAGCAGCGTGCCGTCCACCTCGCCGCTCTCCACCTTGCGCAGCCTTGTCTCGACATTGCCGCGCAGCAGGACGATCGAGACATCCGGCCGCAGCCGCTTCACCTGCGCGCCGCGCCGCAGCGACGCCGTGCCCACCACCGCGCCCTCGGGCAACGCGTCGAGCGTCGCGCCATCGCGGCCAATCCAGGCGTCGCGCACATCCTCGCGCGGGAGATAGCCTGCGATGGCGATCTCCGGCGGCAGATGCGTCGGCAAATCCTTGGAGGAATGCACGGCGAGATCGATGCGCCCCTCGATGAGGGCGATATCGAGCTCCTTGGTGAACAGCCCCTTGCCGCCCGATTCCGAGAGCGGCCGATCCTGGATGATGTCGCCCGTCGTGCGGATGACCTCGATCGGCAGCGTGTCCTCGGCGAGGCCGAGCGCCGCGGCCAGCAAGGCCCGCAGCTGCCACGTCTGCGCCAGAGCGAGAGGGCTGCCGCGTGTGCCGATGCGTAGGGGGGTGGTCGTCATAGCCTCGTCCGCCGTGGGAATTGTCGAGGCGGACTATAGGGAAAAGCGGCCGGGCTACAAGCGGGCGGGAGGGGCGGGGAGTGCGGCGGATTGGATTTTGAGCAGGCACTACCTGCTTCATTGTGCGCGGCATGCGTTTCGACGATAATCAGCCTCGGCACACGCCTGACTGCTGGGAGACGTAAGTAAAAACTATGTCAAACTATGATTTTGAGGGCTGGACAGCCGACGAAATTACACGAATTCAGACAGGAACCAACCTAAAGCGACCAAGCGACCATCAATCAATGTTCAAGTATGTAAGTCTAAATTCTGATATCTCATGGGATTACTTATATAAGACCTTACACAATTTGGAGCTCGTTGGTTCATCTGCTCTAAGTCTAAACGATCCATTCGAGCTGTCGCCAAACACTTTCGACGACCTCCAACCAAACACGATTGCAGCGGCCGTAAGACATAATGACATCATGGAGAGATTCTCTGGTAAACAGCCGATGCCACTCCAGGACGTGTTTTCAGACTGTGAGCCGTATCGGCAGCAGGCGTTATCATTTCTTAACAGTGTCGCCACTCAGTATCGAATTATCTCGTTCTGCGAGAGAGCAGATTCTGGTCTGCTGTGGGCTCATTATGCGAACAGCTACCAAGGCGCTTGTCTTCAGTTCCTTGCCAAAGGATTTAGGTGGAAAAGAAATCATACTCTGGGATATGTCGGTTACACGAAATACCGCCCGACCTATCCATTGAGCCTCGCGCTTTCTTTGTCATCCAAGCTGGGCGGCCCTAGGATTCCGGTCAACGCCACCCCTCTCAAACGCGCAGAAAGTGAGAAGATTCTTTTCTTTGTAAAGTCGGAGGAATGGGCTTACGAATCCGAAATCCGTGTGGTCTATGATGATGAAATAACCAAAAGCGTTGCATTCCATAAAGATAGTTTAATTTCGATTATTACAGGACCAAAATTTAGCGACGAAAATCGTCGGCGTCTTAGTGATCTTATGAAAGGATCTCCTTGCGAAAATATCGCGATCCGCAGTGCGAAGCTCTCAAAGACCACGTTTTCTATTGAAGTCGACAGCTAATTTTCTGCCCGCCGAGGTCGGATATTTCACCCTCCAACAATGCTGCATTATGCAGCAAATACAGCATTGCGGCAAGAGCCCACTCCTCATGTTCCATCGTCATGGCCGCGCTTGTCGCGGCCATCCACGCCAGGACACGGCGACGCGCTGGAGGAAGAGACAGCGCCGTTTCGCTCGTGTCGTCGGCTTTTCCGGGAGGTCGCGGCGTGGATGGCCGCGACGAGCGCGGCCATGACGGGGATCCCGACAGCCCTCCTTGACACATCCTGAAAATATTCCTATACCCCTCCCACTCTCTCCCACTCCCTCCCACAAAGGGCGCGCTCCTCGGGTCGTGGGGCGCGGGCGGGGGGCGGCTCCATCCGGGATGGCGACCCCCGTCCATGGACAGGCAGCGCGTCGCCGGGCGGCGTTCTTCTCCCGTCCATAGGGAGAAACAAGAACCGCTCCGTGATCCCAGGCCGTCGGACTCGATCGCGTCTTGATCGAGAAACCCCAGGATTCGCGGGTCCGACCAAGCCTCGGGATGTCGACGAGAACGACAACCGCGTTTCGGGACGCTCTGGACCCGATCGAATTCTTCGCGCAACGGCCGTCAGGGGCCGGGGCGTCCCGAAACGCCCTTTCTCACCCCCGCGCCGCGCGGTGCCGGGGCGCGCCCGCGCGCTCTGAATTATTTCCTATCAAAAGCTCTGCGGATCGACAGCCCCTGCCGCGTGGCAGAGCGCCGCCGCCAGCATCGCGCACACAGACAGGCCTGCAAATCGGCGCGAACTTAACCGCGCCTTAACCGCGATCGGATAAACCGAAAGCCGGCGCGGCGAGGCGAATGAGCGTCCCCGCGCGAGGCGTGCTCCCCATGTTCTCCACCGACTTTCAGCGTCTCGTTCTGCCGCGTCTCGCCATTCCGCTGCTGGGCGGATTGCTGCTCGCGGCGGCGCAGGGCGGCGCGCGCGCCGTCGAAGCGCCGAAAAACGTCTATTTGATTTCCGGCCACGAAGGCTACGGCGTCGTCGAATGCATCACGCAGAAGAAAGATTGCGGGAAGGTCGTCGCCGATTCCTGGTGCGAGTCGCATGGTCACGGCCCCGCAGTGGCCTTCGGCCGCGCCGACGATGTGACCTCTGCGATCGGCCCGGCCTCGGCGCGCAGGCCTGCGACGGCGGAGGCCGCCGTCGTCTCTTGCGGCGATTGATCCTGCAGCGATCGAGAGCAGGCGGGCGCAGGCCCGCCGGCCCGTTATTTCTTCAAGAACTCGCCGCATTGCGCGACATCGCCCGTCCCCCAGGGCTGGATCGGCACGCTCGAGGTGGAGTTTTCCGGCGATCCTTCGATCAGTCGGTCGGAATAGGCCATATAGACCAGCGCATTGCGCTTGGAGTCGCAGCCGCGCACGATATGCAGGCGCTTCCACAGAGCCGAGCGGCGCTCGCTGAACACCTCGTCTCCCTGGCCGAATTTCTCCTTGAATTTCACCGGCCCATATTGGCGGCAGGAGAGCGACACGTCGGAGGTCTGCTCCGCCACGCCGAACATTCCCGCGACGCCGCCCTTCTCATGCACGGTGTAATAGCAGGCGACGCCGTCGATCTCCGGGTCGTCGAGCACATAGGTCGCCAATTTGTCGTTCGGGGTCAGCAATTTGAAGTCGGTCGACTTGCGGAAAATGAGGTCCGGCCCGTCGGCCCGGGCGGGCGCTGCGCCCGCAGCGGCGAAAAGCCCCGTGGTGACGAGAGCGGACAGGACGAATTTGGACGGCTTCATAAGTGCGTTCCTCCAGAGCGCAGGGAAATTCCCTCGACAAATGTCGTGACGCGCCTTGTTCGCGACAAGAAGCTCGCGACAATCGCGAGCCGATTGATCGAACGGACGATATGCCCGATATGGTCTCGAGCTCGACGGTTTCGGATTCGCCGGCCTCCGGCGCCTCGCCTTTCGAATCGCGTGATATAGGACCAATGTCGGCCAAACATATCACCCCGGAGACAGCTTCGCGGAAGGGGCCGCTACGGCGCCTCGCGGGCGCGCTCGCCCTGGTGGCCGCAGCGCTGCTCGCTTCGCCGGCTCTGGCGCAATCGGCCTATTGCGACAATCTGCGCGCGCAGATCGCCGCCGCCGGCAATAATGCGGGCTCGGCCCGCTATCGCGCCGCCGCGGCGACCCAGCAGAAAGAGATCGACCGCACCGTCGCCTATGGGCGCTCCATCGGCTGCGATCGGCAGCAATTCCTGTTCTTCGGCAACGCCCCACCGCCGCAATGCGGCGCGATCAACGGCCGCGTCGCGCAGATGCGCTCCAATCTCGCCTCGCTCCAGCAGAGTTCGGGCGACGGCCAGCGGCAGGCGCTGCAGGCGCGCTTCGATCAGCAGTGCCGGCCGCAGCCGACGCGCGTCGTCTCCCGCCAGCGCAATATTCTCGAGGAGCTGTTCGGCTCGCAAGAGGAGGAGCCGACGACTGCCCGCGAGCTCCCGGCGACGCCGCAGGAGAGCGATCTGGACGACAATGGCGCGCCGGTCGCGCGCGGCGGCTCGCTCGCGGTCTGCGTGCGCGCTTGCGACGGCGGCTTCTTCCCGATCAGCTATTCGGCCCGCCGCGCCAATCTCGCCGATCTCCAGGATATCTGCCGGGCGCAATGCCCGAATGTCGAAGTGGCGCTCTACACGCGCTCGCCCTCACGCGACATAGAGACCGCAGTGTCGATGGACGGCGAGGCCTATGCCGACCATCCCAATGCGCTGAAATTCACCAAGAGCTACGACCCCACCTGCTCCTGCCGCCCGGCCGGCCGCAGCTGGGCGGAGACGCTCGCCGAGGCAGAGCGCCTGCTGGCCGAGAGGAACCGCGGCGATCTCGTCGTCTCGGAGGAAAAGGCGGAGGAGCTCTCGCGGCCGATCGCCGCGCGCGCTGCGCGGGGCGCCGTCTCGCCCAACCTCCCCTCCCCCGGCCCGGAGCCCGCTCAGCCGGACAAACGGCCGGTCGCGGGCCGCGAGACGACGCGGGAGATCGTCGGCGCCGATGGCGTCAAGAAACGCGTGCGCGTCATCGCCCCGACATTGTGACGCCCTCCTCGCGCTCATAGAGCGTCCAGGCGAATCCGGAGAGGCCGGAAGCCGGGAAGGCGCCGCGACGGCGGAAGGCCGCGCGACAATCCGACGGTCCGGCCGAGCGGCGCTCCGCATGGTCCGCATTCGCATCCGGCAGATCGACCACCAGCAGAAAAACCGGCGGCGTGGCGCACCAATCCGCCAGGGCGACGGGCGTCGCGGCGACGCCGAGCCTGCGCGCGTGATAGGCGACGACGGCCTTCGTCTCCCCTCGCGCGAAATCGACGGCGTAAGGCGCCTCTTTCCGCTCGGCCATGATCTTCACCGCATCGGCGTAATGGCCGCGGCCGTCGCGGTAGAAATCGGCGAGCTTCAGCGCGTCGCCGGCCGCAAACCCTGAGAGCAGGATGATCGCCGCCCAGCGCCTCCAGGCTCCCGCGTGGTAGAGCGCCGTGCAGCCTTCGGCGGCGAGCAGCGCCAGGCCGATCGCCGCCGTGGAATGGAAACGCGGATATTGCTGGCTCGGCAGAGCCGCGGCGACATGCAGCAGCGGTAGGCCGAAAACCGCGATCGCCGGAAACACCTGCCGCTCGGCCGGCAGAACCGCCAGCAGGCCGAGCGCGAGCAGCGCCGCCATGGCGAGAATGGCGAAATCATCGACTCCGCGCGGGAAGCCCAGCGTCGCCCGCGCCATTCCCGAGACGCCCTCGGCGAAAATCTGCGCGCTCAACGGGACCATCGCCCCGACCTGAAAATCCGGAGCGAGAGCGCCATAGACGAAGCAGCCCAGCGCCGGAAGGCTGGCCAGCCCGGCCACAGCGCCAATGGCGACGGCCCGGCCCAGATCGCGCCGACGGGCGCGCACGACCGCCGTCAGAACGAGCGCGGCCGTCGCCTCGATCATTGTGAGATGGCAGAAGGTTCCAAAGCCGATCGCCGCCGCTAGGATCAGCAGACGGCGCCCAGAGGCGCCCTGGACCACAATGGCGTCCAAGATTCCGTAGGCCAGCAGGACGGCGAGCGTCATGCCGGCGTAGCCGCGCGCCTCCGAGCCGTAATGGACGAAGAAATAAGAGGTCGCAAAGACGAAGGCGGCGAGGAGCCCGGCGGCGTCGCAATAGCGGCGGCTGGCGGCCGCGGCGGCGGGAATGGCCAGAACGCCGAGCACGACCGCCGCCAGCCGCATGAGCGGAACCGGAGCGTCGGGACCGAGGAGCCAGAGCCAGGCGGAATTGGCGACATGATTATTGTCGTGATGCAGGCCGATGAACACATCGACGAAGGAACGCGCCCGCTCGAGCAGGTTCAGCGTCCAGATTTCATCGAGCCAGAGATCTCCTCGCGCGGCGTAGAGGCGCAGCGCGGCGCCGAGAAGGGTGAGGGCGATGAGGGCGGGGAAATAGCGGGGCGCGTCGCTCGATCGGAAGACCGCGAGGCCCTCACCCTCCCCCGCTCCGCGGGAGAGGGGGGCGGCGACGTTTCGCAAAGTCTCGATGAAGCGCGGAATCTGCTCCCTCTCCCGCGAAGCGGGAGAGGGTCCGGAAAGGGGCGCGATTTCAGGCTCGCATTGCATCGGCGAGACGATCGCACGAAGCCGTCAACGAAAGCTCAAGCCTCGGCCTTCAGCGGCCGCATCAGCAGCGCCTCGATCGCCTGATCGACGCCGATCGCGCCCGCCAGAATCGCATCCACCGCTTCGGCGATCGGCATTTCGACGCCGCGCTCCCTGGCCATGGCCACGAGAGCGGAGGCGGTGAAGGCGCCCTCCGCGAGCTTGCCATGGGCGGCCTCGAGCGGCGCCTCGCCGCGCCCCAGGGCCGCGCCCAGCGCAAAATTGCGCGATTGCGCCGAGCCGCAGGTGAGGACCAGATCGCCGAGGCCCGAGAGGCCCATCAAAGTCTCCTGATTGACGCCATAGGCGCGGCCGAGGCGCATCAGCTCGGCGAAGCCGCGGGCGATCAGCGCGGCCCCGGCGCTGGCGCCCAGCGCCCTGCCCGCCGCCATGCCGCTGGCGATGGCCAGCACATTCTTCGCCGCGCCGCCGATCTCGACGCCGAGCACATCGGTGGAGCGATAGAGGCGGAAAGCGCGCGTCGACAGCAATTCGCTGAGGCGCCGCGCCAGCGCCTCGTCGCGGGCGGCGAGCGTCACCGCCGTGGGAAGGCCGCGGCAGACGTCGGCGGCGAAGCTCGGGCCGGAGAGAATGGCGATCTTCGCCTGCGGCAATTCCTCGGCCGCCACCTCGCTCATGAAACGGCGCGTACCGCGCTCTATGCCCTTGGAGCAGATGACGAAAGCCGTTCCGGGCGCCAGAATCGGACGGAAGCGCCGCGCGACCCCGCGCATCGCCTGGGCGGGGACGACGCCGAGCACGACGCCGGCGCCCGCGACCACCGAAGGCTCGGCGCAGGGCGCGACGCCCTCGGCGAGCGGCATGCCGGGGAGATACGCGCGGTTCTCGCGGTCGCGCGCCAGAGCGGCGATATGCTCGGGATCGTGACCCCAGAGCGCGACGCCCGAGCGGCCGGTCGCGGCGACATTGGCGAGCGCCGTGCCCCAGGCGCCGGCGCCGAGCACGGCGATCTTCTCCTCGCTGCTCATCTCATCCCGATCTTCTGATTGTCCGAGCGCGCCCACAGCCGCTCGAAAGTCTCCTCGAATTGCGCGACGGCGGCCGGGCTTTCGATCAATATGAGGTCATTGTCCTGGAATTCCGCGCCCGAGACGGAAAAATTGGCCGAGCCGCTGCGCAGCGCCCGACCATCCACCTGATAGGATTTCAGATGCATGAGGTCGCGCGAGCGACCCTTGCGCTTGATCTCCATATTGCGCGCCGCGGCGACGGCCTCGACGGCGGGACTGAGGCCGCCGCGCTCCTCCCCGTCGAGATAGATTCGCACGCGCACGCCGCGCATGGCGGCTGCGCCGAGAGCCGAGATCACCGCACGATCGGTGAGGACATAGGCGGCCATGTCGATGGATTTTCGCGCGCCGCCGATGAGGCGCAGATCGAGATCCTCGAAGCCGGCGCGCGGCCCATAGAAAACGCGCACGCCGACGGCGAGCGGCTCCTGCGACAGCAGGCCGCCGGGCGGCGGCGGAACCGAGAAGGTCGCCGCCGCGGCCAGCAACAGCCGCTTCATCTCAACCGCCCCGCCGACCGCATCGCAAGCTCACGCCTTGCCGTGGTGGAGCGCTCCGGCGGTGGCGTCGAGCGGCCAGCGCGGGCGCGCGGCGAAGGTGAGATCATCCGTCATGCCGCGCGCGAAACGCTCGAGCCCGGCCCAGGCGACGATCGCGCCATTGTCGGAGCAAAGGTTCGGCGGCGGCGAGACGAAGCGCAGGCCGGTCTCGGCGCAGAGGCGGGTGAGCGCGCGGCGGATCGCGCCATTGGCGCCGACGCCGCCGCCGATGACGAGGCCATTGGGACGGCCGCCATTCTGCGTGAAGATGCGCAGCCCAGAGCGCACGCGATCGACGAGCACATCGACAATGGCCGCCTGGAAGGAGGCGGCGAGATCGGCGACGTCGCGCTCCGTCGGCGGTCCCGGGCGTGTGATCTCCAGCCGCGCGATCTCCTGGCGCACCGCGGTCTTGAGGCCGGAGAGCGAGAAATCCGCGCCCTCGCGGCCGAACATGGGGCGCGGGAAGTCGAAGCGCGCGGGGTCGCCCTCCTCCGCGAGCCGCTCTATGTGCGGGCCGCCGGGATAGGGCAGGCCCAGCATTTTCGCGACCTTGTCGAAGGCTTCGCCGGCGGCGTCGTCCACTGTGGAGCCGAGCCGCTTATAGTCGCCGACGCCCAGCACGGCGACGAGCTGCGTATGGCCGCCCGAGATCAGCAGAGCGAGATAGGGAAAGTCCAGCCGCTCGGTGAGGCGGCCGGTCAGCGCATGGGCCTCGAGGTGATTGACGGCGATGAAGGGCTTGTCGGCGGCGAGCGCCAGCGCCTTGGCCGCCGTGAGCCCGACCAGAATGCCGCCGATGAGCCCCGGCCCGGCCGAGGCCGCGATCGCGTCGACGCCGGAAAGATCGGTCCCGGCCGTGTCGAGGGCGCGCACGATCAGCCGCTCGAGCACATCTATATGAGCGCGCGCCGCGATCTCGGGCACCACGCCGCCATAGGCCGCATGCTGGGCGATCTGGCTCATCACCTCATTGGAGAGAATGTCGCCGCCATCGCCGCCGATGCGCGAGGCCACGACGGCGACCGCCGTCTCGTCACAGGTGGTTTCAATGCCGAGAACGCGCATGGACGGATCCTTGAGCGCAGGCGCGGGCGAATCGCCGCGCCGGCGGAAGCGGAAACTGGCGCCAACCTATAGGCGCGCGGGCAGGCAAAGCAAAGCGGCGCCCGGCCTCTAGATGCTGGCGCTCGATGCGCCGCGCGCTATCTTGCCGGATGCGTTCCCACCGGAGGCCGGGATGGATCTCGACTATCTCGTCTCGGCCTTTGTGACGCTGCTCGTCGTCGTCGAGCCGCTCGGCCTCGCGCCGGTTTTCGTCGCGGCGACCTCGGGACTCGAGGCGCGCACCAAACGCATCATCGCCTTTCGCGCCAGCGTCTATGCGCTCGCCATTCTGGTGGGCTCCGCGCTCATCGGCCAGAGGCTGCTCGGCGCCATGGGCATCTCTATTCCGGCCTTCCGCATCGCCGGCGGGTTTCTCTTATTCTCGATCGCCTCGGAAATGGTGTTCGGCGTCCGCATACAGCGCGACTCCAAAGCGGCGGAAAAAGCGCTCGCCGAGCATGTGCATAATATCGCAGCCTATCCACTGGCCATTCCGCTGATGGCCGGCCCCGGCGCGATCACGGCGACCGTGCTGCTGGCCAGCGACGCGCATGGCAGCGTGACGCTCATCGCGACGCTGATCGCGGTCATCGCCGCGATCATGACGATTTGTCTGGTTTTTTGCCTGATCGCCGGCGAGGTGGCGCAATTCTTCGGCACGGCGGCCAATGTCGTGCTGACGCGCTTGCTCGGCGTGCTGCTGGCGGCGCTGGCCGTGCAATTCGTGGCCGATGGCGTGCGGGCGTTTCTGCAGGGGTGAGCGGCGACGCGATCTCACCGGATCGCGTCGCCCTGTCGCGTCAATGCTGGATGTTCGACCAGATCTTGCGCTTGGTGAAATAGACCAGGAAGGACAAGACGATCAGGAAGCCGACCACCTTCAGGCCGATCGACTTGCGCTCCTCGAGATGGGGCTCGGCCGCCCACATCAGAAAAGCGCTCACATCCTTGGAATATTGGTCGACCGTCTGCGGCGTTCCATCGTCATAGGTCACGGCGCCGTCCGAGAGCGGCGGCGGCATGCCGGTGCGGCGGCCGGGCATGTAGAGATTGTAATACTGCCCGGGCGCCAGTTCGACGCCATGTGGCGCCTCCGCATAGCCGTTGAGCAGGGCGACGATATAGTCGACGCCATGCTCCTGATAGGAGAAGCCCGGCAGCGCATCCGCCAGGAACAGAGGGAAGCCGCGCGAATAGCCGCGCGCCTTGGCGAGAACCGACATGTCCGGCGGATAGGCGCCGTTGAGCGCCGCCCGCGCCGCCTGCTCATTGGGGAAAGGCGGCGGGACGCGGTCGCTGAGCCGGCCCGGGCGCTCGAAATAATCGCCGGCGTCGTTGGGGCCGTCCTTGATCTTATAGCTCTCGGCCAGCGCCTTGGCCTCCGCCTCGGATATCTCCGGCCCGCCCTTCTCGGCGAAATTGCGGAAGGCGAGCCGCGAGATCGAGTGGCAGCTCGCGCAGACCTCCTTATAGACCTTGTAGCCGCGGCGAAGCTGCGCATTTTCGAAATGGCCGAAGGCGCCGGCGAAGCTCCATTCCTGCCGCGGCGGCTTGGGCTGCGAATGCGCGCCGCCCTCCTCCGCGAGAGCCGGAGCCGCCCCGGCGGCGCCGGCGAGCGCCGCCGCCACAATGATCGATTTCCAAGAGTTGACGACCGATTTCATGATCGGCGCTTTCCGACGCGCGTCACGCATGGGGCTTCTCCTCCGTGGCGGCCTGGCCGAGGGAGGCGGCGATCGACCGCGGCTCGGACAAGGTTTTCTCATATTTGCCGAGCAGCGGCAGCACGACGAGGAAGTGCAGGAAGTAATAGGCCATCAATATGCGGGCGGCGAGGAGATAGACGCCCTCCGCAGGCTGCGCGCCGAGATAGCCGAGGCCGACCGACACGAAGACGAAGACCCAGTAGAACTTCTTGAAGGCCGGGCGATAAACGCCAGAGCGCACCTTGGACGTGTCGAGCCAGGGCAGCGCCGCGACGATGAGGATCGAGGCGAACAGCGCGATGACGCCGACGAGCTTGTTGGGGATGGCGCGCAGGATCGCGTAGAAGGGCAGGAAATACCATTCCGGCACGATATGAGGCGGCGTCACCAGCGGATTGGCCTCGATGTAATTGTCCGGATGGCCCGTATAGTTCGGCACGAAGAAGGTGAGCCAGGCGAAGAGCGCGACGAAGATCACGAGGCCGACGGCGTCCTTCAACGTCGCATAGGGCGTGAAGGGCACGGTCTCCTTCTGCACATCCTTGACCTCGACGCCGGTCGGATTGTTCTGCCCCGTCACATGCAGCGCCCAGACATGCAGGCCGACGATGGCCACGATGACGAAGGGCAGCAGATAATGCAGCGCGAAGAAGCGGTTCAGCGTGGCGTTGTCGACCGAATAGCCGCCGAGCAGCCATGTGGTGATGGAATTGCCCACATAGGGAATGGCGGTGAAGAGATTGGTGATCACCGTCGCCGCCCAGAAGGACATCTGCCCCCAGGGCAGCACATAGCCCAGGAAACCGGTCGCCATCATCAGCATGAAGATGACGACGCCCAATATCCACAGCACCTCGCGCGGCTCCTTGTAGGAGCCGTAATACATGCCGCGAAAGATGTGGATATAGACGGCGAGGAAGAACATGGAGGCGCCGTTGGCGTGCGCGTAACGCAGCGCCCAGCCCCAATTCACATCGCGCATGATGTGCTCGATCGAGTCGAAGGCGAGCGTCGTCTCCGGCGTGTAATGCATCGCCAGAACGATGCCGGTCACGATCTGCGCGACGAGCATGAAAGAGAGAATCGCGCCGAATGTCCAAAGATAGTTCAGATTCTTCGGGACGGGATAGGCGACGAAGGATTCGTGGATGAAGCCGAGGATCGGCAGGCGCCGCTCGAGCCAGCGCGCAAAGCCGCTCTTCGGCGTGTAAGTCGAATGTCCGGTCATGGATTTCGTCTCGGAGGTTGGGACGGCGACGAGGCCGCGATCAGCCGATCTTGATCTTGGTGTCGCTCAGGAAGGCGTAATCGGGCACTTCGAGATTGCTCGGAGCCGGGCCGCTGCGAATGCGGCCGGAGGTGTCGTATGTGGAGCCGTGGCAGGGGCAGAACCAGCCGTGGAACTCGCCCTCATGGCCGGTGGGAATGCAGCCGAGATGCGTGCAGACGCCGACGACGACGAGCCATTCGGGCTTCTTCACGCGCGCCGAATCGGCCTCTGGATCGGGCAGCGCGGCGAGCGGGACATTCTGCGCGGCCTCGATCTCCTGTTTGGTGCGGTGCCGCACGAAGACCGGCTTGCCACGCCATTTGACCGTGACGATCTGCCCCTCGGGAATGGCTGCGATGTCGAGCTCGGTCGACGCCAACGCCAGCGTCGAGGCGTCCGGATTCATCTGCGCGATCAGCGGCCATACGGCGGCGCCTGCTGCGACGCCCGCCGCCGCCCCGGTGGCGAGGAACAAGATATCCCGGCGGTTCGGCTCCGCCTTTGTCGCATTGCTCACTTTATGGAACCTCTCTCGCGAGTTCGACCCTGGCCCCTGCCTCTCGGCTCGGCAACGCGAATGGAAACAAATCCCTCCACGATGGGCGCGCCTGTTTTGAGCAGTTTGGCGTGAGACCGCAAGCGGCCTTCGCGTCGCTGCGACAAATTGCGCGCTTGCCGCCGCCGCCTCTAGATCAGTGGCGCAGCCCGCAACGCTTGTCCACAAACGGCCCTTGGGAAAATTTGTCAACCGCCGGGCCGGCCTCGCCGAGCCTGCCCCACCTTGACGCGAGGGACGCGAGCTGGGCTCATGCCGAATGGGGAGAAGCGCGAGGATGTCGTGAGCGGCCGTTATCTGGTTTTCGTGGCGACGGTCGTCAGTCTGATCGCCGTTCCGGGGCCGGACATGCTGTATGTCCTCGGCCGCTCGCTGGCGTCCGGCGGACGCGCGGGCTGCTTTTCCGCTCTCGGCATAGCCTCCGGCTATGCGCTTCTCACCTTGCTGGTGGCGGCGGGGTTTCAGCTCGTCTTCGAGGCTTTTCCGGCGCTTTTCCTCGCCCTCAAATATATCGGCGTCGCCTATCTGTCCTGGCTCGCCTTTCGCCTCATCCGCTCCGATGGCGGCTTCGAGGCGCTGAGCCGGCGCCCCGAGCGTGACGATTGGGCCGCCTTCTCGGCCGGCGTCGCGACCAGCCTGCTCAATCCCAAAGGGCTGCTCTTCTATTTCGCCATATTGCCGCAGTTCTTCGCCGCCGCCGACGGGCCGTTCTGGCGGCACGCCCTCGTCTATGGCTGGACGACGAGCTTTTTGTGCCTGACGCTCTATTCCGCGCTCGGCTGCGCGGCGAGCTATGGCGCGCGACGATGGACGCCGGAACCGGCGGCGAGCCGGGGTCTCTCCCGCCTCGCCGGAGTTCTGCTGCTCATGTCGGTGCTGGCCATGCTCGGCGCCGAATGGAGCGGCGTCGCCGCGGCCCACTGACGCCCGCGGCGTCGAATCACGCCGCGGACGCGTCGGACCCGCTTTATTTGGTCACGATAGGCGCGGGAGCCACGACGGCGGGCGTCGCGAAATGATAGTTGATGCCGCCGCGAACGATATGGCCGGCGCTCTTCACATTGATCGGCACGGCGCCGAAATTGGTGGAATAGCTCACGCCCGAATCGGCGAGCTCCGTATAGAGATACTCGCCCTTCACAGAGATATTGTCGGACCAGGCGTATTCGACGCCGGCGCCCGCCGTCCAGCCGGCGCGCACGGTCGTCCCCGTGGAGAGCTGGCCGATCGTCGCCGGCAGGATCGCCGTGAAGGCGCCGGGCGCGAAATCGGTCCCATAGGCGAAGCCGGCCGTTCCATAGAGGATCCACTTCGGCGTGAAGGCGTAGCCGAGACGCCCGCGGAATGTGCCGAAGACTCCGGTGTCGGTCGGGCTCGGCGTGTTCCAGGCGACGGTCTCGGCGTTGATCGCGCCGCGATAGCCGAAATCCGCCTCGAGGCCGAGCACGATCGTCGGCGTCCACTGCCAATTATAGCCGAGCGTGCCGCCGCCGACGAAACCCGCGCCGCGCAGCGGCGTGTCGCGGAAATAGGTGAAGGCCCCCTCGCCCAGCAAGGCGCCGGCATAGGCGCCGATATAGAAGCCTTGCCAGCTGAACGCCGGCGCCAGCGGCGGCGCAGGCGCGGCCTTCGTCGACGGAAGGTCCGCCGCCGCGGCCCCGCCCGCCGCGATCACCGCCGCGAGGGCGGCGATCGAGCGGAAGCTTTTCGTCCAATTCGACATGTTTCAACTCCTCATACTTTCTGCTTGTCAGTAGAGCTTCACCCGGAAAGTCGCCCCATAAGCGCGGAAGGCGTTGTCGCCGAAGGTCACCGTCTGAGGAGCCGAGCCGGTCGTCGTGGCCGTGCCGATCGTCTGGGTGGTCACGTAGCGTTGGTCGAAGAGATTCTTCGCCCAGAAATGCAGGCTGTAGCGCTCGTCGTCGGTCTTCAGCCCGATGCCGAAATTCACGACGGAATAGGCCGATTGGAACACCGAATAGGTCGAGCCCGGCTGGGAGAGCTGCGTCTTATATTTCCAGGCGATATTGCCGTAGGTGAAGGCCGTCACCGGCACATCGGCGAAGCCGCCGATCCCTTCGAATATGCGGCCGAGCGGTTGCTCGTAATTCACGCCGATGTTGAAGGAATAGGGCGCGACCGGGCTATTGCCGGCGACGCCGCCGGTGATGCGCTGTCCAGAAAGATCGACGGAGAGCGGCGCGGCGACCCCATTCGCGTTGAGCGAGGCCGGCCAGGTCCAGTCCGGCGGCGGCGCGGCGTTCTTGTAGTTGATGTAGCGCGCCTCGGTCAGAGCGGCCGAGAAGGTGATCCACAAACGCTCGGCAGGATTCCAGCGGCCGTCGAACTCGAAGCCGCGCAGACGCACATGGCCGATATTGCCGAGATAGGTCTTGCGCAGCGGCACGCCCGTCACATCGACGATAGCGGTGTTCACCAATATCGACTGGAAGTCGTAGATGTCGTTCCAATAGAGATTGCCGTTGAGGATGAGCTTATTGTCGAACCAATTGGTCTTGACGCCGAGCTCATAGTCCCATGACACCTCCGGCTTGGTGACGACTGGCTGCCACTCCTTGAAATTGCCCTTGCTGTCGAAGACCGGCAGAGCCGCCGTATTGATGGCGCCCGACTTCTCGCCGCGCGCCGCCGATCCGTAGAACAGAATATTGTCGCTGTATTTATAGGACGGATTGATGAGGCCGGAGAGCGAGTTGCGCGTCGCCTTGCGTCCGCCCGTGTCGAAGAAGGTGGTGCCCGCGGCAGTCTGAACGGCGGCGAACTGCGCCGGCGTGTAGGCGCCGCTCGCCCAGCCGAAATCCGAGCCTTCCCGGATCTCGAAAGTATCGCGCAGGCCGGCGGTCAGCGACCATTGCTCGTCTATATGCCAGGTCGCCTGGCCGAATTCCGCGAGGCTGAAAGTGCGCGCCTTGCCGTCCGTATGCTCGGAAACGCCATTGAGCAAACCCGGATCGGCGTTGAAATTGTTCAGCAACCATTGCGACGCCTGATAGCCGTAATCGGTATGCTGATAGGACGACACGGCTTCGCGCAGCGAATAGACGCCGACTTGCCATTCGAGCGTCTGATCCTTGGGCGAGGCGAGACGAACCTCCTGCGAATATTGATCGACCTTCACGTCGAAGGCGTTGCCGCTGATCTGAGTGAAGTTGTTGCCGAGCGAATTGCGCGGATGCAAAATGAATTCGCGCCAGGCGGAGATCGACGTCAGCGTATTGTCGCCGATCTGCACATTGATCTCGTTCGAGACGCCCGTCGTGCGCTGGTCGAGATTGCCGAGACGCGACATGACCGGCGAATAGGGGTTGTTGACGAGAAAGGGATAATGCAGGCGCGATGCGAGATTTTGCGCATAGGTCGTGTTGATCGCGCCATTGGCCCAGACCGGGAAAGTGTTGCCGATGACGCCGCTGTAATTATTATATTCATCCGAGCGAAGACGATCGAAGATCAGACGGTCGGTGAAATTATCGCCGACATAATAGAGCTGGCCGCGCACGCCCCAGCGATTATTGTTGAGGATATCGGCGCCGGTGAGCGCGTCATTGATCGCGCCGTCGCTCTTGTCGAGGAAGAAAGTGACGCGATAGGCGAGCTTGTCGTCGATGATCGGCCCGCTGATATTCGCCTTTTCGATGATGCGGCCGCGATTGGCGAAGGAGGTCTCGAAGCTCGCCTCCGGCTGGAAGGACGGCAGCTGCGTATGGATGATGACGGCGCCGACCGTCGTATTCTTGCCGAGCAGCGTGCCCTGCGGGCCGCGCGCCACCTCGAAGCTCTGGAGATCGACGAAGTCGGCCCATTGAAAACCGACGTGGGTGTAGAACACATTGTCGACGATGAGGCCGACAGCCGATTCCGAACCGTCCGCGCCGCCGGAAATGCCCGAAATGCCGCGAATCGCCATGGCGGAGGTGCGCGGATTGGTGACCGAGGGAACGAAATTCGGCACTTTCTGCGCGAAATCCCCCAATCTTTCGATATGCTCCCGTTCTGCGGTCCTCGCGCCGACGACGCTGACCGGCAGAGGCACGTCCTGCGCTTTTTCCTCGCGCAGTCGCGCGGTCACGGTGACATCGTCGACCTGCGCGCTCGCCGCCGCGGCGGCGGCCTGGGCGACCGCCGTATTGGGATCGGCGGCCGGCGCAGGCGCCGATTGCGCCGCGGCCGGGCCGGCGGCAGCCATTCCGAAGGCCAGAACGCCGGCCGCCGCCAATGACGCGAAACCGACGCTGCGCAACAAACTCGCTCGCGACTCTCTTCTTGCTCCACTCGCTCTCGACATCACCGATTGTTCCCCATGTCCCGTCGCGCGCGGCCCTTGCGAGTCGCGACGACGGTCTACGCAGCGCTCCCCCATGGCGCGCTTACGTATAATATCTATAGACTACGTAGATTTCGTAGGGGACGTCAACAGCTTCGCTCGACCTTCGCTCGAAGCCGGGGGCTTTCGCCGATCGCCTGTGGCGCCGGCGCAACAGCCGGGAGGGCGCGCAAAACAAGAGAGCCCCGCCTCCTCGCGGAGACGGGGCTCTTATCTCTAACTCTATGATAAAAATAGATAGATGCGGACCGGCTCGGCCCCGATCAGGCGGCTTGGGCAGCGCGGCGCGCACGCCGCTCGCCGCTCGCTGGCGCGGGGACCGGGATCGTGCGGCGCAGGCGGCGCCAGGCGAGAACCACGGCGCTGGCGCTGAACGCCACACCGAAGGAAATCCACACACCCATCCAGCCGTACCAGAAACTGCGATTGCGGAACCAACCGAAATCCCAATGATGAACGGCAGAATAGAGCCAGCGATAGACGCGCCGGCTGGCGTCGAATTTCGCGAGCAGACGGCCATCCGCGGGATCGATGTAGAGCGAGGTGCGCTCCGCATCGGCGAAGTCGACGCGCAGCACGGGCAATGGCTTGTCGAGCGCTGTCTGCCGATGATTGGCGAAATAATAGGAATCATAATCGGCGAGCGTCTCGGTCGAGGCGATGGCGACGCCCTCCTTCAGCCGACGCGCCGCAGCGAGAAGCGATTGCTCGCCGAGGCCGGAGACGGCGCCAGGCGCCGCCACAGCGCGGCGCGCGCCGTCACGCGATTGCGCGACGAGCAGCGCCTCCTCGCCGAGACGGCTCCAGGCCAGCTCCACCACATCCAGCTCCACCACATCGGCCGAGAGGTCGAGCGCGGCGGTGGGCCGCCAATCGACGACCGCCTGCGGCAGCCCTGCGCCGCGATAGCGCGTGAGCTCGTCGCGGCTCGCAGTCGCCTGCGAGAAAATCTGCCCCGGATTGGTGGAGAGGAAGCCGCTCGCCGCCCAGCCGAAGGCGAATGTCCCGCCGATGAGGCCGGCCCAGAAATGATATTTCAGCCAGCTCTCGCGATAGGGCTGCGTGCGCCCGCGCGCATAAGTCGGGCGGCCGAAAAACCCCGGCTTCCATTTGATCCAGCCGAGGACGACGCCGGTGAAAGCGCCGATCGCCGCGAAAAATCCGGCGTAGGTCAGCGCGTCGCGCCGATAGTCGCCGGCGCCCAGCGCATCGAGCCAGCGGAAGAGATGCAGCCAATTGCCCGCATAGACGAAAGCACGCTCGACCCGCGTCGCCGCTTGAGCCACCTCGCCGGTGCGCGCCGAGACGATGATCTGCGCGCCCGCCGAATCGCCGATCGCGAAGCGATGAAAGGGCTTCAAAGTCTCCGCATTGCGCACGCCGACCGGCGAGTCGACCGTGTCGAGATAGAGCAGCGACGGAGCCCCGAGCCAGTCGCGCGCGATTCGCTCGGCCGCCTCGCGGTCGAACTCGATGAGCGCGCCAGTCGTCGCCGCCAGAGCGAAGCGCCGGCCCGCATCGTCTTCGACGAGCCAGATCGGCTCGCCGCCCACACGCAGCAGCCGCGCATCGACGACGCCGCGCTCGGTCTCGGCGCCGTCCGAATGCTCGTGACGCGCATGCGCCATGCCGCCGCCGGCGGCCTCGCCACCCGCTTTCGATGCTTGCGCGCGGGCCGCAGCGCTCGCGCGTAACGCCTCGCCGAGCGAGAGCCAGCCATCCTGCGGGAGCAGCGCCGACGCATGGGCCAGCCGCTGCGCTCGATCGATCGTCGGCGAGCCGATGAAGGCGATGGAAAGTCCGGTCGCGAACCAGACGAGCATGAACAGCGCCAGAACGACGCCCACCCATCGATGAAGGAAAAGCAAGATCGACATTCGTGACGCTCCGCCTGCGCTGAATGGCCGCCGGCGGCAGTTCCGCCCGCGGCGAAATCGAATAAAGACCGCATCGAAACGTAATTGATAAATTTGACTAGGTAAATAGGAATACATCCGCTTTTCCGCGTCATTGCAGGGCCATGCGCGCGGCGGCGGCGTGACGGCGCTCCCCTCGCCTCCCGCGACCTCATGCGTGATCGCCACAAGCGGAATCTCCACAATCGCGAAGCCGTCGACTTCGGCGCTAGCGTTTCCCCGGCGCCTGAGACGCTCGCGACGTTTCACGAGATCGCGACCGATCGGACGAGGCGCTCTGCGGAGGAGCGGCGTGGGCACATATATCGCGCATACTCGACGCAAATCGAAGTCGACCAAGCCGGAGACGTCGACGATCGACGCCGCGGCGATCGCAGCGCGCGAGCAGGCGCTCGCCGCGCTGCGCGAACAGCAACGCATCGAGGCCGAGCGCTCCCGCGCCGAGAAAGCCGCGCGCGCGCTGAGGCGCGCGGTGAGCAAGCGCATGACGGCGACGGACCCCGACACATCGGGACGTCGTCGCACAGCGGTGCGCGCGGCCGGCATCATGCTGATCTCGGCGACAGGCGGCTTGCGGACACAGAGCGTCTCGCTCTTCCGCGGATCGGGACGCGCCGGCTCCGACCTCTGGCTCGCCGACGTGCAATTCGAGCAGGAGAAGGGCGTCGCGCATTTCATCAATGATCTCGCCACGCCCGCCGACAAGGACGCGCTGCATGCGATGCGCGCGCTCGCGCCGCGCATCGCCGAACATATTTTCAATAGCGCCCCGCCGCAGGACGGCGTCGACGACCGCAATCTGAATACGGCCTTTCGGCTGGCGCAGTCCTTCATGCTCAAGACCCACTACACCGCTTCGCTCGCCGAAGAGGAGAAGCAGCGGTTGAGCCTGTCGATCTTCGAAGAGCTCCAATCCGTCACGGCGATGCGGCTGCGGCATTTGCAGAAAGAGCTCGAGCGCATCGTCGATGTGCTGATGCACAAGACGAAACTGTCGCGCTCGGAATGCAATGGCCTGCTCGCGCCGATCTACGACGGCTTCGAGGAATTCCGTCGCGCGGAGCAGGAAGGCCGGTTGTGGCGAGAGCCGCAGCGCCTCGACGCGCCCGCCGAGCAACCGCCGGTTGTCCATGTGGAGGAAGACCTTCCCGCGACGGGAACACATGGCCGCTGAGCGGAATCTGGCCGCTGAGCGGAATCTGGTCGCTGAGCGGGATCAGCCGATCGCGAGATAGACGACAAAACCCGCGCCGAGCAGCAGGAGCGCGGCGAGAATAACGAGCTCGCCGATCCCCGCGTCGAAACCATGTTGCGCCTCATCGGCGATGAGGCGACGCGTGTGGATGAAACGCACGGTTGCGACAATGATGAGCGCAACGCCCCCGAGCACCAGCACGCCGCCACCGCCGCTCGCCAGCGGTCCCGACAATTTGTCGAGACGCTGCAAGATCGGCCCGCGCTCTATCGCGGGAAGTGTGGCGCTGATGGTGTGAACGAAAAGATCGAATTTTTCGATCACGAAGCCGAGCGCCATGATCGCGACGCCCGTGCGCACCCAGGCGAGAAACGTCCGCTCATTGGCGGCGTGGCTGACATAATCGCGAATCATCGCGTCTCCTCTCGCAGCGCGGGGCGGACGACTCGCATGGGTGCGACGCGGCGAGTCGACGCATATTGATCCCCTTCGGCCGCGCGATAAATAGCCCGGTGCCGATCCGTAGCCATCGCCGGAGCATACGACATGAAATATCCGATGAGGAGGAGCCTCACGGCCGCCATCGTGATCGCCGCGAGCGCCGCCGCCGCCCAGGATTGTCGATCGACGAGCGACTCCGGCGCCACGCGATGCGTGGCTGGCGTGCTCTATCGATGCTCATGCATGCGTGGCGTCGGCGCGACCACTTGCACTTGGAACAATGCGGCCGCGCTCTGCTCTGCGATCTCCGATCGCGTCACGCCCAATGGCGGTATCGCCGTGAAAGACGACATCCCGACGAGCGACTCCGCGTCGGTGACGCCGTGACGTTCAAATGCCGGCGCCGAAGGTGAACGATTCGCTCAGAGGCTTCGCCTGCGTGACATTGCTGCCCGCCGGCACGCCATGCGTGAGCCAGACATTGCCGCCGATGACAGAGCCACGGCCGATGGTGATACGCCCGAGCACTGTGGCGCCCGCGTAGATCACCACATCGTCCTCGATGATCGGATGACGCGCGCCGCCCTTCACCAGCGCGCCAGTCTCATCGACCTCGAAGCGTTTCGCGCCGAGCGTGACCGCCTGATAGAGGCGCACATTTTTTCCGATGATCGCCGTCTCGCCGATGACGACGCCGGTGCCGTGATCGATGAAGAAGCCTTCGCCGATCTCGGCGCCGGGATGAATATCGATTCCCGTCGCCGAATGGGCGATCTCCGAGACGAGCCGCGCCAGCATGGGCGCGCCGAGCAGATAGAGACGATGCGCCAGCCTGTGGCGGATGATCGCCGAAAGGCCCGGATAGGAGAAGACCACTTCGTCAAGACTCTTGGCCGCCGGGTCGCCCTCATAGGCCGCACGAATATCCGTGTCGAGCAGTGCGCGTATCCGCGGCAGCGCCTCGGCGAAAGCGTCGACGATCTCATGCGCGCGCGGGCGATAGTCGGTCTTTCCGTCATCAGCGCCATTGGCGAGCAATTGCAGCTCGCGTCGCACCTGCTCGCGCAGCGCGCGCAGACTCTTGTCCAGCGTGTAGAGCACGAAGCCGTCGGCGCCGTCCGTCGTCAGCTCCGGCGGACCGAAATGGCGCGGATAGAGGCTGGCGGCGAGATCGTCGATGATCTCGATCGTCGCCTCGCGCGAGGGCAGCTCGGGCAGACGCCCGTCGCGATAGCGCCGCTTCTGCGAGGCGCGGCGCAATTCGCCGAGCTCCGCGACAATACGGCCGAGCTGCGGAAAGCCGCCGAACTCCGCCCCGCTCCCTGCTTGCGGCCCCTGCTTTGCTTGCGTCACCGCGCCGCTCCTTCGACAGGCGGCGCAAGGCCGCCGCCTCATTAGATTTAGTCTATAAGACTACTACACTAACGAAGGATGGAGAACAACCGCCGAGATCGCTGGCGCAACGGCGCGAGAGCCCTTAAATCTCGAGGCGAAGACCGAGGGACAAGATGACGACCGAAAATCCGCTGCTCTCCGCCTCGACCGAAGCTTTCGGCCTGCCGCCCTTCGGCGCGCTGAAGCCCGAGCACTACCGCCCCGCCTTCGAGGCCGGCATGGCGGAAAATCTGGCCGAGATCGCGCGCATCGCCGCCGACCCCTCGCCGCCCGACTTCGAGAACACGATCGCCGCGCTGGAGCGATCCGGCCGCCTGCTGGCCCGCGTCGGCGGCGTGTTCTGGAATCTCGCCGCGACCGACACCACGCCCGAGCTCCAGGAGATCGAGCGCGACATATCCGGCGCGCTCGCGCGGCACGAGAATGAAATCCTGCTGAACGCCGCGCTCTTTGCCCGCGTCGACGCGCTCTATGCGCGCCGCGACGCGCTGGCGTCGACGCCCGAGCAGGCGCGCGTGCTGGAGCTGACGCATAAGCGCTTCCTGCGCGCAGGCGCAAAGCTCGACGAAAACGCCAAGCGTCGCATGGCCGAGATATCCGAGCGTCTCGCCAATCTCACCACCTCTTTCGCGCAGAATGTGCTCGCCGACGAGGCCGATTATCTGCTGCTGCTCGAGGAGAGCGATCTCGACGGACTCTCCGAGGATTTCCGCGCCGCGGCGGCGCATGTCGCGCGCGAGCGCGGCGCGCCGGGCAAATATGCCGTCACCCTCGCACGCTCCAGCGTCGAGATTTTTCTGCAGAGCTCGACTCGCCGCGATCTGCGCGACATCGCCTTCCGCGCCTGGGCCAGCCGCGGCGAGAATGGCGGGGCGACCGACAATCGCGCATTGATCGCCGAGATTTTGCGCCTGCGCGAGGAGCGCGCGCGGCTGAGCGGCTTTGCGAGCTTCGCCGCCTATAAGCTCGACGACACGATGGCGAAGACGCCCAAAGCCGTGCGCGAGCTCTTGGACCGCGTCTGGGCGCCGGCGCTCGCCGCGGCCAAGGCCGAGCGCGACGATCTGCAAGCGCTCGCCGAGCGCGACGGCGCCAATGTCGCGATCACCGCCTCCGACTGGCGCCATTACGCCGAGCGCGTGCGCAAGGAGCGCTATGATTTGGACCAAGCCGAGCTGCGTCCCTATTTCCAGCTCGACGCGATGATCGCCGCCGCTTTCCACGTCGCCGAGCGGCTGTTCGGCCTCTCCTTCGTCGAGGTGGAAGGGCTCGATCTCTATCACCAAAGCGTGCGCGCCTTCGATGTCCGCGACGCGAAAGGCGAGCATGTCGCGCTCTTTCTCGGCGATTATTTCGCGCGGGCCTCCAAGCGCGGCGGCGCCTGGATGTCGGAGTTCCGCAGCCAGGAGAATCTCGACGGACGCATTCGTCCGATCGTCGTCAATGTACTGAACTTTTCGCAAGCGCCCGATGGCGCGCCGACGCTGCTCAGCCTCGACGACGCACGCACTTTGTTCCACGAGTTCGGCCATGCGCTGCACGGCATGTTGTCGGACGTCACCTATCCGCTCGTCGCCGGCACCAGCGTCGCGCGCGATTTCGTCGAGCTGCCGTCGCAGCTCTATGAGCATTGGCTGCTGGAGCCGGAAATTCTCCGCGCCTTCGCGCGCCACGCCGAGACCGGCGCGCCCATACCGGAGGACATGCTCGAGCGTATCGCCAAGTCGCGCCATTTCAACCAGGGCTTCGCCAGCGTCGAATTCTGCGCCTCGGCCTATGTCGATCTCGATCTGCACGAAAGCGCGATCGACGAGAATTTCGACGCGCTTCGTTTCGAGCGCGAGAGCCTCGCGCGAATCTCCATGCCGCAGGAGATCGTCATGCGGCACAGGACGCCACATTTCACCCATGTCTTCGCCGGCGACGGCTATTCGGCCGGCTATTATTCTTATCTCTGGGCGGAGACGCTCGACGCCGACGCTTATGAGGCTTTCGTCGAGGCCGGCGATCCTTTCGCGCCGCAGATCGCCGAGCGTCTGCGTCGCTTCATCTACGCGGCCGGCGGAACGCAGGACCCGGCGCAAGCCTATGTCGCCTTCCGCGGACGCATGCCGAGCGTCGATGCGCTGCTGCGCCAGCGCGGCTTTGCGGAACAGTCGCAAAAGGGCGCCTAGAGTCACGGCCATGGGTTTTCGCGCGCGGCGTTCGTCTCTGCTATGCTGATCGAATGACGACGCCTCCCACCCCCTCGAAACGCAGCGCCGTCGCGCCCTTCATCGCGATGGATGTGCTGAGCGAGACTCGCGAGCTCGAGCGCCAGGGCCGGCGCATCGTCCATATGGAGCTCGGCGAGCCCGGCGCGCCGGCGCCGTTCGCCGTGCGCGAGGCCGCAGCGCATGCGCTCACGCAAGGCGCCATCGGCTATGCGGAGGCGCTCGGCCGTCCGGCCCTGCGCGAGCGCATCGCGCGCCATTATGGCGAGGCCTATGGCGTCGATGTCTCGCCGGAGCGCGTCATCGTCACCACCGGCTCATCGGGCGCCTTTCTGCTGGCCTTTCTCGCCGGTTTCGATCCCGGCGCGCGCATCGCCATGACGGCGCCGGGCTATCCGGCCTACGCCAATATTCTCACCTCGCTCGGCCTCGAGCCCGTGCTGATCGACGTCGGCGCCGAAACGCGCTTTTCGCCGACCGCGGCTCTGCTCGAGGCGGCGCATCGCGAAAAACGCCTCGACGGCGCGCTGCTGGCGAGTCCTGCCAATCCGACCGGCGCGATGATCCCGAGCGACGAATTCGCGAAAATCTGCGCCTTTTGCGCGGAAGCCGGAATTCTCTTCGTCTCGGACGAAATCTATCACGGCCTCTCCTATGAGCGCCCCTGCGAGACGGCGCTGGCGCAGTCGCGCAACGCCATCGTCGTGAACAGCTTCTCGAAATATTACGCGATGACCGGCTGGCGGCTCGGCTGGCTCGTCGCGCCCGAGCCCTTGGTGCGGCCGATGGAGCGACTGCAGCAATCGCTCGCCATTTCCGCGCCGACGCTGGCGCAGATCGCCGCGCCTTTCGCCTTCGAGGCCCGAGCGGAGCTCGAGGCGGTGAAGGCCAGCTATGCGCGCAGCCGCGCGCTGCTGCTGGAGCGCTTGCCGCGCTTGGGCTTCACCGATTTCGCGCCGCCCGACGGCGCCTTCTATGTCTACGCCGATGTCTCTCGCTTCACGGCGGATTCGGCGGCCTTCTGCAAGCGCATGCTGGAGGAGGCCGGCGTCGCCGTCACGCCCGGTGTCGATTTCGACCGCACGCGCGGCAAGCATATGCTGCGCTGCTCCTACGCCGGCGCCGAGAGCGAGGTTCGGCTCGGCCTCGACCGCCTGGCGGCCTGGCTCGGCGCGGCGAAAACGTCGATTTGACGAAGGCGCCGATGGCGCCAGATTTTCCGGTGTGAAATCGCGCTCTGTTATGGCAGGCTCGCCGCATGACGACGCCGGTTCCGCTCGACCCCGTTCTCACGCGCTTTCGCGCCGAGCTCGCCGCCGCCTATGGCGATCGGCTCGAGCGTGCAGTGCTGTACGGCTCGCGCGCGCGTGGCGACGCCCGCGCCGATTCGGACTATGACGTCGCGGTTTTTCTCAGAGAAGCAGAGAGCTTCTGGAAAGAGAGCGGCCGTCTCGCCGAGATCGAGACGGCGATCCTCTATGACACGGGCGCGGTCATCAACGCCCTGCCCTTTTCCGCCGGAGCCTATGGCGCCCGCACGCCGTTGATGCATGAGCTTCGGCGCGACGGCGTCGATCTATGACGCAGCCGGAGACGACCGCCTATCTCTCCAAGGCGCGACAGTCACTGAGAGAAGCGCGAATCGTGCTCGCCAATGAATTGCCGGAAGCGGCAGGCCGCGCCGCCTATCTTACGGCCTACAACGCCGCGCAAGCTTTCATATTCGAGAAAACCGGCAAAGGGGCGAAAAGCCACAATGGCGTGCGCAGCGAATTCGCCCGCCTCGCGAAAGACGATCCGCGCATCGATCCGGCTTTTCCGACATTTCTCGCGCGCGCCTATAATTTGAAAGCGACCGCCGACTATGCGATCGGCGACGATGTCGGCGTGAGCGTCTCGGAAGCCGAGCAGGCGATCGAGACCGCCGAGCAATTCGTCGATGCGATCGCACGAGCCGTGTAACTCACCCGCTCTCGAACAGCGGCAGCGTGACGGCGACACGCGCGCCACCTTTCGCGGCGCGGCCGATCGTCACCTCGCCGCCATGCGCCTCCGCGAGCGCGCGCACCACGGCGAGGCCGAGGCCGGCGCTGCGGCTGCGCGACGTCTCGAGCCGGCTGAAGGGCTCCAGCATCAGCGCGCGCTGCGCCTGCGGAATTCCCGGCCCCTCATCCTCCACGGCGATCTCGACTTGTCCCGCGCGCAGCGTGAGAGCGACATGCGCTGCATGGCCATATTTCAGCGCATTGTCGACGAGATTGGCGGTAATGCGGCGCAACGCCAGCCGATCGCCGAGCACGACGCAGCCCGCGGCGCCGCCGATATTCAGATCGACGCCGCCGCCCTGCGCGCGATCCTCGACCTCGGCGGCGACGAGCGCTGCGACATCGACCAGCTCATGCGTGAGCTCTCCCGCGCCGGCGCGGCTCGACAGAAGCGCATCGTCGAGCAGGCGGATCATATCGTCTATGTCGGCGATGGCGCGGCGGCGCTCGGCCTCATCCGCTATGCCTTCGACACGCAGGCGCAGACGCGTCGCAAACGTCCGCACGTCATGGGAGATTCCGCCGACAAGCGCCATGCGCGCGCGCATGAGGCCCGCGAGCCGCGCCTGCAATCTCTCGAAGGCCGCGAGCAGCGCGCGCACTTCCGGCGCATTGCCGCCGGGCCGCGGCAGAGGCGTGGGCTCGCCCGCGAGATCGATGGCGTCGACGGCCGCGGCGAGACGCGCCAGCGGCTTGGTCTCGCGATGCATGATGACGAGCGCGACGAGCGCCACCAGCGTGCCGAACAGTCCGGCGAGCAAGCCGACCGGAACGCCAGAACGCGCGACGAGCAGCGCGCCGCGCGTGTCGATGAGCAATGTCTCGCCGTCGCGCAGCGCGATGCGAAACTCCAGCGCATTGGAGAGCGCGCCGGCGAGCCGCGGAAAGCGGCGGCCGATCGGCAGAGTGGGACGCCACTCCAGCATGAGCGCGCGGTCGCCGAGCGCGGCGGCGTAGTCGCGGCGAATATCCTCGGCGACGGGCGGCCCCGAAGACTCGGGCGCCGCGCCCGCCGGCAGAAGCCGCGGCGCGAATTGCGGCGAAGCGACCGCCTCCAGCGCGAGCGCGCGCAACTGCGGCGGCGCTCGTTCGATGAGCTCCACGACGGCGGCGACTTGTTCTGGGGTCGGACGCGCGCGCGCGCTCTGATCGGCGGTGAAGCGATAGATCGCGGCGATGGCGGCGACCCAGACCGCCGTCAGGCTCACCACGACGATGAGCGTGAGGCGCGCGGCGATCGTCCAACGCGACATCATGAGAGCCGCCTGACCTCGGCCTTGAACAAATAGCCACCATTGCGCACGGTGGCGACAAGATCGGCGCTCGCCCCCGCCGCCTCGAGCTTCTTGCGCAGGCGCGAGACCAGCATGTCGATCGAGCGATCGTAGGGGTCGGCGTTGCGACCATCGTTGCGACCATGCGTCCAGTCGAGCAATTGATCGCGCGTCAGCACGCGGCGCGGATGCTGCACGAAGCAAGCGAGCAGATCGAATTCCGCGCTCGTCAGCGCGATAGGCTCGCGGCCGGGCTCGGCGGGCTCGAAGCCGCGCGCGTCGAGATCGAGCACGAAACGATCGAAGGCGAAACGCCGGCTCGCCGGCCGGCTCGGGGCCGCCTGCGCGCGTCGCAGCAGCGCGCGCACGCGCGCCAGCAATTCGCGCGGGCCGAAGGGCTTCGTCAAATAATCGTCGGCGCCCATTTCTAGGCCGACGACGCGATCGATCTCGTCGCTTTTGGCCGTCAGCATCAAAATCGGCAGCGAATCGCCCCCGCGCAGGCGCCGACAGATGGAGAGGCCATCCTCGCCGGGGAGCATCAGATCGAGAATGAGGAGATCGGGCCGCGCCTGGGCGAGTGCTTCGTCCATCGCCTCTGCGTCCGCCGCGAGGGTGAGCTCGAAACCCTCGCGGCGCAAAAAATCGCCGACCAGCCGACCGATTTCGGAATCGTCCTCCACCATCAGAATTCGGGCTGCGGGCGCGCTCATGGCGCAAATGTCGATCGGCCGCGCCTCGGAGGCAAGAGCGGCGGAGACGCTGTTACGCATCGTTACGAAGCGGCGACAATCGGAGACGAAAAATCGCGCCGCCGTGATCGGCGCAGGACGAGGCGCGCGCATCTTCTCCGCACGTCGCCATTCCGGCGACGGGACGATGAGGAGGTTTCACATGTTTCGATCGATCGCCGCTCCGGCTCTGGCCGCGGTCATCTCCATCGCGGCCGCCTCCGAGGCGGGCGCCTGGAGCCGAAGCGGGTCGTTCACCGGCCGCGGCAACGCCTACAGCTATCCCCGCTCCGTCTCCCGCTGAGCCTGTCGGGCGCCGCCCGCTCGCCTCTCCCCTCTCACGAGGACGCGTCATGCCGCTACTTCCGAATTCTCCACTCGATCTCCATGCGAGACTGATCATTCTCGCCGTCGCCATCGGCTTCATGGCGCTCGAATATCTGCTGGCGCGCCGCGCCGCGCGCGAGCATCATGATCTGCGCGAGAGCGCCGCCTCGCTCGGCGTCGCCCTCGGGCGCAACGCTCTGCGCGGCGTCGAGGCGCTGATCGTCGCCGGGCCCTACGCCTTCGCCTATGAGCATCGCCTCTTCGATTTCGATCCGACCAGCGCGCTCGCTCTCGTCGCGCTCTTTCTCGGCGTCGAATTCCTCTATTATTGGGACCATCGCGCCTCGCATCGCGTGCGCTGGATGTGGGCGACGCATTCCGTCCACCATTCGCCGACGCGGATGAATTACACCGCCGCCGTGCGGCTCGGCTGGACGGCCGGGCTCTCCGGGAATTTTCTGTTCTTCCTGCCGCTCGCCTGGCTCGGCTTTCATCCGATGGCGATCGTGCTGATGCTCACCGGCAATCTGCTGTATCAATTCTTCATTCACACGGAGCTCTGCCCGCACTTGGGACCGCTCGAACATGTGCTGAACACGCCGGCGCATCACCGTGTGCATCACGCCTCCAACTCGACCTGTCTCGACCGGAATTACGGCGGCGTGCTGATCGTCTTCGACCGTCTGTTCGGCACATTCGCCGAGGCGCCGAAGCAGGAGGCGCTGCGCTACGGCCTCGTCGGCGCGACGCCGAGCTTCAACCCGCTGAATATCGCGCTCGGCGAATGGGTCGCCATGTTCCGCGACGCAGGCTCCGCCGACGATTGGCGCGGCGCGCTACGGGCTTTGTTCGCGCCGCCCGGCGCGGCCGCGCAGACATCGCGCCGAGACGAGAGCCATCCCATCGCCGCCTGACGCCTTTGACGCGCCAACCAACCATTTCGAGGAGACTCACGATGAACAGAACGAAGCTCTCGGCCATGGCCGCCATTCTCGCCGCCGCCATTGCGGCGGAGCCCGCCGTAGCGCAGACGGCGCCTTCCGGCGATAGGGCCGACGTCGCGAAAAAGGCCTGCAAAGGGGATTATCAGCGTCTGTGCAGCGGCGTCATGCCGGGCGGTGGGCGTATCCTCGCCTGCCTGCAGAACCACTCGTCGGAACTCGGCCCCGACTGCGCAAAAGCGCTCGGCAAATAGGCCCGCCTCGAAAAGATCGGCGCGACGGCCCGGGGGCCGTCGCGCTTTTTTGTCAATCAATCGCCGCCGAGCGAGGCCTTGGCGCGCTGCCACCAGCCGCCCTTCTTGGGGCGGTCGGGATCGGCCTGGGTGATGACGGTCTCGGTCGGCTCGCGCGGAGGCGGCGGCGGGGCGGTCACATGCGTGATCGGAGCCGAGGGAGCCTCGGGCTCCGGCGCAAGCGCCTCGGGCTGCAGGGCCTGGCGCTCCGGCTCGGGCGCGCTCGGCGCAGCGGCCTCGCCCGGCGGAGCCGCGGGAGGAACTGCCTCCTCGGCCACCACCGGAGGCGGCGCTTCGCTCGCCTCGAAGGGCGGGATATGAGCCTCGGCCGTGGAGACGGCCGTCTCCTCGGCGCCCTCGTCGAGCGGGAAGGCGCCCTGCTCGCGAAACTCGGCCGGCAGCGGCGAAGAGCGCGTCCAGCGGCCGGCGCGACGGCCGCGTCCGCCACGGCTTCCCCGTTCCGCGGGCCGCGGGACTTCATTGGCGGGCGCGGTGGGCACGCCATCGATTTCCGCGACGATGGCGAGACCCTCGTCCGAAGGCTGCTCGGCGCCCGGCGCCGGCGCTTCGCCGCCCGAGAGTCCGCCGCCGCGTCCACGACGCCGGCGACGACGACGCGCGCGCGGCTGTCCATCCTCGTCTTCCTCGACGAAGGACGGAGGGGCGCCACGCTCTTCACGTCGCGCGCTTTCGGGCCGGCGCTCCACGATCTCGATTACGTCGGCGGCCTCCTCGGCCTCCGCCGGCTCCAGTTCTTCCTCGAGATCCTCTGCAAGAGAATCGACGCGCAGCGGCTGCTGCGCCGGAAGCTCGCGCACGCCAGTGGCCGGCTCGCCGCGCTCCAGCGCGTGATAGGAGGTGCCGGTCAGGCTGTCGTCGGCCGAGACGGTGATGGCGACGCCGAAGCGGCGCTCCAGCGCCTGCAGATGGCTGCGCTTCTGATTGAGAATATAGAGCGCGACCACAGTGCGCGTGCGCAGGATGATGTCATGCGCCGCGCTTTTGATGAGCGCATCCTCGAGCACGCGCAGCACATGCAGCGCGATGGAGGCGGTGGAGCGCACGGTTCCGGCTCCGGCGCAATGCGGGCACGGCACGGTCGAGCCCTCGAGCACGCCGGCGCGGATGCGCTGGCGCGACATTTCGAGCAGGCCGAAATGCGAGATGCGGCCGACCTGAATGCGCGCGCGGTCGTTCTTGAGCGCATCCTTCAGCCGACGCTCGACCGAGCGATTGTTGCGGCTCTCCTCCATGTCGATGAAATCGACGACGATGAGGCCGGCGAGATCGCGCAGGCGCAGCTGGCGGGCGACCTCGTCGGCCGCCTCCAGATTGGTGCGCAGCGCCGTGTCCTCGATATTATGCTCGCGGGTGGAGCGGCCCGAGTTCACATCTATGGCGACCAGCGCCTCGGTCTGATTGATGACGAGATAGCCGCCCGACTTCAGCGTCACCTGATTGGAGAACAGCGCGTCGAGCTGCGCCTCCGCCCCGGCGGCGGCGAAGATCGGATTGGGATCGCGATAGAGGCGGACATTCTTGGCATGGCTCGGAATGAGCATACGCATGAAATCCTTGGCCTCGCGATAGGAGTCCTCGCCGGAGACGACGACCTCGTCCACATCGCGGCCATAGAGGTCGCGGATGGCGCGCTTGATCAGCGAGCCCTCCTCATAGACGAGCGTCGGCGCGCTGGAGCGCAGCGTCAATTCGCGCACGCTCTCCCACATGCGCAGGAGATATTCGAAGTCGCGCTTGACCTCGGCCTTGGTGCGCGTGGCGCCGGCGGTGCGCAGAATGACGCCCATGCCCTCCGGAACCTCGAGCTCCTGCACGATCTCCTTGAGGCGCTTGCGATCGGCCCCGTCGGTGATCTTGCGGGAGATGCCGCCGCCGCGCGCGGTGTTGGGCATCAGCACGGAATAGCGGCCGGCGAGCGAGAGATAGGTGGTGAGCGCAGCGCCCTTGTTGCCGCGCTCTTCCTTGACGACCTGCACGAGCAGAACCTGGCGGCGCTTGATGACCTCCTGGATCTTATATTGACGGCGCGAGCGCGAAGGCCGGTGTGGCACCTCCTCCATGGCGTCGCCGCCGATATGCTCGACGTGCTCTTCCTCGTCCTCGTGCTCTTCTTCCTCGTCGTGGTCGTCGTCGCGGCGGCGGGCTTCTTCGCGCTCGCGCTCGGCCTCGTGTTCCACATAGCGCTCGCTCTGGTCGCGCTCGTCCTGACGGCGCGCCTTGACCTCGTGGTCGAGCTCGGCCGGCTCGGCCGGAGCTTCTTCCGGATGACCGGCCTCGATGACGCCGAAACCCTGCGGATCGACGGCGATCGGCTCCGCCTCGGACGTCTCCGACGTGATCGCTTCGGCCGCAGGAGCCTCCGGCTCTTCGGCGGGCGCCGACGCGAGCTCGGCGCTCTCGGCGCGGACCTCTTCGGCCGGCGCGGCGGCGTCGACATTCGCCGCCTCGTCCGCGGCGTCGATCTCGGCGCCTTCCTCGCTGTCGGAGGCGCTCCCGGAGATCACCTCATCGGAGCGGGAGCGCTTTTCGGCCCCGTCCGAATTGCGGCGGCGCGAGCGGCGACGGCCGCCATGGGGACGCGGCTCCTCGTCCTCCTGCTGATGGACGCGGCTCTCCTCCTCGAGCAGAGCGATCCGATCGGCGACAGGGATCTGGTAATAATCCGGATGTATCTCGGCGAAAGCCAGAAAGCCGTGACGATTGCCGCCGTAATCCACGAAGGCCGCCTGCAGCGACGGCTCCACGCGCGTGACCTTGGCGAGATAGATATTGCCGCGCAGAGGCCTTTTGTCGGCGGCTTCGAAGTCGAATTCCTGAACGCGATTGCCGCGTAGCACGACTACGCGGGTTTCCTCCGGGTGGGAGGCGTCGATGAGCATTTTGTTGGCCATGAGAAACTCTTTGCGGCGCGACGCGAGGCGACGCCGGCGGTCTCGAGCGAACATCCCGTGAGGGATGATGCGACCGCGGTCCGGCGAAGCGTCGGAGCGTCGACGCGTGTTTTCGAGGAGTTGGTGTCGATCGCGAAACATCGGATACGCGAACCGGCGCGACCGCCGGCGGACTGGGCGAGAGACCCGATCGGCCGCCGAAGCGAGACCGGCCGGGAGCCAGAGTGACGACGGCTCGGGAAGACAGCGCGAATCGACAGCTCCACCGGCGCGCGATACTCTCGCGCGGAGTGGCCCCTCGATTGGCGGCATGTCATGGACTTCGCCATGAGCTCGTCACAAAAACCTTATGTCACAGCGCCTTACGGCGGCGCCCGCCCGTCCCGAACCCGCGCGCGAGGCGTGCATTCGAACGTAATTCATCCCGTGGAAAAACGCGCCGTCCGTCCGAGACGGTTCCCGACGCCGTAAAACGCCGAAAATGCGCTAGGCGCATTTCGAACCCTTCCACGGAACGTTTCCATACATAATGTCTCGAAGGCGACACCGCAAGTTGGACGTGCCCTCTCCGACGGCTCGCCCACAGGAAGGCGCCCGCGGCAGGCCGAGAAACCGGCGGCGCGGCCGCTCCTAACTCCGCATTAACCAGATGTCCTCAGAAAGATTTCGGGCTCGCGCGCTCGCGCGAGCCGCGCCATATTGTTTGCGGGCGAACGCGCGAGCGGGGCGAATTTCGACATGGACGACTGGCGAACGGGGGCCGGGCCTTCGCGGGCTCATGGGCGTTTTGCGCGCGGATTCGTGCGGGCCGCGCTCGCCGCGGGCCTTGCTTTCGGCATCGCCGGGGCTTCGGCGGAGCCGACGCCTCCGCCCGAGCCGGTCGCCGCGATCGCCGCGCGAATCGAACAGCAGAAGGACCGGGCGCGCCTCGTCTTCGAGACGACGGCCGAGGTGACGCCGACCGTCTTTCCGGTCGCCGACCCTTATCGAATCGTCGTCGATCTGCCCGAAATGGCCTTCCGCCTCGACCCAGAGCTCGGGCGCCGGCCCAAGGACAAGCGCGGCGGCGACGAGCTCGTGACCTCCTTCCGCTTCGGCCATTTCGCGCCCGGACGCTCGCGAATCGTCATCGATCTCGCACGGCCCGCCAAGATCATTCGCGCCGAGAGCGATTCGAAATCGAAAACCCCGCGTCTCGTCATCGAGCTCGAGCCCTCCGACGCGGCGAGCTTTGCGTCCGAGGCGGCCCGCAGGGCGCCCGCCGCCTCCCGCGCCGCCGCGGCCGAGCCGGCGCCGCCTCCCGCGCCGGGCGGCAAGCCCTTGCTGGTCATCGACCCTGGCCATGGCGGCGTCGATGTCGGCGCGGCCGGCCCGCATGGCGAGCAGGAGAAGACCATCGTCCTCGAATTCGCCCGAACGCTGAAGACGAAGCTCGAGGCGGATGGCAAGCTGCGCGTGATCCTCACCCGCAATGAGGACGCCTTCATGGCGCTCGACGAGCGCGTGCGCGTCGCGCGCCAGGCCGGGGCCGAATTATTCCTGTCGATTCACGCCGATACGCTCGGCGAGGCGAGCGTCGAGGGGGCCACGGTCTACACCGTCTCCGCCCGCGCCTCGGACTCCGAGGCGGCGAAAATCGCCGAAAAGGAGAATTTCGCCGATCGCGCGGCCGGGCTCGAGCGCAAATCCGAGGACGCCGGCGAAGTCGGCGACATTCTCTTCGATCTCACTCGGCGCGAGACGCGCGCCTACAGCCGCGTCTTCGCCCGCACGCTGATCGCTTATTGGCAGACCGTCGGCCATCTCAACAAAAATCCGAGCCGCTCGGCCGGCTTCGTGGTGCTGAAAGCCTTCGACATTCCCTCGGTGCTGCTCGAGCTCGGCTATCTGTCGAGCTCGCGCGATTTGTCGCGGCTCGTCTCGGCGGAATGGCGCGACCATGCGGCCGAGGCCACGGCGCAGGCGATCGAGCGTTATTTCGCGGAACGCCAGGAGCAGGCGCAAGAGCAAGTGCAAGCCGCGGCGCCTGCTCAGGCCGTCGCCGCGACCGCGCGCCCACAATAAAACATAAAAACGGGGATAAGGATGGGCGCGGCGAGAGGCCGATTCGGGTTTCCGTCTCGACAAAATATCTCTACACGGGACGCCGACGGCGCGGCGCGCGCCAGATTTGAGGTAACGCGTCTCTTCGAGGATCATCCTTCATGCGTCTGCTCGTCCGGTTCTTCGGCTTCCTCTTCGCGACCGGCGCCATCGTCTTCCTGATCGGCGTGGCGGCCGCGGCCGGCATCGTCTACGTATTCTCGAAGGATCTGCCGGACACGGCGCAATTGCGCAATTACGAGCCGCCGGTCACGACGCGCATCCACGCCAATGACGGCTCCATCCTCGCCGAATATTCGCGCGAGCGCCGATTGTTCCTGCCGAGCTCGGCCGTGCCGCCGCTCGTCCGGCAGGCCTTCATCTCGGCCGAGGACAAGAATTTCTATACGCATAACGGCGTCGACTTCGAGGGCATCGCCCGCGCCGTGTCGATTCTCGCCCAGGGCGGGCGCCATATGCAGGGCGCTTCGACGATCACCCAGCAGGTGGCCAAGAACTTCCTGGTCGGCAATGAGCGCTCCTTCGAGCGCAAGATTCGCGAGGCGCTGATCTCCTTCCGCATAGAGGCGGCCTATCCCAAGGACCGCATCCTCGAGCTCTATCTCAACGAGATCTATCTCGGCCTCGGCAATTATGGCGTCGCCGCCGCGGCGCTGAATTATTTCAACAAATCGGTCTATGAGCTGACCATCGCCGAGGCCGCCTATCTCGCCGCCCTGCCCAAGGCGCCGAACAACTACCACCCATTCCTGCATCGCGACCGCGCGGTCGAGCGCCGCAATTACGTCATCGACCGCATGGTCGCCGACGGCTTCGTCTCGCAGAAGGACGGCGACAAGGCCAAGACCGAGCCGCTCGGCGTCAATCCGCGCGTGACCTCGCCCAACACCTATGTCGCCGGCTATTTCGCCGAGGAAGTGCGCCGCGAGCTGCTCGACAAATATGGGGACAAGAAGCTCTATGAGGGCGGCCTCTCGGTGCGCTCGACGCTCGACCCCAAAATGCAGGCCATCACCCGCAAGGCGCTGGCCGACGGCCTGGTGCGCTTCGACGAGGCGCATGGCTTCCGCGGCCCGATGCGCCATATCGACATCTCCTATGACTGGGGCCTGCCGCTCGCCGATATTCCGGCGCTCGGCGATGTGAAGCCCTGGCGCCTCGCCGTGGTGCTGGACGCCAATGACGGTTTCGCACGCATCGGCCTGCAGCCGCCGCGCGAGAAATCCGGCGAGGTGGCGCGCGAGCGCGAGACCGGCCAGCTCGGCCAGGAGGGCATGCGCTGGGCCGGCCGCAGCATTCGCGCCGCGCTGACGCCGGGCGACGTCATCTATGTCGAGCCGCTCTCCGGCCGGCAGGGCCAGTATCGGCTGCGGCAGATTCCGGAAATCTCCGGCGCCATGGTGGCGATGGACCCGCATACGGGCCGCGTCTTCGCCATGGTCGGCGGCTTCTCCTACGATCAGTCGGAGTTCAACCGCGCGACGCAGGCGCTGCGTCAGCCGGGCTCCTCCTTCAAGCCCTTCGTCTACGCCACCGCGCTCGACAATGGCTACACGCCCTCCTCCTCCATTCTCGACGAGCCGATCACCATCGTGCAGGCCAATGGCGAGAGCTGGACTCCGGAGAATTTCGAGGGCGCGCATGGCACGGGCGCGCATCCGCTGCGCTATGGCGTCGAGCACTCCAAGAATATGATGACCGTGCGCCTCGCCAAGGATGTCGGCATGCCGCTGATCGCCGAATACGCCAAGCGCTTCGGCATTTACGACGACATGCCGCTCTATCTGCCCATGGCGCTCGGCGCCGGCGAGACGACGGTGATGCGCATGGTGACCGCCTATTCCATGCTCTGCAATGGCGGCAAGCGCGTGAAGGCGACGTTGATCGACCGCATCCAGGACCGCTGGGGCAAGACGATCTACCGCCATGACGAGCGCCAGTGCCTGGGCTGCGACGCGCCCAAATGGGAGACCCAGAACGAGCCCAAGCTGATCGACAAGCGCGAGCAGGTGCTCGATCCGCTGACCGCCTATCAGATCACCTCGATCATGGAGGGCGTCATCGAGCGCGGCACCGGCCAGTCGATCAAGGCCGTGGGCAAGCATCTCGCCGGCAAGACGGGCACCACCAACGAGGCCAAGGATCTGTGGTTCGTCGGCTTCTCGCCCGACCTCGCCGTCGGCGTCTATATCGGCTACGATCGGCCGCGGCCCGTGGGCGAGGGCAAGAGCGCGCAGGCGGCGACCTATGCCGCGCCGATCTTCCGCGACTTCATGACCGTGGCGCTGAAGGACAAGCCGGACGTGCCCTTCCGCGTGCCGCCGGGCATAAAGCTGATCTCGGTCGATCCGCATTCGGGCCTGCGCTCGAAGGGCTCCGGCTCGATCCTCGAGGCCTTCAAGCCGGGCACCGCGCCGCCCGATTCCTATTCCGCGGCGGGCAGCGACGGCGGCCTGCATTCCGGCGGCGCCCAGGATGTGGACAAGCAGGTGGGAAGCGGGACCGGCGGCCTGTATTGAGCGGGGCGGGAGCGTGATGTTGCGCCCAATCGATCCGATCATGAGCCGGTTTCGCGCCGCGCTCGGCGACACGTACGGCCAGCGGCTTCGACGCGTGGTGCTGTTCGGCTCGAGGGCCCGCGGCGACGCGCGTCCAGACTCGGATTACGACGTCGCCGTGTTCCTCGAGGACATCGAGAGCATCGGACGGGAGGCGGATCGGATCGCGGAGATCGAGACCGAAATTCTTTACGACACGGGCGCTGTCATCAACGCCCTGCCCTTCCTCGCCGCGGCCTATCGAGAGCCCACGGCGCTGATGGGAGCCTTGCGCCGCGAAGGCGTGGAGCTGTGAAGGCCGAAGTCGCCGCTCGCTGCGCCTATTACACAGCCTTCCATGCAGCCGAAGCCTTCATCGTCGAAGCGACCGGCAAGAGCGTGAAAACCCATTCGGGCGCGAGGGCCGAGTTCGCCCGCTTGGCGAAAGAAACCGGAGAGATCGACAAATCGCTCCCGAAGTTCCTCGCGAAAGCGTATATCTACAAAGAAATCAGCGACTATGGCGCGCGTCCCGGGGCCGACGTCACCCCTGCCGACGCAGTCGATGATCGCCGCCGCAGAGCGATCATCGACTGCGTAACGGCTTTGTTGAGTCGAGGGTGACGTAGAATGGCGGAAGCCGACGTCTCGTCACTCCCCCAAATGCCGCAGCGCCGCTGCCGCCGCGAAAGGGCACAGCGCCAGCGACGCCAAGCTGATCGCGCATAAAATGGCGAAAGGCGCCGCGAAGGACACCGTCCCGCCGGTCGCCGCCTCCGCCGCCGAGACGCCGAAAATCAGCACGGGAATCGTCAGCGGCAGAACCAGCAGCCCCATCAGCAGGCCGCCGCGGCGCAGCGTCACCGTCGCCGCCGCGCCGATGGCGCCGATCAGCGTCAGAGCCGGCGTGCCGGCGAGCAGCGTCGCGGTCACGGCGACGAGCGCCGCCTCGTCCTGCTGGAGCATCAGGCCGAGAAAGGGCGCGGCCAAGGTCAGCGGCAGGCCGGTCGTCACCCAATGCGCCGCGCATTTGACCAGCACCGCGAGCTCGAGCGGCGAATGGCCGAGGTGGAAGAGATCGAGCGAACCGTCCTCGAGATCGGCCTGGAACAGCCGGTCTAGGCAAAGGAGGCTCGCGAGCAGCGCCGCGATCCACAATATCGCCGGGCCGATGCGGGCGAGGAGATTTGGGTCCGGGCCGATGGCGAAGGGAACGATCGACACCATCACCAGGAAAAAGACGACGCCCATCGTCGCCGAGCCGCCGATGCGGCGGGCGACGCGCAGATCGCGCAAGAACAAAGCGAGAAGCGGGGAATTCACGAATTCGCCCCCAACGCCAGCTCGCGCGCGTCCTCGAGGCCGAGCGGCTCATGGGTGGCGGCGATGATCATCCCGCCCAGCGCCCGATGCTCGGTCATCAGCCGGGCGAGCCGGGCCCGCGAGGCGGCGTCGAGCGCGCTGGTCGGCTCGTCGAGCAGCCAGAGCGGCCGGAAGACGACCAGCAGACGGGCGAGCGCGATGCGGCGCTTCTGCCCGGCGGAGAGAAAGGCGACGGGCGTCTCCGAAAGATGCGCAAGCCCGACCCGCTCCAGCGCCTGCGCCGGCGCGAGACTGCGGCGATCCGGCTCGCCGGTCAGAAATTGCGCCCAGAATTCCAGATTTTCGCGCGCTGTGAGCGGCGCCTTCAGCCCATCGGCATGGGCGAGATAATGGAGGAGCGCGGCGGCCTCCTCCCCCTCCTCGGCTCCCTCGATCTCGACGCGGCCGGAAAGGCGCGGCAAAAGGCCGGCCAGCGCGCGCAAAAGCGTCGATTTGCCGGCGCCGTTGCGGCCGGTGACGATCAGCGCCTCGCCGGCCGTGAGCGAGAAGCCGAGGCCGGCGATGACGCGTCGCCCGCCGCGGGCGACGGCGAGATCCTCCACCCGCAGCCGCAGAGCGGAGGCCCGTTCGGCGTGGGGCCGGGAATGGTGATGCGGAGCGTCTGTCATCGCCTGAGCCAATAGAACAACTTCCGCCGCAGGGGAAATCCCCGCCCCCAGCGAAACAATTGCGACATGATTGCGACACGATGCTTTCGCTGGCGCTATGGCGCCGAAGGATGCTAAGCCTGCGGGCCGACCGCGGGCGTCGCGAGGAATCGGGCGCCGGCTTCCAATGAGCGCCGCGCCAGAACACGCGCGGCCCAAAGACTCGGGATGACGCATTAAGTGGCGAAGCATAACAGCCTTTCGGACTACGCATCGAGACGATTTCGTTTCGCCGGCAATGCGCTCCTCCAATATCACGATCCCTTCTTCGCGCAGATCGACCGGCTTCGCGCCGAATTCGAGGCGAAGGGAACGCATTTCGTCAGCTTCGCCAATTACGATTATCTCGGCCTCGCCAATCATCCCAAGATCGTCGAGGAGGCCGAGCACGAGCTGCATCGGCTCGGCGTCGGCGCGCTGGCCTCGCGCCTCGTCGGCGGCGAGCGCTCGACGCACAAGCCCTTCGAGGCGGAGATCGCCGAGTTTCTCGGCATGGAGGCGGCGCTGACGCTGGTCTCCGGCTATCTCGCCAATGTGACGACCATTTCCTGGCTGCTCGGCAAGCGCGACGCGCTGTTCATCGACGAGCTCGCCCACAACAGCATCGTCGCCGGCTGCGAAGCCTCCTCGGCCGAGGTGATCAAATTCCGCCACAACGACTTCGAGCATCTGGACCATCTGCTGGCCAAGAAGCGCGAAGACTTCCGCCATGTGCTCATCGTCGTCGAGGGCATATACAGCATGGACGGCGACACCGCCGATCTGCCGCGCCTCGTGGAGCTGAAAGAGCGTCACGACGCCTGGCTGATGGTCGATGAGGCGCATTCGCTCGGCGTGCTGGGCGAGACCGGCCGCGGCCTCGCCGAGCTGCAGGGCGTCGATCCCGGCCGCCTCGATCTCGTCGTCGGCACCATGTCCAAGACGCTCGCCTCCTGCGGCGGCTTCGTCTGCGCGAAGAAGCCGGTCATCGACTGGTTCCGCTATACTCTGCCGGGCTTCGTCTACAGCGTCGGCCTGTCGCCTGTGATCCTCGCCGCCGCGCGCACCGCCCTGCGGCTGATGCAGGAGGAGAGCTGGCGCGTCGGCAAGCTCGCGCGCAATGCGGAGCTCTTTCGCGACTACGCACACGCCAATGGGCTGAGCACCGGGCCGGCGATTGGCCGCGGCGTGGTGCCGATTCTGTTCCAGGACAGCGTCGAGACCATGTGGGCCTCGCAGCATCTGCTCGGCCTCGGCTTCTATGTGCCGCCGATCGTGCAGATCGGCGTGCCCAAGGACCAACCGCGTCTGCGTTTCTTCCTCTCCGCCAATCATTCCGAGAATGAGATTCGCGCCGTGCTCGACGCGCTGCGCGATCTGCCGCCGGTGGCCGCAGAGGCGCATGAATTGGTGAAAAAGGCGATGGCGGGCGCGAGCCTGTGAGGGAAATGAGGGAGTGAGCGGGGAATAGAGAAACGCAGGCCGCCGCTCACGACCGCCGGCTCCCCCCACTCGCTCCGCTCTCCCGCGTCGATATGCCAGCTTTCGCTCGCTTCTCTAGCTCGATAGGTGTTCGCCATGGCCGGCATCGAGATTGTTCCCGTCGATAGTCTTTCGCGATTCCTGACCTTCTGCAAGCTGCCGCGTCTCATCTATAAGGGCCACAAGGGCTTCGCGCCTTCACTCGACGCCGAACGCTGGAATCTCTACAGCCACAAGCTCAATCCGCATTTCAAGCATGTCGAGGCGCAGGAGTTTCTGGCGCGCAAGGACGGCAAATGGGTCGGCCGCATCGGCGCGCAGGTCTATAAGCCCGAGGTCCAACCCGTCTCCACCTCGCGCTGGCAATTCGGCTCGCTCGACGCGATCGACGACATAGAGGTGGTGCGCGCGCTGACGCAGGCCACGGAGGAATGGCTGCGCGCGCGCGGCGCGCAGACCATCGTCGGCCCCTTCTCGCCGGACATCAATGGCGAAAGCGGCGTGCTGATCGAGGGCTTCGAAGCGACGCCCATGTATCTGACGCCCTGGCATCCTCCCTATCTGTCGCGGCTCATCGAGGCTCTCGGCTATGACAAGGCGAAGGATCTGATCTCCTACCGGCATCTCTCCGCCGAACAGGATCTCAGCAAGGAGCGCCGCATCGCGGACCGCCCCGAGTGGCGCGACCGGCTGAAGATTCGCCAGCTCGATCGCGATCATCTGAAACAGGGCGAAACCGCGCTGATGTCCGATCTGTTCAATGACGGCTGGCGCGACAATTGGGGCTTCGTGCCACTCGGCAAGGACGAACTCGACGGCTTCGCGGACCTCATGAAATATGTGATGCCGCCGGAATTCGGCATCGTGCTCGAGTTCGACGGCGAGGCGGTCTCCTTCGCGGTCGCGCTGCCCAATCTGCATGAGATCACCGCCGATTTCGACGGCAAGCTACTGCCCTTCAATCTGTTCAAGCTGATCTCGCGCATCCGCAAGCACAAATTCTCGACCGCGCGCCTGCTGCTGCTCGGCACGCGCAAGACGCTGCAGAACAGCGCCACGGGCGGCGCGATCCTGCTGTCGCTGATCGAGGATATGCGCCGGCGCAGCTGCGTCGACGCAAATATCGTCGCCCTCGAGGCCGGCTGGGTGCTCGAGGACAATATGGGCATGCGCAAGCCGATCGAAATGTTCGGCGGCAAGATCGACAAAATCCATCGCATCTATGAGAAGCGCGTGGCGGGCGCGCCGCCCGCTGCAACCGAGGCTGTGAGAGAAGAGGCGACGCCATGAATGTCATCTCGATTTCTTCGACGTCCTCCGCCGATCGCTCGCATGTCGAGCGTCGCCGCCTCATTCTCGAGGCGCATCCGGAAGTGAGGACGCTGTTCGGCAAGGACGATCTCACTTTCAAGATCACCGCGGGAATCTTCGCCGGGCAGCTGCTGATCGCCGCCATTCTGGGCTGGCTCGGCCTCTCCTATTGGCCGCTCACCCTGCTGCTCGCCATTTGCGTCGGCGCCTTCGCCAATCACGCGGCTTTCGTCGCCATTCACGACGCGATCCATAATTGCGTGTTCGACAATCCGCTCTACAACAAGCTCACCGCCCTGCTCGCCGATCTGCCGAACGCCTTTCCGACGGCGATGGGCTTTCGCTGCTATCACATCAAGCATCACTCGCATCTGTCGGCCTATGATTACGACGCCGATATTCCGAGCCGCTGGGAAGTGGAGTGGGTCGGCAATAGCACGGGGCGCAAGGCGCTTTGGCTGTTCTTCTTCCCGGCGATCCAGCTGGCGCGCCTGTCGCGGCTCAAGGGCACGGTGCCGTTCATGGGCTTTTGGACCTATGTCAACACCGCCGTCATCCTGCTCTTCGATCTCTTCGTGCTCTGGGCGTTCGGCCCGAATGCGCTGCTCTATCTGGCGCTCTCCTTCTGGTTCTCGGTCGGCGGGCTGCATCCTTTGAGCGCGCGCTGGGTGCAGGAGCATTTCGCCTTCGGCCCCAATCAGGGCACGTTCGACTATTACGGCCCGCTCAACAAAGTCGCGCTCAACATCGGCTACCACAACGAGCATCACGACTTTCACGAGATACCCTGGCGACGCCTGCCGGAGCTCACCGAGATGGCGCCCGAGTTCTACAAGCCGCTCGGCGCGCATTACTCCTGGTTCGCCCTGCTCGTCACCTTCGTCTTCGACCCGCGCTATTCGCTGCAGACGCGCTCCGCCAATGTGGAGAGCGCCAGCGCCGCGCAGCTCGTTCCCGTCCCGGCGGAGTAGAGTTTCCCATGACTGCCACTGAAAACGACGCGCTCGACGCCTCGCCGCGCCTCTTCGAGAGCGACCTTCTCGACAAATATTCGCGCGTCCATCATCTGACCCCGCCGCTCGTCTATGGGCCGATCATTCTCTGGCTCATCGCCTATGCGAGCAATTATGCGAGCGCGGGCTATATTCTCCTCGCCTTCGTCGCCGGCTACATCGCCTGGACGCTGACCGAATATTTCGGCCATCGCTTCCTGTTCCACACGGTGTTTCCGCTGCCCTTCGGGCTCGGGCCGCGCTTCCAATTCCTCATCCATGGCGTGCATCACATCTATCCGAGCGATCCGCTGCGGCTGGTGATGCCGCCGCTGCTCTCCGCGCCGATCATGCTGATCGCGCTGACGCTGATCCGCCTCGTCTTCGGCGGAGACTTCGCCTGGCCGATGCTGGCGGGCTTCATCGCCGGCTATGTGCTCTACGACTGCGTGCATTTCTGGACGCATCACGGCCAGCCGAAGTCGAAGCTCGGCCATTTGGTGCGCCGGCTGCACATGCTGCATCATTTCCGCGATCCGGAGCGCGGCTTCGGCGTTCACGCGATCTGGTGGGACTATGTGTTCGGCACCAATTACGAGCAGGGCCAGACGCCGGGAAGCCGGGCCGTGTGACGGGCTTTTCGTCGCAGCGCCTTCCATGCGCCGCTTTCGGTCATAAATGAGCCGAGGAGCGGGCGCATAGGGCGCAAAGGCAGGCGCCCGCCGCGCCCTCGAGCGAGCCGAATCATGTCGAGCGTCAAAGGGCCGCCCCAGTCTGCGACGAGTTCGGATCTGCCGCGCGCCGATGGCCGCGTCCGCGCGATCTTCGCCGCGCTCGCGCCGCAGCTCGCGCGCTGGTATCGCTCGCCGCTCTCCTGGCGCGTCGCCATCGGGCTCCTCGCCGCGGCCGCGGGCGTGATCTGGCGGCTGCTCATCGCCGGCGAGAGCGGCGGCCACACCTATGTCACCTTCTATCTGCCGGTTCTCGTCGCCTCCTTCACCGGCGGCGCGGTGTCCGGCGCACTGACGCTGCTCATCAGCGCCGCGGTCGCGCAGCTCTGGCTCGCGTCGATCGAGGGCCTCGAGGATGCGCTCGCCTTCGCGACCTTTCTGACGACGAACGGCCTGATCGTCGTCGTCGGCGAAGCGTTCCAGCGCACGCTGACCCATATCGACAATCTGGAGACGCGCCATGCGATGGAGCGGCTCGCGGCGCAGAATGCGCGACTCGTCGAGCGCTTCGGCAATGTCGCGCTCGCGGCGCCGGGCGTCGTCTTCTCCTTCCGGCTCGACACGGGCGGCTTCGGCTCCTGCCCCTATCTCGCGGAGAATGTGCGCACCGTCTTCGGCGTCGCGCCGGAGGAGATCGCGTCCAACGCCGCGCCCTTGCTCCGCCGTATCGATCCCGCCGACAATGAGCGCATGCGCGCGAGCTTCGCCCGCTCGGCGGCGCAGATGACGCTGCTGCGCGAGGAGTTCCGCTACGATCATCCGTCCAAGGGCGCGATCTGGCTGGAGACGCAGGCGCAGCCGGTGCGCCAGGCGGACGGCTCCGTCGTCTGGCACGGCTATGCGCAGGACGTCACCGAGCGCAAGCGCGAGGAGGCGGCGCGTCTCGCGGCGGAAGGCGCGCTGGAGCAGCGCATCGTCGAGCTCGAGCGCGTCAATGAGCGGCTCGCCCGCTTCGCCTATGTCGCCTCGCATGATCTGCAGGAGCCGCTGCGCAAGATCGTCGCCTTCTCGCAAATGCTCGACGCGGCCGTCGCCTCCTCGGACCATAAGGATATTTCCTATGCGAGCGAGGTGATGCGCGGCTCGGCGCTGCGCGCGCGCGAATTGGTCGAGGATCTGCTCGTCTATTCGCGCGTCGTCGAGGCACCGCTCAAAGTGCAGCGGCGCGACCTGCGCGTCGAAATCCAATCGGCGCTGAACGACATTTCCGAGCTGATCGAGGAATCCAAGGCCGATGTCAGCCTCGACGCGCCGCGCGTCGAATTCGAGGCGGACCCGCCGCAATTCGCGCGGCTCATGCATAATCTCGTCAGCAACGCCATCAAGTTCCGCCGGCAAGGGGAAACGCCGCGCATCGCCATAGCCGGCCATGTCGAGGATGGACAGCTGCGCCTCTCCGTCTGCGACGATGGCGTCGGCTTCGAGGCGAAATACGCCAAGGCGATCTTCGAGCCGTTCAAGCGCCTGCACAGTAAAGCGGAATATCCAGGCACGGGCATAGGCCTCGCTATCTGCAAGACGATCGCCGATCGCCACGGCTGGACGCTGACCGCGCGGTCGCAACCGCTGCAGGGCGCTACATTCGAGGTGACGATGCGGCTGCCGAGCTGAGCAAAAGCCGCGGTCACGACCGAGACAGATCATGCATGAGCTTTTGGCGTTGGCCGCGCGCTCCAGGGCCCTGCCCGCCTGGATGCGTTCTCTGGGAGCCTCCGGCCTGACGCTGGCCGCGCTCGCGCTGCAGATGCTGCTGCGCGACAGCCTGCCGCCCGGCCAGCTTCTCCTCTTCGTTCCGGCCGTCCTATTCTCCGCTCTGCTCTTCGGCGGCGACGCCGGCGGCTGGGCGGCCGCCTTCAGCGCCGCCCTCGCCGCCTATTTTTTGTTCCAGGGCGAAGGTTTCGCCGTCTCCGATCCGGCCGAGGCCTTTGCGCTGGTGCTATTCATCTGCGTCGGTCTCTGCATCGTCTATGTGCTGCAGGAGCTCTTCGGCGCGCTCGACCGGCGCGCCGCGGAGACATCCGCCGCCCTCGCCTGCGCGACCAAGACCGAGCGCATGAAGGGACTCTATCTCCAGGAAATGGCGCATCGGACCAAGAACGATCTGCAATTCGTCGCCTCCTTGCTGCAGATGGAGGGACGCGCGCTCGACGACGAGGACCGCCGCGCGTCGCTGCTCTCGGCGGCGAGCCGCGTCGCCGTCGTCTCCCGCGTCTATGCGCTGCTTCAGCAAGGCGCCGCGCTCGACGTCGAGATGAGACCGCTCATCGACGATCTTTGCGCGGATCTGCGTCTGGCCCTCATCGGCCTGCGGCCGATCGCGCTGCGGACGGAGGTGACGGATTGCGCGCTGGGCGTGGACGAGGCGCGCGCAGTCGCGCTCATCGTCAACGAGCTCGTCGTCAATGCGCTCGAATACGCCTTTCCCGAGGATCGGGCGGGAACGGTGAAGGTGCGGCTCGCGCGCGAGGGCGACGATCTCGCCTTGACGGTGGAGGACGACGGCGTCGGGCTGGCGTCGATGGAATCGAAGGGAGCGGGTTTCGGACAGAAGCTGGCGCGTTCCCTCGCGCAGCAGCTCGGCGGCGCCGTCACGATCGACGCCGGCGAGAAGACGGGCCTGCGCTGCGAGCTGCGTTTTCCGGCCCCGCCCGCGTGAGGCGCGTCACCCCGCCTTTTGCTCGATCTCCTCGATATCCTCGTCCGAGAGGCCGAAGTGATGGCCGATCTCATGCACGAGGACATGGGTGATGACCTCCTGCAGCGTGTCCTCGCCATCCGCCCAATAGTCGATGATCGGACGGCGATAGAGCCAGATCATATTCGGCGGCTCGCCCGTGTGCGCCGTCGCGTCGCGCTGCGCGAGGCCCTGGCCGCGGAACAATCCCAAGAGATCGAACTCGGTCTCGCACTCCATCTCCTCGAGGATTTCCTCGTCCGGGAAATCCTCGACATGGATCACGAGACCTTCGCAGAGCCGCGTGAAGCGCGACGGCAGCGAGGCGAAAGCCGCATCGGCCAGCACCTCGAGGTCCTCGAGCGAAGGGGCGCGGAGCTGGGCGAGAGCGCTATCGTCGAGAGGCGAGGCCATGCGAGACTTACCTCCAGCTGCGGACATCCACGAAATGGCCGGCGATCGCCGCCGCCGCCGCCATGGCGGGCGACACGAGATGCGTGCGGCCCTTGAAGCCCTGGCGGCCCTCGAAATTGCGGTTCGAGGTCGAGGCGCAGCGCTCGCCCGGCGCGAGACGATCCGGATTCATCGCCAGGCACATTGAGCAGCCCGGCTCGCGCCATTCGAAACCGGCGGCGGTGAACACTTTGTCCAGCCCCTCCGCCTCGGCCTGCGCCTTCACGAGGCCGGAGCCCGGCACGACAATGGCGTTGACGCGGGCGTTGATCTGCTTGCCGGCGATGACCGCTGCGGCGGCGCGCAGATCCTCGATGCGGCCATTGGTGCAGGAGCCGATGAAGACGCGATCGATGGCGATGTCGCTCGCCTTCTCGCCGCCCTTCAGGCCCATATACTCGAGCGCCCGGGCGATAGCCTGACGCTTGGCCGGATTGGCGACGCTGTCCGGCGTCGGCACCAGGCCGCTGATCGGCATCACATCCTCGGGCGAGGTGCCCCAGGTGAGAGTCGGCGGCAGAGCGGCGGCGTCGAGCACGATCACGCGGTCGTAATGCGCGCCCTCGTCGGAGCGCAGCGTCTCCCAATAGCGGACGGCGGCGTCGAAGACCTCGCCCTGCGGGGCCTTGGGCCGGCCGCGGAGATATTCGTAAGTCTTCTCGTCCGGCGCGACGAGGCCGGCGCGAGCGCCGCCTTCGATCGACATGTTGCAGACGGTCATGCGCCCCTCGATCGAGAGATCGCGAATCGCCTCACCCGCATATTCGATCACATGGCCGGTGCCGCCGGCGGTGCCGATCTCGCCGATGATGGCGAGAATTATGTCCTTGGCGGTCGCGCCCTCGGCCAACTTGCCGTCGACGCGCACCAGCATATTGGCGGCCTTTTTCTGGATGAGCGTCTGCGTCGCCAGAACATGCTCGACCTCGGAGGTGCCGATGCCATGGGCGAGCGCGCCGAAGGCGCCATGGGTGGAGGTGTGGCTGTCGCCGCAGACGATCGTCGTGCCGGGCAGAGTGAAGCCCTGCTCCGGGCCGACGATATGGACGACGCCCTGACGCGAATCATGCTCATTGTAATATTCGACGCCGAACTCGGCGGCGTTGATGGCGAGCTGCTCGACCTGCGCCTTGCTCTCCGGGTCTGTGATCGGCAGAGAGCGATCGGTCGTCGGCACATTATGGTCGACGACGGCGAGCGTCTTTTGCGGCGCGCGGACCTTGCGGCCGGTGACGCGCAGTCCCTCGAAGGCCTGCGGGCTCGTCACCTCATGGATCAAATGGCGATCGATGTAGATGAGGGACGCGCCGTCCTCCTGCTCATGAACCACATGATCGTCCCAGATCTTGTCGTAGAGCGTGCGCGGGCGTCCTGCCATTTGTCTCGTTCCTGCTCCGAACTGCCGTAAAAAGAGCCGCAAATTCGGCCTCGACCGAACCCGGTAGGCTGTTCTACTCGCAACCTGCTCGGCTTGGAAGTATGTAATCTCGGCGACGCCCGAGCGGGAGGCCTCTTCGACGTGATGCGATTTTCGACGGCGCCGCCGCCAGAGCTGACGGCCGCGCTGGCCCGCCTATTGGACGAGCGCTCCCGCCGGGCGCTGGCCGAGCGAACCACACGCATTTCCGCCCTTTATCGCGCCGGCCGGACGACGGCGCAGGCGATTCTCGATGAAGACGACGCCCTCGCCTACGCCCTCTATCGCCTTCCCGCCACTTACGCGGCGACCATTCATGCGCTCGGCCGGCTCGCCGAACGAGCCCCGGACTTCGCTCCGCGGCGAATGCTGGACCTCGGCGCGGGGCTCGGGACCGCGAGCCTCGCCGCGCGCGAGGTCTGGCCGCAAATGGACGAGAATGTGCTGCTCGACCGCAGCGCGCCTTTTCTGGCGCTCGCCCGGCGACTCGCCGGCGAGTCGCTGGCGGAAGCGAGAATCATCGCCGGCGATCTCGCCGCGCCTCCCGATCTCGGCCCGGCTTTCGACCTCGTCGTCGCGAGCTACGCTTTGACGGAAATCGCCGAGGAAAAGCTCGACGCCGCCGTCGACGCCGCCTGGAGCCGCTGCGCGGGGGCGCTGGCCCTGGTCGAGCCCGGCACGCCGCGCGACCATGCGCGGCTGATGCGGATGCGGGCGCGGCTCGTCGCGGCCGGGGCGCACGTCTCCCTGCCCTGCCCGCATTCTGCGCCCTGTCCGCTCGAGGCGCCGGACTGGTGCCATTTCTCGGTGCGGCTCGCCCGCTCACGCGACCATAAGCTGCTCAAAGGCGCCGACGCGCCCTTCGAGGACGAGAAGTTCGCCTATCTGGTCGCGACTCGAGCCGAAGCCTCCATCGAGCCTGCGCCGGCCCGTATGTTGGCTCGGCCGGAAGTTCTCAAGCATGGATTAAGGATAAAGCTTTGCGCGGCGGCGGGAATCGAAGAAGTTACCGTGCTGAAACGCGATAAGCAGAAATTCGGTCCTATAAAAAAGAAAGACTGGGGCGACGAGGTCGCCGCGGGGGAAACGTCGGCGAGGGAATGAAATGCAGCGCCCGAGGGTCTCGCCTTATCTTACCGTCTCGCCGGCCGCCGGCGCGATCGCTTTCTATACTGCCGCCTTCGGCGCGCAACAGCGGGCATTGATGCCCTCGGTCGACGGGATACGCATCGCCCATTGCGAGCTGACGATCAATGGCGGCTCGGTGATGCTCGCGGACGCCTTCCCCGAGCTCGGCCACGCCCGCCCGCCGCTTCCCGGCGAGCAGGTCACCGCCTCGGTGAGCCTCGAATATGACAAAGCGCAGGAAGTCGACGACATCGTCGCCCGCGCCAGCCAGCTCGGCGCCAAGGTCGAGACGCAGCCGACCAATACTTTCTGGGGCACGCGCTACGCCGCGCTGCGCGATCCCTTCGGCCACAGATGGATTTTGAACGCGCCGCTCGACTCGTCCGGCGGCTGAGCCGCAGCCGAGAATTCGCGTTACGGCTCGACGAAGAAAGAGCGTCGCATCGAGGTCCAAGTGTCGAGCGCCAGCTCGATCTCCGACGGCGATTCGCAGCAGAATTGCGCGAGCGGTGAGGCGTCGCCGACCAGAATGGACGGAACCACCGCCGCCCGAGCCGGCAGCACGGCGCCGGACACGCTGGCGGCGATGACGAAAGCCTGATCGAAAGGCCGGGAGGCCTCGATCGCCCGCGCCAGCGGCTCCGCGCCCTCGCCGGCGTCATAGAACTTCGCGAAACGGCCGGCGAGGCCGAGCCCTTCCGCCACAGCGGCGAGACCCTGCGTCCCCGCGGCGAAGGCGATCTGGATCCAGCCCTTGGCGGCCAGCGTCTCCAGCGTCTCCGCCGCGCCGTCCACCAGCCGCCAATCCGGCTCGCGGCGCGCCACGACGCCCTCGAAATCCCAGAACAGGATTTTGCTCATCGGTCCTCTTCACGGCACAGCAGAGCGTTTCCGGACGAAGTGGACGCCGATCCGGCGCTGGAAACGCGTCAAACTAAAAACCGGGAATCTTTTCATGTTTCAAAGGAAATATGAAAAGACTCCCGAGACGACGAAGCGATCCTGGGGCCTATCGCCGCACAGGATCGCTCCGCCACGCTCGCGATGATGGGGAAAGCTCCGGGCCTCACTCGGCCGCGGGCGCAGCCTTGTCCTTGGCCTTCGTCTTATTGTCGATGCGCTCGGCGATGCGGGCGGATTTGCCGCGACGGTCGCGCAGATAATAGAGCTTGGCGCGACGTACCTTGCCGCGGCGGACCAGCTTGATCGAGTCGATGAGCGGCGCATGGATGGGGAACACGCGCTCCACGCCCTCGCCATAGGAAATCTTGCGAACGGTGAAGCTCTCGTTGAGGCCGCCGCCCTGGCGGGAGATCACCACGCCCTCATAGGCCTGGATGCGGGAACGCTCGCCTTCCTTCACCTTCACATTGACGATGACGGTGTCGCCGGGGCGGAATTCCGGGATCGACTTGCCTTCGAGAAGGCGGGCCGATTGCTCGGCGTCGAGTTGCTCGATGATGGAGGGCATGAAAAAAACTCCTGCCGTTTCGCCTTTTGCCGCCGCAGCGGCTCTGGCGAGCGTTTCGGGACGCTGTTTTGATTTGGACGCGTCGCCATACACGAGGCGGCGCCGATTGTCGAGTGCGAGGGACAGCAAGCAAACAGCAAGCAGCGCGACCGCGAAGCGGTCCGGGGTGGGGTTCCACGAGAAAGACTCCCCCTCCCGATCGCCTTCGGCGGCTCTTCTCGTTCAGCCGACGTCCGGTTGGCCCCGTCTTCGCATGGCGCGGCCGGAGCGGCGCCGACGGCGCCAAAGAAGCGCGAGACCGAACAATGGCGCAAGATTTTCGCAGGATCGACGTCGCCGCCGCGCGCGACGTGATGAGCCGCGGCGAGACGCTCGTCCTCGACGTGCGCGACCCGCAATCCTTCGCGCGCGGCCACATAGAGGGCGCGGAGAACGCCTCCCAGGACGATATGACCTATTATCTCTTCGAGACGCCGAAGGAGAAACCCGTCATCGTCTGCTGCTATCACGGCAATTCCAGCCAGTCCTACGCCCGCACCTTCGCCGAGATGGGCTTTGCCGAGGTCTACAGCCTCGACGGCGGCTATGAGGCCTGGGCGGCGGCCGAGCGGGGCTGAGGCGGGATAGTTGCGCTCGGGTTCTTGCGCTCGGGCGCCCGCATTGTCATAAGAGCCGCCGGCCTCAACCACTCGGCGCTCCTCATGACCAGCTTTCCGCAGCGCGTCTTCTCCGGCGTGCAGTCCACCGGCAATCTGCATCTCGGCAATTATCTCGGCGCGATCGTCAAATTCGTCGAGTTGCAGCAGAGCTTCGACTGCCTCTATTGCGTCGTGGACCTGCACGCCATCACCGTGCCGCAGGATCCGATCGCGCTGCGGAACAACACGCGCGAGATCGCGGCCGCCTTCATCGCCTGCGGCGTCGACCCCAAGAAGAACATCGTCTTCAATCAGAGCCAAGTGGCCGAGCACGCCGAGCTCGCCTGGGTCTTGAATTGCGTCGCCCGCATCGGCTGGCTGAACCGCATGACGCAGTTCAAGGACAAGGCCGGCAAGGATCGCGAGAACGCCTCCATGGGCCTGCTCGACTATCCGGTGCTGATGGCCGCCGATATTCTGCTCTATCGCGCCACCCATGTGCCGGTCGGCGAGGATCAGAAGCAGCATTTGGAGCTCGCCCGCGACATTGCGCAGAAGTTCAACAACGACTTCGCCGAATCGATCGCGCGCAACGGCTTCAATCAGGCCTTCTTCCCGCTGCCGGAGCCGCTGATTTCCGGCCCGGCGACGCGCGTGATGAGCCTGCGCGACGGCACGAAGAAAATGTCGAAATCGGACGCTTCCGATTATTCGCGCATAAATCTCTCCGACGACGCCGATCAGATCGCGCAAAAGGTGCGCAAGGCTAAGACCGACCCCGACGCTCTGCCGTCGGAGGAGAAAGGCCTCGAGGGCCGGCCGGAGGCGGATAATCTCGTCGGCATTTTCGCGGCGCTGTCGCAGCGCAGCAAGGCGGATGTGCTCGCCGAATTCGGCGGCGCCAATTTCTCGACCTTCAAGATTGCGCTGGTCGATCTCGCTGTCGCCAAGCTCTCGCCGATCACTGCCGAAATGCGCAAGCTGACGGCGGATGAATCCTACATCGACAATGTGCTGCGCGACGGCTCCGCGCGGGCGCGCGAACTGGCGCGCACGAATATGGATGCGGTGAAGGATATCGTCGGCTTTCTGCGGTAACCCTCTATCGGGGCCGCGCCCGCCACTCCTCGCGCGTGATTTCCCAGATTTCGGCGGGAAGCCTCCCCGACACATAATCGCGTTCGCAGGACGCGATTATGCGCATGCCCGCCTTCTCGGATATGCGCCGAGAGGGAATATTGGCGACGGCTTTCGGAACGCGTAGAATCGGCCGTTCCAGCGTCTCGAACCAATAGTCGGTCGCCGCCTCGGCGGCCTCCGTCGCAAAACCCCGTTTCCGCCATTCCCGCGCGAGCCAGAAGCCGCGGTTTTCGTCGGGCCCCTCCATCAATGAAATGACGCCGACGAGTCGGTCAGGCGCTTCGCGTCGTCTGATCGACCAGTGCCAAGCGCGCCCTTTTTCCATTGCCGGCAGCGCGACGTCACGAATGTAGGTGAGCGCGCCGTCGTGCGGATATGGCCATGGAATCATGCGGGACATGAATCGAACAGTCTCCCAATGCGGGAAACCCAGCTGCACCGCGTCGACGTCGGACAGGCTCAGCGGCTGCAATGACAATCGAGGCGTTTCGAGAATAGGAATTGCGGGAGCCAAGCTCTTCTCTCCGAAGCACATGAAAAGCAAAATACGCGAATTTGCGGTTCAGATATTCATTGCCGGACGAGGACCGGCGCCGGGCCGCCGCTCGCCCAATCGAGCAATTGCACCGTGTGAACAATCGGTATCGCGATCCCCTGCCCGATCTGAATCATGCAGCCGAGATTGCCGGCGGCGATCGCTCGAGGCGCGACCGATTGGATGTTGGCGACCTTCCGCTCACGCAGCGCGCTGGCGAGCTCGCCCTGCAGAAGGTTATAGGTTCCGGCCGAGCCGCAGCAGATATGGCTTTCTGGGACGGGAACGACATCGAAGCCCGCGCGGCGCAGCAGTTCCACCGGCAGATCGGCGATCTTCTGCCCGTGCTGCAACGAGCAGGCCGAATGATAGGCGACGCGCAGCTTTCCGACGTCCGCCGACGGCGCGAAATCGAGCGCGGCGATCACCTCCGTCACGTCGCGCGCCATTGCGGCGATGCGCGCCGCCTTTTCCGCGAGCGCAGGATCGTCGCGGAACATATGGCCATAGTCTTTGACCGTCGTTCCGCAGCCGGAGGTGTCGATGACGATATGATCGAGCCCGCCGCGCTCGATCTCGCGCGTCCAGGCCTCGATATTGCGGCGCGCGAGCGCATGTGAGTCCGCGCTCTTGCCGAGATGATGCGGCAGCGCGCCGCAACAGCCGGCGCCCTCCGCCACCACTATTTCCGCGCCGAGCCGCGTCAGCAGACGCGCGGTCGCCTCATGAATTTTCGTGTCGAGCACGGTCTGCGCGCAGCCGCTCAGCAGCGCGACGCGCATTTTGCGCACGCCCTGCGCGGCGATGATTTGCGGACGGTCGATCGGCGAAGGCGCGGGCAAATGCGTCGGCGCCATTGCGATCATATCTCTCATGCCGCGAGGCAGCAGGCCCGCGAAAGGCCGCGCCAACGCCGCGGCGCGCAGCGATTGCCGGAACAACGCCGGCCGCGTGAGCACGAAAGCGAGCGTCGCGCGCAACATGCGATCGAAGAAGCGCCGCCGATAGGTCTTCTCTATATGCGCGCGCGCATGATCGACGAGATGCATGTAATGCACGCTCGACGGACATGTCGTCATGCAGGAAAGGCAGGAGAGGCAGCGGTCCACATGGCGCACGGTGCGTGCATCGGCGTCACGGCCGTTCTCCAGCATCTCCTTCATGAGATAGATGCGCCCGCGCGGCGAATCGAGCTCGTCGCCTGTGAGCAGATAGGTCGGACATGTCGCCGTGCAGAAGCCGCAATGCACGCAGGCGCGCAGGATTTTCTCCGACTGCGACATGTCGGAATCGGCGAGAAGCTCAGGAGAGAATTGCGTCAGCATCGCTTCTTTCGACTTGTCTCGAAGAGGCCCCCTCCCTCACCCTCCCCCGCTGCGCGGGAGAGGGTGAGGGAGGGGGCGTCCGCGCCATCAGAACTCCGCGCGCAAGCGGCCGCGCTCCAGAATGAAACGCGGATCGAAGGCCTCCTTCACGCGCCGCGTGAGCGAGGCGAGAGCGGAAGGCTGCGGATGGAACACATCGACGCGCGCACGCGTCGCCGCATCGGCGCGGATCAGCGTCGCATGGCCGCCGAGCGCATCGACGATGGCGCGAATGGCCGTCGCATGCGCGTCCGCCGCTGTCTCGAGCCGCAGCCAGACGAGGCCGCCGGCCCAATCATAGATATGCGCGACGAGCGGCGCGCCGGCGCCGCGCAGTCGCTCGACGAATGCAAAACCGTCGCTGGGCGCGAGCGAGACGCGCCATATGACGCCCTCCCCTGCGATCGGCTCGGCGTCGCGAACACGCGTCCAGAATGCGCGGCTTTCGTCTGCGCGCAGCACTTCCGTCGCGCCGCCGAAACCAGCGAGAAAGCGCGCAAGATCGTCGCGACGCGTCGTGACGGAAATCTCCGGGCCCTCGAGCCGCAACGCCGCCGCATCGCCCTGCGGATCATAGGCGAGGCTCGACACTTCATAAGGCGAGCCCGACGCCTTGCGCAGCGCTGCGAGACCCTTCTCCTCGCCGAGACCGCGCAGCAGCAGCGTCTCTTCCGTCTCCGCCTTGGGCAGGACTTTCAACGTCGCCTCGGTGAGCGCGGCGAGCGTGCCATAGGAGCCGGCGACGAGCTTGGAGAGATCATAGCCGGTGACATTCTTCATCACGCGGCCGCCGGATTTGACGATCTCGCCGCGGCCGGTGACGCAGCGAAAGCCGAGCAGATGATCGCGCGCCGCGCCTGCTTTTATGCGCCGCGGGCCGGAGGCGTTGACGGCGATGACGCCTCCAATGGTGGCGTCGTCGCGCGCGCCGCCGAGAAGCGCCGCATGGTCCATCGGCTCGAAAGCCAATTGCTGGTTCTGCGCATCGAGTAGCGCGACGATCTCGCGCAAGGGCGTCCCCGCGCGGGCCGTCAGCACCAGCTCCTGCGGCTCATAGAGCGTGACGCCCGCGAGCGCGGCGAGCGAGAGAACGCGCTCGCGCTGCGTCGCACGGCCGAGCGACGATTTGGAGCCATGGCCTTCGATCGACAAAGGCGCATCTTCGGCGATCGCGGCGCAGATCGCCTCGGCGACATCTTTCTCGTCTCTCGGCGTCAGCGGCATATGACACTGTTCCCGTCACAAGACGCGCGCTTCCTTCTCCCGCCTGCGGGAGAAGATGGCCCCGCGAAGCGGGGTCGGATGAAAGCCCTCGACCGTTTGTGAAAAAATATCGTCTTCTCTTTCGACCGCGCGAATTTTGCACGCCCCCTCATCCGACCCGGCCAAAAGCCCGTCGCTCGCGACGGGCGTCCTCTCGGCCGCCCTATGGCCGGGCCACCTTCTCCCACGAGTGGGAGAAGGTGCGCGCACGGAGATTGTCGGAAAGGGGCGATCATTCGCTCAAAACCTCGGCAGCTCGGGAAACGGCAGCTTGCCGCCCTGCACATGCATCATGCCGAGCTCGGCGCAGCGATGCAGAGTCGGAAATACTTTTCCCGGATTGAGCCTATGCTGTGGATCGAAGGCGCATTTCACCCGCTGCTGCTGCGCGAGATCGGTCTCGTCGAACATCTCGCCCATCAGATCGCGCTTCTCGACGCCGACGCCGTGCTCGCCGGTCAGCACGCCGCCGACCTCGACGCAAAGGCGCAGAATATCGGCGCCGAGTTTTTCGGCGCGTTCTATTTCGCCCTCTTTCGAGGCGTCATAGAGAATGAGCGGATGCAGATTGCCGTCGCCGGCATGGAACACATTGGCGACGCGTAGCCCGTGGAACTTCGCCAGAGCGTCCATGCGCGTGAGCACCTCCGGCAGGCGGCCGCGCGGTATCGTGCCGTCCATGCAGAGATAATCGGGACCGATGCAGCTCACCGCCGGAAAAGCGTTCTTGCGCCCCGCCCAAAAGCGCAGCCGCTCGGCCTCGCTCTGCGAGACGCGCGTCTCGGTCGCGCCCTCGGCGCGGGCGATCTGCTCCACCACGGCGACCAGATGATCGACCTCGGCGGGCGTGCCGTCCAATTCCACAATGACGATCGCGCCGGCGTCGAGCGGATAGCCGCAGGGCTGGAAATTCTCCACCGCGCCGATGGTCGCCGCGTCCATCATCTCGAGGCCGCCCGGAATTATGCCGCGCGCGATGATCGCGCCGACGCAGCGCGCGCCGGCCTCCACTGTGGGAAAGGCGAGCAGCAGGCCGCGGGCGGAAACGGGCTTTTGCAGCAGCCGCACAGTGACCTCGGTGACGACGCCGAGCAGACCTTCCGAGCCCGTCATCAACCCCATGAGATCATAGAGCTCGCTATCCAGATGCTTGCCGCCGAGGCGCAGAATCTCGCCGCCCATCAGCACCATCTCGAGGCCGAGTATGTTGTTGGTGGTCAACCCATATTTCAGGCAATGCACGCCGCCGGCGTTCTCGCCGACATTGCCGCCGATCGTGCAGGCGATCTGCGAGGACGGGTCCGGCGCATAATAAAAGCCTGCATATTCGACGGCTTTCGAGATGACGAGATTTTGCACGCCGGGTTGCACGCGGGCGCAGCGATTCTCGAAATCCACCTCCAATATGCGGTTGAACTTGGACATTCCGAGCAGAATGCCGTCCTCGAGCGGCAGCGCCCCGCCGGAGAGCGAGGTGCCGGCGCCGCGCGGCACCACTTTCACATTCATCTCCTGCGCCAACGCCATGATCGCGCTCACCTGCGCCACCGTCTCCGGCAGAACGACGACGAGCGGCAGAGCGCGATACATCACCAGCGCGTCGCATTCATAGGCGCGGCGCGCGGTCTCGTCCGCGATGACATTGGCGGCGGGCAGAATGGCGCGCAGCCGCGCGAGCAACTCCTCGCGGCGCGCCATTATCGCCTGCTCGGGCAGCGGCATGACCAGGGACATGCGGTCTCACTGAAAAATGTGCCGAACCTGCGGCTCGGCGCTGCGGCCGGCTTGCGCGTCCCGGCCGTTTCGTGCTGGTTACCTCCCTATTCGAGCAGGCGCCGGCGCGCAAGAGCGGCGCTCGCTGCTGTTGCGAAGGACAGGAAGCTCGGCCGATGAAGACAAGATTCGCTCTCACTCTCGCCGACGCCAGGCGCGTCGCCGCCGCAGCCGAGGCCGAAGCGATCAAAAACGGCTGGAGCGTTGTCGTCGCCATCGTGGACGAGGGCGGTCATCTCGTGCTTTTGCAGCGCCTCGACGGCACGCAGACGGCCTCCGCCGAGATCGCGACGCAGAAAGCGCGCACCGCGGCCCTGTTCAAGCGTCCGAGCAAGGCGCTGGAAGACATTGTCGCGGGCGGCCGCGTCGCCATGCTGAGCCTGCCCGGGATCACCGCCGTCGAGGGCGGCCTGCCGCTCGTCTATCGCGGCGATATCGTCGGGGCGATCGGCGTTTCCGGCGTGCAATCGTTTCAGGATGGCATCATCGCCAAAGCGGGGGCGGAGAGCCTGGACGATGGGCAATCATGACGAAAGCGCATGACGAAAGCGGCGGTGATTCGGCCACAAGAACCTGGCAATTGACGCGTTTGCGCCGCTTTCGCGCCTCAATCCATGATGGGCCCCGATAGCGCCATCATCGCCGCGACGACGCTCTCGGGCGAAAGATTTTCCTCGGCGGAAAAAGCAATGAGCAGCGGCTCGTCGCCACAAACATGCGCGAGCAGAGCGATCTGAAACCCTTCTTCTCCCATGAGGGCGCGAATATCGCCGGGATCGACGCCGGTGAGCGCCAGAAAACGCTCCATACGGTCGTCATCGGCAGCCAGAAAGACCAATGATCGCAAAGCGATAGATCGCGCCTCCGATTTCGATGGCGCGGCTGCCCGCTTTTCGCCACCGAGACGGTGTCTAGTCTTTTCGATTTTCATTTCATCAATCTTCATCTGCTAACCCGAAGGCGAGATCGTCTTCGAATGCACCGGCTTTCGATTTCGAGACGAGACGGAACCTTCCGCCGCCGCCTCCGGGAACGAGACGCCAATGGGCGCGAGCCGCGCCGAACGAGAGCAGAATCGCGAGAGTCGGAGCCAATGCCGAAAACCGTCCTCATCGTAGAGGATAATGAGCTCAACATGAAGCTCTTCAACGATCTCCTCGAGGCCAATGGGCATTCGACGCTGCAGACCAAGAGCGGCGTCGAGGCCATCGCGCTGGCGCGCAGCCACTCGCCAGACCTCATTTTGATGGACATTCAGCTCCCGGAGATATCCGGGCTCGAGGTTACGCGCTGGCTCAAGGACGACGAGCAGCTGCGCTCCATCCCGATCATCGCGATCACCGCCTTTGCGATGAAGGGCGATGAGGAGAAAATTCGCCAGGGCGGCTGCGAGGCCTATCTCTCAAAGCCGATCTCCGTGGCCCGCTTTCTGGAAACTGTGAACGCATTTTTGGCGGACAGATGAGAGGCCGAGCGCCATGACTGCACGCATTTTGATCGTCGACGATTTGGCGCCCAACATAAAATTGCTGGAGGCGCGTCTGACGGCCGAATATTTCGACGTCCTCTCGGCGACGAACGGGCCCGAGGCTCTGGCGCTCTGTCGCGAGGATCGCTGCGACATCGTGCTGCTCGACGTGATGATGCCCGGCATGGACGGTTTCGAGGTCTGCCGGCGCCTGAAGGCCGATCCGGTCACCGCGCATCTTCCCGTCGTGATGGTGACCGCACTCGATCAGCCGGCCGACCGGCTGCGCGGCCTCGAGGCCGGCGCCGATGATTTTCTCACCAAGCCCGTCGACGAGATCGCGCTCATCGCGCGCGTCCGCTCACTCGCCCGCCTCAAGGTGATGCTCGACGAATTGCGCGCCCGCGCGGACACGTCGGCCAGTCTCGGCCTCGTCGACAAGGGCGCGCGCGCAATGGCCGACGCCGGCAAGAATGGCCGCATCCTCGTGCTCGAGGACCGCGGCGCCTCGGCCGAGCGAATCACCATGGCGCTGCGCGACCTGCATGAGGTGACGGTCGTCTCCGATCCGCAGGACGCGCTATTCCGCGCCGCAGAGGGCGATTTCGACCTCATCGCCGTCAGCCTCGATCTCAATGGATTCGACGCGCTGCGCTTTTGCAGCCAAGTCCGCTCGCTGGAGCGCACGCGGGCGCTGCCCATTCTCGTCATCGCCGATATGGACGACCGCAACCGCATTTTGCGCGGCCTCGATCTGGGCGTGAACGACTATATCGTGCGGCCGGTCGACCGAAACGAGCTCGTCGCCCGCGTCCGCAGCCAGCTGCGCCGCAAACGCTACGCCGACAGCCTGCGTTCCGATCTGCAGGCCGCCATCGAGCTCGCCGCCGTCGATTCGCTGACCGGCCTCAACAACAGGCGCTATCTCGAGACCCATCTCTCCGCCCTGCTCGACCAGGCCGCCCATAAGGGCCGCGCGCTGACGCTGATGATGCTCGACATCGATCACTTCAAATCGGTCAACGACACTCATGGTCATGACGCCGGCGACGAGGTGCTGAAGCATTTCGCGCAGCGCATGAAGCGCGTGGTGCGCAGCGCCGATCTCATCTGCCGGCTCGGCGGCGAGGAATTCGTCATCGTCATGCCCGACACGCCGCTGGTCGTCGCCGCCAAAGTGGCCGAGCGCGTGCGCGCCGCCATACAATCGGAGCCCTTCTGCATAGACCGCAATGGCGGCGCCATACCCGTCACGACGTCGATCGGCATAGCGGAGCGCGGCCAGGACGCCAATGCGGAGGCGCTGCTTCGCCGCGCCGATAAGGCGCTCTACGAGTCGAAGAGCGGCGGCCGCAATCGCGTCACCGCCGCCGCCGCCTGATCCCCCCACCCACAAAAAAAACCTGCCCGAACCATGTTCGGGCAGGGGGAAAGTTGGGAGCCCCACTCGGAGGAGAGCTTCCGAGTGAAGAGGAGAGGCCCGCGGCCGCTGTGTGGGCCGCATCGCCGATTAGCTTGCCTGAAGGAATGCGAGCGGCGCGTCTTCGATGCGCGACGGCTCGACAAGACACAGGCGGAAATGGTCTGGATGGGAGGGCGGAGGGGAGCCTATCGCTCCGAGTTCCGCTTCCTGCGTCAGGATCGCTGCGACTATGCGCTTCGATCGTCCGACGCGCGCTGTTCCCGGCTCGGGGGCTCGAAACGCCCCTCTCTCGTCACGACCTCGAAGTCGCGTCGCGCGGGATCAGGCGAAGCGCGCTGGTGGCGCGCGTGGAGAGAGAGACCGCAATTCCGGCGGGGCGACGGCGGCCGTTCGATCGTCGAAAACGGGAGGGGCCGCAGAGGGGAAGTCGAAGCTCAGGACGATGATGACGGCATCGGCCTCGTCGACCTCGGCCACCGAGCTGCAATGGAGCATGCAGCAGGGGCCGACATGCTTTTCCAGAGGAGCGGAGTCGGAAGACGTCGAGCTCGTCTGATCGGCAGCGCAGACGACGCCGAAAGCGCCGCCCTCGGCCATAGCGCCGGTGGCGAAGCCGACCGCCACGATCTGCAACAGAAGGACGGCGGCCGCCAGCATGCCGACGACGGCTCTGTCTATCCTGAAGATCGAACGGTTCTCGGCTTGCACGGGCCGCCTACTCCGAGCTGCGAGCCATCACGCTAGGGGAGAGCCAGCAAAGGGTCAAGGCGCCCGCGGGGGAGGCCATGCGGCAAGTTGTCGCGCGCCGGAACATGGATCAGCGATAGCCTTCCTCGGCCAACACTTGCCGCACGGTGGGCCGCGTCTTCATCAGCTCGTAATGGGCGCGGCAATTGACGGGCAGCTCCATGCCGATCTTGTCGGCCCAGAACTCCACGTAAAAGAGGCCGGCGTCGGCGATGGAGAAGGCGCCCGCCGCATAGCTCTTGCCGTCGAGCTCGCCGCTCACTTTCAACAGCGCCTCGGCGACGATCTCGCGCCCCTGCGCCTTCACCGCCTCTATGTCGCCCGCGACGGCGTAACGCTCCGGCGTGAAGACGCGGCGGAATCCCTCGCCATGAATGTAGCGCGTCGCGAAATTGAGCACCTCCATCGCTTGGCTCTTGCCGGCGAGATCCTCGGGCAAGAGCTTGCGACGCGGATAGGTCTCGGCGAGCCATGTCGCGATCGAGACAAAATCGCAGAGCGCCGTGCCGTCGTCGCGCAACAGCGTCGGAATCGTGCCATGGGGATTGATGGCCAGATATTCGGGCTTCAGATGGTCGCCTCGCGGCAGATTGAGGATATAGGCCTCGAAAACGAGGCCGATCTCCTCGAGCAGAATGTGAATTCCGGTCGAGCAGGATCCCGGCGTCATATAGAATTTCATTCGCGCGCCTCCGCTTTCGCGGGAAGCAAGTTACGCGCCGAAGGGCCCTCATCCGACCCTCGCGTCAGCGAGGGTCGGATGAGGGGGCGCCGCCGCGCCCCCGTCTCACGCCGCTTTTTCGGCCCCGAAGCCCCGCCGTCCGATCGGCCGACCTTCCAAGGTCAGCCCCTGACTGTCGGTGGAGACGCGCACGGTGGAGCCGTCCACTATGTCGCCGCCGAGCAGCGCCTCGGCGAGCGGGTCCTGCAGCTCCTTCTGGATCACGCGCTTCAGCGGACGCGCGCCATAGGCCGGGTCATAGCCCTTGGCGGCGAGCAGCGCCCGCGCCTTCTCGTCGAGAGTCAGCGTGATCTTGCGATCGTCCAGCAGCTTTTGCAGCCGCAGGATCTGAATATCGACGATCGCGCCCATATCGTCGCGCCGCAGGCGGTGGAACAGGACGATCTCATCGACGCGGTTCAGGAACTCCGGCCTAAAATGCGCGCGCACCACCTGCATCACCTCGGCATGCACGGCGGAGGAATCCTCGCCCTCCTGCTGCATCACCAGGAATTCGGAGCCGAGATTCGACGTCATGATGATGAGCGTGTTCTTGAAATCGACGGTGCGGCCCTGGCCGTCGGTGAGACGGCCATCGTCCAGCACCTGCAGCAGGACGTTGAACACGTCCGGATGCGCCTTCTCGATCTCGTCGAACAGCACGACCTGATAGGGCCTGCGCCGCACCGCCTCGGTAAGCGCCCCGCCCTCCTCATAGCCGACATAGCCGGGAGGCGCGCCGATGAGCCGCGCCACCGAATGCTTCTCCATATATTCCGACATGTCGAGACGGACCATCGCCGTCTCGTCGTCGAACAGGAAGTTCGCGAGCGCCTTGGTCAGCTCCGTCTTGCCGACGCCTGTCGGCCCCAGGAAGATGAAGGAGCCGATCGGTCGGTTGGGATCCTGCAATCCGGCGCGAGCGCGGCGCACGGCCGTCGAGACGGCGGCGACAGCCTCCCGCTGCCCGACGACGCGACGCGACAGCTCGTCTTCCATATGCAGCAGCTTCTCGCGCTCGCCCTCGAGCATTTTATCGACCGGAATTCCGGTCCAGCGCGAGACGACCTGCGCGACATGCTCGGGCGTCACCTCCTCCTCGAGCATTTTCTGCGCGCCTTCCTTCTCGCTCGCCGCGAGCTTGCGCTCGAGATCGGGGATGAGGCCATAGGCGAGCTCGCCGGCGCGCTGGAACTCGCCGCGACGCTGCGCCTGAGCCAGCTCGTTGCGGGCGGTCTCCAGTTGCTCCTTCAGCTTCTGCGCGACGCCGAGCTTGTCCTTCTCGGACTTCCAGCGCTGGGTGAGCGCCGATGATTTTTCGGTCAGATCGGCGAGCTCTGTCTCCAATTTGGCGAGACGATCCTTCGAGGCAGGATCGGTCTCCTTGCGCAGCGCCTCCTGCTCTATGCGCAGCTGGATGATGCGGCGGTCGAGCTCGTCGAGCTCTTCCGGCTTCGAATCGATTTGCATGCGCAGGCGTGAGCCGGCTTCGTCGACGAGGTCGATCGCCTTATCGGGTAGAAAACGGTCCGAGATGTAACGATTGGAGAGCGTCGCGGCCGCCACGATCGCGGCGTCGGTGACGCGCACGCCATGGTGCATCTCGTATTTTTCTTTCAGCCCGCGCAGAATGGAGATGGTGTCCTCCACCGTCGGCTCGTCGACGAACACAGGCTGGAAGCGCCGCGCCAGAGCGGCGTCCTTCTCCACATGCTTGCGATATTCGTCGAGCGTCGTCGCGCCGACGCAATGCAATTCGCCGCGCGCCAATGCGGGCTTCAGCAGATTGGAGGCGTCCATCGCGCCATCCGCCTTGCCGGCGCCGACCAGCGTGTGCATCTCGTCGATGAACAATATGATCCCGCCCTGCGCGGCGGTGATCTCGTTCAGCACGGCTTTCAAGCGCTCCTCGAACTCGCCGCGATATTTCGCGCCGGCGATGAGCGCGCCCATGTCGAGCGCGAGCAGCTTCTTGTCCACGAGCGATTCCGGCACATCGCCATTGACGATGCGCAGAGCGAGGCCTTCGACGATCGCCGTCTTGCCGACGCCGGGCTCGCCGATCAGCACGGGATTATTCTTGGTGCGGCGCGACAGCACCTGAATGGTGCGGCGAATTTCCTCGTCGCGGCCGATGACCGGATCGAGCTTGCCCTCACGCGCGGCCTCAGTGAGATCGCGCGCATATTTCTTCAGCGAATCATAGGCGCTCTCGGCCGAGGAGGAATCGGCGGTGCGGCCCTTGCGCAAATCCTCGATCGCCGAATTGAGCGTCTGCGGCGTGACGCCCGCCTCGCTCAAAATGCGCGCGGCCTCCGTCCCCTTCTCGAGGGCGAGAGCGAGCAGCAGCCGCTCGACGGTGACGTAGGAATCACTGGCCTTTTGCGCGAGCTTCTCGGCATTGTCGAAGAGCCGCGCCGTCGCCTGATTGAGCGAAGGCTGTCCAGCGCCGCCGCCCGAGACTTTCGGCAGCTTGGCCAGCGCGGCCTCGGTCTTGGCGAGCGCCTCGCGCGAGCGGCCGCCTGCGCGATCGATGAGTCCGGCGGAGAGCCCCTGCTCGTCGTCGAGCAGCACTTTCAAAACATGCTCGGGCGTGAGCTGCGGATTGCCCTCGCGTGTCGCGAGCGACAAGGCCGACTGCACGAAGCCCTGCGCGCGCGTCGTGTATTTATCGAAATTCATGGAGACCCCTCCGGCGTCGAGGCGCCACGTAAAGCGGCGCGCCTCGTCCCTATATGGCGTGAAATCGGCCCCTTGCGGCGACCGTTATGGCCGATATGGGAAAGACCCTCGCGCTCGAAAAGAGGGTGCGACCAACTGGAGCGCGAGGATTTTTTCGCTCCGACGCAGGCGCCGCGCGTCGCCGACGGCCCGAAGGGGACTCGCGGGACGGGAACGGCGCCGTTATGCTCTCACCCATGCCTTACTTGGAAATTGCCGTCGTCATCGCCTTGACCCTGATCAATGGCGCGCTCGCCATGGCGGAGCTCGCCGTCGTATCGTCGCGCCCTGCGCGCCTCCGAGCCTCGGCCGAGCGCGGGGTTCCCGGCGCGCGCGCCGCCCTCGCCCTCGCTTCCGATCCCGGAAAATTTCTCTCCGCCGTTCAAATCGGCATCACGCTGATCGGCGTGCTGTCCGGCGCCTTCTCCGGCGCGACCATTGGCGCGCGGCTCTCCGAATGGATCGCGTCGCGCGGCTTGTCTCCGGCCATGTCGGAGACGCTCGGCGTCGGTCTCGTCGTCGCGGCGATCACCTATGTGTCGCTGATCGTCGGGGAGCTCGTGCCCAAGCAGATCGCCCTGCGCGATCCCGAACGAATCGCAACCGCCGTCGCTCCGGTCCTGAGCGTGCTGGCGCGGCTCGCCGCGCCGCTCGTCTTCATTCTCGATCTCTCCGGACGCGCGCTGCTGCGCGCTCTCGGCTATGGCGCGGCAGGCGCGCATCTCGTTTCGGACGAGGAGATCAGGGCGCTCGTCGCCGAGGCCGAGACGGCCGGCGTTCTGGAGCCGGGCGAACGCGCGATGATCGCCGGCGTCATGCGTCTCGGCGACCGCCCGGTCCGCGGCGTGATGACGCCGCGCGGCGAGGTCGACATGATCGATCTCGACGATTCGCCGGAGACGATCCGCGAGACGATCATCGCCAGCGTCCATTCACGGCTGCCCGCCTATCGCGGCAAGACCGAGAACATGCTCGGCGTGCTGCAGGCGAAAGATCTGCTCGACGCCTATCTGCGCGGTGAGAACCCGCAGCCGAGCGAATTCGTGCGCCAAGCACCGATCGTCCCGACCTCCGCCGACGCGCTGGACGTGGTCGAGATGATCAAGCGCGCCTCCGTCCATGTCGCGCTGATCTTCGACGAATACGGCCATTTCCAGGGGATCGTGACCGACGCCGACATCCTCGAGGCCATCGCCGGCGGATTCGGGACCGCGGAGGGCCCGCCCGAGCCGCATGCCGTGCAGCGCGACGACGGCTCATGGCTCATCTCCGGCGGCATGCCCGCCGACGAAATGCTGGAGCTTCTGGCGATGCCGGCGTCAGAGGACAGGAGCTATCAGACGGCCGCCGGCTTCGTTCTGGCGCACGCCGGCCATCTGCCGGAGATCGGCGAGAGCTTCGACGCGCATGGCTGGCGCTTCGAAGTTCTCGACAAGGACGGCCGCCGGATCGACAAGATTCTCGCCCAGCGGGCGCCGCGCGGGCAAAGACGCGCGGCGCTCTGACGGCGCGCCGCGGCGTTACGCTCAATCGGCGAGCGGCAGCTCGTCCGAACGCGGCGGCTCGTCGCTGGAAGCGACATTGCCATTCGCATCTTCATTCGGCGCTCGCGTGCGACGGCGACGACGCTGATTGAGATGAAAGCCGGCGGCGGCCTCTTCATGCTCGCGAATCGCGGTGCGCTCCGTGCGAGCGAAGGTCTCCGTCTCCTCCGGCCCGGCCGCGCGAATCGGCGCTGTGATGAAGGACGGCAGCGCGGCGGCCGGAGCCTCGTCCTGCACGGCGGGCTGCACGCGCGGCGGGAAACGACGCTCGCGATTGCGGTCGAAATTCTGGCGAGGCGGCCGTTCGCCGCCGCCCTCGGCGGTCTGCTCGCCACCGCGGTCGCGGTCGCGTCGATCGCGAAAGCCGCCGCGATCCGAACCACCGCGATCCGAACCGCCTCGATCTTGGCGCGGCTGGCGCTCATAGCGCGGCTCGTTGACCGGACGCTCGCCGATCGGACGCTCCTCGTAGGGCTGTGGTTGCGGTTGCGGCTGCTGCGCGAATTGCGGCTGCGCCGCGGGCTGCGGCGCATAGGGCGCAGAAGCATAAGGCTGCGGCGGCGGCTGATAGCCGGCGGTCTGCGGCAAGCGCTCAGAGAGAGGCGCGAAACGATCCGAGATTCCGCTGAAATCATCATCGTCGTCGATGTCGGTTTCAGCCGCCTCATAGGGACGGCCGCCGTAGCCGCCCTGCGCCTGCTGTTGCGCGGTCTGAGCCGCGGCGATCAGACGAAAATAATGTTCGGCGTGCTGAAGCAGGCTCTCGGCCATGATCGTGTCGCCGGAGGATTGCGCGTCTCGGGCGAGCTGAAGATATTTCTCAGCGACATGCTGAGCGGTTCCCCGGATCTTAACGTCCGGACCGTTCGACTCGTAGGAACGTGTGAGGGGATTGGGCCCTTTTCGACCCCCATTGCGGCCGCGGATGCGTTTATTCTGTCCTGGTCTCATCGAATATCCCCGAGAAGGTCCTTACGCTTTGCTGGCTCGGCGTGTCGTGCTTCGGCCGAACGCGCCGAGAGGGACGAACGCTCGAAACTGCGTCAGAGAAGGAAGCCGGGCGCCATGCCCGATCCAACGGAGCGACTCCGCTCTACCTCGAGCGGCGTTTCTGTCCGTTCTGTCGCTTGCGCGATCCAGACATGGATCACGCGGCCGGCGCGGCGTCCTCGTGGAACAGCCTGCGCCGAATTCACATCTTGCATCCGAGCGCCGCCGACACGCTCGAAGGCGCTACTGAGCAAAGGCCGCTCGTCGGCCCCTCGACCTAAAGAAAGACGGCGTCGAAGTCGTCTGGCTCTCGCTCGCCGCCACGGCGCGCGTTACGCCTCTCGCCTTCATCGCGGCCGCGGTCGAATCGCGAAACCGTCGCTCACGCTCGATGAGTCCGAACACGCTCTGTCTCGCGCGCCGAACACCCGATCATTCATCGTCTTTTCGGGTTCGAACGGTGGCGCCGGACACCGGCCCATGCGGCGCGGGACTCGCGCCTTCGGCAAAATTTCGGGGACCGGCCGTATTCCCCCTCATCCGCGCTCAGCGTCGCTCACGACGATCAGCGTCTTGTCGCAGGCGACTATAGTCCACCCGGGCAGGCTCGCCAAGGGCGCGAACGTTCCGTCCCTCAGATAAATAGGGGGTGTAGCCAATATGTCACGACCTCGCATGTCACGAACTGCTGCGCCGCGCGGCGACGGCGCGCTCGCGTCCGCCGGCGTCCTTGCGAATTCCGGCGGGCTCGAGGCCATTCTCGGCCAATAGAGCGACGACGCTTCGCGCCTGCTTGTCGCCCGCCTCGAGCGCCGCTACGCCCATCGGCGCGAGCAGACGCGGCAACTCCGCAGCGATCTCGCGATAGCAGTCGAGTCCATCGGCGCCGCCGTCGAGCGCGAGCGGCGGATCATAGAGCCGCACTTCCGGCTCCAGCGCGTCCAATTCGCCGCTCGCGATATAAGGCGGATTGGAGACCACGAGATCGAAACGCGCAGCGAGCGCATCGGCCCAGCGCCCGCGCAGCACCGCCGCGCGCTCGGCGAAACCGGAGCGCGACAGATTGAGCGCGGCGGCGGCGCAAGCGTTGGCGCTGAGATCGACGCCGACCGCGCGCGCGTTCGGAAATTCGGCGAGCAGCGCGCAGAGAATCGCGCCCGAGCCGACGCCGAGATCGAGTATCGCGAGCGGCTCGAGCCGACGCTCGCGCATGAGCTCGAGCGTGAGCTCGACGACCGTCTCCGTGTCCGGCCGTGGATCGAGCACTCGGGGCGCGACGACGAGATCATGCGTCCAGAAGCCGCGCGCGCCGAGAATGCGCGTCACCGGCTCGCGCGCCGCGCGACGCTGCGCATAGTCGCGCAGTTTTTCCCGCGCGGCGCCCGTGAGCGCCGCCGTCGGCTCCAGCAGCAGCTCCGCCGCTGTGAATCCGCCGGCGGCGAGCAGCAGCGCTCGCGCGTCGCGACGCGCATCCTCGACGCCGGAGCGATCGAGAAAGGCCGCGACCTCGTCGAGCGCCGCGGCGCGCGTCACATGATCGAGCGCAAGCAGGGACAGAAGCGTCACCCTTTGGCGAGCAGCGCGGCGACGCGCCTGGCGAAAGCGGCCGCGTCGAGCGGCGCCTCGCCATCGGCGATGCGCGCCGTGTCGAACAGCAGCCAGAAGCCGTCTTCCGCGCTGGCGCGATCGGCCTTCGCTTTTTGCGCGAGAGCGAGCACCGCCTCGTGGCGCGGATTGATCTCGAGCACGGGCTTGCCGAAAACGCCCTTATTGCCGCTCTCCTGGAGCATGCGCGCGAGCTGGAGATCGAAGCCGTGATCGGCGGCGACGAGGCAGGCGGGGCTCTCCCGCAGGCGCGTCGAGACGCGCACATCGTCGATCTCTCCGGCGAGCGTCTCCTTCAACATGCCGGTGAGCAGCGCGACCTCCGCGCTCGCTTCGGCCGGCGGCGTGTCGGAAGAACCTTCCGGCGTCGGCACGGCGTCGATATCGGCGGCGCCCTGCGTCACCGATTTGAACGGCTTGCCGTCATAGCCGACGGCGCTCGTCACCCAGAAGGCGTCGACCGGCTCATCGAGCAGCAGCACGTCTATGCCCTTGGCGCGATAGCCTTCGAGCTGCGGGCTCGAGGCGAGCCGCTTCTTGTCGTCGCCGGTGATGTAATAAATGGCCGTCTGATTGGGCCGCAGATTTTCGACATAATCTTTGAGGCTGCGGCCGCCGTCCGGATGCTGCGACGTCGTGAAACGCGCAATGGCGAATATCTCGTCGCGGCGCACCGGATCCTCGTGCAGCCCCTCCTTGATGACGGCGCCGAAATTCTTCCATACGGCGGCGAATTTCTCCGAATCATTGGCGGAAAGATCGGCGAGCTCCTTGAGCACGCGCGTGCCGATCGCCTTGCGGATCGCGGCGAGGATCGGATTGTTCTGCACCATCTCGCGCGAGACATTGAGCGGCAGATCGGCGCTGTCGACGACGATACGCATGAAACGCAGCCAGGGCGGCAGAACGTCGGCCTCGCGCGAGATCAGCACGCGGCGCACATAGAGCTTGGAGCGGCTCTTGCGCTTGGGATCGAAGAGATCGTAAGGCCGCGAGCCGGGCACGAAGGCGAGCACCGTATATTCCGTGCGTCCCTCCGCGCGCCAATGAATTGTGAGCGCCGGCTCGTCGAACTGGCCGGATATCTGCTGATAGAAATCCTTATAGTCTTGCTCGCTCACCTCGGATTTGGACTTGGTCCACAGCGCCGAGCCGTCGGTGAGACGGCGCGGCTCCTTGCCCTGCTCCTCGACGAGATCGATCGGTATCGCGATCGCCCCCGAGTGCTCGCGCAAAATCTCCTCTATGCGATAGGGCTGCAGAAATTCATCCGATTCCGAATTGAGATGCAGCGTCACGCGCGTGCCGACCGCGGGCACCGAGTCGAGAGCGAGCGGCGCGATCTGGAACGAGCCCTTGCCTTCGGAGGTCCAGAGAAACGCTTCCGACGCGCCCGCGCGGCGCGTCGCCACCTCGATGTGATCGGCGACCATGAAGGCCGAATAAAAGCCGATGCCGAAACGTCCGATGAGCGAGCCGCCGACGCCCGCGTTTCCCTTGTCGGAGCCTCCCTGGCCCGCGTTACCCTGGTCGGCGCCGCCCTTCGCCTCGAGGTCGTCGAGAAAGGCGCGCGTGCCGGAGCTCGCTATGGTGCCGAGAGCGGCGACGAGATCGTCGCGCGACATGCCGACGCCATTGTCCGTGACGCTCAGCGTGCGGGCGTCCTTGTCGAGCGCTATGGTGACGAGCGGCGCGCCGGCCTGCGCCGCCAGCGCCTCGTTCGCCACCGATTCGAAGCGCAGCTTCTCGATCGCGTCCGCCGCATTGGACACGAGTTCGCGCAGAAAAATGTCGCGCTCGGAATAGACCGAATGAGTCATGAGCTCCAAGAGCCGCGCGACATCGGCCTGGAAGCCGTAATCGCTGCGCTCGGCAGCGTCGATCGTATTTGTTTCGGCGTGGTCGTTCACGGGCGTCGTCTCCGCTTTTTCTATCGGCTCCGCCGCGCGCGCCGCTCCCGCAATGGAAGCATGGCCGACGGCGCGCGGGCACTGGCCGGGATATAGAGATCGTCATTGATCGGCAATGGCGCCCGTCGAGCGGCCTCGAGCGGTGCGCGAGAGCTGATATCGGAGACCATCGGCAAAGTTGCAAGAGCGCCGGCCCACGTCACTGCCGGGACGCGTCGCGATGCGCAGCTTGCGCGCGGCGACTCGCACGCGACCTGCAAAAACAAGACGGGCCGCCCGAGCGTCGCCCGGCCGGCCCGTCCATCGCCACGAACTCACTCTGCTCGAGAAGCGCCCTTCCGGGGGGCTGGGGGGCTGACGAAATCCGGAAAAACCACTTCCCGCGCCTGTCGAGGCAATACGTTAGATATTGGTCGGCTCCTTTGGCGGACAAGGGGCTCGATATTGGCGAAAATGTGAAATTTGATCTTTGCGCGCCGGGCCGATCGTCGCCGGAATGTCATCTTTGTCTTGCCCTCGCGCGATCGGCGCGCGATCATGCCCGCGAAAGAGGAAAAGCGGTATGAGCGAGACGGAGACGACCGAACCCAGCAGGCGGCGCGGCCTGCTCGCCGTTGTGGCAGGCCGCGCGACGAACGACCCCGATCGGTCCAGGCCCGCGCCCGAGACCAGAACCGCCCCGCTCGTGTCCTTCGACCGGCGCGAACTGCGGCTGCTCTTCGATCTCTACGGCGCCAAGGTCGCGGCCGGCGAATGGCGCGACTACGCCATCGACTTCTCTCCCGCCAAGGCGGTGTTCTCCGTCTATCGCCGCGCCAGCGAGGCGCCGCTCTATCGCATCGAGAAAAACCCCGAGCTCGGCCGCCGTCAGGGCGCCTTCAGCGTCGTCGCCTCCGGCGGTCTCGTGATGCGTCGCGGCCAGGAGCTCGCGCGCGTCATCGCCGTACTGCAAAAAAAGCTCGAATTGGTGCGCGACTGAAAAAGAAAAGGCCCCGCCGCAGCGGGGCCTTCGTTTTCTCGCGTCGACCGAAGGATCGTCAGTCGTTGCGGTCGCCGAACAGATAGAGCAGCGACTGGAACATGTTGATGAAGTCGAGATAGAGCGACAGAGCGCCGAAAATGCTCTGCTTCGCCACCACCTCGTGACCATAGCCAGCGCTCTGATAATAGCCGTCCTTGATCGACTGCGTGTCCCAGGCGGTGAGGCCCGCGAAGATGAACACCGACAGGATCGACAGGCCGAACTGCAGCGCGCTGCTCTGGAAGAACAGATTGACGAGGCTCGCGAGCACGAGGCCCCACAGGCCCATCACGAGGAAGGAGCCGAAGGCCGAGAGATCGCGCTTCGTCATATAGCCATAGAGGCTGAGGCCGCCGAAGGCCGCCGCGGTGATGAAGAACACCTTGGCGATGGACGCGCCGGTGAAGACGATCATGATCGACGACATCGACAACCCCATCACCGCCGAGAAGGCGAGGAAGAGGTTGCGAGCCGTCGCCGCGGAGATGCGGTCGGCGCGAAAGCCCAGGAAGAACACGAAGGCCAGCGGCGCCAGCATCACCACCCATTTCAGCGGGCTCGTGTAGAGCATCTGGCCGAAGGGCGTGAGCGCGATCTGGCGGCCGCCTTCCTTGGCCACGGCGAGCATATGCGTGCCGAGCGCCACGAATCCGGTGACGCCGAGACCCAGGACCATGTAATTATAGACGCCGAGCATATAGGCGCGCAGGCCCTGGTCGATCTCTGCCGTGCCGGCTCTGGAGACCCCGCCCCGATAGCCGAAGCTCGTGTTGCGGTCGAAATTGGACATAGCATCCTCTCGAAAAAGGCCGCGCGGCCCGGTCTATCCGGCCAATCGGCGCGGTCCTCGACGCCGAATATGGCGTGCGAGCCGCAGAAAGACAAGAGTCCGCGGGGCGAATCCCGCAAAGACCGCGCCACGCCGAACAAAGCGCAAGCAAAGGCCGCAGTATTGCGTCGCCGACGCGCCCGAAACCTATCGGAAAAGACGGAAAAAAACGAAGCCCGCTCACGCTCTTGCCGCTCCGAGAGAATGCGCTAACATGCCGCATTGTCGCAGGCGGCGAGCGACCGGGTCGGCCGATCCGGCTCTCGCTTCGTCGTCGGAGCGAAGGCGCCCACGGAACGAGGCCCGCAACACATGCTCCATGGGGGAATCATCATGTCCGACAGCGGTCTTGTCCCGTTCTGGCGGTCGATCGATGGGGTTCTGCGTTCGGCGATCCGTTCCGCGCCGCCCATTCTCTTCGTCTTGCCGCTCATGCTTCTCGCCGCGGCCGCGCCCGCCTCGGCCCATGGCCGGCTGGGCTCGGCAGAGGGCCGATGCCGGCTGTTCATCGGCCCCGACATAATGAATTTCACCGGCTATCTTCCGGACTCTTCGAAAAACGAATTCTGCGAGGACATTCCGGCGACCGGCCACACCATCATCGCGCTCGACGCCGAGCAGGACGAGCTTCGCGACATGGCGGTGGAGATAAGAATCGTCAAGGATGTCGGCGGCGAGGAGCGGGAGAACGCCGACATAAATGCGGTGACCGTCGCCTATCGCGGCCCGCGCACCTATCCGACCGGCACGATAAATTTCGAGCACGACTTCCCGGATGCGGGCTATTTCGTCGGCATTGTGACGGTGACGGGCGAGCATGGCGAGCGCTGGGTGTCGCGCTTTCCCTTCTCCGTGGGCAAGAGCTTCATGCGCACCCTGCCCTATTATCTGCTGATGGGCACGGGCGTGATCGCCATGTTCTTCATCTATCTGCGGCATCGGCCGATACATTCGCTGAAGACGGCCGACGCCGAGCCCGCGGAGTAATCCACCGCGCGCTGTCCAAGTCTGTCAGTCCAAGTCTGTCAGTCGCCGGCGCCTTTGATCTTGTCGGCGAGCAGGGCGATGGTCTTGGAATAGACCTTCGCCTTGTTCCATTCGAGCAGCGCCGGGAAATTGGGCTCGCCCTCGTCCCAGCCGGCGCCCGGCTTCCAGCCGGAGCCTTGCAGAAAATTGGCCGTGGAGGCGAGCACATCGGCCGTATCGTGAACGAGATCGCGCTTGCCGTCGCCGTCGAAATCGACGGCGAATTTCAGATAGGACGAGGGCATGAACTGCGTCTGGCCGATCTCTCCGGCCCAGGCGCCGCGCATTTGCGCAGGGTCGAGATCGCCGCGTTGGACGATGCGCAGAGCGTCGAGCAATTCGGCGCGGAACCTGTCGGAGCGGCGGCAATCATAAGCGAGCGTCGCCAGAGCGCGAATCGTCGAGAAATTGCCGAGATAGGCGCCGAAATCCGTCTCCAGCCCCCAGATCGCGACGAGAACCGGCCCCGGCACGCCATATTTCTGCTCGATCCGCTTGAACAGCGCCGCATGTTTGAGCAACAGCGAGCGCCCCTTGCTCACGCGGAAGGAATTGGCCATGCGGGCGGAGAATTGCTCGAAGGTCTGGCGAAACACCTTCTGCCCGCGGTCATGCGAGATCACCGAACGGTCGTAGAACACGTCGGCGAGCGCCGAATCGATCGCCGGCTTGGCGACTCCCGCCGCCGCGGCCTCGCGCCGGAAACCCTCGAGCCAGGGCTCGAAGCCCTCGCCATTGCGTCCGCATTCGGCCGCCCGCCCGCTCGCCGGGGCGAGCCCCAGCACGAACGCCAGAGCCGCGACGCCGAGCGCCGTAATCATTCGATTCTTCTGAGACATCTCGCGCTTTCCCATCTCTCGGGCGAAGCCCGCCGCGGCTCTTTAGTCCATGAGAGCGCGGCCGCAGCATGGCGACGCTTTCGCAAATCTCAAAAATATCGGGTCGAACTTTCGGCGCAGACTAGCTCGCGCCGGTTAGCGGGCCGTTGCCGAAGCGCGGCGAAATTTCGTTCTCATATTGTTCTTGCCGTGGCGAGACGCCGCGTCTACTATGGCGACGTCCGCGTTGGAGCGCTTTCTTTCTGCTCGGAGTCGGAGCTTTCGCCATGGTGGTCAGGGTCTCGACGGTCGCCTTCGAGGGGATCGAAGCCAAGCCGGTCGACGTTCAGGTCCAGATCGCCAGCGGCAATGTGGTGTTCACCCTGGTCGGCCTTCCCGACAAGGCGGTCGCCGAATCGCGGGAGCGGGTGCGGGCGGCGCTCGTCGCCTCCGGCCTCGCGCTGCCGGCCAAGCGCATCACCGTCAATCTGGCGCCGGCCGACATGCCCAAGGAGGGCAGCCATTACGATCTGCCGATCGCGCTCGGCGTGATGGCGGCGATCGGCGCCATCCCTTCGGACGCGCTGGACGGCTATACGGTGCTCGGCGAATTGGGGCTCGACGGCGCGATCGCGCCGGTCGCCGGCGTGCTGCCCGCGGCCGTCGCCGCCAATATGCGGGGCCATGGGCTCGTCTGTCCGCGCCAATGCGGGCCGGAGGCCGCCTGGGCGTCCAACGAGATGGAGGTGATCGCGCCGCGCTCGCTGATCCAGCTCGTCAACCATCTGAAGGGAACGCAGGTTCTCGCGCGGCCGGAGCCAGCGGTGCGCGCCGCCGCGGCGGACCTCCCGGACCTCGCCGACATCAAGGGCCAGGAGAGCGCCAAACGGGCGCTGGAGATCGCCGCCGCCGGCGGCCACAATCTCTTGATGAACGGCCCGCCCGGCGCCGGCAAATCCATGCTGGCGGCGCGGCTTCCCTCCATTCTGCCGCCGCTGTCGCCGCGCGAGCTGCTCGAAGTCTCGATGATCCATTCCGTCGCCGGCGAGATCGCGGGCGGCGAGCTCACCGATCGGCGCCCCTATCGCGCGCCGCACCATTCCGCCTCTATGGCGGCGCTGGTCGGAGGCGGCGCCCATGCGCGTCCGGGCGAGATTTCGCTCGCCCACAATGGCGTTCTGTTCCTCGACGAATTGCCGGAATTCCAAGCGCAGGCGCTCGACGGTCTGCGCCAGCCGCTGGAGACCGGCGAGGTCGCCGTCTCGCGCGCCAATCACCGCGCTGTCTATCCCGCCCGCTTCCAGCTCGTCGCGGCGATGAACCCGTGCCGTTGCGGCTATGCGCTCGAACCGGGCTTCGCCTGCCGCCGCCAGCCCAATGAACGCTGCCTCGCGCAATATCAGGCGCGGCTCTCCGGCCCGCTGATCGACCGTTTCGATCTGCGGATCGAGGTTCCCGCCGTGTCGGCGGCCGATCTCGTTTTGCCGCCGCCGGCCGAGGGCTCGGCCGAGGTCGCGGCGCGCGTCGCCGCGGCCCGCGACCGCCAGCGCCGGCGCTATGAAAAGCTCGGTCTCGCCGGCTCCACCACCAATGCGAGCGCTCCGGCGAGCGCGATCGACAAGGCCGCCGCGCTCGACGCCTCCGGGACGGCGCTGATCCGCGACGCCGCCGAACGCCTCGGGCTCTCGGCGCGCGGCTTTCACCGCGCGCTGAAGCTCGCCCGCACCATCGCCGATCTCGACAATTCGGACGCGATCGCGCGCCGCCATCTCGCCGAAGCTCTCGCCTATCGAGGCGGCTCCGCCGGAGCGCGCGCCGCCGCCTGAGCTCACGCCCTGCCGATCAATTCATACTTTTCTCGCGATTGTCGTGAAATAACCGCCTTCATCGAATGGTTTTGGACGCTCCGTATGCCCCCTGTCCCCAATTGCGTCTTCGTCGCCTTCGCTTTCCTCGTCACGCTCGTCGCGGCCGGCTGGCTCTGGTTTCTGCGCGCGCGCCGGGCGCTGCGCCGCCGGGCCGTGGAGACCGAGCTCGAAGGATTGCGCGATGAAATCTGGGAGCTGCGCGCCGCCGCCGCCGCGCGCGACCGCGCCGAGGCGGCGAGCCAGGCCAAATCGCGCTTCCTCGCCACGGTGAGCCATGAGATCCGCACGCCGCTCAACGGCGTGCTCGGCCTCGCGCAATTGCTGGCGGCGACGCGGCTCGACGCCGAGCAGGCGAGCTATGTCGACGCGATCGCCGCCTCCGGCCGTTCGCTCGCCCAGCTCATCGACGATATTCTCGATTTCTCCAAGATCGAGGCGGGCAAGATCGAGCTCGAGGTCGAGCCTTTCGCTCTGACGCCGCTCGTCGAAGGCGTCGTGGAGCTGCTGGCGCCGCGCGCGCAGGCCAAGCATCTCGAGATCGCGAGCTATATCGCGCCGGACGCGCCGGAGACCGTCGCCGGAGACGCCGCGCGCGTGCGCCAGATTCTCGTCAATCTCGCCGGCAATGCGGTGAATTTCACCGCGAGCGGCGGCGTCGGCCTCAGCGTCGAGCGCGACGCCAAAGGCGCGCTCGTCTTTCGTGTCGCCGACACCGGGCCGGGGGTCGCGCCGGCGGCGCGCGAGATCATCTTCGAGGAATTCGAGCAGGGCGACGGCTCCTCGACGCGCCGGCACGGCGGCACCGGCCTCGGCCTCGCCATCTCGCGCCATCTCGCCGCGCTGATGGGCGGCCGGCTGGAGATCGAAGAGGGGTCGGGCTCGAGCTCGGGCGCCGTCTTCGCCTTCACTCTGCCGCGCGGGCCGCACGCCCTCTTCGACGACCGCGCGCGCGAGCGCAAGAAGCCGCTCGCCGGCTCCAGCGTGTTGATCGTCTCTCCGACGATCTTCGAAGGCCCCTTCATGGCCGAGATCCTGCGCGGCGCCGGGGCGCAGGCGGAGATCGCGCGCGACGAGGCGCGCGGCGCCGACCTCCTCGGCGCAGCGACGGAGGGGCAGTTCGATTGCGTCGTCGTCGACTGCGCCTTCGGCGAGGCGGCGACCGAGCGTCTCGCGGACGAAGCGCGGCGCGCCGGCGCCGGCCGCGTGTTCCTGATGTTTTCGCCCATGGAGCGGCGCGCCTTCGGCGAGGCGGCGCTGCGCCATTTCGACGGCTGGCTGGTGAAGCCGGTGCGCGCGGCCTCGCTCGTCGAGCGCCTGTCGACAGCCCCGCCGCCGACGCGCAACGAGACGGGATTCGTCGCGCCGGCGCCGACGCTCGCCGGACGGCGCGTGCTCGTCGCCGAGGACAATGACGTCAATGCGCTGATCGTCTGCCGTCATCTCGAGAAGCTCGGCGCGCTGGTCACGCGCGCCGAGGACGGCGCCCGCGCCGTCGAGCTCGCGCGAACCGCGATCGGCGGGCGCATGCGGCCTTTCGACGTCATTTTGATGGATGTGTTCATGCCCGAGCTCGACGGGCTCGAGGCGACCCGCCTGATTCGGGCTGAGGAGGCGCGCATGGGCGCGAGCCGGCGCCCGATCGTCGCGCTGACCGCCAGCGCGCTCGAGGAGGACGAGCGCGCCGCGCGCGGCGCCGGCGTCGACTTCCTGCTGACGAAGCCGGTCGAATTCGACGCTCTGTCGGAGGCGATCCTGGAGGCGATCGAAGGCTCCCGCCGCCGCGCGGCCGGGGCCCGCGAAGCGATCTGACCTTTTGCGATCCTGCGCCGCGCTTCGCCGCAGCCACAAAAAAGAAAAAATTTCGCCCTGCGCCCGCGTCACAATGGGCGCGCGGGGAGATTGCGAACGGTCACGCCCGAGTCGTGGAGAACAGAATGTCGAGACGAAAAAATTTGCTGCTCGCGGGACTGATGACGCCATCGCTGGCGCTCGGCCCGCAAGCCGCCGTCGTCGCGCCGGCCGCGGCCGGCGAAGGCCTCGTGCTGGCGCAGGCCGCGCCGCCGGGCGTCGATCCGAACCCGAATCACGACAGGCGCTCGCCGCTGCAGCGACCGGCTCCGGCTCCCGCTCCGGCTCCGGCCCCCGCTCCACGACTAGCGCCGCCGCCATCCGCTGCGCCCTTCCACCCCGCGCCCGCCCTGCATGCGCCTGCGCCACAGCCTAGCCCGCGCCCGGCGCCGCAACCCGCCCCATACCCCGGAGCCGGCGCCCCGCCGCCGCACCCCCAATTGCGCGCAGCGCCCCCGCACGAGGCTCCGGCACGCGCGCCCGTAGCGCCGGCGATCATCTATTCGCCGCAGCAGCCCGCGCCGATTCGGCAAGCTCCGCCGCCGCATCCGGCGCCGTCGCTCCGCCCGCCGGCCGCGCCGAGCAGCCCCGCTGCTCCCGCTCCCGCTGCAGGCTCGCTCGCTCCTCCGGCGCCGCGTGAAGGCCATGCGCCGCCCTTGCGTCCGGCCCCGCAGGCTCCGGTCGCTGCGCCGGCCGGCGGACCACAAACCGGCGCCGCCCCCGTCGTCGCGACGCCTCCTCGTTCGGAGGCCCCTCCCGCCGGCGGCGCCCAGAGCGGTCCTCGAGGCGACCATCCGGGAGCGCCCCCGCATCTCGGCGGCCCGCAACCGGCGCCCGCCGAAAGCGGCGAATCCGAGCCCCTGGCGCCGCATGGCCGACCGCCGGCGTCGCCTGCGCAAAGCGGTAATTTCCTCCCCGCGTCGCCCCCGCCCGGCGCGGCGCCGCGTCCCAACGGCCCGCCGCCCAGCGGCCCGGCCGGAGATCACAGCGGTCGCCTCCCGCCGCCCGTCGGCCCCGGCGCGCCGCCTGCCGGCGCCCCGCCCCAGGCGGCCGCCCCCTTTGGAGCGCCGCCGCCCGCTCCGCCTCACGCCGGCGGACCGCGCGTTTCGCCAGCCGCCGCGGCGGCCATCGGCGCGGCGGCCGGCCTCGTCGGCGGCTTCGTGCTGAGCCAGCCGGGCTCGCATCGCCTGGACGACGTCCACTCGCGCCGGCAGCAATTCGAGCGCGACGGCGTCTTCGTCGTGCAGGAGCCCGGCCGCACCATCGTGCGCGACGGCGACGGCGCCTTTATCCGCCACGACGAGAACGAACGCTTCCGCGAGCTCGGCGGCAATCTGCGCAGCGAAAAGCGCGGCGGCGAATATGTGAGCGTCTACGCCCGACGCGACGGCGGCGAAGTGCTGACCTTCACCGACGCCAATGGCGTGCTGCTGCGCCGGCTGCGCCGCTTCCCCGACGGCCGGGAGATCATTCTCATCGACAATGGCTTCCGCGGCCCGCCGCGCGGCTTCGCGGAGGAGGTCGTCGTGCTGCCGCCGCCGCCGATCGAGATCGCGCCCGACGCCTATGTCGTCGATTACGGCGCGGCCGACGAGCGTCTGCTCTATGAGACGCTGACGGCGCCGCCGCTCGCGCCCATGCCGCGCCGCTACACGCTGGACGAAATCCGCTACAGTTCGTCGCTGCGCGCCTATACGCGCAGCGTCGACATAGACACGATCAATTTCGACACCGGCTCCTGGGCGATCACGCCGGATCAGGCGCAGCGGCTCGTGCTCGTCGCCGAGGCGCTCAATGAGGCGATCAGGCGCAATCCGGCGGAAGTGTTCCTCATCGAGGGCCACACCGACGCGGTCGGCTCGGACATCGACAATCTGTCGCTCTCCGATCATCGCGCGCAGGCGGTGGCGACGATCTTGTCGCGCGACTTCGGCGTGCCGCCCGAAAATCTGACGACGCAGGGCTATGGCGAGCAACATCTCAAAGTGCAGACGCAAGGCCCCTCGCGCGAGAACCGCCGCGTGACCGTGCGTCGCATCACGCCGCTGCTGAACGGCCCGCAGGCCCAGACGCAGCGACGCTGAGCGAATGACGACGGCGCGCAGACTCTCGCGCGCCGTCGCTTCCGACGCGGGAGTCCGAGAGTCTCTCCGTGTTTCAATGAAACACGGAGAGACTCTCGGCTTTTGTTTTCGCGACGAGAGCCTGAAGGCTCGCGGTCCAGATCCCGCGTCGTCACAAAAGTTTCGCCCGCTCGTGATCTAACGATCCGAGGCGCTCGCGACAAAAGCGCGAGCGCGACAAGAGCGGAGACGATACGCGAAATGTGGGCGATCCACGCCGACGCCGGCCGCAAGATCATCGCCGGCGCCTTTCCTCTGCTGCAGCCGCAGAATTTCCTGAAGCCGAAAAAGAAGAAGCACGGCTCGCTCGAAGGCCCGCTCGCGCGGCTCGGCGCGCTCGAGGTGCGGCTCGCCTGCGGCAAGAAGGAAATCCGCAAGGCGCAGCGGCTGCGCTTCAAAGTCTTCTTCCGCAAGGGCGGCGCCACGCCGGACGCCAAAGCCGCGATCACGCGCCGCGACGCCGATCGCTTCGACAAATTCTGCGATCATCTCATCGTGATCGATCACGAGGCGCGCAATCGCTTCGGCAAGATCAAGCCCAAGGTGGTCGGCGCCTATCGCCTGCTGCGCGACGACGTCGCGGAGAAAAAGGGCGGATTCTATTCGGCCGGCGAATATGACATTGCGCCGCTGCTCGCGCGCCACAGCGGCATGCGCTTTCTCGAGCTCGGCCGCTCTTGCGTGCTCGAGCAATATCGCGGCAAGCGCACGATCGAGCTCTTGTGGCGCGGCATACTCGCCTATGTGCGCCATCATCGCATCGACGCGATGATCGGCTGCGCGAGCCTCGAGGGCGCCAATCCGCTCGCCCATGCGGCGGCGCTGAGCTTTCTCGCGCATCATGCGCGCGCGCAAGACGACTGGCGCGTGAGCGCGCGGCGCGAATTGCATGTGCCGATGGATATGCTCGCCGCGGAAGCCGTCGACACGCGCAAGGCGATGAGCGCGCTGCCGCCGCTGATCAAGGGCTATTTGCGCGCAGGCGCGAAATTCGGCGACGGCGCCGTCGTCGATCGCAAATTCAACACGACGGATGTTTTCGTCATCATGCGCGTCGCGGAGATCGACGCGCGCTATCTCGATTATTTCGGTCCGTCGGAAGCGCGCCACGCGGCGTGATATGGTTTCCGCATGACCGTCATTGCTTCGCTTCGCTCGCAATGACGGCCGGAAATTACGGCGCCCTTCCGTCGCAGTGACGCGCGATGCTCGCAGCGCTCAGCCGAAGGCGAAGCCGGAGATCGCCTTGCCGGCGATCGAATCGTGAAAGACACGGCGCCCGACATCCGCGCCGGCGGCGCCGGCGACCACCATCAGCGGCAGAAGATGCTCCTCGCGCGGATGGCAATCGCGCGCGAAAGGCGCTTGCCTCCAGCGCTCGAGCAGAGCATCGCGCTCTTTCGCCTCGGGCTTCGTCGCCGCCTCCGTCAGCCAGGCGTCGAAGCCGGCGGCGGCGGTCTCCTCGCCGTCGAAGAATGCGCGAATATTGTGGAAGCTGTTGCCGCTGCCGAGAATGAGCACGCCCTCCTCGCGTAGCGGCGCCAGCGCCGCGCCGACGCCGATGTGAAAGGCGGGATCGAGATCCTGCCGCAGCGACAGGGTGACGATCGGGATCGTCGCGCCGGGATCGACGATCAGCATGGGCACGAAGACCCCATGGTCGAATCCGCGGGTCGGATCGAGCGCGGCGTCGACGCCCGCCGCCGCGAGCAGGCCGCGCGCCCGCTCGGCGAGCTCCGGCGCGCCGGGCGCGGGATAGCTCAGGCGATAGGCATGCGCCGGGAAGCCGTAATAATCGAAGATCATCGCGGGCGCCGGCGCCGAGCCCAATGTGATCCGCGGCTCCTCCCAATGGGCCGAGACGACGAGGATGGCGCGCGGCCGCTCCGGCAGATCGTCGAGCAGGCCGCCGAGATAGGCCTTCAGCCCATCGAAAGCGCGGGCCATGGGGCCGTCGAGCCAGAAGGACGGGCCGCCGCCATGGGAGAGGAATATCGTCGGTTGCCGCATGCGAGGCTCGCCGCTGAGAGGGGCGATCCGCAGATAAGCCGAGGCGCGGGCGGCCGCAATGCGGCGCCCGTCTTTTCGCCGCCGCCCGCGCCTTTATATGAACGCCGCGAGGCCTCCGGAGGATAAGACGATGGATTCTCAGATCACCGGACTGAAAGTGTCGGCGGTCATTTTCGGGCTCATGGCGCTCGGCCAGGCGGGCCGGCTCGCGACGCAGCCGGACGTGCAGGTGAGCGGCATGGCTCTGCCGCTCTGGCCGAGCGCGGTGGCGCTCATCGTGCTGCTCGGCTTGAGCCTGTGGCTGTGGCGGCTGGCCAAGCCACGGTGACGGCGCCTTCGCGCGCGCCGACGCGCGCGGCCCACGGGCTTGCCAACCCCCTGTCTTACCGCTTATAAGCCGCGCTTCCGAACCGTCCGGCCAGTGATGGGCTGCCGTGGCGGTTCTTTTCGCTCGCGCGAATATGCGCCGGTTTCCCGGCGCGCAGAACAGGGCCCCGGCCCAGGAGAGCAAAATGCCCAAGCTGAAGACCAAATCGGGCGCCAAAAAGCGCTTCAAGATCACCGGCACCGGCAAGGTGGTCTATGCCCAGAAGGGCAAGCGCCACGGCATGATCAAGCGCACCAATAAGCAGATCCGAAATCTGCGCGGGACGTCCGTCCTGTTCAAGACGGACGGCGACAACATCAAGAAGTATTTTCTGCCCAACGGCTGAGCTTCTCGAGGCCCTGCCCCAAATTTCGGATTTCCTGAAAGGATCATGTCATGGCTCGCGTCAAACGCGGCGTCACCTCGCACGCCAAGCACAAGAAAACCCTGGATGCCGCCAAAGGCTTCTACGGCCGCCGCAAGAATACGATCCGCGCCGCCAAGGCCGCGGTCGATCGCTCGATGCAATATGCGACGCGCGACCGCAAGGCCAAGAAGCGCGTCTTCCGCGCCCTGTGGATCCAGCGCATCAACGCCGCCGTCCGCGAATTCGGCCTGACCTACAGCCGCTTCATCGACGGCCTCGCCAAGGCCGGCGTCACGGTGGACCGCAAAGTGCTCTCCGAGCTCTCCATCAGCCAGCCGGAGGCCTTCAAGGCCATCGTCGAAAAGGCCAAATCCGCCCTGCCGCAGACGGCCTGAGGCCGAGCAGGGTTTCGGTTTTTCGATAAAACCTGCTTTTAGAAGCGCCGGCGCGATGCAGCGGCCCACCCGCGCGGATCAACGCGGATGAAATGGTACGCCTGTCTGAACGCGCCGGCCCTCGACCGTTACGCCGAGCATTTGCG